>NZ_BAABTE010000019.1:0-60056 GCF_040371715.1 Brucella sp. NBRC 14130
GCCACGACCCCTTGATCCGCCCGCGCGCCGCCGTGGGGCGGGCTGCGCCCTCCCCCCTCTGTCCGGGGGAATGTCAGAGGCCATTCCCCCGGAAAGACCGGGGAGGCTTCGCCCAAGGGGGCTTCCCTGCGGGACTTCGGGAAAAAGGAGACAGAAAATGAGCGCAGTCAAAGCCTTCCTGATCGAGCCGATGGCAGGCACCATTCGCCCGGTCACGATCAACCTCGAAGGCAGCTATGCCCAAATCAAGGCATTCGTGAAGTGCGATCTGATCGATATCGTTCGAGTGAACGGCCTCGATATCATTGTGGACGACAACGGGCTGGACGACACCGTGCCGTGCCTGACGGAAGTCGCGGGTGCGCCCACGCCGCTGGCCGGAAATCTCTTGGTGACGAAATCCGACAGGCTGGGCGAGCTTGCCGACGTGACGGAGAGCATCGAGGCGCTGGCTTCGCTTTTCGTCATCGTGCGCCCGCTCCTGCGGCCCGTCATCGTCGTGACCGAGCGGCCCGGTGTGATCGCGGCCCAGATCGTCCATGTCGAGATATTCCTCGACCGCAGCGTGCCGAAAATCGTGGAAACGGTCGAAGCGTGAAGGGTTCGGAACGGGGCGGCCGATGCCGCCCCGTGTCGCGCCTCCCCTCCCCTCAGATTGAGAACGTCGCGCCGACAGGAGACGGCCATGGATGACCGGGAAGAACTGGACCGCCTGTTGGGCGAAACCGAGCGCCCGCCCCTCAGCCCCGAAGGGCAATGGCGGGCGGACTATCGCAAGGCGCAGCGTCAGCGACGGCAGGCCGGTGCGCAACCTGATCTTTTCGGCGGCCCGACCGTGGAGCACTTCCACCGGAATCCGAAACCACCGGACCCCGAGGATTGGCCGCTGGATTACGAGATCACGCGGTTTCAGGACCTGTCCCCGGATGAACAGGCGAGCCAGCTTGTCGCCGATCCGCATACGCCGTGGGCGCGCTCGACGCGCAAGAAGCTGACGGCGGAGGAACGGACCGACATGATCGCCAGCGCGGCGAACTGGCTTCGCCTCGGCCAGCGCGTTCGCATCATCGGCACATCGCCATCCATTGATGGCACCAACGAGCGCCGCGTCGGCCGCGTTGGCGTCGTCTGGCGCTTGTGCCGGGAGCCGTTTGCCGATTACGTCCATATCAATCTCGACCTGATCGGGCAGGAGCGAACCGAGAAAGTCGTCTTTGTCGAGCTGCGCGATGTTGAGCCGATAGAGGACGGGGATTGAGGGGGTGGTGTCTCCCTCTCCGGCGGCCTCAGCGGAAGTGCCTGGTCCTCCCCGCATCGAGCGGATCGGACCAGGACGAGGGGCGCCCCGAAGCCCCGCCCCTCGAACTCCCCTGCCCGCCCGCCAAAACGGTGCGCCGCGTGCGGGCGCAGTCGATCCCGCCTCCCCTGCGGGTCGCTATGCTGAGGCTCCTGCGGCTGCGCTTCTTCCCCACACAACGCAGCGAGAATTCCCGAAATCCCGGCCATAGGCCGGCGCTATGCTGATTTCTCCGATATTCGCCTTCTTCACAGGATCGGGCCGCGTTCGCTACGCTGCGCCCCGGCGCGATCACGGCGCGGCCGCTACGCGAGACCGCCGACAAAACCGCTCATCTCCTGCAACCGCACCATAGAAAGCCGCATGCGGCCATTGCAGCCGCGGCGCTTGCAGCTCGCCTTCGCCTCGATCTCATCGAGATAGAGCTGCGAACGGTCGATCTCCTCGCAAAGCTGCGCCCGGTTCGTATAGGCAAGCCGGCCGCATTTCCGGCAGACCAGCTCAAGCTTCTGGTCATCGGCCAGATCACGCACCTGGATCGTCGCCTTCCAGCCCATCACCAGAAGTCCTCGGCCGAGGGAATGCGCGTGTAGGAAATCTTGCCGCCGGCATGACCGCCTGCAGGCGGCTTCCACTCGCCCATGCTGACGATGGTCGCGGAATAGCGCGCGTTCAGCGCGTCGATCGCGCTGTTAGCCTTCTCCCATTTCCGCCGCAGCGTGTCGTCATTGTCGAGCAGGTCGATTTGCCGCTCGTTGGAAGGCGAAAGATCGTAGAGCGTGACGCCGATCCGGAAGATGGTCACGCCGCGCGGATAGTCCTTGCGCACGCGCTGCCAGAGCGCGTGCAGCCCCGCGAGAATGGCCTGATCGTCATGGACGACGGCCAGGCGGTGCTTGCCGAACCACGTTCCATCCCGGATCGAGAGCCACAGCCATAAGCCGCCGGCGTAGTAGCTTTCGCGGCGCAGGCGTCGCGCCGCCTTGGTCAGCAGCAGCCGCGAAATCTCGTATGCGCCGGCGATCGTCCGGCTTTCAGGCGGCAATACCCGGCCGTGGCCGAACATACCGCGCTTCTGTTCCGGGGCCTGAATGTCGTAGCCATGCAGGGCATACCACAGGCGCTCACCATTCACATTGTTCCAGATCCTGCGCATGTGCTTCGGCTGAAGCGCGTAGAGCTGGCGGGTGGAGAAGACCCCGTTCCGATAGAGTCGCTTCGCCATGCTCGACCCGATGCCGGGGATCTCCTCCAGTTCAACGCGCAGCAGGGGTTCCGGCATATCGGCCGGTCGCCATATCGCCAGCGCATCGCCATAGCTGCCGAGCCGCTTGCTCTCTTCTTTCCCGGCCTTGCAGGCGATCTTCGCCAACTGCCGGTTCGCTGCGAAGCCGATCGAGCTCGTGATGCACCGGCCGATATTGTCCGCGATCGCTGCTTTGATGCGGGCGGCCAATAGCTCTGGATCGCGTCGGCCGCTGTCATCGAGCACGCAGGTCAGCTCGTCGATGCTCTTGGCCGTGTCGATGGCGATGACGGTTTCGATTTCGCATAGCAGCGCATTGTGCGCCCGGCGGTACAGGTCGGGATTCTGCGGCACAAGGATCAGGTCCGGACAGACGCGCCGGGCCTCGGCAATTGGCATCACGTTCTTGACGCCTTGCGCCTTCGCCTCCTTCGAACAGGCGATGACGGCGGTTCGGTCGGTCCCGCTGAATGGAACGACGCCCACCGGCCGACCGCGCAGCCGCCGATCGGCCTGTTGTTCGACCGAGGCGAAAAACCCATCAAAATCAAGGTAGAGCCGTTCGATTTCGTTGGGTTTGCGCATGGGCCGGCTCCACAAAAATGTAGGCGAGCAGGATCGCCCATGCGCAATGGCGCATAGGAATATTTGCTCTTGATGGGTTTATGTTCCTAGTTTGTTCCGCTTCGGTTTTGAAGTCAATCCGTCTTGACTCCGTTGCCCCCAGAAGGATGGGCCACCGCCCTCGGGCGGCCGCGCTCTATGCGAAGCACGAAGCCGGCCTGGGCCGTCTCCGCCGATGACGGTGACGATCGCTTGTCCAGCGGGTGCTACGCACCCGGTATCGAGGCCCGTTCCGGGCCGCTTTTCCTTACCGCCCCTGACATCGCCAGCCGCTCGGGATCAAGGGGCAGGCGCGGCAGAGCCGCTTGTCGCGTCGGAAAAAAACGGCTTTCAGCCTGCGGCCGAACCTTCCGTTTTTTCCCGCCACGACCCCTTGACCCGAACGACTGCCGCCGTGGGGCGGGCTACGCCCTCCCCCCTCTGTCCGGGGGAATGTCAGAGGCCATTCCCCCGGAAAGACCGGGGAGGCTTCGCCCAAGGGGGGCTTCCCCTTCGGGAAACGGGAAACCAAGGAGACAGAGCCATGACCGAGACCCAGATTTCCACTGAAAGCTTTTTCGTGCCGCTGAACAAGCTGGACCGCGACCCCAAGAATGTGCGCAAGACCTACAGCAAGGAAGGCATCGTGGAGATGGCCGCGACCATCCGCGCCGATGGCTACCGGCTGTTGCAGAACATCATCGTCCGCAAGGGCGACAAGCGCGGCCGGTTTTTCGTAACCGCAGGTGAGCGTCGTCGTGCCGCCCTCCTCTTTCTGGCTGACGCGGGCGAAATCGCCAAGGACTTCCCCGTGGAATGCAAGGAGCGCAGCGAGGCCGAGGCGACCGAAATCAGCATCATCGAGAACATGAGCCGCGAGGCAATGCACCCGGTCGATGAATACGAAGCCTACCGCGTCATGGCCGAGGACGGGAAATCCGTCGAGGACATCGCGGCCCGCTTCGGCACCACCGAAACCATGGTACGCAAGCGTCAGGCGCTCGGGCGAGTTTCGCCGAAACTGCTTGAACTCTATCGCAGCGAGGAAATGACCTTCCAGCAGCTTACCGCTTTCACCGTGTCCGACGACCACGACCGGCAGGTGGAGGTGTGGAATAGCCTGCCATCGCATAACCGGACCAGCGATACCATTCGCGATGTGTTGAAGGGGAAAGCGGTCAAGTTCAACGACAAGCGCATCAAGTTCATCGGCGGGATCGAGCTTTACGAGGCCGCAGGCGGTCACGTCAAACGCGATCTTTTCGACACGAGGAACAGCGGCTATGCCCTTGATGTCGCCCTTGTCGAAAAGCTGGTGGCGGAGAAGCTGCAAGCCGAAGCAGAAGCCGTTCGCGCCGAAGGCTGGAAATGGGTGGAGGTGGTGCCGGACATTCCGAGCGAAGCCGTCCGCATGCACAGGGTCTATCCGTCCGACATTCCGTTGACGGAGGAAGAACAGGCCGAGGAGGAACGGCTGGAAGCCGAATATGACGAGCTGGTGGCGAAGATCGAGGCGGGCGAGGGCGACGACGAGGCCGAACCGCGCACCGAAGCCATTCAGGCGAGGCTGGCGGCCCTGTCGATGGCACAGGAAGCCTATTCCCCGGAAGATATCGCTAAGGCCGGTTGCTATGTGACGATGGACTATTACGGCAATGTCGAAATCGAGCATGGCTTTGTCCGCCCCGAAGATGAAGCCCAGGAGGAGGCGGAAAACAGCGACGAAGGCGACGAAAGCGTCGAAGGCGATACGTACGAGACGGATGAGGGTGGGGCGACCGTTCCGCCGCAACCCGAACAGCGCACGGAGCCGCCATTCAAGATGCCTGCCCTGCTGGTGCAGGAGCTTACGGCGCAGAAGACCGCCGCCATCCGGGCCGAGCTTGCCCATAACCCGGACGTCGCCCTCGCCGCCGTGGTCCATGCCATGCTGGTGAACATTTTCGGCAGCTATGGCGGCAGCGACTATACGTCCCTTGAAGTGACGGTGAAGAGCGAACGGCTCGAAAGCAGCATTGCCGATCCGGCGGCGTGCGCGGGCATCGTGGCCATGGACGAACTCAAGGAGAACTACGGTCACACCATTCCCGGCAACCCGAGCGAACTTCTGGAATGGTGCCTTGAACAGCCTACGTCAACGCTTCTCGACTTGTTGGCCTATGCGGCGGCAAAGTCGGTCAACGCCGTGCAACACCCCCACTATGAGCGCAAGTCGCAGCGCGGCCACGCCGAGCGGCTGGCACAGGCCCTCAAGATCGACATGACGCAGTGGTATGCGCCCACCGGTGAAAACTACTTCGCCCGCATCAGCAAGGCCGGGATCAAGCAGGCGGTCACCGAAGCCGTTGGCGAGGACTTGGCACTTGGCGTTCCCGGCATGGAGAAGGCGAAAGGCGTGGAGTATGCCGAACGGAAGATCACTGGCACCGGATGGCTTCCCGCGCCGGTACGGATCGCTCTCACTGCCGAGCAGGAGCGCGAGCGGATGGTGGAAGCCAGCGGCGATGCCGATGATGACGGCGTATGCCCGTTCGACATCGATGAAGAGCCGGTAACGAACGGTGAAACCTTCCCCGAAGCAGCCGAATAGTCGGCTGCCGCAGGCCGCGCAGTCTCCGGCGCGGCCTGCACTCTCCCCGACCCTTTCCCTTGAACGATCCGCATGACGACGCCGGGCTTGGCCCCGGCGAATGGCGAAACGCGCCCATGCGGTTCCACTCCCTCGCAGGTGATCCCATGAACTCCCCGCGCCTCAAAGCCATCGTAAAGCTATTTGAAACCTGCCGCTACAAGCATGACATCTACACGGTGTTCAGCGATTGGTGCGAAACGTCAGCAATCGCCCTCAGCAACGCGGTTGACCTCGTCCACGCCGAAAAGCGCGAAGCCCGCTTTCAGGAGATTGGCAGCAAATATGGCCGTGAGACCATGGACACGTTCTCGAAGATTATGGGCGAAGTCGTCATGGCGTTGGAAGAACGCCCCCACGATGTTCTCGGCGCCACCTTCCATGCGCTTGAGTTGCACAGCAAGGCACGCGGCCAGTTCTTCACGCCCTATCCGATCTGCCAGTTGATGGCCCGTATGGTCGCCGGAAGTCCGGAAGAAATGCGCAAGGTGATTGAAAAGCGTGGCTTCATGCTGGCGCAGGAACCGGCCGTGGGTAGCGGGGCGATGATCATCGCACTGACAGAGGCCATTATGGAGGCGGGTTTCAACTACCAGCAGCTTTTGCATGTGACCGCCGTGGACATCGACCCGCGTGCCGTCCACATGGCCTATATTCAGTTCTCGCTTCTCCATATCCCGGCGACCGTCCTCATCGGGGACAGTCTGGCGATGCGGTTCAGCGACCAATGGCACACCATGGCGCATATCATGGGGGGATGGTCCGCGAAGCTCAGAAGGGCAGGGGATGCTGCACACGCGCATGCGGTCCCTCTTGCCCCGGCCATGATGGCATCAGCGGCAAAGGCAGCAGTGGCAACGTCACCCGTCAAACCGACAGCACTAGAACCTGCAAGCGAGAAGAATGGGCAGCTTCGCCTATTCTGAAAGCCACAAGGGGAGAGCTTCCAGCCGGTTCGACCGGCCGGAAGCTCTACAAGAGGGGGGCAGAGCCGCCCCCCTCTCATGCTCGCCCCCATGAAGGAAGGGGCAAGGCCCCCTCCTTCAAACATCCTCCCGAGGGAGGGGCGCGCCCCTCCCTTGAACCCTCCCATGAAGGGGGTGTGACACCCCCTCCAAACCACCCCGGCCCATACGGACGCGGCCCCTGGTCGGGGCCGCGGGCTTCTCTCTCTTTGTCGTCCAAGTGTCGCACCGCGTCTCCTGGCCTCAAGGACGAGCGGTTCCCCCAAATTTCAGTCTCGTCCCCTTGGGCCGAGCCAGAAATTCGGCTCCCCCACTCGCCGCCGCAGGCGGCCGCTAAAGCGGTCCTTGACCCCACTCGACGCTCATGCGGACACCTTCCGCCAAAGAGCGAAAGGAGACTTTTATGCGTAACATCAATTTTCTCACGTTGTATGCCGATGCGACGGGTTTGCGGATCATGGTGCTGGCCAACCGCCTTGCAAGCACCACCGAAACGGAGCGCCTGCTTCATGACTGGGTGGAGCAGCATCTTGCCCGCTTCATGCGCTTCACGCGGAAGGCGTTGGCAGCAGAGCGGCGTGTTCTCTTGAATAACGACCCGCACCAGGATGCGGACCTCGGCGAAGAACTCTACAATTATCAAGCCATCTACCGGGATTTCTGGTGCGAGGAAGACGGTTACGACCTCTTGGACTATGTGCCTCTGGAAATGGTTGAGTTTCGCGCCCTCCTCGGCACGATATATCGGTGCTTGCGTATCCAGCTCCCCGCATGGGGTCTGGTCCTGCCGGATGAGGTGTCTTTGCACGATGTCGACCCGGCGGATATCGACACGGAATGCTCCGGGGATCTGTTTCGCCTCTTTGAAGACTGAGGCGCATGAATTGGAGGGGAGGCGGCATCTGCCGTCTCTCCTCCTTGCACGGGTGGGTGAGACGAGACGGCCGGTGCGACCGGCCGTCTCGTCTGATGAAAGAGGGGCAAGCCCCCCTCTCAACACTCACCCCATGATGGGGCAGGGCAAAGCCCCGCCCCCTCAAACACCCCCACCCCAAAGGGAGGGGACACCCCTCCCTTTGAACCCTCCCTTGGGGGAAGGAGGGACGGTGTCCCTCCTCCTCCTTCCCCCAAAGCCCCCTTCCTCCTCTCCCTGAAGCGGCTGCGCCGCCGATTTTCAGGGATGCTGCGATCGGCAACGTCGCGCTAAACATCCGTCATCATGCGCCTAAAATTCGAAAAGTTCTCAGCTGAGAACTTTTGACCGCAGCAGTCAGGAGGAGACGGGATGCCAGGATTAGCCTGCCTCATGGAGGTTGATATGATATCTTCACTCACAGCGGCCGGTGATTTAGCGTCGCCGCGATTCAAGAAAAAGTTCTCAGCTGAGAACTTTTCGTCAGAGAAAAATCCGTTAACCTTTTGTTAACTCAATTTTCCTTGACCGAGCCTCCGACTCGGATCATTTTTACGCTCAATTGTCGATTTCACCGGATTGAGCGTTTATAATGAATTCAGTCGCTACTCAACTTCAGGCGCGCGCATCAGCGATCCCATCGCTAACGAGCCTTATCGAAGCTGACGCCGATCTACTTAGCGCACAGCTTCAGCAGTTGCGCGCTCGCGCATTCCCTCCTACGGCGCAAAAGGAGCTTCGCAAATTTATGGCCGGCGAGGCTGCGAAGCTCATCGGCATCAGCGATGCTTATCTTCGCCATTTGAATTCCGAGGGCAACATTCCGGAGGCGGAGAAGAACGGGGCAGGGCGCCGTCTCTACTCACTTGACCAGATCCATGAAATCCGGCGCTATCTGAGTTCGAATAAAAAGGGCTACTCGCCAAACCGGGCCGCGAACGAAGCTCTTCAGGTTATCGCCGTCACGAACTTCAAGGGCGGCTCAGGAAAGACGACAACCGCCGCCCATCTTGCGCAGTATTTCGCGCTGCGAGGATACCGGACGCTCGCCGTCGATCTCGATCCACAAGCCTCATTGTCGGCGCTCTTCGGCATTCAACCTGAATTCGACCTCGGCCCGAACGAAACGATTTATGGGGCGATCCGCTACGATGCGCAGCAGCGCCCGCTCAGCGATATCATTCAAAAAACCTATTTTTCCGGGCTCGACATCATTCCTGGGAACCTCGAACTTCAAGAGTTCGAGCACGACACTCCCCGCGTCCTGAGTGAGCGTAACCGTAATCGCGAGCAGATGTTCTTTACCAGGATCGCGACAGCGCTGGCATCCGTAGAGCAGAATTATGATGTCGTTATCCTCGATTGCCCGCCGTCACTCGGATATCTGACGCTATCGGCACTATGCGCTGCGCGAAGTGTCGTCGTCACCATCCATCCGCAGATGCTTGACGTCGCCTCCATGTCGCAGTTTCTCCATATGACCGCCGGCCTCTTCGGTGTCGTGGAGAAGGCAGGTGGCAATGCCGAATACGACTTCTTTCGCTATGTCGTAACACGCTACGAGCCGGCCGACGGCCCACAAGGGCAGATCGTTGGGTTGCTCAAGAGCCTCTTCGGCGACCGTGTTCTGACGAATGCCGTGCTGAAGTCTGCCGCGATCTCAGATGCCGGGATCACCAAGCAGACGCTTTACGAAGTCGGCCGGGAGAACTTCCACCGCGTGACCTATGATCGCGCCATGGAATCTCTCGACAGCGTCAATGGGGAAATTGAAAAGCTGGTGAAGCAGGCGTGGGGACGCACGACATGAGCAAAAGGCGCGACGCTCTCAAAGACTTTCTTTCTCCGATTCAACCTTCAGCTGAGCCATCTCCGCGCGTTAAGCCGGTCGTTCAGTCCGGTGCCCTCAATTCAATGAATCAGGCTATCGCCAATCTTGCGACCGAGGCGGATCAGGCGGAGTCCTTGCGGTTGCAGCTTGAAGCCGGAGAGACGATTGTCGAACTTGACCCGAAGATCATTCATAGCTCCTTCGTGCAAGACCGGCTGGATGGCTTTACCGATCCGAAGTTCATTGAGCTGCGCGAAGGGCTTAAAACCTCCGAACAGATCATTCCGGTTCTTGTCCGCCCCCATCCCGAAATGAAGGGGGAGTACCAGCTCGCCTTCGGGCATCGGCGCGTTGAAGCGCTGCGCCAGCTCGGCCGCAAAGTCAAAGCGATCGTTCGCAGTCTTTCCGACGAGGACTTGATCCGCGCACAGGGTAAAGAGAACAGCGACAGAGCGGACCTTTCCTTTATCGAAAAGGCATTGTTCGCATTGCGCCTCGATCAGCAAGGGGTACGTCGGCAAGTCATAATGGATGCTCTGACCATTACGTCCAAAGGTGTCCTGTCCGGCATGATCTCACTTGCCAGCTCCCTTCCGACACAATTGATCGAAGCCATCGGTTCTGCACCGTCGATTGGCCGGCCGCGCTGGGAGACGTTGGCGCAGCTGCTGGCCGATCCTGGTCACGAGTCCACATGGCGCGAACTCATTCGCCAGGAACAGTTCCACGCTCTTTCCAGCGATGCTCGCTTCGAAAGCACGCTGAAATCCGTCGCCGTGCGCAAGGAAAGGGTGTCCGGCGAACAGATCATCAAGACGGGGGAAGGGCGCAAAATTGCGACCGCGCAAAGCAGCAAACGTGCCGTGAAGCTGACGATCCCGACGAAACACACTGGGGATTTTGCGCAATTTCTGCTGCGTAAATTGCCGGATATCTACGAAGAATTTGCCGCGTCAGCGGCAAATACGACGAGTGACAACGAGTAGGAGCAGCCCAGCAAAAGAAAAAGGCCCCCAATCGGTAAACCGTGGAAGCCTCTCTCGTATTCTCTAGCAAGATCGAGAATCGCATTTCCACGAATCACAGTCAAGAGTCTTTGGCACCGTTTTGGTGAGCGGATTTCTTTTGCCCATTGATAGGTGAAAGAAATGCAGATTGGACGTGTGACAACGCCCCATGGGCGGCCGATGACGCTTGCCTTGGTGAGAGGCCAGCTCGAAACCGCCGACCGCGATGCGGGCAACGCGGTCAATAAGTGGAAAGTCTTCAACGACGTCGGCGAGGTGAAGGATGTGTTCGGCCTCCAGGATCGTTCGATAACGGTGCTGCAAGCCCTGCTGAGCTTCTATCCGAATGATGAACTCTCGGACGAGAGCGGCGGTCTGGTTGTTTTCCCGTCGAACAAGCAGCTGTCGCTGCGCGCGCACGGCATCGCCGGGACGACCTTGCGCCGGCATCTTGCCGCATTGGTCGATGCCGGATTGATCGAGCGCCGCGATAGCCCGAATGGCAAGCGCTATGCACATCGGGGCAGGGGAGGGGACATCGAAGCCGCTTTCGGCTTCAGTCTCGCGCCTCTGCTCGCCCGTGCGAGCGAGTTGGCGAACCTGGCGCAGCAGGTCGCTGCCGAGCGTCTTCAATTCAAGCGCGCGAAAGAGGCGTTGTCGCTCTGCCGCCGCGACGTTCGCAAGCTGATATCGGCTGCCATGGAAGAGGGCGCGGAGGGCGATTGGGCGACGATCGAGGGCATGTTCATCGCGCTCCTGGCCCGTCTGCCGCGCTCCCCTCGCCGCGAGGATGTCGACGTGGTGCTCGAAGAAATGGAGCTTCTGCGCGAGGAGATCATCAACCGTCTGGAAATTCAGGTAAAAGCAGAAAAAACGGACGTCAATGATAGCCATGACGGTCGTCACATACAGAATTCAAAACCCGAATCCTTCCATGAACTTGAACCTCGCTCTGAAAAAGAGCAGGGCGAGATGTCGAGCCAAAAACCGAACCGGATTGCAGAGCCGCTGAAGGCTTATCCGTTACCACTAGTGCTGAGAGCCTGCCCGCAGATCGCCGACTATGGGCCAAGCGGCCGGATCGAGAGTTGGCGGGAGCTGATGACGGCCGCGGTGACGGTCCGCTCGATGTTGGCGGTCAGCCCGTCGGCCTATCAGGAGGCTTGCGAGGTGATGGGGCCAGAAAATGCCGCGATTGCGATGGCCTGCATCTTGGAGCGGGCGGAGCACATCAAGACGCCTGGTGGCTATTTGCGCGACCTCAGTCGCAAGGCGGCGCGTGGTGAATTTGGCCTTGGGCCGATGCTGATGGCCGCCCTGCGGGCGAATGGGGAGGCCGCGAAGCGAAGCGCGTGATGATCTCTCCCTTTTCCCGCTCAGGAAATATCTGGGATCCGGTCGGCGATTTTTTCGAGATAGTCGTCGATCGCCTCCTCGATGTAGGAGTTGAACTTCCGCCGCTCGATCGCGGCGAGGATCTTCAGCTTCTTGTGGACCTCGGCGCGGATATGGATGCCGGTGGTGACTTTCTCGGTGTCACGGAAGCGTTTGCCGGCGACCGGGTCGCGGCTTTCGCCCCTGGCCACCATGTCGCGGAGCTGGCCACGCGCCAGTGGCGGCTTCGCTGATGGCGCCGGCGCCTGGTCTTCGTCAGCAGGTTTTGAAACAGGCCCTGCCTTCTCGCGAACCGAAGGGCGGTCGCGGCCTGTCGAGATCAATCCGAGGACGAGGTTCTTGCTGTCTGCGCCGTCGCTCATTGCTTCGCCTCGCTGGTCTTCGACCGGTAGAGGGCAAGCAGCTCGCCAAGCAGCGTTTCCATTTCGGCGATCGCCTTCGGATCCGGCTTCGCTGATGTCTGGAGCGTGCCGGCGGCGCCAATCGATTGATAGGACGCCCGCCGCGCGATCGGTTGGGAGGCGAGTGCGACACCGCTCTCGCGTAAAATCTCCCGGAGCGGTTCATGCGCCTTGGCGCGGCCGGTCACCAGATCGTGCTGGTTGATGACGATCATCGTCGGGAGCTTGCGCTTCTGATCCTCCTCAACCACCGGCACATGGTTCAGCGCGAGTTGCATGCCGGCAACGACATCGTCCTGGGTCGTCTGCAGCGGGATCAGGACGACGTCGGCGCAGTAGAGGCCGGCGAACAGGTTTTCGTTGGTCGTGCCCTCGACATCGACGAAGACGATCTTGCCCTCCTGCTGCTGATGGAGAGCGAGCTTGTAGATCTGGTTGGGATCGAGGCAGCTTTCGGCTTCCAGCCGGTCGGGCCAGACGTCCATTTGTTTCGACATCGTGACCCAGCGCATCGTATTGGCGCGGCTGTCGGCGTCGATCAGGAAGACGTCGTTACCGGCATGGGCGGCCGTGCCGGAGAGAGCACGGACGAGGGTGGTCTTGCCGGTTCCGCCCTTCGGGTTGGCTATGGTGACGATCATGATGGCTCCTTCATTCTGCGCATAAATTATAGTTAGTTCCTCGTCTCTCTTTCCGCAATGCGGTCGTTGCCCATTGTTCGTTCACCATTGATGATTGTCGATTGATGATTGACCGCCGACAACGTGTAATGACCAACGGGCAATTGTCACTTGCCTGTTGTTAATGAGCAACCACAACACGGTTAACTGCTAGTGGCTAATGGGTAATTGGCAATTGCCAGTGATACCGCTGACAATGATCGCACGAACAACGGGCAACTGTTAACGGGACCGGATGACGTTGGAGCTGAGTTGTTGGAGTGGGAGCTTGGGCGAGGGAGTTTGTGTGGTGATGATGAATCGTGAATAAAATATAGTTTGTTTTTGGTGGCAGGATAGTCAAGTTTGTGGTACAAACTCGACGTCGCCCCGCCTCCGGCAGGGCTCAGGTTCGCGCCGGTGGCGCTCTGGGGTCGCCTCCGGCAACCTGGCGAGGAAGGAAAGCGATGCGCAGCGAAGTGGTCAGGGTCCGTCTAAGGCCGGAGGAGCGGCAAGCTCTTGCGGACCTTTGCGGTGAAGACCGCACCGCCAGCGATGTGATCCGGCTGCTGTTTCGCGACCGGGCTGGGCTTCCGCTTCCCGTTGGACCCGTCGAAGCCGACGCTTTACGCGCTACGAACGAGGAGCTTCGCCGCATCGGTATCAATCTCAACCAGGCAGTTCGGGGTATTAATGAAGGCCGCGTCGGCTATGAACCCCATCTTGACGCAGCACTTCGCAGCCTTCTCGAAGGTGTCTTCCGGCTGCGGGCCGACGTCGACCTGATGCTGCGGATCAGCCGACGGGGGCGGAGGAGAGATGGTCATGGCGTATGACTGGACGAGCCTGCTCAGTGATATCGAGGGCTTCCAGGTGCGTCGGACAAAGTCGCTCCTCGAAGAGGAAGACGAGCGCCACAGGCGCGCAGGAATGGTGCGGATGGCCATGACCGCCGAGGCGCCCCAGCAACGATACGTGCCAACGGGCATCGCCAGCAAAGCCCGGCCAGCTGCTGTCCTCTCACCAGAACCGACTATCGCCTCCATCCTCCAGCCTGCAAGTGCCTCCGAGCGGGACGTGATCACCCTTTTTGGCGCTCTTGGTGCTGGTTCGAAATCCGTAGAGGATGACGAGCTGCGGAGATCGGGCGGCGGCGGAGGAGGGGCTGGCGGGACGCCGCGCGTCGACCGGCCGCCGGTTATGCGATCTTCTTCCCGCAAGCGGTCATCGATGGAGACGGCGAGCCGGGCGGCGATCGCGGCCGGTGCGCAGGCAGTCGTCATCAAGGTCACATCGACTGTTTCGAGCAGGGCGTCGGCCGTGGGTCTGATGACCTATCTCGGTACGCGGGAGGTCGAAAAGGAAAACGGAGAGAAGGGAAAGGTCGACATCCCGATTATCGACCAGGAGGGTGTGACGATTGCGAGCCGCGAAGAACGGGCGGCCGTTCTGCAGGAATGGCTGTCAGAGTTTCGCGAAGCCTATGCGGTGAACGCAGTTGCCACCTTGTCGATCAATTTGCCGGAGGCGGTGAACGATGAGGATCTTCACGATGCGCTGAACTCGGCGTTCGGCTCCAAGCCCTTTCTCTATGCTCGCAATCCGGACGGTCAGGTTTCCGTCTTTGCTGTTACTGATCTTCCGGCAAGGAAGATTGTCGGTGCGCTCAGGATGCGCGAAAAGGGAGAAGGGCCGGGGCGGGCGGTTGAGAACGCCGAGACCGATATTGCGCGCCGTTTGTCGAACGCCGGTGTCTCGGCCGAGGTCCGCATTCTCGGCGCCGCGGTCTCTGAAAAGTCGGGCCGCTATTTCCTCGAGAAGTTCCTCCGCACGGAAAAGCATGCCATCACTAGCGCCGGCGAGCAGGTGCAGCGTGGCCCGGCGATCAAGAGCATGGTAGACAGCATCTGGCGGAATTGGTCGAGCGACATCCGGACCGTCGAGCCGCGCAATGCCTTCCATGTGATTTTCTCCGCCCGAGCCGGGACGGATGCGGAAGCGATGAATCGTGCCGTTCGTGACTTCCTTAGCGAGCAGGTGGCCGGCCATCGCTGGATCACGGCTCATCACCCCGATACCGGTCATGTGCATGTCCACACGATGATCTCGGCACGCGACGATATCGGCAAAGCATTGCGGCTAACGAAGCCGGAGCTTTATGCATGGCGGGAGCGGTTCGCAGCGAAGGCGCGCGAGCACGGCATCGCCATGGTCGCTACACGTCGCGCGGATGTTGCGGCGACCCGACCCTATAGCCAAGCACAGGCCGGCGCCTATGAGCGCGGCCGATCCGATCCACGTTATCTGAAGTCTGCTGCGGTCAATCAGCGTGTCGAGCGCAAGTGGGTGGGCGTTGTCGATCGAGCGACACTCTCCAATGGCAACCTCGCGCTCGCCCCGAAATGGCAGGCGACGGCCATCGCGCTGAAGGGGGCAGGGGCGAAGCACTCGGTCATCGCAGCAGCCGACAGGTTCGCAGCCGCGGCGACCACTCATGCACCGCATGCTGCTTTGCGTGCCAGCGGCTTCGTTCTTCTCCGGTTGGAAGTCGAACAGGCCATGGAACGCGAGACGGTGGCTGTTATTCTCGAAGGCGCTATCGGCGTCGAGGCCAAATTGATTTCCGTCGCGGGGAAGTCCGTCCAGGTCCTGGCGCCAACGACCGCGAGCGTCAGCAAGATTGAGCGCGAGTTGGCCAAGCAGGGCGAAGAGTTTGGTCCCGGTTCCGAGACACGGTCCGTTGCCAGAGGTTTTCAGACGCGGTTGCTGTCGCATGGATTGCGTGCCTCCGTCGTCGTCGAGGCGGCCGGCTCCGCGAAGCATAGTGCGCCGTCGCCTTGGCTGCAGAAGAAATTCGATACTTTGACCGAGCGGTCCGCTGCGCCGCCGGACGAGCCACTAGCGGAATTCAAGGCCCTGATCACAACCATTCAACAGCAGAAGGAAAACGCTATGCCCCTATCGCTGAAACAGTTCGACGAGCGCGTTTCGCGTGCCACCAAATCGATGGATCGCCTTGAAGGGATGGTTGATAGCAGCGCCGAGCGCCAGGCGGTCGAGGAAATGCGGCGCGAGATCTCTGCACTGTTCGCGGAGCAGCGTCGCGATATCGAGATGCAGCAGGTAAGGTCGGCTACGGAAACTAATGGGGGAGGGGGTACATCGGCGGCGGCACGTTCAGATGACGGTCAGGCGCAGGGCCGACCGGCCCCTTCTACCGTCGATCCCGCCATCGCGGCACAGCAGCAGGCTATTGCCACTGGCCGCGCCTCTCGGGCCGCCCGCGAGCAGGCAGGCGCGGCGAAAAATGCACAGGATGAACATCGCCAGCAGGTTCTCCACCAAGCGGAACAGGACCGCCAGCGAGACAATGGTCGCGACGGCGCGGAGCGTTAATCCGCCGCTATTCCTGCATCAGGCCATCGAAGACTTCAAGCAGGGCATCGACGATGGCCTGGCCAAGGGCGTTGGCCGTTGCGGCAACTTCGTCTTCGCCGTGGTCACGCGTGGCGATGGCGAGATTGCCGCCTTCGTCAGCAACAATCGCCTTAGCCCGTTCAATTGCCCAAAGGGCGAAATCGCTGCGGCTGGAAATCGTTATCGTCTCGCTCTGCTCGTCCATGGCGTTCACCTTCCGTCTGGCTGCACAACTGGCCGTCTGTTTCGCTGATACTGAAACGCAGCCATATCGCTGGGCGCATATCGGGGGAACCATCTTCAGCATCTATCGACTGAATTCATTCGGAATTTCTACTCTGAGTGTTTGCACCGCGCCGCGTGATCGCCTAGACTCACGGCTGAAGCAGTCACGCGCTGCTTTGGGGCGTGGAAACCCCTCATAGCTAGGCAGGTGCCGCGACATGGCACCACTCTTCGACCTTTGCGGTCGGGGATCCTGCGGCGTATGCAACAGGTTCCTCGGAGCTAAAGGCCGTAGGGCCGTGCTATGCGGTTTCCAACTCCCCGATCACCAGGGGTCAAAGAGCAGAAGCGGGGGCGTACCGCGTTGCTCTGGGAGGAAACCGAGTGTCAGCAGCACCTTCCTTCACATGCTACACCTATTCGCCCACCTTCCAGTCGGCCGGGTCGCGTTGGCGTGACGATGTGGTCCGAAATCCGTTTTTCGGTAGTGCGGAGAGTGCCCGCCAGGCGCTCGTTGATTTACGCGAAGCGGTTTCAAATGAACCGGACCACGATTTACCGCCAATGCATCTAGAGCGGGTCGTGACCGTCCCAGTGACCAAAGAGGTAATGGTCGCGCTGCTCAATAGTGGCGTCGGCGCGATCGTCAAAAAGTACGATATTATCGAAACGATCGGGGAAAATTGAATGGCGAAGACGCCTGACCCGATCGACGTGGAAGTCGGAAGCAAGATCAAAGCGCAGCGGCGCTTGAGGGGTATGAGCCAGGATACCCTGGCTGCCGCCCTCGGCGTCACTTTCCAGCAGATCCAGAAATACGAGAAGGGGACGAACCGGGTGAGTTCCAGCCGCCTCGCTGTGATTGCGAAGACGTTCGGCGTGCCGCCCTCGTATTTCTTTCCCGGTGCGGACGATACGGGGCAAGGTATGGTGGCTGCGGCGCCCGAGCTTGCCAGCTTTCTCGAGACGAACGAAGGGCGTGATCTCAACCTTGCATTCTCACGGATCAGTTCACATAGGATGCGCCGAAAGGTCGTCGGCCTTGTCACGGCCTTAGCAGATGCATTCCGGCGAGAAGACGTTTCCGACACCTGATGTCGGCGCGCACTAATGTTTGTACCGTGACTTCTTTAACAATGCGGCATACCCCCGCGGCTCTTTCTCTTATCTTTTGTAGAGGCCATTGGTAAGGAGATCAAAATATTCCGCTGCAACAGTTTCTGCGCGTTTTTGACCGCCTGGCTTGAACCAGCGGACCATCCAGTTGAGCATAGATAAGACCGAGTGAGATGATGTTGTCACATCCGCCTCACGGAAGGCGCCGGTTGCCATTCCTTCGCGAAGAATTCCGCGAAGTATACTCTCATACTCGATACGAAGCTGATTGGCCTCGGTTTTCAGCCCCGGATTTGCCATGCCGCCGTATCCGATCAGCATGCAGACAAAACCCCAATAGTTTTTTTCAAAGTATGCAGCGTGCGAAACCATGAATGATTTTAGTTTGTCTTCTGCGGTGGTGGACGCTGCAACAGCTCGACTGACGTGTTCGAGCAGTCCGCCCAACGTGCGTACGATAATGGCGTCATAGACAGATTGCTTGGTGTCGAAATAATGGTAGACGGCGGCCTTTGAGACGCCAAGCCGCTCGGCAACGACATTCATGGAGCCATTGTCGAAGCCGCCCTCTCCAAACAAGACTGCGGCCTCGTCAAGAATGCGATCGCGAGCATTTTCGAGAACGGGCGGTCGTCCCATGCGGGGCTTTGTCTTGGTCTGCTTCATTGGGCCTCTGATGTAGGTGTTTGCTCGCGCAGAGTGGGATTTCTCTTTTGCTACCACATTACCAATGCGCAACAAACACCAATACGCCGATCAAACTTCTTGTTGCCAACTTAACGACGGGTCGGAAGGGAAAAAAGAGTCCCTCCAGGAGTTCGGTGACCTAACTTGCTCTGATAACAGCTCTCGACGAGAGCAAGCGCGCCCCAAGATTTCTATTTACTTACCGACGGAACGGAATATAAGTATTTGCATCTGTTACGGAGTAGAGCGTAGGCCGTTATCACGCCCGCGTTGGGTGCGGTGCTGCGTCCTTAAATGGAAGGCAAGGCTGCTATGAAAATCTTGGTCCCAGTCAAGCGGGTCGTTGATTACAACGTTAAGATTCGCGTCAAGGCGGACGGCTCGGGCGTCGAGCTTGCCAATGTGAAGATGTCGATGAATCCGTTCGACGAAATCTCCGTGGAAGAGGCGCTTCGGCTGAAGGAAGCCGGCAAGGCCGAGGAAGTCGTGGTCGTCTCCATCGGCCCGGCCAAGGCCGAGGAAACGCTGCGCACCGCTCTCGCCATGGGCGCCGACCGCGCCGTGCTGGTCGAGACGGAAGACGCCGTCGAGCCGCTCGCCGTCGCCAAGATCCTCAAGGGCGTCGCCGAGGCCGAGCAGCCCGGCCTCGTCATCGTCGGCAAGCAGGCCATCGACGACGATTCGAACCAGACCGGCCAGATGCTGTCCGCTCTTCTCGGCTGGGCGCAGGCCACCTTCGCCTCCAAGGTCGAGATCGGCGACGGCAAGGCGACCGTGACGCGCGAAGTCGACGGCGGTCTCCAGACCATCGACGTGAAGCTTCCGGCCGTGGTCACCACCGACCTTCGCCTGAACGAGCCGCGCTATGCCTCGCTGCCGAACATCATGAAGGCGAAGAAGAAGCCGCTCGACAAGAAGACGCCTGCCGACTTCGGCGTCGACACGAGCCCGCGCCTGAAGGTGCTGAAGACCGAGGAGCCGTCGGGCCGCAAGGCGGGCGTCAAGGTCAAGAGCGTCGCCGAGCTGGTCGAAAAGCTCAAGACCGAAGCCGGCGTGCTCTAAGCAGGAAAGGGAGAACACAACCATGGCCATTCTTCTTCTGGCAGACCACGACAACGCAACCCTTTCCGACCAGACCGCCAAGGCGCTGACGGCCGCTTCCAAGATCGGCTCGGACGTGCATGTGCTCGTCGCCGGCTCGGGCGCCAAGGCGGCCGCCGAAGCCGCTGCAAAGCTCTCGGGCGTGACGAAGGTGCTCGTCGCCGACGATGCGAGCCTCGGCAACAACCTCGCCGAACCGCTGGCGGCGCTCATCGTGTCGCTTGCCGGCAACTACGACGCCATCGTCTCGGCCGCGACCTCGGTCGGCAAGAACGTGCTGCCGCGCGTTGCCGCCCTGCTCGACGTGGCGCAGATCTCGGAAATCGTCGAGGTCGTCTCGGCCGATACGTTCAAGCGTCCGATCTATGCCGGCAATGCCATCCAGACGGTGCAGTCCACCGACGCCAAGAAGGTGATCACCGTGCGCACGGCCTCTTTCGCCGCCGCCGACGAGGGCGGTAGCGCCTCGGTCGAGACGATCTCCGCCGCCGCCGATCCGGGCCTTTCGAGCCACGTCAAGGATGCGCTGTCCTCGTCGGACCGCCCGGAGCTGACGTCTGCCAAGATCATCATCTCGGGCGGCCGCGCGCTCGGCTCGTCTGAAAAATTCCAGGAAGTGATCCTTCCGGTCGCCGACAAGCTCGGTGCGGCCGTCGGCGCATCGCGCGCCGCCGTCGATGCCGGCTATGCGCCGAACGACTGGCAGGTCGGCCAAACCGGCAAGGTGGTTGCACCGCAGCTCTACATCGCCTGCGGCATCTCGGGCGCGATCCAGCATCTGGCGGGCATGAAGGACTCGAAGGTGATCGTGGCGATCAACAAGGACGAGGAGGCGCCGATCTTCCAAGTAGCGGACTACGGCCTTGTCGGGGATCTCTTTGAGGTCCTACCGGAGCTGCAAAAGGCAATTGGCTAACCGCGACTGCCCCACAATTTTTTCCAACGAAATGACAGGAACGCGCACAATGGGCAGGACAGTGTTCGTCAACGGCCAATGGCTGGACGAGACGGCAGCAACGATCTCGATCTTCGATCGCGGATTTCTTTTTGCGGATGCGATATATGAGGTAACTGCCGTTGCTGACGGCAAGTTGATCGATTTCAAGGGCCACACCGATCGACTGAAACGCTCGCTCGAAACGCTCGGAATTCCGATGCCGGTCGCGGAAGGTGAACTCTTGGCTTTGCACCAGGAGATCGCGCGCCGGAATGGCATTACGCATGGCTTAGTCTATTTGCAGATTTCCCGTGGCGCGGAAGACCGCAATTTTATCTACACCGATGGCCTCCGTCCGACGATCGTGATGTTCACGCAGCCGCGCACCATCCTGGCTAACCCTGGCTGGGAACGTGGCATCACAATGAAGACAGCACCTGATGGGCGATGGGCTCACCGGCAGATCAAAACGGTACAGCTTCTCTACTCGTCAATGGCCAAGACGGAGGCGTTGCGCGAAGGCTATGATGATGTGCTTTTCGTGGAGGATGGCCTCATAACGGAGTCAGGTTCAGCGAATTTCCACATCATCACCAAGGATGGCATTCTGATTACGCGGGACCTCTCAAACGCCCTACTGCATGGCATCACTCGCGCGTCGGTTCTGGATCTCGGGGCACGAGCGGGGCTTGAAACACGTCAGGCTGCGGTCACGCTCGAAGAAGCCAAGAATGCGGAAGAAGCGTTCATCACCGACTCCATCAGCTTCGTTATGCCTGTTGTTTCGATCGATGGTCATCCGGTTGGACTTGGCAAACCCGGTCCGGCGACTGCAAAGCTACGCAAGCTCTACATCGAAGATCGCCTCGCCACCGGCATAAACATCGCGGAAAGAGCGGCATAGCCGCTCCTCATTTTTCACCGACCTGTACTTCATCGCAATCTTCCGACCGCGTGCCCCGCTCGTCGACGAAGAATAGGGAATGGAATTATGATCCTGTACCAGCGGTACGCCATCTTCCTCGTAATTCTCTTGGGTTCACTCCTCTCGGTCATGGGCCTCGCGCTTTCGAGCCCTTGGTGGGCAGTCCCTGCCGTGGTTCTTGTTCCGCTCGCGCTGATTGGCGTTTACGACATCAAGCAAAGAAGGCATGCTATTCTTCGGAACTATCCGGTGATCGGCCATATCCGCTTTCTCATGGAAAGCATCCGTCCGGAAATCCGACAGTATATGATCGAGGCTGATCACGAGGAGGTTCCGTTCAGCCGGCAGGCGCGAGGGCTGGTCTATCAACGCGCAAAAGGTGTCGAGGACAAAAGACCGTTTGGGACGATCGAAAATGTTTATGGCGCCGGCTATTCGTGGCTCACCCACTCTGCCACGCCAACACATATCACCGACTTCGATTTCCGGGTGAGTATCGGTGGGAGCAGTTGTCGCCAGCCCTATGATGCCAGCCTCTATAATATTTCCGCAATGAGCTTCGGTGCCCTTTCCGGCAACGCGATTTCAGCTCTGAACCGGGGAGCCAAGAAGGGCGGCTTCGCCCATGACACCGGGGAAGGGGGGATCAGCCGCTACCACCGCGAAGGTGGTGGCGACCTAATTTATCAGGTCGCCTCCGGCTATTTCGGGTGTCGGGAAGACGATGGAAGCTTCTCAGAGGAGAAGTTTGCTGCAATCACTGCCGACCCTCAGATAAAGATGATCGAGGTCAAGCTAAGCCAAGGCGCGAAGCCTGGTCACGGCGGTATGCTTCCGGCGTCGAAAATCTCGCCTGAAATTGCCGAGGCGCGGGGCATTCCCATGGGTGTAGACTGCATCTCACCGCCAGCACACAGCACGTTCTCCACGCCTGTCGGTCTGATGGAATTTGTCGCCAGATTGCGCGAACTATCTGGCGGTAAGCCGGTAGGCTTCAAGCTCTGTATCGGTCATCGCCGTGAGTTTCTCGGCATGGTGAAGGCTATGGTGAAAACCGGAATCAAACCGGATTTCATCGTGATTGACGGTGCGGAAGGAGGAACAGGAGCCGCTCCGGTGGAATTCGCCAATCGGGTCGGCATGCCGATGCTTGAGGGCCTGACCTTCGTTCATAACGCGCTTCGTGGCGCGGGCATTCGCAACGATATCAGGCTCGGCGCAGCGGGGAAGATCATTTCCGCGTTCGATATCGCCCGCGCACTTGCTCTTGGTGCAGACTGGTGTAATTCCGGCCGGGGCTTTATGTTTGCCGTAGGCTGTATCCAGGCTCAGGCATGCCATACGAACAAGTGCCCGGTTGGGATCGCCACGCAAGATCAGGCCCGTCAGCGTGCTATTGATGTAGGTGATAAGAGCGACCGTGTCGCGCGTTTCCATCGCAATACGATGCGCGCCTTGAGCGAGATTGCCGGCGCCGCAGGCCTGACCGATCCTCGCGACTTCATGCCGTACCACTTCATGTTCCGCCAGTCGGACAACGAATTCCTTGATGGCAATGAGGCGTATCCATATTTGCCCGAAGGGTTTCTGCTGTCGGAGGAGGAAATTCCGGAGTTGGCGGATTGGTACGATCGCTGGGACCGGGCGAGCGCGGAGACCTTCGCGCCGCCGGAGATCCCCTTTGGGCCTTTTGCCTCGCGTCGAAAGCGTAAGCCTGACCTGCGGGCCATGGCGTAAAGCAATCTGAAAGTGATGGTTAAGGAAAAAGCCGCAGCCCGACCAGGTTGCGGCTTTTCTGTTCTGCACGCCAACGTTCATTCAGGTGACGAACAACAAGCTGGAATTCGGAAATGGGCGACGAGACGCCGCCCAGCCTTCAATGCTTATACTGACGCGAGGGCGATCGCGATGCCCTGACCAACGCCGATGCACATGGTCGCGAGGGCGAATTTGCCGCCGGTGTTCGCCAGCTCCAGCGCCGCCGTGCCCGTGATCCGAGCGCCCGACATACCCAATGGATGTCCTAGGGCGATGGCACCCCCATTTGGATTCACGCGAGGATCGTCGTCGACGATGCCAAGGTCACGCAACGTCGCAAGCCCTTGAGATGCGAACGCTTCGTTGAGCTCAATGACATCGAACTGCTCCTGGCGCATTCCAAGGCGGGACATCAGCTTTTTGGTCGCCGGCGCAGGGCCAAATCCCATGATCCTCGGTGCTACACCTGCGGTCGCGCCACCAAGAACGCGTGCGATCGGAGTCAGGCCGTATTTCTTGACGGCCGCTTCGGATGCTAGAAGGATCGCCGCTGCACCGTCATTAACGCCTGAAGCATTGCCGGCCGTAACAGTGCCGTCGGCGCGGACAATCGGTCGGAGCTTGCCGAGAGCATCGATGGTTGTCGCGCGGGGATGTTCGTCCGTGTCGACGATCAGTGCGTCGCCCTTCTTTTGCGGGATCGTGACCGGGGTGATCTCTTTAGCGAAGCGGCCATTTGCCTGGGCCTGGGCGGCTTTCGCTTGAGAACGTACAGCAAAAGCATCCTGGTCATCGCGGCTGATCTTGAATTCATCCGCCACGTTTTCAGCGGTCTCCGGCATCGAGTCGACCCCGTACTGCTTCTTCATGAGAGGATTGATGAAGCGCCAGCCTATCGTTGTGTCGTGGATCTCCATCGAGCGAGAGAAGGCCGTCTCGGCTTTCGGCACGATGAACGGCGCACGGCTCATGCTTTCGACGCCGCCGCTAATTACCAGATCAGCCTCACCCGAAACAATGGCGCGCGCACCGGTGATTGTGGCATCCATGCCGGAGCCGCACAGCCGGTTGATGGTCGTGCCGGGAACGCTGACAGGCAGGCCTGCGAGCAACGACGACATACGCGCGACATTCCGATTGTCCTCGCCCGCCTGGTTGGCGCATCCGAACACCACTTCATCAATGGCTTCGAAGTCGAGGTTGGGATTTTGCGCCATGATCGCCTTCAAGGGGATGGCGCCGAGATCGTCTGCCCGCACGGAAGAGAGCGAGCCACCGAAGCGGCCGATTGGCGTGCGGATATAGGCGCAGATGTAAGCTGCGGACATCGGATTCCTCCATAGAGTATGGGTTGATTCAGTCGAGCAACGCGAGATTCCCGACGCGGCCGTCGCCAGCCACGGTTGCGAGAATGCGTTCCAGCCGTTCGCGCGGCTGACGTTTCGCCCAGAAGAGCGGCCCGCCAAGATATTTCGGAAAGCCGTATCCGTTGATCAGGACGAGATCGATATCGGACGATCGCGCAGCAATGCCGTCCTCCAGAACGAGCAGCGCTTCGTTGACGATCGCGCAAAGCGCGCGCTCCTGGATCTCGTCCCGATCAAGCGACCGCGGCGCAGCGCCATATTGCGCCCGCGCCTTCGCGATGAGATTTCTCACGTCTGGGTCTGACGCACGCTGACCATCGTCATACCGATACCAGCCGGCACCAGTCTTTCGCCCGAGCCGCCCAGCTTCAACGAGCCATTCGAGAACCGGAACGTCACCGCTCTTTTCCCCGCGTGCCTCCTGCTTTCGCTTCCGGTTAGCCCAAGCAATATCGAGCCCTGACAGGTCCGATACGCTGAACGGCCCCATGGCAAAACCGAGCGCTTCAAGGGCGGTATCAATTTCATCCGGGCTAGCGCCATCGATGAGCATCGCTTCGCTCTGCGCGCGGTAAGCGTTGTATATGCGGTTGCCGATGAAGCCTTCTCCGACTCCGGAAACAACGGCGACCTTCCGAAGCCGTTTTGCGATCGCAAAAGCAGCCTGCAGGACTTCCGGCGATGTTTCATCGCCCCGAACAATTTCCAGAAGCTTCATGATGTGTGCCGGCGCGAAGAAATGCAGTCCAACAACGGATTGAGGGCGCGCCGTCGCGGCTGCTATGACATTGACATCCAGATAGGAAGTGTTGGTCGCGAGGATCGCGTTAGCCTTAGCGAAACTGTCGAAACGAGCCATGAGGTCGGTCTTCACCGCCAGATCCTCGAAGGCAGCTTCGAGGAGCAGATCACAATCTGAAAGTTCCTCGAAATTATCGACCAATGTAAGCTCGGCGGGATTCGAGGCTTTCGCGAGAAAACCTTCAATGCGGGTCCGAGCGCTTGCCAGAGCCTCTTTTTTGAGGTCCGTAAGCTTCACCGGATAGCCTGCTGCGAGAAAAGCGGCGGCGATCCCCGCGCCCATCGTTCCGGCTCCGACGACACCGACCGTCTTGACCGATAAGGGAGAAGCGTCCGCAAGGCCCTCAATACGCGCGGCCTGTCTTTCCGCAAAGAAAAGATGCCGCAGGGCCGCCGACTCATCGGAATCGCGAAGGCGCCGAAATGCGGTGCGGGCTGACGCGAGCGCGTCATCGAAGGGAACCGTGACTGCCTGCCAGATTGCTTCGGTCTGGTCGAAGACGAAGGGTCGCCCGCGACCGCGTTTCAAGACCTGCTGGACGGCAAGGTCAAACGCCTTGTGATCGAAGGGCTTTGGTTCTCTGTCCCTTAATCTGATCTTCGTGGTCCCGAAGGCACGAGCATAGGCTATCGCATCGTCTGGAATTTTCCCAACAATAGCGTCGATGAGGCCGAGGTTCTTGGCTTCTGGAGCTTTGACTTGACGGCAAGACGCGATCATGTCGAGTGCGGTGACGGCATCAGTCACCCGAGGCAGTCGGACGGTGCCCCCGGCACCTGGAATTATTCCGAAGGTTCCTTCCGGCAGTCCGACGGCAGCCTTTTCCGTCGCGATCCGCGCGTCGCAACCGAGGGCGATTTCGTAGCCACCGCCGAGTGCCGCCCCTTCGATTGCCGCGATGACTGGCTTCGAGCACTGCTCGATGGTTTCAATGACATCCGGCAATGTGGGATCGGTCAGGGGTTTGCCGAACTCCTTTAGGTCGGCTCCGGCGATGAACGTACCGTTTTTTCCAAGAAGGACGATCGACTGAACGTCGTGTTTCGCAGCGAGATGGTTGATGGCGTCGATCATAGCTTCGCGAAGATCGCGCGAGAGCGCATTGACAGGCGGATTGTCGATCGAAACCAGGCCGACACCATCAACGATTTCGGTGGTGGTAAGACCTGAGCCAAATTTCTGAACGAGGGGCGAGGGGGTCTCTGTAGTCATAGCGGGCTCCGTAAGGATTGTTCGAGCCGTCGGTCCAGCCTCCCTCCGACGCCGTGCTTGCAAGCCCGCCGAAGAACGAAGGCTGAGTGAGGGGACGCTTACGAGGCGGCCTTGATCATGTTCTTGGCGATCACAATCTGCTGGATCTGCGTGGTGCCCTCGTAGATGCGGAACAGCCGAGCATCGCGATAGAACCGTTCGATGCCGTATTCGGCCATATAGCCGGCTCCGCCATGAATCTGCACGGCGCGGTCGGCGACTCGACCGACCATCTCGCTTGCGAACATCTTGCAGCACGCGGCATCGGTCGTCACGTCCTGGCCTGCATCACGGCGCCGTGCAGTTTCCAGCACCATGCAACGTGCGGCGTAGGCTTCCGTGCGACTATCGGCGAGCATCGCCTGGATGAGCTGGAATTCGGCGATCGGTTGTCCGAACTGCTTGCGGTCCATTGCATAGCGCAAACTGTCCTCGATCAAGCGTTCGGCCATTGCAACACAGATCGACGAGATGTGCAGGCGACCGCGATCCAACGTCTTCATGGCTGTACGGAAGCCCTGGTTCTCAACGCCGCCGAGAAGCGCGTCGAACGGGACCAGGCAATCCTCCAAAATCACATCCGACGTATGAGAGCCCTTCTGACCCATCTTGCGGTCGATGGGGCCGAGCGAAAGGCCGGGCGTTCCTGCTTCGACCAGAAACGCCGAGACACCTTGGGCGCCGGGCTTCGAGGCGTCAGTGCGTGCGAAAACGGTGAAAAGACCGGCGTGAGGGGCGTTTGTGATGAAGCGTTTCGTGCCATTTATCACATAGCCGTTCTCAGTGCGCTTTGCAGTGGTTCGTACCGACGCAGCATCCGAGCCAGCTTCCGGCTCGGTCAGCGCGAATGAGCTGATGAGTTCGCCGGTGGCAAGGCGAGGCAAATACCGCTGCTTCTGCTCTTCCGTGCCGTCGAGAATGAGGCCGAGCGAGCCGATACCGTTATTGGTCCCGATAAGCGAGCGGAAGGCGGGAGAGGTCTTGCCCAGCTCCAGTGCGATCCGGACTTCTTCCTCCATATTGAGACCAAGGCCGCCGTACTCTTCGGGAATCGTCAGGCCGAATAGACCTAAATTCGCGATCTCCTGGCGGATTTCGACCGGGATAGCATCGTTATCGGCGACCTGTTCCTCGAGAGGACGAAGACGCTCTCTAACGAAACGCCCGACCGTATTCACCAGTTCATTCATCGTGTCTGAATCGAGAGCCATGTAGTCTCACCTGTTCGCTTGCGCCACCAATGGCATTTAAAGCATTTATATACTGTTTGGACGGTAAGTAAATAAGCCGGGAGACCCGATTCGAAAAATACCGAATGAATTCGAGCCGTTGGATCATCAGTCCCGTCAGCATCGCTGCGAATGCGGACCGGGGCATGAAACTCCGGTCCGCTACGCTATCGTGGTCTGCCATCCGTATTTCGCGTACGCTATGCGGCGAGTTCCGCTGTAACTCGATTGAGAACCTTGCCGATCTTCTCGATTAAGAAGTCTGCGTCCCCCACGGTGATCGTGAGAGGCGGGCAAATCGTGAGCGCGTCGACGGCTGCGCGCAAAAGCACGCCCTCCTCGGCGAGATACGCATTTGCCTTGGCGCCCAGTTCTCCGTTCTTGAGGCCGGCTGCATTTGGGAAATTCTGCTTGAACAGTTCCACGGCGGCGACCAATCCAACGCCACGAACCTCTCCCACCAACGGATGATCCGAGAAACGTTGCAGGCCGTCACGCAGGTATTGACCGACGCGTGATGCGTTGCCGACGAGGTCGCGATCTTCGATGACGGCGATGTTTTCGAGTGCCACGGCCGCCGCAACCGGATGCGCACCGCCGGTAAAGCCGTGGCCGAAGGTGCCTATGCGATGGCTCTCGTCAGCAATCGGTTGGTACACCTTGTCATTCACGAGCAGAGCGGAAATCGGAAGGTATGACGAGGAGAGCGCCTTCGAGAGAACCATAATGTCCGGTTTGATATCGTACGTCTGGGAACCGAACATGTTACCGGTTCGGCCGAAGCCGCACACGACCTCGTCAGCGACCAACAGTATATCGTATTTCCGCAGAACGGCCTGAATCTTCTCCCAGTAGGTCCGCGGAGGAACGACAACACCTCCGGCGCCGAGGACCGGCTCGCCGAAGAAGGCAGCGATTGTCTCCGGACCTTCATCGAGGATCAGCTTCTCCAGTTCGTTCGCCCTTCTGGATGCAAAATCCTCTTCGCTTTCACTAGGTTCCGCATCGCGCCAGAAATGGGGGCTGCCCGTACGTAGGACGTTGGCAATGGGCATGTCGAAGGATTCGTGATTGTAGGAGAAAGCGGTCAGGCTGCCCGAGGCCAGCGTGACACCATGATAGGCGCGTTCTCGGGCAATAAGCTTTTTCCGCTGGGACTGGCCGAGCGCATTCGACCTGTACCAGATCATCTTGATTGCGGTATCATTGGCTTCGGAACCGGAATTCGTGAAGAACACCTTGCTCATCGGGACCGGGGCGATCTCTACTAGCTTTTCCGCAAGATCGATCGCCGGCATATGCGTCCGGCTAGTAAAATTGTGGCCAAAGCTCAGGCGTTCCATCTGCCGTGCAGCGGCTTGCACGAGACGCCGCTCGCCGAAGCCGACGGCGACGCTCCAAAGGCCGGCCATGCCTTCAAGGTAGCGCTTCCCGTTGCTGTCGTAGACGTAAGCCCCCTCAGCCCGGTCAATGATAAGCGGCGTCGTCGCTTCATGCTTCCGGGCATCAGTATAGGCGTGGAAGTGGTACGCAATATCCCGCGCTTCATTGGAGTTGGGTATCATCGTCATCTTCATTCACTTTCTTTGTGGAGAGCTGCATTCGCAGCTCTCCTGCTTGATGGTAGGAACGCACGGTCTCACTTCGAGACATCGACACCGAGCCATTTGATCGACATGGCCGTCAAAGTGCCGTCGGCTTTCATTTCTTCGATGGCTTTGTCGATGGCAGCTTTCAGTGCCGGGTCTTTTCGCATTGCGACCGCCTGCTCTTGGGGGGCGAACGGTTCGCCCGCCGTGACGAAGCCCGAATCGGCTTTTTTGATCAGACTCGCCGCGACCATCGTGTCGTTGAGGGCCACGTCGATCCGGCCCGCCTTCAAATCGCGATACATGGTGGCGTCGAGGTCGTAGGTCTTGACGTCCGCGTCAGGGACGTTGGCACGAGCCCATTGCTCGAAGTTCGTGCCGAGCACCGCGCCAACGGCGCGCCCTGAAAGCTTTTCAGGTGCCGTCAGCTCGGCTGCGAGTTCTTTCCGAGTGACCATCTGGATCTTGGTGATCGTGTATGGAACCGAGAAATCGTAGTTCTTCTGACGTTCCGGAGTGATGGTGATCTGGTTGATCACGACGTCGAGCCTACCAGACGCGAGAGCCGCGAGAATGCCGTCAAACTGTGTCGGCACATATCTAGGCGTCAGTCCGAGCCTCTTGCAGAGATCGTTAGCAAAATCGACCTCGAACCCGACGAGATTGCCGGATTCATCCTGAAAATTAAAGGGGGGATAGGTCGACTCGAGACCAATCGCAAGTTCACCCTTTCCGGCGATTGTCGACGGCAAGACGTCGGCTGCGGCCGTGGCTTCCAGAGCGGTCAGGGATGTCAGGCAAAGCGCAGTTACTGCGAAAAATGCCCGTCGGTTTAAGTTGAAATACATGAAGAATCATCTCCATTGAGTTTGAATTATTAAGCGACTAGTCGGTATGTAAAGCCAACATGCGGTCTGAAGGAATATTCTGCAAGTTTACGTCGGCGAAAGATCCGCGCCGAACCATTTGATGGTGAGCGCCTTGATCGTTCCGTCCTTCTTCGCGTCCTCAATAGCCTTGTTGAACATTGCTTTGAGATCCGCATCGCTCTTGCGAAGGCCAACGCCGGCGCCAGCACCTAGCAGGCCGCCCGCAAGCTTCGGCCCGACGACAACCATATCGCCGCCATCCGCGCCCTTGAGAACACCCATCAGGTAGGGCAGTGTATCGAAAGCGATATCAATGCGGCCGGCTTGGAGGTCGAGTACGTATTGTTCGGCGGTCTTGTATTGCCGAATCTCCGCGACGTCGGCGAAGTTCTTCTCGACGAAGAGGGTGTTGGCGGAAGCGGTCAGCACGCCGAGCGTCGAGCCAGGGAGTTCGGAGCGGACCGCGTCGATCTGCTTGGTCGCGGAATCGGCGTCCTTTTCCAGATCAAGGATGGATTCGCCAAGCGGAAGATTTGCGAATTTGCTCGACTTCGTCGTCAGGAAAGCGCGCGGGCTCGCCGCATAAGAGACAGAGAAATCGATCTCCTTCAGCCGCTCCTCCGTGATGTTCATTCCCGCGATGATGGCGTCGAACTTCCCGGCCTGCAGGCTGGGAATGATCGTATCCCAAGGCTGCGATGTGAGTTCGCATTCGACCTCCATGCGTTTGCAGAGGTCATTCGCGAGGTCGACTTCGTATCCCAGGAATTTGCCGTTGGCATCGGTATATGCCCAGGGAGCATAACTAACGTCCATGCCGATCACGATCTTCTTCCACTCCCCGGCATGCGCCGGCATCGTGGGGAGTACAAAGGCCCCTACGATAAGTAGATTGGACAAGAATTTTTTCATCGATAGTCCTCCTCAGTGTGAATGTTGTTGCGTTGCCTTCACGTACATCCATGCAGGGCGTCAGAAAAAACGCACAGATGCACCGCTCCTGGTGAGACCTTTACGGACCCCATCCAAGGTCTTGATATCCATGATTTGCGGATGCGTAGGGGCTAAGCTCTTATCGCAATGCCAAGCAGGACAGTCTTCAGGTCTTCTTCAAGCATGGCGGTGAGATCATCGACCGTTGCTTCCTCACTGGTTATGTAAAGGACAAATACGTGCCGTATGACGCTATGGATAATGCGGGCTGCGCTATCCAGATCAACATCATCATGGATCGAGCCTGTCCCACGAAGCTTGTTCAAAGCGACACGCACATGCTTTGCAGTAATCGAGAGGAGCTCACGGAACTGGCTGCGCTGCTCAGGGCCCATGTGTATCGATGCCCCCAGGATCTCCCTCCACACGCCTTTTCTTGAAATATCATATCCATCCAAAAGGACCGATTTGGCGATCAGCACCATCGCCTGGACAGGATCGTTTGGCAGCCGCTCCACAACGCGCGCCAAATTCGGCTCAAGGATATGCCTGTCCTCCTCAAGCAAGCCTAGCAGCAGATCGTGCTTCGATTTGAAAAAGGAGTAGATGGTGGGGACGGAGACGGTAGCGCGCGCGGCGACGGCTTCGAGACTAACCTCATTGAAGCTGTGTGCCGCGAACAAATCACTCGCCGCAGCGAGAATGTTCTCCCGCCTTATTAGGCGTTGGCGCTCCCGCAAGCCCATTCCTGCATGCCTCCCCCCAGACTTTTGATTGATCATGGCCTCACACCGTTTTGAGTTTCAACGCGCTGAAAACTTTTAACGGATGTAAATATTTATGCAATTCCGTGATGACCGCCGGCGGCTGGCGACGCCGACATACGGTCGTCCGACGGACTGTCTGATTGACCTGGCACACTTTCTCGACGCGTCCAAACTTCAATCGAACAAAAACTTTGTATCTAATAAAAATATTCCTTGCAATAAAAATATTTTGTGCGAACTGTGATGCCGCTGGAGGAGCGTGGCTGAGGGAGCGCGGCCGTGCAGGTGTCTCGTAGTTCGACAATTGGGCTATCCCCAATTCGATCAGGCCGCCACTGTGCCCTTCACATCAGTAATTTCTGAAAATGCGCAGTGTATTGGACAAGCTGTGGGTTGGCTGCATGAATTACATTGATCTTGTTGGTTTTGGTGAAGGAGGATGGGGTCGTGTCCTCATCGCTGGCGCGGGCGTCACGTCCGCTGTCGCCGTTTTGGGGTTCCTCATCGGGTCTATTCTTGGCAGCCTCGTTGCCTGGGCAAAAATGTCACCAATCCGTTTGGCTCGTGGCGTCGCCGACGCTTACACGACCACACTGCGAGGCGTGCCTGATCTTCTGGTCATCTATCTACTCTACTTCGGCGGAAACTCACTTTTGTCGACCTTCGCCGGCTTCTTCGGGGCGAACGGTTTTGTTGGAATGCCTACGTTCGCTACTGGGGTTCTCGCGATCGGGATCATTTCTGCCGCTTATCAAGCTGAAGTGCTTAGAGGCGCTTTCAACACTGTTGCCAAGGGCAGTATCGAGGCGGCTCATGCGGTTGGCATGGGCCGTTGGCTACTGTTCAGGCGCGTCGTTGCACCACAGGTACTGCACTACGCATTGCCGGGCCTCGGCAACACATGGCAATTGGCCCTGAAAGAGACGGCCCTCATCTCGGTCGTCGGGCTTGTGGAACTGCTTCGGCAAGCTCAAATGGCTTCGGGTTCAACGCGCCGACCGTTTGAGTTCTTTATCACGGCTGGACTGCTCTATCTGACAATCACCGTGGTCTCGTCGCTTCTCTTCCGCTTCGCCGAGTATCGCTCTGCGTGCAGGATGGGGGGCTAAACAGTGATCGATTTCGGTTTTCTCTGGCAGGCTTTCGTCAGGCTCATTGCCGGTTTGCCTATTACGCTCGAATTGGCTGCAACGGCGATACTTGTCGGGACAGTCCTGGCAACAGCCCTGGCGATTGTTGCGCACCTGCGGGTCCCCGTCGCTTCCCAATGCGTTGCCTTTTTCGTCTTTTGCATACGCGGCTCGCCGCTCCTCCTGCAGATGTTCATCATCTACTACGGCCTCGGACAGTTCCGTCACGAACTCCAGAGTTGGGGTGTCTGGCCGTTTTTCCGTGAACCTTACTGGTGCGCCATCACTGCTCTAGTGCTTAGCGTCGGCGCCTATGGAAGTGAGATCATCCGCGGAGGGCTAAAGTCCGTTTCGGCCGGATTGATTGAGGCGGCAAGGGCTTGCGGCATGTCCGGTTTTCTACTGTACAGGCGCATCATCCTTCCGATCGCATTCCGGCAGGCTTTGCCAGCCTACGGCAATGAAGTCATTCTCGCGGTAAAAGCAACTTCCCTCGCTTCCACCATCACCATCATGGAAGTAACTGGTATAGCTGCGGAGCTAATCTCCCAGACATTTCGCGCTTTCGAAGTGTTTATCGTCGCTGGTGCAATTTATCTGACGCTCAACTTCATAATAACCCGCCTGATCGCTCTACTTGAATACCGTCTGTCACCGCATCAGCGCGATCTCCCCGTCAAAACAAACATTGAGGCGCGGCCATGACGTCAATCGAGACGAATAACGTTCCCGTAATTTCCATTCGCGACCTCCATAAAAACTTTGGCGATCTTGAGGTGCTAAAGGGCATCACGTTCGAAGCACATGAAGGAGAGGTGGTCTCGATCCTTGGATCGTCGGGCTCTGGCAAGTCCACAATGCTCCGGTGCATCAACATGCTCGAAACCCCGAGCGCGGGAACAATCGCCATCCGGGGCGAGGAAATCGCCATGCGAACGACCAAGAATGGAACCCGTCCCGCGGATCGAAAACAGCTCGACCGGATTCGGTCAGACGTCGCGATGGTGTTCCAAGGCTTCAATCTATGGCCACACATGTCGATCCTCGAAAACGTCATTGAAGCGCCGGTCCATGTTCAGAAGCGTTCAAAAACGGAATGTGTGGACGAAGCAATGTCACTGTTGGCGAAGGTGGGGCTTTCCGACAAAGCCAACAGTTACCCCAGACACCTATCGGGCGGGCAGCAGCAACGCGCAGCGATTGCAAGGGCGCTTGCTCAGCGGCCAGCAGCCATCCTGTTCGATGAGCCGACATCGGCGCTAGACCCGGAGCTTGTCGGGGAGGTCCTGAAGGTCATTCGAGATCTGGCTAAAGAGGGACGAACAATGCTCATTGTCACCCACGAGATCAATTTCGCACGGGAGGTTTCGAACCGCATCATTTTTCTGGAAAAGGGTACGCTCATCGCGGACGCGCCGCCCGCAAAACTCTTCTCTGAAGATGCACCGGACCGCTTCAAAAAGTTTATCTCCAAAACCTTACACACTTCCTCCTAGGCCGTCCGCGGCTCCGGTTGTGCGGTGCGCCACAACGCTATCGTGTAGCCTCCAAGACACTAAATTCTGAGCGGCGTGGCGATTGACATGCCGCTATCAGTTATATACTGTTCGGACGGTAAGTAATTAGGTCGCTTCCGCCCGAGTAGTCTGGTGCATTAAGCGGCTCGATTCACCGTGAGGAGAAGAGCTGCCCCGCCTCATCCGCGTAGGCCTTTCTCCGATATTTTGTTGAAACGGATAGAGGAAGGATCGCGTTTCCGATGAGCGTCGCACTGAACGGAATCAAGGTTCTCGACCTGTCTCGCGTTTTGGCCGGCCCCTGGGCAACAATGACGTTGGGTGATCTCGGTGCTGACGTGCTGAAGATTGAGCAGCCTGGAACCGGGGACGACACCCGGACGTGGATGCCGCCGGCTGTGGAGGGTGTTTCAACCTACTATCTGGGCGCAAATCGCAACAAGAAGAGCGTTGCGATCGACATCGGCAAGCCGGAAGGAAGAGATCTGATCATTGAACTCGCAAAAAAGAGCGATGTCCTGATCGAGAACTTCCGCCCGGCCTCGCTCAAGAAATTCAAGCTCACCTATGACGATCTGAAGGACATCAACCCTCGGCTCATCTATTGTTCCATATCGGGTTATGGCCGCGGTCACGAGCTGGAGGAGCGTCCGGGTTACGACTTCATTATCCAGGCTGAATCTGGATTCATGTCGATTACGGGCGAAAAGGATGGCGAGCCGATGCGGCTCGGTGTCGCCTTCATCGATCTCATATCGGGCATGAATGCCGTGCAAGCAATTCTCGCTGCCCTGTTTATGCGCGAACGAACCGGAAAGGGCCAGTGGCTCGACATCAGCCTGACCGACAGCGCGATGTTCATGTTGGCCAACGTCGCGTCGGGTCATCTCAATACCGGAAGAGAAGCGTTGCGCTATGGCAACGCTCATCCGAGCATCGTACCATATCAACTGTTCGATTGCGTCGATGGCCGAATTGCACTCGCAGTCGGAAACGACGAACAGTTCCGGCGGTTCTGCAAGATCATCGGTCTGCCGGATCTCGCGATGGATGAGCGGTTCGTCACCAATAAAGGACGAACCGAGGCGCGTGATGAGTTACTGCCGATCATCGAGGACAAGTTGCGCGATCGTAAACTGCATGAGCTTCTCGCCGAACTTCGCGCCGTCGGAGTCCCGGCTGGCGAGCTTCGCACTGTCGGCCAGGCGTTCGCTAGCGATGTTGCAATCCTTCGGGACACTGTCGTTTCGGTTCCTTCCGAAAGGATCGGCACCTTCCGCTCCGTGCGCAGCCCGTTGCGCATGTCGGAAAGTCCGTTTGCTCCGCCGACAGTTCCACCCGAGGTCGGCGAGCATACCCGCCAAGTCCTTCAGGCCGAGCTGGATCTGAGCGCAGATCGGGTCGATCAGCTTTTGGAGATGGGCGTAGTTGCCGGTATCCCGGCGACGGGCGGAAAGTAGCTCCAATGCAGAAGGAGCGCGTCCGCCGCCAAGGTCGTCCACCGACGATGGAGAATGCGCGCGGCAAAATTCTCGATGAAGCGGCCGAGTTGTTTGCGCACGAAGGTTTCGATGGAGCCTCGCTGGGCAGTGTCGCGGAAGCTGTCGGTGTCACCAAAGCTGCTATTTATCACTACTTCCCGAACAAGAAAGAAATCTACGAGGCAATTATCGTCAGGACACTGCAAGGCCTTCTTGACGCAGTGACGATGGCCGTCGACGGCCAGCACGACGCGCCCGAAGCGCTTTGCCGCTTCATGACGGCACACGCCGACTACTTCGAGACCCACTACCATGGGTTTGTTACGATGCTGGTGGGTTATGGCGGGATGGAGAACAACGGACTTCTTGAGGAAGCCCAGGACCTACGCGATGCCTATGAGGAGCTTCTTCGGAGTATCGTGCTCGCCGGCATCGCCAACGGCCGCTATCGAAACACGGATTCCCGTGCGATCAGCCGAGCGATCCTTTCGATGCTTAATTGGATGGTTCGTTGGTTCAAGCCCGGACACGGGCGCCCCGCTTCCTCTTTCGCGATGGAATACTGCGAGATCATTCTCAACGGCCTCGGCACGAACGGTCAGGCCATGGATCACGACAAGCGTCAGGAGCCTTCGGACAGGCGCCGAGGTTACGAAAACGCATCGATAATCAAGCGAGCCGCCGACCCTGTTGGCGACTCGGTTTCGCAGCAACACCCCGTGAATTGGAAGAGGAATTAGACATGGCAGACATCCACACTTCGGCCGCTGCGGTCTTCAAGCCGTCGAACGCCCTGTCGAAGGTCGGACCTTCGGCAATCTCCCGCATGATGGCCGCGACGGCAGAGCTTAGCCGCCAAGGCCGCGATATTGTCGGTCTTCACGTCGGTGAGCCGGATTTCGATACACCTGAGAACATTCAGGAAGCGGCGATCAAAGCGATGCGTGCTGGGGATACCCACTATACCGCTCTCGATGGCTCGCCGGCGATCAAGGCTGCCGTGCGCGAGAAATTCAAACGCGAGAATGGACTCGACTTCACCGCAGATGAGATCGTGGTGACGACAGGCGCAAAAATGCTCCTTTTCAGTGCATTCTTTGCCACGATCCAGGCTGGTGACGAGGTCATCCTTCCGGCTCCGTATTGGGTCAGCTATAGCGACATCGTCGAGATGATGGGCGCGACGCCCATCATTCTCCAGACGCGTTCCGAAGATGGGTTCCGCCTTCGGGCAGAAGATCTGGAACGGGCCATCACGCCGCGTACGCGCTGGCTCCTAATCAACTCGCCGTCCAACCCGACCGGCTCCATCTATCGCAAGGAAGACTACGAACCGATCCTCGATGTGCTCGCACGCCATCCGCAGGTATGGTTCATGGTCGATGATATGTATGAACACCTCATCTATCAGGATGAGGCCTTCGTCACACCAGCTCAACTGCGGCCCAACCTGCGAGACCGGATTTTGACCGTGAACGGTGTGTCCAAAGCCTATGCGATGACGGGCTGGCGTATCGGTTACGGCGGCGGTCCGGCGCCGCTGATGAAGGCGATTCGTGCGGTTCTCAGCCAATCCACCTCTTGCACCTGCTCGATTGCGCAGGCCGCAGCGGCTGAAGCGCTGACCGGGCCACAGGAAAGCGTCAAGCAGTATCTCAGCGAATACCGCAAACGCCGTGATCTCGTGATGGCGGAACTCGCCACCATTCCGAATCTTGCATGCGAGGCACCGGCCGGTACGTTCTACGCTTTCGTCGACTGGCGTCAGCTTGTGGGCGGCAAGACTTCGTCGGGTCAGGTGATTGGCGATGACGAAGCGCTATGCAACTACCTTCTCAATGACTGGGGCGTGGCTGTCGTACCCGGCTCGGCGTTTGGCAGCTCCGGTTTCTTCCGGATTTCGTTTGCCAGTGCGGAGTCTGCCTTGCGTGAGGGCATGGCCCGCATTCGCAATGGCTGCGCTGCGCTCTCGCTCGCTTAATGCACGATAATCCTCCGGTCGCCTCCAGATCGCGGCGGCCGGATTGCATTCTGCGGATTTGCCGACGTTAACGCAGGTCTCTTCTATTTGCGCTGGCCTTTGGGGAGGGGCAAGCGATGTCAACTACGAGAGTGCCGGTCCACGAAATCACGGACCTCGCCATGGCGGCTTGTGTTGCGGCGGGGGCAACGGAGGAGATGGCGCGGTCGATTATTTGCGCGCTCATCTCAGCCGATCGGGCCGGACGCCATCAAATGGGAATTGCCCACCTGCCCACCTATCTGGACAGCTTGAAGGTGGGCCGCATTAACGGAAAAGCAACGCCTCGGTTTGACGGGTCGTTTCCAGCATTTCTCCACGCTGATGCGGACGGCGGTGTAGCGCAACACTGCTTCGACCTGGTGTTCAATACCCTCGTTCGAAGCGCCCGAACTTGCGGAATCGCCGCATTGGCCCAACGAAACAGCTACACTACTGGAGAACTCGGATATTATGTGCGAAGGCTCGCCGAGGTGGATTTAGTCGCATTGGCATTCACAAACGGGCCGGCTTTAATGGCAGCGCGCATTGGTGGCGAGCGGGTGTTTTGCACGAATCCACTCGCGTTCGGGGTGCCCCTACCGGCGCCAATGAGCCCCATGGTTATCGACCAGGCGTCGAGCGCGACAGCGTTTGTGAACATCAAGAAGGCAGCATTGGCTGGAGAAGCTATCCCTGGCGGGTGGGCTATCGATGCCGCAGGCGTTCCAACGACGGATCCCGCACAGGCGATATTAGGAGCACTCCTACCGTTTGGCGGTTACAAAGGCGCAAATCTTGCGCTCCTCGTCGAGATAATGTCGGCGGGTCTGTCTGGAGCTGCGTGGTCGCTTGACGCTGGCGATCTTTATGACGGCGACCGTCCGCTCGACACCGGACTTTCAATCATCGCGCTGGAACCTGAAGCAGCGACTAGTGGGTTTGGAGAGCGCGTCGCTGACCAACTTGAGCGCCTTCGCGCGAAAGGTGTGACAATCCCCGGCAAGCGGGATCCGCATGGAGGCATCACCTCACAGGAGTTTTTTGAGATTGAAGTCAACCTGAAGGAAAGGTTGGTCGCGCTCGCCGGCGAGTCGTGATCCATGTGTTCTTGCGCTAGCGCCGGCAGCGCAGGGGATGCGTAATTCCACGAGCATCCTTGAGAATCGAATCAACCCTGCTTGACGATCACACGTTATTTATATACCGTCCAGTTGCGGATTTCGGTTAAACGGGACGGTCATTTCGGCAAGTCACGGACAAGCGTTTCGCTAAGTCGCGGACAGCGGGATCGATTGAACTCCGCCAGCCTGATTGCTGTTACGGGTGATTGATCTCGTTTATTTCGGCGCCGGTCAATAGTGATGTATTTTTTCGTTTGCGCATGCTGTCACCTTCAAGCGTTATGCGATGGGCGTTGTGAACAATTCGGTCCAGGATTGCGTCGGCTAAGGTGGCTTCGCCTATCATCTCATGCCAGGCGGCCACTGGGAGCTGGGCGGTGATGAGGGTTGATTTTCGGCGGTATCTTTCCTCGAAGATTTCCAGGAGATCGAGGCGCTGCCGGTCGTTCAGGGTATGGGTTCCCCAGTCATCCAACACGAGCAGGTGGACACGCGCTAGCTTGTCGATGAGGCGCGGAAAGCGCCCGTCCAGCCTGGCAAGTGCGAGGTCTTCGAACAAGCGTGGCATTCGCATATAGAGCACCGAGTGGTCGAGGCGGGCCGCCTGGCGTGCAAAGGCACATGCGATCCATGTCTTTCCTGTTCCCGTCTGGCCTGTCAGGATCAGGTTCTCGTTCGCCTTGAGCCATCCACCCTGTGCCAAAGACAGAATGTTTCGACGATCCAGGCCCCGATGCGATCCGAAGTCGATGTCTTCGATTGAGGCGTTGGCAAAGCGGAGTTTGGCGGTGGCGAGCCGGTTTGTCAGTCTTCGGTCCGTTCTGAGAGCGATCTCGCGATCAAGCATCAACCCCAGTCGCTCGTCGAAGCTCAAATCATTTCCGTGAGCCTGCTCGAGGAGCTCGCGATAGGCCGTTGCCATACCGGCCAGACCAAGCGCATTCATTTGTTCGAGTGTCGGATGTGTCAGCATCTGATGTCCTTTTATTGATAGTAGGTTTTGCCGCGGATATTGCCGTGCGGCGGAGCCGGCTTCACGGTCTCGCTCATGGCCGGAGCTTGATCGAGACCCGATCTGAGAATGTTGGCGACAGACGAATAACTCAGCGCGTTGATCACCAGCGCCCGTTCACAAGCCAGTTCCAGCCGACCAGGTTGGTAACGGCGTGCCAAGGAAAGAATGCCTTGGGCCGATCGATAGCCCTGTTCGGGGTGGGGGCGATCACTGAGCAGGCGTTCAATAAAAGTCGCCGTATTGACCCCGACCTTGGCTGCCTCCCAGCGCAATGCCTGAGGCGTCGTGTTTGCGTAGCGCTGGTGGGCCTTTGGCATGTGTTGGTTGACCGTGACGTGGCCAGAGCGTTGCGAGCTCCGGATGTGACTTGCTATACGCTTGTGATCGCAAAAGATTTCGACGGCCCGGTAGGTTAATCGGATGTCGACCCGCTTCCCGATCAGCCCATGCGGCACAGAATAGAACGTTCTGTCGACCTCGACATGGTAATCGGGGTGGACTTTAGCGGTCTTCCATTCTGCATATTCGAAGGGCGTTGCAGGCAGCGGCTTCAACTGCGCGCGCTCTACCTCATCGAACAAGGCGCGCCGAGATTTGCCATAGCGCCGCATCGTCCGATTGTTGAGGTCTTCGATCAAAGCGCTGATGCGGACGTTCAGGTCGGCAAGGCTGAAGAATCTTTCGTTCCGGAGCCTGGCCAAGACCCACCTCTCAACAATGAGAACCGTTCCTTCCGCAGATGCTTTGTCGCGAGGCTTGCGCGGGCGTGCTGGAACCACCGTCGTATCGTAATGTTCGGCGAAAGCGGCAAAGGTCGCATTCAAGGTGGGCTCGAACCATAACGCTTTGGCGACGGCCGCCTTGAGGTTATCGCAAACCGTGGTCTTGGTTACGCCACCGAAGAAGCTGAAGGCCCGCTGGTTGGCTTCGATCCAGTCCGGCAGCTTCTGACTGAAACTGGCATAAGCAAAGGTCAACTGCGATGCGCTCAGCACTGCCACATAGATTTGTGCTGCTCGTATCTCGCCACTGGAAGGGTCAATAATCGGGACCGTGTGGCCAGCATAATCGCATTCCATCGCCACCCCGCCGACATGACGACTGCGATAGGTAGGTTTGGCACGGCTCTCATAATCGGCATACCGGCAGCAGAACCAAGTGTAGCCATAGCCGTCGGGATGAGCTTCCCGGTATTCCTGCCATAAAAGATTGAGCGTCACGCCCTTGCGCTTCAGCTCGGTGGCGACCTTGGACCAATCCGGCTCATCAGTGTCACGAGGTGGTCGGCCCATGCGCCGAAACAGGCGCTGCTCGAGAACGGCGTCTTCGTCCAGATCTGCTGGCAGGGGCCAGATCGCAAGCCCGGCTTCGCGCGCCCGCAGAAGATACGTCGAAATCGACGTCTTGCTTATCTTCAATCGCTGGGAAACGGCGCGTATCGACAATCCCTGTTCGAACGTAAGCCGCAGGATGGATCGGATATCCTTCACGTCGGTATGTCTCGCTTGCTTCCGTCTAGGCATCTTGTCCTCGCTCAAATCACGAGGTGAAAAAATGCCAGATCGGCGCTCACGAAATTCAATCTAAATCAGTCGCGAAACTGTCCGCGACTTTGCGAAATCACTGTCCCGCACTTACTGAAATCGCTGTCCGCGACTTACTGAAATCCGTGTCCCGGACTTTGTGAAACCCGCACCAGTCGGGAACTAAGTCGAATTGGCCAATCACGGCCGCAATATGGGAGAGTAGGCAATGAATCTTTTCAATCGGCGTCAATTCGGGGTTGTCGTCATGCTCGGCATGGCCGCGATCGCAGGTGCGGGCACTGCATTCGCGGAGCCGGCCAAGGGTGTGCCGGAAGCAATCGCGAAAAAAGGTGAGCTGGTCGTCGGCCTCGAGGGGACCTATCCCCCCTTTAACTATCAGGACGAGTCCGGCAAACTCGTCGGCTTCGACGTCGATTTCGCCAACGCGCTTTGCGAACGCCTCGGCCTGAAGGCGAACTTCTCGCCGACGAAGTGGGACGGTATCCTCGCCGCACTCGGTTCCGGTCGTATCGACGTGGTCATCAATCAGGTGACGATCACCGAGGAGCGCCAGAAGTCCTATGATTTCTCGACGCCCTACACGATCTCCGGTATCCAGATCATCACCCGTCCGGAACTCAAGGACACCCTGACTTCGCCCGACAAGCTCGCTGGTCATGCTGTCGGCGTCGGTCTCGGCACCAACTTCGAACAGTATCTCAAGGAAAATGTCCCCGGCGCCGATATCCGCACCTATGACGACGAGCCGACGAAGTACAACGACCTGAAGTCGGGCCGTGTCGATGCCGTGCTCAACGACCGTGTGGTCGCTGCCGACTATATGAAGAAGACCGGCGGTATCTTCGTTCCGGGCGGCGAGTCGTTCGCCAAGCAGGAACAGGGCGTAGCGCTTCGCAAGGATCCTGAGTTCAAGGCAGCTATCGACAAGGCAATCGCCGACATGCAGGCCGACGGCACCATGAAGTCAATCTCTGAAAAGTGGTTCGGCATCGACATCACGAAGTAACCCAGCACGCCCTGCGGGCTCTCCAATCTTCGAGGATGTCTACGAATGCAATCTAGTATCGATCTCATCGTACAGTCCGCCCCGTATCTTCTGCGGGGTGTGGTCTACACCATCGGCCTGAGCGTTGCCTCGATGGCATTCGGCCTCGTTTTGGGTTTTCTGATCGCTTTGGCGCGTTTGTCGCCAAAGCGGATTCTCAGTATACCGGCGCGCATCTACGTGTCGTTCATCCGCGGCACTCCGTTGCTGGTGCAGCTGTTCATCATCTACTACGGCCTACCGGAATTCGGGATTACGCTCGGTCCCGTGCCGTCCGCATTGATCGGCTTTACACTTAGCGTGGCGGGCTACAATGCGGAAATCCTCCGTTCGGCAATCTCCGCCGTGGACCGCGGCCAGTGGGAGGCAGCTTCGACCATCGGGATGACGTGGACGCAGACGATGCGTCGCGTGATCCTTCCCCAAGCGAGCCGTATAGCCATTCCGCCCCTTTCCAATAGCTTCATCGCTTTGGTGAAGGACACCTCGCTTGCCGCGACGATCCAGGTTCCCGATCTTTTCCGCGAGGCCCAGCTCATCACGGCGCGAACCTTCCAGATTTTCGCAATGTATCTCGCGGCTGCCGGCATCTATTGGGTGATCTCCACGGTACTTTCGTCGTTGCAGTGGGATCTCGAACGCCGCGCGACGCGCCACATTCAACGAAAGGCGTAACGCGATGACCAACAAATCCATGATCGAAGTTCGCGGCCTTCATAAGTCTTATGGCACGTTGCAAGTTCTGAAGGGGATCGACCTGGAGATCGCTCGCGGCGAGGTCGTCGCGGTAATCGGGCGGTCCGGTTCAGGCAAAACCACCATGCTGCGGTGTCTGAATGGACTGGAAGAAGCACAGGTCGGCACCATCCGCCTCGGTGAGCATACGATCAACTGCACTGTGCCGCTAAGCCGGCAACAGGGCGAGCTTCGCGCCCTTCGCCTTCGTGCCGGCTTCGTATTCCAGAACTTCAACCTCTTCCCACACCGAACCGCTCTTGAGAATGTGATCGAGGGGCTGGTCATCGTCAAAGGCATGGCGAAAAAAGAAGCTGAAGCGCGAGGGATGGCTCTTCTGGAGAGGGTAGGGCTTGCCGCGAGAGCAGCGGCGTATCCTTCCCAGATGTCGGGCGGACAACAGCAGCGTGCGGCCATCGCGCGTGCGCTTGCGATGGAGCCGGAAGTCATCTTATTCGATGAGCCCACCTCCGCGCTCGATCCAGAGCTTGTCGGTGAAGTGCTTGATGTCATCCGCTCGCTGGCCCAAGAGCATCGGACGATGGTCATCGTCACCCATGAAATGAACTTCGCGCGGGACGTCGCCGACCGCACGATCTTCATGGATCAGGGTGTCGTTGTCGAGCAGGCTCCGTCCAAGGAACTCTTTGCCCAGCCAAGGGAAGAGGCGACCCGTCACTTCCTGCGTCGTCTGGGATAACTCTCCCCCTCAGGCTGGCTGATTTGCCGGGCTCGCCGCGAGGCAAGCTCGGCGATTTGCGTTGACAACCCTCGAAAGTCGGGTTTCCCCGGAGGCAGCTATTGTCCTCTTGCTGCTTCTCCTCGTCTTGGTATTTGCCGGTCAAGGCACTGAATTATCGATCAATACCAATTGACAACATACTTCCTGTTATTTACCTTCGGGACGGTAAATAAATGCGTTAGCACTATATGGTGTCAGTGCCGTGCGGAGAGGAGCGTAGGCTATGGCTCATCAGGTCGTGGTGATCGGCGCCGGCATCATTGGCGCATGCACTGCACTCGCCTTGGCGGAAGACGGATGCAAGGTGACGCTCGTCGAACCCGAGGAGCCTGGCGGCCCGCAGGCGGCGAGTTATGGGAACGGTACCTGGATCAGTCCGGGCTCGATCATTCCCGTCGCGACTCCGGGACTTTGGAGAAAGCTTCCGGCCCTTCTTGCCGATCCTTCCGGTCCGTTGGTCGTGCGCTGGAAGGCGCTGCCGAGCCATTTGTTCTTCCTGGCTGGTTTCCTTGCCGCCGGATCGACCAGAAAGCGTATGGCGATGATCGCAGAAGCTCTTGCTGGGCTACTTGCTGGCGCGCCCGCGCAATACGAGATGCTTGCAGTGAAGGTTGGGCGAGTTGACTTAATCAAAAGAAACGGCCTTCTCCATACCTTTTCCGATCGCGCCGCCTTTGAAGCGGAGGCGAGTTTCTGGCGGCTTCGGCGCGAGCATGGGATTCGCTGGATCGCTTTGGACGATGACGCGTTACGCGCTTGCGAACCCCAGCTCTCCGAGCGATATCGCTTCGGGGTGCTCGTGGAAGATGGGGCGCAGTGTGTCGATCCCGGCGCGTTTGTTGCTCAGATAGTGGCGACGGCGAAGCGGTCAGGTGCAGAACAACTGAGGGCACGCGCCCTCGGTTTCGATTTCACGCCGGCTGGTCTTGCCGCTGTTCGCACGCCTGAAGGATCAATTCCCTGCGATTACGCTGTCGTCGCAGCGGGTGTCCATTCGAAGACTTTTGCGTTGGAAGTTGGTGACCAGATTCCATTAAAGAGCGAGCGCGGCTACCACGCTGTTATCAAGAATCCGAAGATCCAGCCTTGTCAGGCGGTAATGCCCGCCGACGGTAAAATGGCAATCAACATGACACCCGCAGGTGTCAGGATAGCCGGGCAGGTGGAGATCGCGGGTGTCAAGGCTGCGCCTGATTGGCGTCGCGCGGAACTCCTTGTCCAACACGCGGTAAATGCGTTTCCAGGGCTGGGAAACCGCGACGACATGATTGTTGATCGATGGATGGGGCATCGGCCTTCGATTGCCGATGGCCTGCCGGTGATCGGCCGCTCTCGCTTTTCTCGCCATGTGATTCATGCGTTTGGTCACGGTCATGTCGGCATGACGGCGGCGCCCAGAACCGCGGAGATCGTCGCGGATCTTGTCGCCGGCCGAGAGCCGAGCGTCCCGATCGCGCCGTTCTCCCCGCAACGATTTCCCTACTACCACTACAACCCTTTGTCGTAACTAACAGGTGCAGAAATATGTCCTCTCAAGCAGCCACCAATCAGATGAACGGCGCTGAAAGCCTGGTTCATTCCCTCCTGAATTCCGGCGTCGACACATGCTTCGCCAATCCTGGCACCAGCGAGATGCACTTCGTCGGAGCGCTCGATCGCATCCCAGGCATGCATTGTGTTCTCGGCCTTCAGGAGAACATTGTCACTGGCATGGCTGACGGTTATTACCGGATTGCGCGCAAGCCAGCTTGCACACTGCTCCATTGTGGCCCTGGCCTCGCAAACGGCATGGGCAATCTCCACAATGCGCGGCGTGCTCGCGCCGGCATCGTGAACATCGTTGGCGATCAGGCGACCTATCATCGCCCCTTTGATGCGCCGCTAACCGCCGATACAGAAGGGATGGCGCGGACCGTGTCGCATTGGGTTCGCACCAGCACCGACGTTGCCGAGGTCGGTCGCGATGCGGCTGTCGCAGTCCAGAACGCTCGTGCTGTTTCCGGCCAGATCTCGACGCTCATTCTGCCCGCCGACGCGTCGTGGAACCCTGGCGGCCTTGTCGCTGATCCGCTGCCCGTTCCCGCCGCTCCGCCGATTGACCCTCATGCGGTCGAAAACGTGGCACGAGTCCTTCGCTCGAACCGCAATGTCTTGATCCTCCTCGCGGATCAGGCAACGCTTGCTCCCTCTCAGCTTCTTGCATGGCGTGTTGCCGAAGCGACTGGCGCGCACCTGCTCGCTACCTACACCAATGGTCACATGCAGCGCGGCCGTGGCCGTCTTGCACTCGAACGTGTGCCCTACGGGACGGACGCCGCGATACAGGCACTGAGCCAGTACAAGCATATCGTCCTCGTCAACGCGAAAGCGCCGGTCGGTTTCTTCGCTTATCCGGGCAAGCCATCGACGCAGTATCCTTCGAATGCCCAAATCCATGTCCTGTCCCGTTTCGACCAGGATTCGGTAGCAGCCCTGCAGGCGCTCGTCGACGAGCTTGGTGCTCCGGAAGTGGCGATCCCGGATGCAGGTCCGCGTCCAGAGCCTGCGCGCGGGGCTACGACACAGGAGAACCTGGCCGTCACCCTCGCGGCGCTGATGCCCGAAAACTCGATCGTATCCAACGAGAGCATCTCGTACGGCCGCGACTTCTACAAGCTCACACACAATGCCCCAGCGCACGACTGGCTGAATCTTGGCGGCGGCGCGATCGGTGACGGCCTTCCGGTTTCCACCGGCGCCGCGGTCGCTGGTGGTGGTGATCGGCGCGTCATTAGCCTGCAGGCGGATGGCTCCGCGATGTATTCGCTTCAGTCGCTCTGGACCCAGGCCCGCGAAAAGCTGCCCTGCACGACGATCCTGCTCAACAATCGGAAGTACAACATCCTGATCGGTGAGTATAAAAACGTCGGCGCCGTTCCCGGCCCGACGGCAATGGGGATGCTTGACCTCTCGAACCCCGACCTCGACTGGATCAAGCTGGCAAACGGCATGGGTGTCGAGGCGGCACGCGCGACAACGATGGAAGAGTGCGCCGACCTGATGCAGCAGAGCTTCAAGCAGAAGGCGCCGTTCCTCATCGACCTCATCATCTAACGCCATCGATGCCCGCTTTTTGCGGCGGGCAACAACCTTCCTTTCGAAAAATTGGAGACAACAATGCTGGAAAAGAAATTGTTTTACATCGATGGCGAATGGGTGGCACCGCTGGAAGCCCGCGAACTCGCCGTTATCGATCCGTCGACCGAAGAGGCCTGCGCAGTTATCAGCATCGGTAGCCCCGCCGACGCCGACCGGGCCGTCGCGGTCGCCAAGCGTGCGTTCGAGAGCTGGTCGAAGACTGCCCCCGCCGAACGTCTCAAGCTGGTCGAGCGCTTGCTCGAAATCTACAAGCGTCGCGCGCCGGAAATGGCCCAGGCAATCAGCCTGGAGATGGGCGCGCCTATCGACATGGCGCTGGAAAAGCAAGTCGGCGCCGGCACCTGGCACATCTCGAACTTCATCACCGCATTCAAGGACTTCGAGTTCATCCGGCCGCTCGGTCCGCATGCTCCCAACGACCGCATCCTCATGGACCCGATCGGCGTTGTCGGCCTCATCACTCCTTGGAACTGGCCGATGAATCAGGTGACCCTCAAGGTCATCCCCGCGCTGCTGGCGGGCTGCACCATGGTCCACAAGCCCTCCGAGATCGCGCCGCTTTCCTCGATGCTGTTCGCGGAATACATCGACGAGGCTGGTTTCCCCAAGGGGGTCTTCAATCTCGTCAACGGCGATGGTGCTGGCGTAGGCACGCGTCTGTCCTCGCATCCCGATGTGGAAATGATCAGCTTCACGGGCTCCACGCGCGCCGGCGTCGCGATTTCCAAGACCGCAGCAGAAACTCTGAAACGGGTCGTCCTCGAGCTTGGTGGAAAAGGTGCCAACTTGGTGTTTGCCGACGCGGATGCGGAAGCGGTGAAGCGCGGTGTCCTCCATTGCTTCAACAATACCGGGCAGAGCTGCAATGCGCCAACGCGTATGCTGGTCGAACGGTCCATCTACGATCGCGTCGTTGATGAGGCGAAGGCGGTTGCGGAAAGCCTCGTGGTCGATTCCAGCCACAAGCCCGGCAACCATATCGGACCGCTTGCCTCGGAGGCGCAGTTCCAGAAGGTCCAGGAAATGATCCAGAAGGGAATCGACGAAGGGGCGCGTCTCATCGCTGGTGGTCTCGGTCGTCCGGAAGGGCATGAACAGGGCTACTTCGTCCGTCCGACGATCTTTGCCGACGCCAACAATGATATGGCAATCGCACGGGAAGAAATCTTCGGACCGGTCCTGACGATCATCCCTTTCGACACCGAAGAAGAGGCTGTCCGGATCGCTAATGATACGCCTTATGGCTTGTCGAACTACGTCCAATCCACCGACGGCGAAAGGCGTAACCGCGTCGCCTCGCAGCTCCGCGCCGGGATGATCGAAATGAATGGCAATCCTCGCGGCGCGGGTTCGCCGTTCGGCGGTGTGAAGGCATCCGGCCGGGCTCGCGAAGGCGGCATTTGGGGGATTGAAGAATTCCTCGAAGCCAAGGCGATCTCGGGCTGGGCGGGTTCGAACCCGGCTTGATCGAATGTCCAGCAGCGCATCGCAGCATAATGCGATGCGCTGCATTTCCCCGCAGCATATTCGGGACCCTTCTATGCGCTACTCCGCCCTCTCCATTTTTGCGAACGGCCTCTTCGGTAACAGATGGTGGAAGCCAGCCTGGCGCAGCCCCGAACCGAAGCCGCATTATGATGTCATCATTGTCGGAGGCGGTGGTCACGGACTTGCGACGGCCTACTATCTCGCAAAGGAATTCGGGCTCTCGAACATAGCTGTATTGGAAAAGAGCTACATTGGGTCCGGCAATGTCGGACGCAACACGACCATCATCCGCTCGAACTATCTGCTTCCGGGAAATAATCCTTTCTACGAATTCTCGTTGAAACTCTGGGAAGGGCTGGAGCGGGAACTCAATTTCAACGCCATGGTTTCCCAACGCGGCGTGCTCAATCTCTTTCATACGGACGGCCAGCGCGACGCCTTCATTCGGAAGGGAAACGCCATGCACCTCCATGGCGTCGATGCAATGTTGCTCGATCTCGATGCAGTGAAGGCAATGGCACCGTACCTGGGCTTCAACAACACGCGTTTTCCTATTCTGGGCGGGTTCCTTCAGGGCCGTGGCGGCACGGTTCGCCACGATGCCGTCGCCTGGGGCTATGCCCGCGGCGCCGACAGCCGCGGCGTCGATATCATCCAGAACTGCGAGGTCAACGGAATACGCCGCCAGGGCGGAAAAGTCATTGGCGTTGAGACCAGCCGCGGCTTCATTGGCTGCGGCAAGCTGGCATTGGCCACGGCCGGCAATTCGTCAAGGCTTGCGGAGATGGCCGGCCTCAAGCTTCCGATCGAAAGCCATGTGTTGCAGGCGTTCGTGTCAGAGGGACTGAAACCCTTCATCGACTGCGTCGTATCGTTTGGAATGGGGCATTTCTACATATCGCAATCAGATAAGGGTGGCCTGGTCTTCGGCGGCGACATTGATGGTTACAATTCCTATGCTCAGCGCGGCAATCTGGCGACCGTCGAGCATGTCGCCGAGGCGGCGAAGACGATGATCCCTTCGCTTTCGCGCGTTCGTATTCTTCGGTCCTGGGGGGGTATCATGGATATGTCCATGGACGGTTCGCCCATCATCGATCGCGCGCCAATCGAAAATCTCTATCTCAACGCGGGCTGGTGCTACGGCGGATTCAAGGCGACGCCGGCATCCGGCTATTGCTTCGCCCACTTGCTCGCTCGCGGGACATCGCATGCGACCGCATCGGCATTTCGTCTCGACCGCTTCGAGCGCGGTTATCTGATTGATGAAACCGGAAGCGGCGCACAACCGAACCTGCACTAACCCCTGCCGATCTGGATTGAACGAATGGCAAGTCTTATTCCCTGCCCACATTGCGGCGGCCGCCCAAAGGAAGAGTTCACGGTGAAGGGGGCGGCCCTTCCACGCCCAGAAACGCTGGCCGGTCCGGAAGCGTGGTTCGAGTATGTCTATTTGCGCACGAATCCCCGCGGCCGTCATGACGAGTTTTGGCACCATACAGCCGGATGCCGCCGCTGGCTGATCGTCACCCGCGACACTGCAACCCATGAAATTGAGGCGAGCCGGGATGCTACGCTCGAAGGAGAATACCCTCGATGAGCACCCATCGTCTACCGGCCGGCGGTCTCATCGACCGTGCCGCACCACTAGCATTCACCTTCGACGGTAAGTCGATGCATGGCTTTGCCGGTGACACGTTGGCATCGGCGCTTCTGGCCAACGGTCGTCAACTTGTCGGTCGCAGCTTCAAATATCATCGTCCACGCGGCATCCTAACAGCCGGTGCCTCCGAGCCGAACGCGCTGGTTACGGTAGGCCGCGGCGGGCGCTCTGAGCCCAATACGCGGGCCACGACGCAGATGCTGTACGCCGGTCTGGAAGCCTCCAGCCAGAACCGGTGGCCCTCCCTTGAATTCGACTTTGGCGCGGTGAACGGCCTGCTCTCTCCCTTCCTGGGGGCCGGTTTCTACTACAAGACCTTCATGCGGCCGTCGTGGTTCTGGGAAATGGTCTACGAGCCGCTGATCCGGACAGCCGCGGGTCTCGGAAAAGCGTCGGGCAAAGCGGATCCAGATCGCTTTGAAAAGACCTGGACGCATTGCGATCTTTTGGTGATCGGCGGTGGTCCCACCGGAATAGCGGCGGCCTTGACTGCCGCGCGATCAGGTGCGCGCGTTGTGCTCGTCGATGAGCAGGCAATGATTGGCGGCTCGTTTCTTTCGGAAACCGCAACGATTGGCGGCGTGTCAGCTCCGGAATTCGTGCGGCAAGCCGTGGGCGAGCTGAACTCCTTCCCCAATGCGCGGGTGCTGGCCAGTACGACCGTATTCGGTTGGTATGATGGTAACGTTTTCGGCGCGGTGGAGCGCGTCCAAAGGGGGGATAGTGTTGCCGATGCCGGCCGGCTCGCGGAAAGGCTCTGGCGCATCGTTGCCAAGAAGGCGCTCTTGGCCAGCGGCTCGGAGGAGCGCCCACTCGTCTTCGGCGGGAATGACATTCCAGGCGTCATGATGGCGACGGCAATGCGAACCTATTTGAATCGCTTTGCTGTTGCACCGGGTACTCGAACTGCGATCTTCACGACGAATGATAGCGGCTATGCTCTCGCGCGCGATCTCGAAGCGAGGGGGCAACCGGTTGTTGCCGTTATCGACAGCCGAAGTGACGCGAACCCGCCATATTCCGGTGAATTCCGGGTCATCCGCGGTGCGGTGGTTTCGGACGCTCACGGCGGCAAGAGGTTATCTTCAGTCGATATCTGGAACGGCAATCGGAGAGAAAACCTGAAGGTCGATGCCTTGGCAATGGCTGGAGGTTTTAGCCCAATCATACACCTTGCCTGCCACCGCGGCGGCAAGCCCGATTGGTCTGATCAGTATGCGGCATTCCTCGCACCGGAATTGAGCGGGCTCGTCGTTGCGGGCTCTTGCGATGCTATTTCCGGGATCGCCGCATGTCTGGACGATGGTGCTGCAAAGGCAGCGAGTCTCGTCGGCGATCTTGGTTTTCGCGTAGGGCAGCAGGATTTTGGCACCATCGAGGATGATATTGTTGTCCCGCCGGCGCGCGCCTTGTGGTCGATTCCACGTATCCGCGGTAAAGCCTTCGTGGATTTTCAGAATGACGTTCACCACAGGGATCTCGGTCTTGCGGTCCAGGAAGGCTATGGCCATGTCGAGCACGCGAAGCGATACACGACCAATGGGATGGCAACAGATCAGGGCAAGCTGTCGAATGTGAACGCGATCGGTCTCCTTGCCGACGCGCGCGGCGTGTCCCCTAGAGAGGTCGGCACAACGACATTTCGCCCGTTCTATACGCCTGTCTCCTTCGGATCGCTAGCGGGTTCCTACCATGGGGAGCATTTCCAGCCGGTCCGGAAGTCGCCGCTCCACGATTGGGCGGCAAAGCACGGCGCCGTGTTTGTAGAATCCGGTCTATGGTATCGCTCCGCCTGGTTCCCGCGTGACTACGAAACGACCTGGCGGGAGAGCGTCGATCGAGAGGCAACCAATGTTCGGGCGAATGCCGGCCTTTGCGATGTTTCCATGCTTGGCAAAATAGAGGTCCTCGGAACAGATGCGGCGGAGTTTCTGGACAGGGTGTACTCGAATGGCATGCGCAAGCTGCCCATCGGGAAAGCGCGCTACGGCCTCATGCTGCGCGAAGACGGTATGATCTACGATGACGGAACCGTCAGCCGGTTCTCTGAAGACCATTTCTTCATCACCACCACGACAGCCTATGCAGCAGGCGTTCTGAACCATCTCGAATTTTGCGCCCAGGTTTTATGGCCGAATCTCGACGTTCATCTTTCGTCGTCTACCGACCATTGGGCGCAAATGGCGGTTGCTGGACCCCAGTCACGAAATATCCTGCAGCAGATCGTTGATGAAGACCTGTCGAATGCGGCGTTTCCTTTCCTCGGCGCTAGGGAGGTATCACTTTTCCAAGGTCAACTTCATGGGCGGCTGTTCCGCATCTCCTTCTCAGGGGAACTTGCCTATGAACTTGCGGTGCCCGCAGGTTACGGCGAGAGCGTCGCCGATGCGCTGATGATCGCCGGCCAGAACCACGGCCTTCAACCCTATGGGGTCGAGGCGCTCAGCGTGCTCAGGATCGAAAAAGGCCATGTAACCCATAGCGAGATTAACGGTACAGTCGTTCCGGCTGATCTCGGCTTTGCCAAGATGGTCTCGCCTTCCAAAGCGGATTTCATCGGCAAGCACATGCTGGCGCGCGAGGGCCTCCGTGACCCGGAGCGGCCGCAACTTGTCGGGATCGTTCCCCTTGATCACCAAGCGACAATCCGGAGTGGCGCGCACATCCTCGAAAAGAATGCGTCGTGGACGCTGGAGAACGATCAGGGCTATGTGACCTCGACGGCGTTCTCACCGCATGTCGGCTCCAAGATCGGGTTGGCCTTGGTCAAGCGTGGGGCGGCTCGACATGGGGAAGAGGTGATCGCCTACGACAGCCTTCAGCAAGAATTCACTCCCTGCCGGCTTTGCAGCCCGGTCTTCTACGATTCAGAAGGTGAAAGACTCCATGGCTGAGGCTGGTATCAAACATCGGGCCGTCCTTGCTGGTCTAAGACCGATCAACGTGAAGCAAGTCGATCTTCGTGCTTTGCCGGAGGGGTCGATCATTCAAATTCTAGCCCGAAAGGGAGCCGGTGATCTCGCACCGCTCCTGGCAGACCTCACGGCCGACAAAGAGTACGAGGTTCGACCGGCCGCGCCGGGCGAGTGGCTTCTCGTCGGGAATACTGCTTTGGCGCGGGAGGAACTGGACAGTCTTGAAGCAAGTATTCATGCGGTAGGATATGCCGTTGACCAGAGTCATGGGCGCGTTCGCCTATCGCTTGCCGGACCGGCCGTCGAGGACGTCCTTGCAAAGGGAAGCGCGGTCGACTTCGACGCCGCCGCATTTCCGATTGGGAACTCCACGGTGACGCTGATCGGTCATGTTTCCGTTCACCTTACCCGCATGAAGGACAGCGGATTCGAACTTATCGTCGGGCGCAGCCTTGCAGAGGGTCTTTGGCAGGACTTGGCTCGCATGTCCTCCGAACTCGTCTGATAACCCCATATCCCAGGAAGAGAATTTCAATGTCGCACTCGGGCAAGAAAATCGGAACCAATACGCAGCTTGGCCACGCCGGCTATGATCCGCTGTCATTTCATGGCTTCGTCAACCCGCCGATCGTGCGCGCCTCCACCGTTCTGTTTCCGGATGCCGAGACGCTTGCAAGCGAGAACCAGAAATACACCTACGCAACACATGGCACGCCGACGACTGATGCTCTTTGTGCGGCGCTGACGGAACTCGAAGGTGCTGCCGGAACAGTTTTGGTGCCGTCCGGACTGGCCGCGATCTCTGTCCCGCTTCTGACCTTTCTCTCGGCGGGGGATCATGTGCTTATCACCGATTCCGTCTATGGCCCGACCCGTCGGTTTGCGAACGAGGTGCTGCCGCGAATGGGGGTCGCGGTCGAATACTACGACCCGTTGATCGCCGGAGATATCGTCTCTCTGTTTCGCCCGGAAACGAAGGTTGTGTTCTTGGAGACGCCCGGCTCGAACACCTTTGAGATGCAGGACGTGCCGGCGATCGTCGCGGTGTGCAAAGAACGCGCTATCGTCACGATGATCGACAACACCTGGGCGACGCCCCTCTTTTTCAAGCCCATCGGCATCGGCGCGGATATCGTAATCCATGCGGCAACCAAGTATTTTGGAGGACATTCAGACGTTCTGATGGGAACGGTCTCCGCCAACGAGGCATGCTGGCCGAAACTCAATCGCGGGCACATGGTTCTCGGCATGTGCGTAGGGTCTGACGATGCATATCAAATCCTCCGCGGCTTGCGGGGGATGGGCCGAAGGCTCGACACGCACCAGCAGTCAACGCTTGCCATTGCCAATTGGCTCGAAGGCCACCCCAAAGTCGAGCAGGTCTACCACCCTGCTCTTGGAGGCAATCCTGGTCACGCAATTTGGCGACGCGACTTTTCCGGCTCTACCAGCCTTTTCTCGTTCGCCCTGCCGCGTGGAGCAAATCCAAAGAGCTTCCTGAATGCATTGGAGATCTTTGGCCTTGGCTATTCCTATGGTGGCTATGAGAGCCTTGCGGTTCAGGTCGGCCTCTCCGACCGAATTGTTCGACGGCCTGATTTTGAGATGTCGATCATCCGCCTCCAGGTGGGACTTGAGGATGTGAACGATCTGATCGACGACCTTGATCGTGGATTCGTGGCGGCTTTCACATGACCGAAACGGCGGAACTCCCCGAACGCGAGAGTATGGAATTCGACGTGGTGATCGTCGGTGCAGGGCCGGCGGGCCTGTCGGCGGCGATCCGTCTGAAGCAGGTCAATCCTGACCTGACGGTGGTGGTGCTGGAAAAGGGCTCGGAAGTCGGTGCCCATATCCTCTCCGGCGCGGTCGTCGATCCGATCGGCATCGATCGTCTGCTTCCCGACTGGCGCGAGGATGGCGACCATCCGTTCAAGACCGAGGTGACGGACGACCATTTCCTGTTCCTCGGCCCCGCCGGCTCCGTCCGCCTGCCGAATGCCTTCATGCCGCCCTTGATGAACAATCACGGCAACTACATCGTCTCGCTCGGCAATGTCTGTCGGTGGCTGGCGACCAAGGCGGAAGAACTCGGCGTCGAGATCTATCCCGGCTTTGCCGCGACTGAAGTGCTCTACAACGACGAGGGCGCGGTGATCGGCGTCGCCACCGGCGACATGGGCATCGAGCGCAATGGCGAGCCCGGCCCGAACTACACCCGCGGCATGGCGCTGCTGGGAAAATACACGCTGATCTCCGAGGGCGTGCGCGGCTCGCTCGCCAAGCAGCTCATCGCGAGGTTCGATCTCCAGAAGGACCGCGAGCCTCAAAAGTTCGGCATCGGCCTGAAGGAGCTCTGGCAGGTGAAGCCGGAGAACCACCGTCCCGGCCTCGTGCAGCACTCCTTCGGCTGGCCGCTCGGCATGAAGACCGGCGGCGGTTCCTTCCTCTACCATCTCGAAGACAACATGGTCGCCGTCGGCTTCGTGGTGCATCTCAATTACAAGAACCCCTATCTTTATCCTTTCGAGGAGTTCCAGCGCTTCAAGACGCATCCGGCGATCCGCGGCACCTTCGAGGGCGGCAAGCGGCTCTCCTACGGCGCGCGCGCCATCACCGAGGGCGGCTACCAGTCGGTGCCGAAGCTGTCCTTCCCCGGCGGCGCGCTGATCGGCTGCTCGGCCGGCTTCGTCAACGTGCCGCGCATCAAGGGCAGCCACAATGCGGTGCTGTCCGGCATGCTCGCGGCAGAGAAGCTCGCCGATGCCATCGCGGCCGGCCGCGCCAACGACGAGCCGATCGAGATCGAGCAGGGCTGGCGCGACAGCGCCATCGGCTCGGATCTCAGGAAGGTGCGCAACGTCAAGCCGCTTTGGTCGAAGTTCGGCACGGCCGTCGGCGTCGCGCTCGGCGGCCTCGACATGTGGACGAACACGCTTCTCGGCTTCTCCTTCTTCGGCACGCTGAAGCACGGCAAGACGGATGCGCAGAGCCTCGAACCGGCGGCGAAGCACAAGCGCATCGATTATCCCAAGCCGGATGGCGTGCTGACCTTCGACCGTCTGTCGTCGGTGTTCCTGTCGAACACCAATCACGAGGAGGACCAGCCGATCCATCTCCAGCTCAAGAACCCGGATCTGCAGAAGACGTCCGAGCTCGACGTCTATGCCGGCCCGTCCACCCGCTACTGTCCGGCGGGCGTCTACGAATGGGTGGAGAAGGACGGTGAGCAGGTCTACGTCATCAACGCGCAGAACTGCGTGCACTGCAAGACCTGCGACATCAAGGACCCCAACCAGAACATCAACTGGGTGCCGCCGCAGGGCGGCGAGGGGCCGGTCTATCCGAACATGTGAGCCAAACCCTGGCCGAAAAAGTGAATCCCACCAAGAATATGGTGGTCGCGTCTCACTCCATTGGAGATTTGCGTGCGATCACCAATTTGCGAAGGCGAATATCAACGAAGGATATGAACATGGACCAGTCTTTGCTTGGGCAGACGATCTTGGTTACTGGTGCCTCGGGAGGGATCGGAGCAGCGGTAGTGGAGCGACTCGCGTTGGAAGGTGCGAGACCGATCATTCACTACGGAAAGGATGAGGGCAGAGCGCAGAATCTGCTGGCCAGGATTGGAGGCAATGGTCTCATCGTGCAAGCAGACCTGTCTGAAGCCGAGGGAGCTTTCGCGCTTTGGCGGAAATCGGTTGATTTTGCAGGTCGTGTTCACGGCCTCGTCAACAATGCCGGAATCCGCTCAGAAATTTCCATAGAAAGTTCGGCGGCTGACTGGAGGGCCGTGTGGCAGAGGGAATTCCAAATCAATCTCTTCGCTGCGGCCGATCTTTGCAGGGAGGCAATCCTTCATTTCAAAACCGAAGGCGGTGGGCGCATCGTGAACATTGCCAGCCGTGCTGGCCAGCGCGGTGGTGCTGCGGATTCGATGCCTTACAGTGCTGCAAAGGCAGCAATGATCAATCTCACCAAGTCAATTGCCCGTAGTTTCGGCCAGGACGGCGCATCCGCGGTGTGCATCGCACCCGGTCTGGTCCGGACCGATATGGCCGAGCATTTCTTAGCCACGCAAAGCAGGGAAGCAGCGATAGGAGACATACCTATCGGCGACATAGCTGAACCCAAAGAAATCGCGGATCTTGTCGCCTTCGTTCTGCGCTATGGTCAGGACTCGCTGAACGGCGCAACGCTTGATGTCAATGGCGGTAGCTACATTCGTTGACTAACTGGAATATAGCAGTCGCACGCCATTACGATGAGAATAGATAGAATGTTAAACATCGCATTATCGGTTCGTCGGTGTGTGATGTCGATCTATTTGTCGGAGAATGCCGATGCGATATCTTTTTGAACTTTCTTGACCGCCCGTTTTTTTGCGGGCGTGTCGTCGAACAAGGTCAATATCCTGTCGAGTGACCTCTCAGCGTCTGCCTGTCGTTCTGCGCTCTTCATCATTGCAGATTTAAAGTCAGGTCCGTCGCCTCCAATATCACCATCAGGATGGTCGCCGTAGCTCTCTCCTTCCCGTGCAGCATTTGCACCATCAAGAGTTGGAGTAGGCATCGATTTCCTCTGTGGCAGGTTCGCGGCTCCGGAACTCCTCGCGACAAACTTTGCCCCGGCGATCGAAGGCGCTGGGAAGAGCTGATCAGAGGTTGGAGCAGCCTCGAAAATTTCATTGGCAGTGCCGGTCATGCCATTGATACTCTGCTCGCTATTCGGCATGCGCTCTCGCAACCATGCCCGCTTCGTCAATTCACGATCAGCGTAGTAAAAATTGCGAACGCCCAATATGGGCTGCTGGTTTCGCAGCTTGATAATGCACCGGGTCTCGTTCATCGCACCCAGCTCGTCGGGCCGCATGAGCGGACGCATCGAGGTCTTGTGAGACATTGTCGCGCCCTTGCGGTCGAACAGGGTCACGCCAGTCGAAATCGCCTTGTCGACCGTGACTTCCTTCCGTTCGCCGAGGAGCTGCGACACATATCGCTGATCCTCCGGATCCTGCGCTCCGAGAAAGATTTGAGCGCGGGCAGAGTTGACGAGAGTCTGTCGGCCCTCACGGGTATAAACATTGTCGATCGAGCGCAGGGACTGGACGAAGAACCAGCATGGAATGCCATAGCCGCCGAGGACGGTGGCAACGGTGAGGGCATTTTCCAATTTGCCGAGGTTCTGGAATTCATCGAGCAGGACAAGAACGCGGCGCTCGCCGCGCTTCATCATGTTGCGCGACATGTAATCCATGAACTGGACCATCAGCACGTTGAAGATCGGCCCGATCGAGGCGATCTGCTGAATACGGAAATCCAGATAGAGGCTCATGTTTTCGCGGCGCATCGCACGGATGTCGAAGGTCGATCGTGCAGTTGCACGCAAAATGCGGTTGTTCTTGAAGGGGCGCACCGCTGCCGCAAGCGAGCCATAGACCCCATCGAACTGCTTGCTTGCCATGACGGCGAAGCGGGCGAGGGTGGTATAGGTGAAGGAGCTGATCCATTTGGCGCGAAGCTCGGGATTAGCAACCTCCTCCAGCCATTCGCGGAGCGGCTGATCGCCACCCTCGACGACATTGAGGACGGTCCCAAGATTCTTGTCCTTGTCGAGAATATCGGGATTCTCCAGCACCCAGGACGTTACACCGGCGAACAGCGCACGGGCATCGGAGATCCAGTAGGCATCACCCTTGGGCGTCGGAAGCAGAGCGGTCGCAATCGAGTTGATGTCGATATCGCGCTGGTCCGGATCGATGGCCACGAAATCCAGCGGGTTGTAGCATTCGGTGTCGCCATTCTCATCCGCTGGCGAAAACCGCAGCACGCGCGAAAATTTCGACCGATAACCCGCTGTTGCCTCGTAGGTTTCGCCGCGCATGTCGAGCACGACAATGCTGTCGGGCCAGAGAAGGCAATTTGGGACGATCAGCGAGGCACCCTTGCCCGATCGCGGCGGACCGATCACAAAGCCGCCAACGTCATCGCCATCGATCCAGAGCTTCTTGCCGCCGAAGAGCATGGGTTTCACGAAACGGCGCCGGCCGGAGCCGCGTTGCGTGAAACCGCCCGGCACCTTGACCAGGCGGCCTCCGATCCGGCCGACGAACACGCCGCCCGTGCGGGTGAGCCCGAGAGCGCGGGCCTCCAGCGTGTTGAGGAAGCGTGCATCTGTCGACTTTTTCTTGCCGGTCATCGCGGCGATGAGAATTACGACGCCGGCGATCATGCCTGTAGCGCCCGCGATCGCAGGCCGCTGCCAGTCGCCAACGGCGAGATCGAGGCGCGCCGCCCGATAGGATGCCAGCAGATCGTCCTGTAGCGCCCGGAACATCCAGGTCGAATTATCGAAGGCATAGTAGAGACCGGCATAGGCAAGAGAGGAAACGAATGCCGCGATTGCCACGGCAATAACCAGGCCGAACAGCAGGATTGCCGGGTTCACAGCACATCCCCCTTGGTGAACACGATTTCCGAGACGACGCGCCGCCCATCGGGAAAGCGATACAGCTGGACGACGATAGGTATGACCTCCTTCAGGTAGTCGATGATTTCTCGCTTCCTCAGCGCTACGCCACTTTGCATGACCATAA
>NZ_BAABTE010000020.1:0-59519 GCF_040371715.1 Brucella sp. NBRC 14130
ACAAACCACCGGCACCCGAAGCAGCCGTCTGGCCTCCACAAAATGGGCCAGCGTCAACACCAGCAGTGGCAAGCAGACCGATCATGCACTAACATTCCAAACGGATCACCTCGTGGGGGCAGGCCAGGTTCATACGACGCTTTCGGGCGCCCTTGCGGCAATCTCTGTCACGACTGACGTGAACGTCACCCATCTGGATCAGCATGTGATCTCTGGTGATCCGTCAATCAGCGGCAGCTTGGTCGCCAATGATGGTGTCGTCCCTGAAGGCTCGCGGGTCGTAGTTTCAGACGGCGGTACTTTTGTTGACGCAAGCGCAGCGGGCACTGTCATCCATGGTGTCCATGGTGACCTGACCGTCTATAGCAATGGTACATACAAGTATGAGCCGCTGGACACGTTGGCCTATGCCGACCGCGAAGGGACGGACAGCTTCACCTACAAGATCGTGCTTCCGGGCGGTTATGAAACGACGGCGGAACTGGTTGTCCAGCTTCATGACGGCGCGGCCGTAACGTTTACAACGGAGACGGCTGATCCGGTATCGGCAGAGAGTTTCTCGGCGGACACATCAGGCGATGTCGTGGCGCTTGGCGGTCTCGCCGGATCGGATGCTTCGGACAGCTCGCCAGAACCGGCGCAGCATAATCTGTCAGAGGCTCTCCTCCTTGACGACGGCGGCGGTGAGATCGTTCTGCCTTCCAGCGATAGCGAAACGGGCGGAGGCAGCTCTGCCGATGCGGCGGTAAGCAGCACAGATACCGATCTGATAACGGTAGATGAGGGCAGCACGGTGATCGATCCGTTGGCTTATCTGACACCCGATCCGCTGAGACAGGAGGACCCACCCCACTCTGCACATATGGTTTGATCGATCTTCCCTGCCGCCGGCTGGTCGGCGGCAGGGTTTCATCCGAAAATTTTCAGGCTTCGGCCGGTTATAACGGATATTAGATGCATAAAGCCCCGGTCTTAAATCATTTGCCAACCATATTGCTCAGTTCATGCCTTCTGGCGGCGTGCCAGACCACTACAATTGACCCGGCTCCGGGAGACCAGCTTTCTGCCCAGCCAACAAGGAAAGCGGAGGCTCCCCGGCCCCCGTCAACAACGGGTTCCGTTCCCCCAAACCCTGTTGCTGACGGGGGCAATCCTGCTCGAAATCCCGCGCCCGCGATACAGGCTTCAGCGGGGTCCCTAACAATGGAAACTGCCGTTCGGCGTGCCGTCGGCTGGCATCCAGCCGTCGACGAAGCGACAGGCCGGATTTATCAGGCCGACGAACGCATTCGGGCTGCGCAGGCAGGGTACTATCCCAAGCTCAATGCGGGCGTCGCTTCCGGTTATCAGAGCAGCAATAGGGAAGGCTGGCGGCCGAATTTCAATGTCTCGGCGTCGCAGATGCTTTACGATTTCGGCAAGGTTTCCAGTTCGGTCGACATTGAACGGGCCGTAAAGGATATCAGCAATGCTCGCCTTCTTCTCGCTATCGATGATCTATCGCGCGACACTGCCAATGCCGTTGTCGAGGTGCAGCGCTACAGAAGGCTTTCGGCGCTGGCCCAGGAACAGGTGGCAGGGGTTAAAGTCATCGCGGGCCTCGTCAACCAACGCACGGACAAGGGGGCGAGCACCATGTCCGACAAGGTACAAGCCGATGCGCGTGTAGAGTCCGCGCTGGCTACCCAGTTGCAATACCAGTCCGAATTGAACCGCTGGCAGGTGGCTCTCGGAGCGCTGATCGGCGGCGGTTCGCCAAACCCCGTTTCTGGTGAGCCCGGCTGGCTGGGCAAGGCCTGCGATGCTGCAACCCCGGACTGGGAAGAAGTGCCTGCAATGCTGCAGGCCAAGGCGGAGAAGGAGGAGGCTGAGGCGCAACTGGCCGCCAGCCGGGCTGAAGCTCTCCCAACCGTATCCCTTGAGGCGATGACCGGATACGATCTCAACGCGTCGAGGGACGATACACGAAGCAATGATCGCCAGCCGGAATATTCCGTAGGCCTGAATGTTTCGTCGAACCTCTACAATGGCGGCCAGACGACAGCCCGTAAAAGAGCTGCGGCCTATGCACTCCAGTCGGCAGAAGCAGCCATCAGTACCGCCCGCTACGATATCGAGCGCAATCTCATGGAGGCGAGAAGCCAGATTGGTACGTTGGGCCGGTTGATGGGATCGCTGGAATCGCGTGCGAACATGATGGTCAAGACGCGCGATCTTTACCGCGAACAATATCTGGAACTGGGGACCCGAACGCTTCTGGACCTGCTCAATGCCGAGCAGGAATTACATGAATCGCGGTTTCAGATCGCCAATACCGTCCATGATCTGCGGCGGCTCAATATCAGCTGCCTTTATAATTCCGGTAAGATACGCCGCGAGTTCGGCATCAATCCCGCGATGGTGCGAGGAGGCACGGTCAGCCAATGAAACATGGCGAAATCTCTCCCGAAATGGGATCAGTCTTGAGCTTTGAGCCAGAAGAAGACGTACAGGAGCCGAGGTTTTGCCAGGAACGCTGGCTGGAAGCCTTGCGGCTTGTTGCACAATATTACCGACTTCCGCTTTCTGTTCAGGGTGTAAAACTCGCCGCCGCTTCCATAGACCCCAATTCAACTGACGAGATGAAGCTTCATGCGATGGCCCGCCGCATGGGGCTGGGTATCAAGCTGGTCGACCCACAAAATATCAATCTTTCCAACTGGCATGTGCCTTTCATTCTTGAATTGACGGATGGGCAATTGGCGGTTGTTCACAAGATTTCAACGGATAGGGAAGCTGGGGTCTGGCTGAGCGGCGAACAGGGGCTGGAACATGCATTTCCCCTTGATGCTCTTGTCGTCCAAACCCGTCATGTTCTGCTGGCTCGCCCGGCCCGGACTGTTCCTGATGCGCGCGTCGATGCCTATATCAAGCCTTTCGAGGAAAACTGGCTAAGGCGGATCGTCTTTCATGATCTTGGGTCCTATAGCCATGTGCTGGTCGCTTCATTTATCGCCAATGTGCTTGGGCTGACGGGTATCATTTTTTCGATGCAGGTCTATGACCGTGTCATCCCTGCGCAGTCGTTCAATACGCTCTATGTTCTGTTCAGCGGCGTCGTGCTGGCGATTTGCTTCGATTTCATGATGCGTCGCGCACGAATGGGCATCATTGATATGCTCGGAAAGCGTACCGACCTGCAAATGTCAGATGTCGTGTTCGGTCACGCGCTCCGGGTGCGTAACCGGGCCCGACCGACTTCTACAGGTTCTTTCATCGCGCAGTTGCGCGATATTGAACAAGTGCGCGAATTGTTGACCTCAACGACCGTTGCAGCAATTGCGGACCTGCCGTTTTTCCTTCTGTTTCTCGTGCTGTTCTGGTGGCTGGCGGGGCCGTTGGTCTTTATCCCGCTGGCCGCGATCGCAGCCTTGATCTTGCCCGGTGTCTTTCTGCAAAGGCGTCTCCGCCGGCACGCCAATGAGGCCATGCGCGAGTCATCATTACGAAACGCCATGCTGGTGGAAACAGTACAGGGCATAGAAGACATCAAAAGCCTGCAGGCGGAGGATCGCTTCCAACAGCAGTGGAACCATTTCAATGCTGTTACCGGCGAGGCGCAGATCAGGCTTCGTTCCGTTACAAACGGATTGAGCGTATGGACCCAGAATGTGCAGACGGGCGTTTACGCGTTGACGGTATTTATCGGTGCGCCCATGGTCATCAGTGGTGACATAACCACCGGCGCACTTGTCGGCGCATCCATTCTCGGTTCGCGTATGCTGGCGCCGATGGCGCAATTTACGCAGATCGCCGGGCGTTTGCAGCATGCGAGGATCGCAAAACAAGGACTGGACCGTCTTATGCAGATGCCGGTCGACCATCCCGACAGCGAAACCCGGATTCACTGCCCGCATATCAAGGGTTCCTATCTCCTGAAGAACGCGCTCTTCCGTTATGGTGATGAAAGCTCGCCTCCAGCGCTGCTGGTGCGCGACCTTAAGATCGAACACGGTGAGCGGGTTGCTGTTCTCGGACGAAACGGTGCAGGTAAATCCACGCTCCTGCTCGCCCTGTCGGGGCTTATGGACGCAAGTGACGGTGAGGTTCTGCTGGACGATCTCTCCTTGCCGCAGATCGATCCGGCGGACGTCCGGCGCGACATCGGTCTTCTGACACAGAATTCGCGCCTGTTCTTCGGCACATTGCGCGACAATATCACGATGGGTGCGCCTGACGCTTCGGACGATGAGATCCGGCGCGTTCTTGCCATGGTCGGAGCCGATGGCTTTATCCGCAAACTTCCGCAAGGCCTCGAATATCTTGTTCAGGAAGGGGGAAGCGGTCTTTCCGGGGGCCAGAAGCAGGCCATATTGCTGGCGCGGCTGCTGATACGGGACCCGTCGGTGGTGCTGCTCGATGAACCGACATCCACGATGGATGAGGCGACCGAGCGCCATTTCATCCAGCAATTCGCAAAGTGGAGCGCAGGGCGCACCGTGGTCCTCGCGACACATCGCACGCGGGTGCTGGAACTGGTTGAACGGCTTATCGTCGTCGAAAACGGACAGATAGCACTGAACGATACCAAAGAACGTGGGCTGCAGGCCCTGCTCGGCGTAAGCAAGGTCGAAGCCCCGAGAACGGCCCCTGCAGCATCGGCCAGAACATAGGAACTGGCTCTGGTTGGGAGAATGGCGATATGGCAGCCCTTGGCGAAGATTTCGGCGATTGGGTGAACGGGAGTGTCGACGGTGCACGGCTGAAACGTTCGAAGCGTTTTGTCCGGCTTGTATTCCTGTTCTTCGCGGTTCTGCTGATCTGGGCTTATCTGGCTTTGCTCGATGAAGTGTCGACTGGCACCGGCAAGGTAGTTCCAACGTCCCAGGAGCAGGTGATCCAGTCCTTGGAGGGCGGGGTTCTAGCGAAGCTTTATGTTCGTCAGGACGATGTCGTCGAACCAGGCAAGATACTGGCTCAGCTCGATCCAACGGTCACTGAGGCAACGGTACAGGAAAGTTCCGCCAAATACCGTGCTGCGCTGGCCAGTTCCGCTCGTCTGACGGCGGAAGTCAATGGGAGCGATCTGGAATTTCCTGACGAACTGGATGCATTTCCTTCGCTTCAGGCATCAGAGACCAAGTTATATGAAGCGCGCAAACGCAGCCTCAAGGAGTCGCTCGATTGGCTTGCGGAGTCTAAGAAACTGGCGCAGGACGAACTCGCCATCAGCCAGTCGCTGACAAAGATGGGCGCTGCCAGCAATGTGGAAGTCATCCGGCTGAAGCGGCAGCTTGTCGAGCTTCAACTCAAGGAAACCGAGATCCAATCGGACTATATTGTCAAGGCACGTGAGGAACTCGCGAAAGCCAATGCGGACGTGGAATCGCTTTCTTCGGTGATAAGGGGCCGGGCGGACTCGCTTGCGCGGCTGACCCTGCGCTCTCCAGTGCGCGGCATCGTGAAGAACATTGAAGTTTCGACGATAGGCGGTGTGGTTCCTCCCAACGGCAAGCTGATGATTATCGTCCCGCTGGATGAACAGCTTCTCATCGAGGCTCGCATCTCCCCGCGCGACATTGCCTATATCCATCCCGACCAGCCAGCAACGGTCAAGGTCACCGCGTATGACTATGCGATATATGGCAGCTTGAAGGGAAAGGTCGTCAGTATTTCACCGGATACAATTCAGGACGAGGTCAAACCGGAAGAGTTCTACTATCGTGTCTTCATAAAGACCGAAACAGACGCACTTTTCAACAAAACTGGCGAGCGTTTTCCAATCGTCCCCGGCATGGTCGCTACCGTTGACATTCATACCGGCAGCAAGACTGTTATGGATTACCTCATCAAGCCTTTCAACAGAGCGCGGGAAGCACTCCGGGAAAGATAGTTGGCTTGTATTATCCGCGTGGCGAGAATGCCATTTCCCAATGGGCTCGCTGAGTCGTGGGTGTAAACCACCAGTGACTGAATAAGTCGAAATCGGCTTTAAACGGTTTCGTAGAAGCTGTCCCGCATGGAGCGCAGGATGATGACCGCAGAAGCAGCACCGGGATCGACATGACCAAGCGAGCGCTCACCCAAACGAGCAGCGCGGCCCCGTGCGGCCACCATAGAACGGGTTGAATCCGCACCCTTTTCAGCTGCTTCGAGAATTCTGTTCCACATTTCCAGGCTGCTCAAGCCGTGCGTTCGCGCGTCAACAGCCGTTTCCATCGCCGGTATCCATGCATCCAGCATGGTTTTATCGCCACGTTGTCCCTTTCCGCGTTCCTGAATGCCTCGTGTGATCGCCTCGACGATGCCGGCCTGGTCCTCGGCGTCGAGGCTTTCGCGCGGTTTAAGGGCCTTGGAAGCGTGGCGAAATGCCGTCGCATAGAGGGGACCGGTGGAAGCGCCCACGGTGTCGAGAAAAGCGGCTGCAGCTGCGGCGAAAATCTCGGAAGGGAGTATGTGCTCCAAATCCAACTTGGCAAGCGCGCTGTTGATGGCTGAAAAGCCCAGCACCATGGTGATGCCGTGATCCGCATCGCCAATTGCTCCGTCGAGATCGGAAAGTCGTTCTTTTTCCTCCTTCATCGAAAAGGCAATGAGCTGGAACATTCGGCTTAGACGACGCGCTGCAGTTTCCTGCATTTGTACCTCCCAGACAATCTGGAATTCATGTAACCGCCGAAAGCGGCTTTAATCAGTTGACCCGCAGAAAAGCCGTATCGCAAGGATGCGACAAGAGATCGGACAATTCCTGATCGAGGTGCATGACGGATATAGATGCTCCGTTCATGTCCAGCGATGTGCAGTAGTGGCCTACCCAATTGGCTTCGATTGTTATTTGCTTGGCGCTCAGCCGTTGTTCGACGCGTCGGAACAAAATGTAGAGTTCCATCAGCGGCGTTGAGCCGAACGAATTTACCAGTACCGCCACCCGATCTCCCGGCGATGCATTCATCTCACTGAAAATCCGGTCCATGATGTGATCGACAATGGCATCGGCGGACATCATTTTCTCGCGAACAACGCCACGTTCGCCGTGAATACCCACGCCGATCTCCATTTCTTCAGCGCCGATTTCGAAATTGTGGCGCCGTGTCTGGGGCAGGGAACAGGGCTCCAGCGCAACGCCCATCGTAAAGGTTCTTCGGTTGGCCTTGCGCGTCACCGCTTCGCATGCCTCGAGCGACATGCCGCGGTCACACGCTGCACCGGCTGCCTTGAAGATGAAGAAATTTCCCGCTACGCCGCGCCGACCGTCGCGATCCTCCACTGGGGACGACGATATATCGTCTGTTGTCAGAACGGTCCGTGTGGGAATGCCAGCTTCCTGCGCCATTTCGGCCGCCATCTCGAAATTCATGACATCCCCGACATAGTTGCCATAGACGAAGAGGACGCCTTCTCCGCCGGAGGCGGCCTTGGCGCATTCGAGAATTGGGGCAGGGGGAGGCGAGGAAAAGACATTCCCGATGGCTACCGCATCGGCAAGCCCTTTTCCGACATAGCCCAGAAAACACGGTTCATGCCCGGACCCGCCGCCAATCACCAGTCCTACTTTTCCCTGTCGGGGCCCGGTCCGTGCGACGAGCGCGCGTTTCGATCCGTTGATAGGAGCGAGATAGGACCGGTGCGCTCTGGTGGCGCCATCAAGCATTTCCTCCACGACATCGTCGGGACTGTTCAGAAACTTCTTGATATGCGTGCGGTAATGGCTGGACACGTGGGCCGGCTCCGCACGCAGCTTCTGCGAAAGCTTGCTGTCGATTTCAGTCACGCCATCCGCGTTGAGGATACCGCGTCCTGTCGCGGCATCGGTAATCAGAATGTTGATATAACCGCCCCGCAAGGCGGCGAGAATTGCAGGTACTTTGTCGAAACCACCTGCAACTGCGATGCGCATGTCGATGTTGCGCAACCTGTCGAGCGTAATACCGATGGTCCTGTCGTCAAGCGGGCCTGATACAGGCTGTCCATGAGAATCGATGAAGCGCCCGGCGACGACGCCGACGGCATTCTTGGCCAGATATTCCTGTATGGAGACGTTCTCGAAAAAGCCGCTGGTATGAATCGTGGAATTCGGTCGGAGCGAAGAAATACCGAACAACGCCTTGTTCGCGTGGTCCAATGCCTGGAACTGCTCCGCAATAATCGGTTCTCCGACTATTGCTGCCTTGACGTGAGCACTGGATACGATAGCTGGCGCTGTGATGTTGACGAGATGCGCATTTGTCGCCCGTGCCATGGCTGCCGCGCATAATTCGGGGGTGTAAGCGAAACTGGCGCGTGTTCCACCGGTAGCCTGAACGACGGTCACATCCTGCAGATTGGCTATGCGGGTGTTCTCAGCGATAGCGAGGACCGTCCGCCCCCAGGCGACAGCGAGCGTATCCCCGGATTTTAGAAGCTTGGCGATTGCTTGCGCAGCTGCGGTTCCAAGCCGGTCGATAAGCGCCTGCGCGCCGTCATCATTTGGCACTACCAGACAGTCGTTCAATCCGAAATGGCGCTTGAGTTCCTGCGCGATTGCAAGGGAACCGAGGCGCGCGGGTTCGATCGAGATGTTGACGATGCCACGGCTACGGGCATCCGCCAGATAGCTGTTCACGGTAGCCCGCGAAATCCCCATGATTTCAGCGATTTCACCCTGCGTGCGCCCATCTTCATAATAGAGCCAGCACGCCCAAACGTACGGATCGTCACCATAGCGCAGCGGAATGCCGTGGGTCGGTTCCACCTGTCCAATCTTGCTTGCGGTTGTTTTTCCGTTTGGCGCCATGTTCTCTGCACTGAACCTCTTGTTTCCTTCTAAACATATCCAACAAAAGTGCGAAGCGGTTTTGTGTTGGATAATGCGTAAAAACAGAAGATTGAGCGGTTCTGCTGAACCTGTCTTAACCGGACTGCTCTATCGTCGGGTTGCCTGGCAATACAACGGTTTTGCTTGGAGTTTTTTAGAATGCGCGGAAACAGCAGGCCCGGTTCCTGGCTTTACACCGGGCCTGCTGATCGTCGGTAATCCCTACTGGAACCGCACCCGTGCGCCGTCGGAAAGTTCCTTGAGGATAATGGCGCAGGATGTCGCTCCGGCATCCAGAACACCCAGCGACCTTTCGCCAAGACGGCTGGCGCGACCGATCTTCGCCACCAGATCGATCGTCGAATCCCGGCCTTTCTCAGCGGCTAAGACGAGAGCTTCGAGGGCCTCGGCAAATGACTTTCCGGCAGCGGTGGCTTCATCGAAAGCTTCGATGGCAGGCACGAGCGTGTCCAGCAATGTCTTGTCACCGACCTTTGCAGAGCCGATTGACTGGATACCTTCAAGCCCGGCGTGAAGCATGCGGCTGAACGCAGCCGCATCGATATTCTCGATCCCGTCTATTTTTTCCGCAAATTCGGTGAACATCACGCCGTAAAGCGGCCCCATCGAGCCGCCGATCTCGGTCATGAGCACTGTGCCAAGCGTATCGAGAGAAGCGGCCAGTGTCTCGTTCTTCCCCTTCAGTCGTTCGGCGGCCATGTTGAACCCCTTGGCCATGTTGACGCCGTGATCGCCATCACCGATCTTGCCGTCGATCTCGCTGAGATAGGCGCGGTTCTCGACAATCCGGTCGGCCATTGCCAGCACGATGTCTCCGGCTTTTGCGTTATTGAGTGTTTGCACAGGTCTCTTCCTTACAGAATGGTGGTGCAGCGCACTTCCACGTCGAGCAGTTCTTTCAGTTCGTTGTCCAGCGCCATGATCGTCAGCGTTGCGCCGACCATTTCAAGCGAAGTGAAATAATTGCCGATATAAGTGCGATGGATTGTCAGTCCGCGTGCCCGGATCTCGGATTCAATCGTGTCGTTGAGGATATAAAGCTCGTTCAGCGGCGTTGCGCCCAGACCCGAAATAAGCACGGCCACTTCGGTGCCTTCAGCAAGTTCGTGGTCATCGAGCACGATCTGGCACATATCTTTTGCGACTTCGGCTGCGGGCTTGAGCGGCTCCACCCGCACCCCAGGCTCGCCGTGATGCCCGATCCCGACTTCCATCGTTCCCGGCGCGATCTCGAAATTCGGATGACCGACGGCACGCAGCGTGCATGGACCGAGCCCCACACCGATCGAACGGCAGTTATCGATGGCCTTCTGCGCTGTGGCGCGAACCTCCTCCAGCGCGGCTCCAGTTGCCGCTTTTGCGCCGCCAACCTTCCACATGAAAATCTCGCCGGCAACGCCGCGCCGCTTTTCGCGTTCGTCGGCAGGGGCTGAACAGACATCGTCGTTCGCGACGACTGTCGCAACTTCGATGCCGTCCTTGGCGGCCAACTTGGTCGCCATCTTCACATTCATGTTGTCGCCCGCGTAGTTGCCATAAAGGACGACAACGCCCTTGCCGCCGTCTGCTTCGCGTATGGCATCGTGAAAACTCTTGGCGGTTGGCGAGGAAAACAGTTCCCCCACCGCTACCGCATCAAGCATGTTCTTCCCCGTGTAACCGATGAAAGCGGGCTCATGACCGGAACCGCCACCTGTAACGACACCGACCTTGCCGGCGACGGGGGCATCTTTCGCAGCAATGACACGCGGGTTTTCCGCGAGCCGGACGATGTCGGAATGAGCTTTGACAAAACCCTTCACGGTATCTTCCACGACTTCGTCCGGATTGTTGATGAAGCGCTGCATGATATCTCCTGTAAGATGAATGAGCGCTGGGCTCAAAGAATGGTATAGCCGCCGTCGATCAGGAGATCGGCACCAGTAATCATGTCGGCTCCTGCAGATGCGAGGAATACGGCTGCTGCGGCAATCTCTTCTGGATAGGCAAAACGCCCTGCGGGGATACGCTTCTTTGCGGCCTCGCCCTTTTCACCGGCCCAGGCCTTCTTGCCGAGTTCCGTGAGCACGATGGTCGGTGAAAGTGTGTTGACGCATATTCCATGCTTGCCCCATTCGGCTGCGAAGGTCTTCGACATGCCGATGACGCCGAACTTCGACGCGCAGTAGGCGACGTGTTCTTCAATAGCGACTGTGCCTGCCTGAGAGGCGAGATTGATGATCTTGCCGCCCTTGCCCGCAGCGATCATGGCGCGACCGACCGCCTGAGTAACGAGGAAACTTCCTTTCAGATTATTGGAGATGGTCTTATCCCATTCATCGAGCGAAATTTCTTCTGCGGGAGCCAGATAGACGACACCTGCGCTATTGACCGCAATGTCGATTGTGCCGAACTCATCATTGACCGCTGCGATTGCGTCATTGACCGACTGCTGGCTCGAAACATCGCAAACGAACGGCTTTGCGTTTTCGCCGAGTTCCGCGGCTTTGGCTTTCGCAATATCAGCGCTGATATCGAGCACTGCGACTTTGGCGCCTTTGGCGATGAAAGCTCTGGATATTGCAGCACCGATCCCGGAAGCGCCTCCGGTCACGATTGCAATTTTTCCGGAAAGCGGGAAGTTCAGGTCAATTTGGGGAGCTTGATCGGACATTTTGTGCCTCGGGAGTCTGGTTTGTGAGCCTGGCGGCCCGGCATCCCTATCATGACTTTCACGATAAGTGGCGGGGCCGCCCAGGCAGCGTTACTTGCGGCTTTCCAGGAGCTTGTCGACGTTTTGAGCGGTCACGGGCGTCCATGGAACATTGTAGTTCTTGTTCTTGCCGTCGTTAAACGGCATATCCGGATACTGCGCCCAGATATCGGATTGAGGCTTGTACTCGCCCTTCTTGGCGTGGAAGATCGCAAGGTCGAGAGCGCCTTGTGCCTGCGCATTTGCATCCTGCAGAATGGAAGTCATCGTGCCTTCCTTGACCGCATGCAGTGCATCGGTAATACCGTCGATGCCGGCGATTGCGAAATCACTCACCTTGAGGTTGGCGGCCTTGATCGCCTCGATCGCTCCGAGCGCCATTTCGTCATTCTGGCCGATCACGCCCTTGATCTGACCGGGATGTGCGGTCAGCCAATTCTCCATAAGGGTCTGCGCTTCAGCGCGAGACCAATTCGCAGTCTGGTCTTCAAGAACATTCACGTCCGGGCATTCGGCCAGCGCTTTCTTGTTGCCTTCCAGACGGGAAATCTGTGCGGATTGGCCGATTGGTCCTTCAAGGATGACGACATTTCCCTTGCAGCCGATCTTGTCGAGCACGTCCTTGGCTTCCATATAGCCCGACACCGTATCGTCGGAGCCGACATAGGCCGCGAGCAAATCGGAGTTGACGCGTGTGTTCGAACCTACAACCGGGATGCCTGCGTCGCTGGCGGCCTGAACGGCGGTAGCACCTGCCTCGATATCAATAGGCACGAAGATGATCGCGTCGAACTTCTGCGTAATCATCGTATTGAACTGTTCCTGCTGGACCAGCGCATCATAACGCCCGTCGAATATAGTCAGGTCAACCTCGCCGTTCTTGACCGCCGGATGCTTTTTCAGGGCTTCCGACCAGACCTGCATGAACTCGGCATTCAATCCGTAAGGCGCCGCGCCGATCTTGAGCTTCTTGTCTTGTGCCAGTGATGGCGTAACGATTAGTGCGGACGCCGCAGCGAGCGCGATCAACAGTTTTTTCATTGCAATCTCCTCCTTGTTGATTTGGCATACCGATCAGTATGCCGTTCTTGAAAATGGGGGCGGTGCGGCTAGGCAATTTCCCGTTTGAATTGAATCGGAAGAAATGCCCTTCCGTTTGCTTTTGCGCATGTCCTTACCCCGAAACCGTTTCCTGCTTTCGGGAGGCCTGCTCTAGGCGCCCTGGTTGCGTTTCTGATCAAGCATGACCGCGCCTACGATGAGTGCTCCCTTCAAAACCTGCTGGTAGTAGGACTGGATACCCATCAGATCGAGACCGTTGTTCATGACACCGATGATGAGCGCGCCGATGAGTGTTCCCGTGATGCGCCCGACGCCGCCCGACAGGCTGGTGCCGCCAATGACGACCGCTGCGATGGCATCGAGTTCATAGCTGATACCCGCTTGCGGCAGCGCCGATCCGGTGCGGGCCGACAGGACCATGCCTGCAAGGCCGGCCAGCCCGCCGGAGATGACGTAAACAGAAAAGCGCACCCGTGATATGTTGATGCCAGAAGTATTCGCGGCGTGGGGATTGCCGCCAACAGCGTAGATATAGCGGCCGAACCGCGAGCGATTCAGAATCCACCATGATACCAGAAACACGATCGCGAGCAGAATGACAGGAACCGGAACGCCGAGAATGTTGCCGGTTCCAATCCAGCGAAAATCCGGGACAAGGGCGGGTACCGGCTTGCCGCCGCCGTAGATCAAGGTCAGGCCGCGCGCTGCGGAAAGCATGCCGAGCGTGGCCACGAATGCCGGAACCGCGAAGCGTGAGACTATCGTGCCGACCAGCGCGCCACAGCCGATGCCCACGAGCAGGCCGACGGGAATGGCTATGAACGGTGAATATGGAGCCCCCGCAATGCCTGCCGTCGCCGACGTGGTTGCAAGGCTGGCGCTGACGATACCGGCCAATGCGACCACAGAGCCAACGGAGAGGTCGATGCCACGCGTCAGAATGACGAAGGTCATGCCGATGGCGAGAATGCCGTTGATGGAGGTTTGCAGCAAAACGTTGGAAATATTGCCTGCTGTCAGGAAATACTCGTTGGAGAACGAGAGGATCGTGGCCAGAAGCAGGAAGGCGATGAATATGCCATATTCCTGAACGACCAGCCTGCGACGTTCGGAGCCAAACCAGCTGGTTGGTGAATTATTCTCTGTGGTGGACACTGTTCTACCTCTCCAGAACCGGCCGCAAGTGCTGATGCAGGCGACTGTTCTATCTCCTTGGTCTCAACCGATACGCGGTGCTTCCGTGTCAATCTTCATGTCGAAAGATGCACCAGCGTCTGCGCGTTCGTTTCCGCCCTGCGATAAATGCCAACCGATTGTCCCCCGCGCATGACCATGATGCGATCGGACATGCCGAGAACCTCATCGATCTCCGATGAGATCATGACTACAGTTCCGCCTTCGGCGGCAAATTCGCAGATGACGCGGTAAATTTCCTGTTTTGCGCCGACATCGACACCGCGCGTTGGTTCATCAAGCAGCAGAACGCGCGGGCTTCGCAGGAACCATTTTCCAAGTACGACCTTCTGCTGGTTGCCACCCGAAAGGCCGGAAACCGCCATCGTGTCATGCGCGACCTTGATCCTGAAACGCTCGATCATTGCCCTGCTGGCTGACGATTCCTCGCGTCGGTTCATTGCAAAATGCGGGCTCATCTCGGGCAGGCTGGCAAGGCAGATATTGTTGCGAACGCTGTCGCCAAGATTGAGTCCGGTGAGTTTTCGGTCCTCCGTCACGAAGGCGAGCCCGAGCGCCATGGCATCCGAGGGACGCCGGATGCTTATCGTCTCACCTTCCAGACGGATTGCGCCTTGGGAGGCTTTATCCAGTCCGAAAAGACAGTTGAATATTTCCGAACGACCCGACCCCATCAATCCGTAGATGCCGAAGATCTCACCCTTGTGCGCGGTGAAGGAGATATCGGTTATCTTGCCTGGTGCGCTGAGGCCCAAGACCTCGAGGCCTGGAACTTCTGTCGGGACATTCGTCTTGATGTATTCGTCACCCAATTCCCGTCCGATGATCAAACGGATCAATTCTGCGCGCGTGATAGCTCCGAGATCGCCGCTGTCGATATAGCTGCCGTCGCGAAACACGGTATAGGTGTCGGCAATCTGAAAAATTTCCGACAGGCGATGCGAGACGTAAACGACCCCTTTGCCGCACGCTTTCAGCCGTTCGATCGCGGCAAAAAGCTGCTGGGCTTCCTTTTCGCCAATGGCAGACGTCGGTTCGTCCATGAAAATGACTTCGGCGTCGTGACTGAGCGCTTTTGCGATCTCAACCAGTTGAATCTGGGCGACGGACAGATTCATCATGAACTGATTGGCGCGAATTTTGAATTCGAGTTGGTCGAGAAGTTTTTGGGCATTCCGGTTCATCGTTTTGAAGTCGATGCCGCCGAAACGACGAAGCGGTTCTCTGCCCAGATAGATGTTTTCCGCCACGGTCATGTGCGGGATGGGGCTCAGCTCCTGCTCGATTATGGCGATGCCCGCCTGCAACGCTTCAGCAGGGCTGGAATATGTGACTTCTTTTCCGCGCCGCCGGATATGACCTTCGTCACGGGCGTGAATGCCCATCAAAATTTTCAGAAAGGTGGATTTGCCCGCGCCGTTGCCCCCGCAAAGTGCATGCACCGAGCCGGGCCGCAACTGGAGGCGTCCGTTCCGCAAGGCGGCAACGCCGCCAAAGGACTTTTTCAGCCCCTCCACATCCAGCAGAAGTTCCAATGCATTTCCTCCGGTGGCGGCAGTTGTTCTGCCGCCGGTTTCAACGGCCTCGCCGTCGTTTTGACAATATTCGATAAATGATCGACAAATGTCAACCTTTCATGTAAGAAGGACAAAAAGGGGAAAAGCAACATCAGCCCTGACGGTAGCTGGGCGGCGACAATAACGTTCCTATTCAATGGGTTAAGTGTAATCAGACGGATCGGCAGGTTTTGAGTGTAGATCTGGCCCGTGATTGCGCTTCCAGCTGAGGGATCTCCCGTTTTTGAGAAGATTTCGGTGTTGAGGGGAAATGTGTTGACAAGAGACAGAACTGTCTGACAAATGTCAAAATGTGGAGGCGGTCTTCAAGCTATCACCTGTCAGGAGGCGGCAGGGTTTGAAGAACGAGAAATGCTTCGATAGCGGGAGGATGGACGTGTCATCGAACAGCCTAGATCGACAGACGCTGTTTCTGGCGTTGATCAATGTCGCCGTTCTGGCGGCGGGCGGCTTTCTGGCCGGTTCAAATTTCATGGACAGCTATAACCTGCAATCGATGGCGTCGCAGGTTCCCGAATTGGGACTGCTGGCCTTCGGTGTCATGCTGGCGATGATTTCAGGCAATGGCGGTATCGATCTTTCGGGCATCGCGCTGGCAAATCTTTCCGGCATCGTCGCGTTTCTGCTGACACGCCATTATATTCCGGCTGCCGATGCACCGCTGCTTTTCTCGTGGGTATTTGCCGGTCTGGCGCTGGTCGTCGGGTTGATCGGCGGTGTCATCAATGGGATCGTGATTGCCTATGCGCGCCTGACGCCATTGATCGCAACGCTCGGAACCCAGCTTCTTTTTACCGGCATTGCCGTGTTCCTGACCAACGGCTCCGCCGTCAGCATGGGCTTTATCGAGCCGCTCGATAATTTCGGCAACATGCCCGTTCTTGGCGTTCCGATGTGCTTTGCGCTGTTTATCGCTATCGCTCTGGCGCTGTCATTCCTGCTCAAATACACGCCTTTCGGCGTGAAACTGATGCTACTTGGCAGCAATGCCAAGGCGGCTCGCTATGGCGGTATCAATGAAAGGCGCATGCTTCTCATCACCTATACGCTGTGCGGCCTTCTTGCTTCAGTTGCGGGGATCATCATTGCTGCGCGCAACTCTTCGGTGAAGTGGGATTATGGCGGGTCTTACGTCCTGATTGCGATCCTGATTGCCGTCTTGGGCGGTGTGAAGCCGGAGGGCGGCTGCGGGAAGATACTCTGTGTGCTTCTGGCCGCTACGGCTCTGCAGATACTCTCAAGCCTGTTCAATTTCATGAATATCTCGAATTTCTTCCGCGATCTTGCCTGGGGTGTTCTGCTGATGGCGCTTCTGGCATCGGCACGCATGCACTTCAGCTACTGGCTGCGGCCCAGAAGACAATAGCGACAAGGCTGCGGTTCCGGGATGAAGCCGCCAGCCGAGGACCCAAAAAACAATCTGCTTATATTAATGGAGGAGTCTTATGAGCATGTTTTCCAAACTGATAGCGGGCACGATGCTTGCGGGAACAGTCATGGCCGGCGCCGCACTCGCGGCAGACAAGCCGACCATCGTGACGGTAGTCAAGGTTACTGGTGAAAACTGGTTTACCCGCATGAACGAAGGGGTTGATGCTTATGGCAAGGACAATGCCAATGTGAGCGCCAGCCAGGTGGGCCCGGCAAAGGCTGATGCCGCGCAGCAGACCCGCATCATCGAAGACCTCGTTGCCAAGAATGTCTCGGCGATTGCCGTTGTGCCGATGGACCCTTCTGCACTTGAAGGCGTGCTACGCCGCGCTTCACAGCGCGGCATCAAGGTCATCACCCATGAGGGTGACAGCCTCGTGAATACCGATGTCGATATCGAAGCCTTCGACAACAAGGCATTCGGCGCGCGTATCAATGAAAAACTTGCCGAATGCATGGGCAAATCGGGCAAGTGGACCTCGTTCGTGGGATCGCTTGGCAGCCTCACGCATAATCAATGGGTCGATGCCGGTGCCGAAAACGCCAAGCAGTATCCCGATATGGAACTGGTGGCAGAGAAGAACGAATCCTTCAATGATGCCAACCGGGCCTATGAAAAGGCCAAGGAAATCCTCCGTAAATATCCGGATATCAAGGGCTTTCAGGGATCGTCCGCTATCGATGTGATCGGCATAGGTCGTGCCGTGGAGGAAGCGGGACTGCAGGACAAGACCTGCGTGTTCGGTCTCGGGCTTCCGAAGGATACCGGTCCATATCTCGAAAGCGGTGCTGTCGACCAGATTTTTTTCTGGGACCCGAAGGATGCCGGCTACGTCATGAACAAGGTCTCCGATCTCGTTCTCAAGGGCGAGGAAATCAAGGATGGCATGGATCTGGGTGTTACGGGTTACGAGAAGATGACCGTCATCAAGGGGCCGGGCAAGGGCATCATCATCCAGGGCCAGGCCTGGGTTGATGCGGACAAGTCCAACTACAAGAACTTCCCGTTCTGACTACGAAGCAACGCGCCACGCTGACCTCCAGGGCCGCCCGCACCACAGCGGCCCTGGAGGGACCATCCGGAATTTCAGGAATTCGCCATGCTCGCCACCGATACAACGACACATTCTGCGCCGCCGTTTCTAGAGGTCAGAAACGTCAAGAAATCCTTTGGCGGCGTAAAAGCACTCAAAGACGTCAGCCTGACAATTGAGGCCGGACAAATCTACCATTTGATGGGAGAGAACGGTTGCGGCAAGAGCACGCTGATCAAAATCCTCTCAGGCGCACAGCCCGCCGATGAGGGGCAGATACTGATCGACGGCGAGGCGACCGGTGCAACGGCTGGCGATCTTGGCGCTATTGGAGCGCTTCGTGCAGGAATAGAAACTGTTTATCAGGATCTGTCGCTGCTACCCAATCTCTCAGTGGCAGAGAATGTAGCATTTACCGAACAACTCGTTGAAGCTTCCGGGCGTCTTGCCCGCCGGTTGAATATTTCGCTTCTGAACGAAACTGCGCGGCGGGCGCTTGCGGAAGTGCATTTGCCTACAGACAATGCGTTTCTTTCGCTCCGAACCGACACGCTGCCGCTGGCAACGCGCCAGTTGATCGCCATTGCGCGCGCGGTCGCTTCCGAGGCACGCCTTGTCATCATGGACGAGCCCACGACATCGTTGACCCGCCAGGAAGTTGAAAACCTGCTGCATGTGGTGGAACGCCTTCGCAGCAAGGGTGTGGCCGTGCTGTTCGTCACGCACAAACTCGATGAGTGCAAGTCTCTTGGCGGGCGTGCAATCATCATGCGCGACGGGCTGAAGGTTGCCGAGCTTGATGTCGCCTTGCACAGCAAGGCGGAGTTCAGTCATTGGATGACCGGTCGTGAAATCAGCGAAACACGCTATCGCACGGATCCGAAACTTGGCGAAGTCATGCTCGAAGTCGAAAAGCTTGGCGATGGCAAGGCATTTCGGGATGTTTCACTCAAGCTTAGAAAAGGTGAAATCCTCGGTATCACTGGCCTGCTGGATTCGGGCCGCAACGAGCTTGCGCTCGCTCTTGCTGGTGTCAAAACAGCAACAACCGGAAAGATGCGCTTGAACGGGCAGGAGATCGCACCGCAGTCGACGGCGCAAGCCATTGAATATGGGATCGGTTACGTGCCGGAAGACCGGCTGACTGAAGGTCTTTTCCTCGAGAAACCGATTCAGGACAACATTACCCTTCCGATCCTCGACCGGTTGCGCAATGCGCTTGGCGTGATTAGCGTCCGGCGTGCGCGTAGCGTCGCCGAGCAAAGCGTTGCCGACCTGCAGATCGTCGCGCCGGACGTAACCATACCGGTGCAGTCCCTGTCCGGAGGCAATCAGCAGCGCGTTCTGATCGGCCGATGGCTGACGATCAACCCTCAGCTTCTGATCCTGCATGGTCCGACGGTGGGGGTGGATGTAGGCTCGAAGGACACGATTTTCCGTATCATCCAGCGTCTGGCTGATGATGGTATGGGCGTCATTATCATCAGTGATGATTTACCGGAGCTTTTGCAGAACTGTGACCGCATTCTCGTCATGCGTCAGGGCCGTATCGTCGCTACGCACGCTGCCGAGGACCTGAGCGAAGATGCCATCTACCAATCCATGGCCAGCACGTCGAAGGAGGTGGCACAATGACTGAGATCGCATCTGCTTCGGTTTCGGATAAGGGTCGGGGCGGCATTGGCTCGCGTCTCTGGGATCTGCTGGGGCGCCGGCCAGAAATCTTCACACTGCTTCTGATTATCGTCACCTGTCTGGTGGTTATCGGTGCCAATCCTGATTTCCTTCAGATGAGCAATATCGTGGATATTCTACGCGCTTCCGTCGTGAGAGGATTGTTTGCGATGGGCGTGCTGGTCGTGCTCGCTTCCGGTGGGATCGACGTTTCATTCACGGCTATTGCAGCCTTTGTGATGTATGCTCTGACCATGCTGGTCACGAACTGGTTCCCTGAAATGCCGATGACGATCACCCTGATCCTTGCGGCTCTGGGCGGCGCGGCGTTTGGGGCTCTGAACGGCCTCCTCGTCCAGAAACTGCAAGCGCCCTCGCTGATCGTCACCATCGGAACGCAATATGTCATCCGCAGCTTTCTGCTGACCTTTGTCGGCACTGCGCTGTTCATGAATATTCCGGCGGCAATGGATGCTTTCGGCAAGGCCTCGCTCTTTACCCATCACGCATCGAACGGCGTCGTTTCAGTACTACCAGCCACGGTTCTGGTTCTCGTTGCCGCCGCGCTGGTAACATGGTTCATCCTTGAGCGGACGTTGATGGGACGGGCAATCTTCGCTGTCGGCGGCAATCCGGGCATAGCCGAACGACTTGGCATCAATCTCTTCCGCGTGCGTATTTTCGTCTTCGCCTATGCGGGGCTTCTGGCTGGTATTGCGGGCGTGGTTCACGTCTCAAGCAATCGTCTCGCCAATCCATTCGATCTTGCCGGTATGGAACTTGAAATCATCGCTGCTGTCGTGCTCGGCGGTGCGCGAATTACGGGTGGTTCCGGTTCGGTGATTGGAACACTGTTGGGGGTGCTTTTGATCACGATCGTCAGCAACGTTCTGATCTTCGTGGGAATTCCGAGCACGCTGCAGCTTGCCATTGTGGGCATTTTCATCCTGCTTGCCGGTACGATCTTCGCCTTGCGCAATCGCAGTTGAAATCAAATCGGCCGCGCTTTTCTGTCACAGCACAGGTGCGGCCTCACGTATTTTCTGGGAGGGTTTCATGTCACACGATGTGTCGGTCGTAGGGCTTTATATTCTTGATGTGCTCGGTCGACCGGTCGATGCAATTCCACCGGGCGGGAATGTCGAATTCATTGATGAAATTCGGTTGACCGTCGCGGGTACCGCTGGCGGTACGGTTGTCGATCTGGCCAAGCTTGGTCTCAACTGTCTGGCCGTCGGTGCCGTTGGAGACGACGAGAAAGCCGATTTCGTCATTGCGACGCTACAAAGGTTCGGTGTCGATACCGCGCAGATGCAACGTCTCAAAGGCGTGCCGACCTCAGCGAGCATCCTGAATATTCGCCACAACGGCGATCGTCCGGCTCTGCATGCACGCGGGGCATCGGACCATTTCGAGATTGCGGACAGTGCGCTGGATGCAGTGCTGGCGCCGCCGATCATCCATCTTGGCGGAACTGGTCTTCTGGCCAAGCTTGATGGCGAACCCAGCCGAAAGCTTCTTGCTGAAGCGAAGGCACGCGGAAGAACGACGACCTTCGATCTTCTCGGTGCAAATGATGGCACTCTCGACCTGATTGCTCCGCTTTTCCCGCATATCGACTATTTCATGCCTTCCATCGAGGAAGCGAAGCAGATTTCGGGTGCTGAGGATGTTGAGGGCGCAGGCGTCTTCTTTCTTGAGCGTGGCGTGAAGCATTGTGTATTCACGCTCGGCGGTGACGGCGTCTGTTTCATGGACGCATCAGGCCAAATCGTGCGCCAGCCTGCTTTCCAGATCGAAGTCGTGGATACCACCGGATGCGGCGATGCTTTCGATGCCGGTTTCATTGCGGCCTTGCATCACAAGATGGATTTGAAAGCGGCCTTGAACTTCGCTCAGGCGTCGGCCGCGCTCGTTGCAACAGGCCTCGGCTCGGATGCGGGTATTCGCTCCTTCGACGAGACGCTGGCGTTCATGAACACCGTGCCTGTCCGGCAATAGTTTAACAGAGGCGGGTGGGTTTAGAAGACCGCCCCGCCTTCTAATCAGCAAGGAGCCGTTCGGCAGCCTCCATATCGGTCACCAGATGCGTGGCATACCCGCCCGCCAGAACAGCGCGAATTGCTTCGACCTTTTGCGCGCCACCTGCAACGCACAACCTGTTCGGGACGCCACGCAGTTCATCAAGCTCGATGCCGATGACGCGCTGGTCGAGCTCGCGGACAATCTGCTTTCCGTCTCGATCAAGGAAGCGGCAGATCAGAACCGCCGCCGCCCCTTCACGTGCATAAGCGTCGATTTCGTCATTGCTGGTCACATCCGCAATGCGCATCGTGCTTTCGGCAGCAAGACCGCCGACGCCGAAAACAATCATGTCGGCCTGGCCGATCAGTTCGAACTGGCGCTGGAGTACAGGTTCGCCCATCAGCGCATCTCGTAGTTCAGCCGTGCTGAGCACGGCAGGGGCCAGCATGTTGATGCTGGTGGCGCCCATGTTGCGCGCCATGATGGAGGTGCAAAGCTCTGCGGAAAACTCCCGTTTGCCGATGGATGAGCCTGTGACCTGTACTATCGTGAGCCCTTCCATCGGCTGCGGCAGCGAAATTGCATCGGCAATGGCGAGTACCGTGCGTCCCCATGAGACGCAGATAGTCTCGCCGGGCTTCACCATACGCTCCATCAATCGCGCTCCGCCCGCGCCCAGCGCTTTCAGGCGAGCTTCGGCGGTGATTGATTTTTCGGATGGAATGACGAGTGCCTCCGCCAGCCCGAACCGCGTCGCCAATTTGCGAGCGATATGCGTGCGTGTCGCGATTTCAGGGTTCATCAGGATGCGCACGACACCTCTCTGCCTCGCCTCCTGCAGATAGTTGACGATGGTTGCGCGCGAAACACCGATCATTTGCGCGATTTCGTTCTGGGTCAGCTGGTTCTCGTAATAAAGCCAGGCTGCCCAGACAACGGCGTCATCGAACTCGGCCGGGATAGCATGCGTAGACGATGTTTGAGCGCCCGATGTCATACTCGTTTCCTGTTGTCTCTGTTGTTCCTGAGTTGCACAGAAAACCCTTTCGATCAACACGACAATCAATCGAGTTGACTAATGTCAGTTATTGGTGTCAATTGTATATGAGAGGAAGAGGAATCTCCACAAGTCTTTGTTGCGCCGTGGAAAATGCGAGGTTTTCCACGATGGCGCCTTTGTGTCTGCACTTCAATGCGCAGGCTTGCAGCTAAGGGAACGGCGGATGAAATCGAATTGGTCACAAGCGGATTTCGACAGGATTGTCGGTGTGTATGAACGGGCAGGCGTGAACCGCGATGTCGCGATCCGTACTTATACCACGCGTCTTCTCGGTTCCGAGCCCAAGCTGGTTTTGCACGGCGGCGGCAACACCTCGGTCAAGACCACGCTGATTGATCATGACGGCAGTGAAGTTTCCGTACTGTGCGTCAAGGGCAGTGGGTGGGACATGGGCAGGATTGAGCCGGCAGGTCTCCCCGCTCTGCATCTGGAACCGTTGAAAGCGATGGTGAACTACGAAACCTTGTCGGATGACGATATGGTCATGCTGCAACGCCGCTTGCTGCTCGATCCCGCAGCGCCCAATCCATCCGTGGAAGCCATCCTTCATGCGATCCTGCCATTCAAGCATGTCGACCACACGCACGCCAACGCGATCGTGGCGCTTACCAATCAGCCGCGGGGCGAAGAGATCATTCGGGAACTATTCCCGGAGATGATTATCGTGCCTTATGTCATGCCGGGCTTCGATCTTTCGAAGGCGTGTCTGAAGGCATTTTCCGCAAGGCCCGATGCACCCGGCATGATCTTGCTGAAGCACGGTATTTTCACCTGGTCGGAGGACCCGCGTGAAGCCTATGAAAATATGATTGCCGCGATTGACCGTGCTGAAAAGCGCATCGCGGAAGGCAGGTCACGCCCATTCGGAACGGCGAGCGCAGCACGATCGGCTAAAACCCTGGCCTCGGCGGAGGAAATCGCACCTCTATTGCGTGGAGCGATTGCACTCCCTGGCAGGGGAGAGGGACGGCCGCGCCGCTTCATTCTCGAGCACCGCTCTAATGACGATATTCTTGATTTTTGCGGTGCGCCGAACATCGCGGATCTGGTGCGGTGCGGGAATGCGACACCAGAACATGTCATTCATATCAAGCGCTATGGCGTGGCGCTGCCAAGGCCGGAAGCCGATAACTTTGAAGCGTGGACAGTCGGCGTAAAAGAGGCGGTGGCCGCCTATGCGGCCGACTACACGGCCTATTTCGAGCGTAACAATGCGCGTGTCGGCGGCGGCAAGAAGATGCTCGATCCGATGCCGCGCGTTTTCTATGTCGAGGGTGTGGGACTTTTTGCGGCTGGAAACACGCAGAAATCCGCTGGCGTCTGCGCGGACGTCGCCGAAGCGACGATTGAGGTCATTCGCGGTGCCGAAGGTATCGACCGTTTTGAAGCACTTTCCGAAGAAGACCTTTTTGACATCGAATACTGGTCACTGGAACAGGCAAAGCTTACCAAGCAGACCGAAAAGCCGCTCACTCGGCAGGTGGCGGTCGTGACAGGCGGAGCAGGCGGTCTCGGTCTGGCTATCGCGGAGCAACTGAAAAATCAGGGTGCGGAACTTGCGCTGATTGACATCGATGGGGAGCGTGTAGCCGCGGAAGCGAAGCGGCTGGGTGGCTTTGCCCTTGCATGTGACCTGACTGATCCCGTTGCGGCGGACAATGCACTTGCACAGATCGCCGCAAAATTTGGCGGGGTTGATATACTCGTCTCCAATGCGGGTGCAGCTTTTCAGGGCGCTTTGACCTCTGTCGATGACGATCTGTTCAAGGCTGCGTTCGATCTCAATTTCTGGAGCCATCATTATATTGCGCGGGCTGCGATCAAGGTCATGCAGAAGCAAGGCACCGGCGGTGCCATCGTGTTCAATGTCAGCAAGCAGGCCGTAAACCCGGGGCCTGATTTCGGCCCTTATGGCACATCGAAGGCGGCATTGATGGCACTGATGCGTCAATATTCCCTGGAGCATGCCGCTGATGGCATTACGGTAAACGCGGTCAATCCAGATCGAATACGCACGGGCCTGATGACCGACGAAATGGTCGATGAGCGTGCGCGGGCACGTGGTGTGACCCCGGAAGTCTATATGCGCGGCAATTTGCTGAAGCGTGAAGTCTCTGGCGAGGACGTTGCCGAGGCGGTTCTGCATCTGGTGCAGGCACGCGCATCCACTGGCGCTGTCATAACCGTTGATGGCGGCAACGTGGCGGCGATGATGAGGTAAACAGGTGCCAGTCGGGGTCCCGCCCGTTTCACCCTAAGCTTGATAGTTCGTTGTGATCGGGCGGTGTTAGGGAACCTTCTCGCCTGTTACGCCACTCCACGACAGTCATCATCCAGATGTGGAATATCAGAACATAGGTGAGTGACCCTCAAGGTGCGCTGAAGAACCCGATGGAATTACGGCTCCCAAAGCTAGGAACCGCCAATTGGGTTTTCCAGTCGCCAGGCACCCTGCATAGGCTTTCTGAGCAGGTTCCCCTGCTAGTACTAAGCCAATAAATTACATTTACCTAATATTTCAATCATAAGTCATAAACAATAATCAGTTAGTAATTTTACGATTAACCAAAACATGCGTTCTAACTTGTTCCGGTAATACTTGATGCGTATAACCACGCTGGTTGATTCAGTTTCGTTAAGGGGAGGCAATCATTACTTTTGGTTGCATTTTTCTCCCTGCACGGCACTTATTTTTTAAGGCGCCGCTGGTGCGAGGAGAAAGCATGTCTGGCAGTTATTCAATCTGGAAATCTTCCCGTCGAATGTTGGCGCGCGGCGTTGCTGTAGCGCTTGTGACTGCAGGTCTTATCCTGCCTCAGGCTGCTTATGCATGCACCAGTTTCATTCTTCCGACAAAAGACGGCAGTTTCGTTTACGGGCGCACGATGGAGTTGGGTTTTAATATCGATTCCAAAATGATCATGATCCCGCGCAACTTCAAAATGACTTCGCAGCTTTCGGCCGATACCGCAGGGAAGACGTGGAATGCCAAGTATGCGGCTGTAGGCATGAACGCCTTTGGCCTCCCGGCACTGATCGATGGCATGAACGAAAAAGGTCTTGCGGGTGGCATCCTCTATTTCCCGGATTTTGCGCAGTATCCTGATCCGTCCTCTGTAAAGCCGGAAAACAGCCTCGCCCATGGGATTTCCTGAGCTGGGCGCTGGGCAATTTCTCGACAGTGGCAGAAGTGAAAGCTGCGCTCGAAACGGTAGCCGTCGTGGGCGTCAAGCAGTCTGATATGGGCTTCGTCCCACCGGTCCATTACACGCTGCACGACACAACCGGCGCGTCGATAGTGATTGAACCGGTCGATGGCAAGCTGAAGGTCTATGACAATCCGCTAAGTGTCTTGACCAACGCGCCTACATTCGACTGGCATATGACAAATCTGCGCAACTACGTGAATCTGTCGCCAAAGAATGTCAAGGCGCTGAAAATCAACAATGAAACCATCAAGCAGCTGGGCGAGGGATCTGGCATGCTCGGCGTACCGGGCGATATGACGCCACCGTCGCGCTTTGTTCGTGCCAGCGCCAATCTTCTATCGGCTCGCAGCGTAGGAAGCGGCATCGAGAGCGTGCGCCTGGCGGAACACATTTTGAACAGTTTCGATATCCCGATCGGCCTTGTTCAGGGCGAAGCGGGTGAGGAAGACAAGCCTGTTGATTATACGCAGTGGTCGACGGTCGCCGACATGAAGAATGACGTGTACTACGTCAAGACCTATGAGGAACAAATCCTGCGGGGAGTTTCCCTCAAGGACCTCGACCTTGATGTCAAGGAACTTCTGACGATCAAGATTCCGACAGCAGTGGAGTCACTGCCGGTCTTGAAACAGAAATAAGGAAAAAGGAGCGGCGCGAGCCGCTCTTTTGCTTCACGCGCGGTTAATTTTCTTCGAGCCGCGATCAGACGTCAGTTCTTTGTCTTTGGAACTTGTGCACCGACGCCGGTGGGATATTGCGGAACGAGCGGCCAATCTCTTCCGTTTTGAGTCCGAGTGCAGAGAGCAGTTCTGTATGGACGGGACAACGCATGGCGTAGGTGAACTGATAGAATGAACCGAGCTGCGCGAGATAGTGGAAGCTCCCCCGCAAGACCGCTTCCACCTGCACTTTATCCATCGCCAATAGGCCGAGACCGCTGACGATGTTCTTGCAGGACCCCGGCGGTAAAAGGTCGAGCGCGGCGAGTTGTGTCGCGTCGGCCTGAATGACAGTTGAACGCGGAAAGCGTTTGCGTAACATACTCACAAAATCCGGATTGAATTCGATCAGTATCAGATCGCGGGGATCGACGCCTCGTTTGAGCAGAGCATAAGTGAATACGCCCGTTCCAGGGCCCAATTCGATGACGGGGCCGGTGCCCGGGCTGATTTCGCGCGTGATCAACCGGGCAAGAGACGGCCCGGACGGTGCTATTGCGGCAGTTAGCAGCGGATTGCGCAACCATGCAGCAAAGAAGGGAACGAAATCTGCAATTGGCATTCGGCGGCTCCTCGTGAAAACTGTTCTCCGATTCGTCCGGCAGAACCGCTGCAATTTCGAAGCTTCACCTGTCAAAGACCTGTCGTCCGGGTCGCGTGTAATCGTAAAATAGGCCGGGGCTTCGGGAACCGTTGGCCGATGCCAGCCTGATGCCAGACACGATGGGTACACCGAGCAAATGCGAGCAGGAAAAGGCACGGCAGATGCGAATTCTGGTGGTTGAGGATGAACGCGAACTGGCGTCGATGTTGGAACAGGTTCTAACGTCGCAAAACATGGTGGCGGACACTGTCGCTACCTGTGCTGAAGCCGAACATATGCTCGCGGAAGATTGCTACGATGCCGTCATTCTGGACCGCCGTCTGCCCGACGGGGATGGATTGTCCGTGCTGCGAAGATTGCGCGGCCGCGGCAGTTCGATCCCGGTTCTGGTTCTGACTGCAAATGGCGATTTGCCGGATCGCATTCACGGCCTCGATAGCGGTGCTGACGACTATCTGGGCAAACCCTTTGCTTTCGATGAACTCATGGCGCGGTTGCGGGCAATATTGCGCCGCAATGGCGATGTTCGCCCTGACATTGTCCGACTCGGCCGTGTGTCCTTTGATTTCATCGCCCGCGAGGCTTTTGTGGGCGAGACTCCGCTTTCCATGCCGCGCCGGGAACTGCTTGTGCTTGAGGCCTTGATGCGCCGAAAAGGACGTATGGTGCAAAGGCCAGTTCTGATGGAAGCGGTTTTCGGCATGAACGATGAAGTGGAGCCAAACGCTCTCGACACGCATGTCTCGCGCGTGCGTCGAAAGCTGGCAGCGGCGGCTGCGGGCGTCACGCTGAACGGTGTGCGGGGTGTGGGCTATCTTTTGCGCGAGACCGTTAATTGAAAAAACTACCCTCTTCTCTGAAGTGGCAGCTTATTACTCGGATCGTCTTCGCACAGGCGTTTATCGTTCTATCAGCGCTGGCACTTTTCGTTGCATTTCTCTGGCTGTCGGGTTTTGTTCACGAACGCTACGATCGAGGCGTAATAGACGTCATCAAGGAGGCGGTGAGCCGTGACGGGGACGGGCATCTAACCCTGAAAAACACGTCTGGACTGGCGGCGTTGCGTCGAGATGAAAAATCACTCTGGTTTATCATTCACGATGCTTCCGGCAATCAGCTTATTGAAGGCACCGTGCCAGACGCCTACCGGACAATGAGCAACGCCCTGTCGAACGTGCTGGAAGCCCGTCTTGGCGACGATAAGGCCGGGGCTTCCAGGCCCGATGCCGTCATAAGACGGGAAGACACATCTGTGGGGCGCATTCTGATCATGGCAAGCACGGGAGGTGGTCTCACCTTCGGGCGGCTGGCCGAAGCGGTCGGGGAAGGATTCAAGATGCTCGTTCTTCCGGGTCTTCTCCTTGCCGCCATGGCAGCCTTGCTGGTCATTCCGCTGGTTGTGCGTATGACATTGAGGGGAGCCTCGGCAATCGCTGAGAAAGCCTCGCAAATCGAGCCTGAGCGGCGTGGAATCCGTCTGCCTACTGAGGATGTTCCTGCCGAGCTTTCACCATTGGTGGACGCGTTCAACGGCGCACTGGAGCGCCTTGATCAAGGATACTCGCGTCAGCAGCGTTTTTTGGCACAGGCGGCGCACGAATTGAGAACCCCGATCGCAATCCTCTCCGCCCGACTGCATGCCCTGCCGGAAAACGAAGTGAAATCTGGCCTCACGCGCGATGTGGCCCGGCTTGGAACTTTGGCGGGCCAGCTTCTCGACCTACAGCGACTGGAAGGGCAGTCAAACAAGTTTCATGCGGTAGATATTGTCTCCGCTGCCCGGCAGGTGATTTCGGATATGGCGCCGCTCGCCTTCGCTGCTGGTTACGACGTTGTTTTCGATACCGATGCCGAAGTTATTAACGTCCCTGGTGATCGTCAGGCGATAGAGCGTGCCATTACCAATCTGTTTCAGAACGCGATTGATCATGGATATAAGCAAGGGACGATTGCAATAAGCGTTCTGAGGCCAGCCGTGATTGAAGTTGCTGACGAGGGCAAAGGTATTCCTTCGGATATGAGAAGGAGCATCTTTGAGCCCTTTAGTCGCCTTGATGACCAAGGCCCCGGGGCGGGCCTTGGGCTTAATCTTGTCCAACAGATCATGGCGCTTCATGAGGGAACCATTGAAGTGGGTGAAGCCAGCTCGGGCGGCGCACGCATGAGGCTGGTCTTTCCTCAAACTGTTTCATCTTCAAACCGGTAGGCGATCTGCGGCAGGCCTGTTAATTATTGCCCTTGCGCGTAATCAGGTTCGCTCCAATTTTCCAGAAAGCGATTTTTGTGTTGCTGCGTCGGCTGCCGCATCCTTCGTTAATTGCGGGATCGGCGGGAATCCGAAACCCAAACGGGGGAAAGGGAACTCCGCCACGATCAAGCCAATACGCATCCAGATCCGGCAGCTTTCTTTTTCGCCGTTTCGAGGTGCGGTGATTGATGACATGGTTGGAGTTGCTGACTGCAATCAGATAGGAAGTGGCGCCGTGCGCTATCAAACCTTTCAGCACGAGCATGATCGCATCTTTCGGTCGCAAACCGCCGAGATCACGGGTTGCGGAAATTACCGCGCGTTTGGCGTCTGCACGGGCCGACCCTTGCAATCCGCCGACGATCAGACTGTATGATTGGCCCGGACGACGCACGAACACGAAGCTCGCCATGCAGAGAAGTGCGTCATCTGTCGCGTCCACCAGGCGCACCGTAAACGCGCCTTCGTGCCGACTGCCGCAATGATCGGAAAGCAGCAATTGGAGGTGATACGCGCGTTCCCGGCCACAAATCGTCCCAAGCTCGATCTTTTCGCCTCGCCAGAGCGCTTGCAATACGTGTGGGCACAATAACTGCCGTGCCAGTTCGAAATGCTGGGTGAGAATGTTGAACCGGGTTTTCCACGCCATCCGATGCACGAGGAATGACGAGAGGGATTTGCGGATAAGATCGTCGTGAGGCGGAGCGAAGGTGTGCTGCTCGGTGTATTCACCGAGAAATCTAAGCCAGCGAAGAGTGAGTCTAGGCGACAGACTGCTTCTAAGCATGAAAGCCAGAGTTTTGCGGAACTTCAGTCGCGAAACAATGCTGACCGTCTGCCGCAACATCGAATGGGAAGCAGCCAGATGCTTCAGGGGCACATTCTGGTTGCTTGGCTCGGCACTATGATGGGGTTGGCCTGGTTCAGGCCTTCTTGTGGCGGACGTCGAATGGGAAAGTTGTTCAGCCAGCATGATCATTGTCCGTTACGGCGGGTAGGATGCGTCCCGGAATTTTCGTCAGCTTTGTCAAAGTTCGATGGAGAATTGCCGTGTGCTCTGCGAGCGTAGAACCGCGTGCCGAATTGCTTTACGCCGTTGTCGATCGCCATCGCCTGGCTGGAAATTCTTCGCCAGAGCCACATCATCAGGCACAGGACCAGCCCCCACGCCACTATGACATCGGACAGGAAATGAGCGCCGAAGATAACCCTGTTGAAGGAAACGAAGAACAGGATCGGAACTGCGACCACAGTTCCGACGGATCGCCATTGCAAGGGAACGAAGACGATAAGCGACAGGGTTGCGGCGGCTACCGCGGCCTCGCCCGAGGGAAAGGAGCAACTGTGCCTGCAAGCGGCCGCATATTGCCATACGGGCGTAAAATCGGCGGTTCCACCGAATTCGACGATTTCGCGCGGACGAGCTCTTCCAATGGTGTTCTTCAGAAACTGTACTGTGACGAGCGGACCGACTAAAAAACTCAGCAGTACGAACAGGGCTTTATGCGGCGGGCAGAAGGAGAATTTGCGCGGCAAGAAGGCATACAAGCCCGTTGAGAGTAGCATCAAAGGCAAAAGGTAGATCAAGCCCTGCCGGTTTATATCGCGCACAGCTTTCAAAAACGGATTCTCAGACAATGGAAACCCATGGCCGTCCGCAAAAACGCGCGAGATGGTGAGGTCGACCGACGGAAACACCACGAGGATGAAGCTTGCAGCAAGAATAGAGCGAACCACAAACTGCGTCTGGCGGGACGCAGACTTGTAATGTTCGGGAACGCTGGCTGCCGAATGAGAATCGCTTGAGCCAAGGATAGTTTCCTGCATGTCGACACCTCGAAAGAGTTGAACGACCGCGATTTGAAGGCCGATTATCAAGACTCTGCGAAGATCGAACCGGCAAAGTGTCTAAAACCGATCTTCGGATGGCGCGCATATTGTTTGGAAATTGCACGTTGAGGATTTGCCGGTCATAGTCCGCGCAGATTTTACCGGGATTATTATCAACGACCTATATCTGGAGCCGCCAGTGGACAACAGTCTCGTTCTTATTGTGGAGGATGAGCCGGAAATTGCGCAAATCCTGGATGCCTATCTCGTGCGGGAGGGCTATCGCACGGTGCGGGCCGCCGATGGCGAAACGGCGCTGCAACATCACGCGCTGCTGTCGCCGGATATCGTTCTGCTCGATGTTCGCATTCCCAAGCTTGATGGTTTTGCCGTGCTTGCACGTCTGCGACAAACCAAAAACACGCCGGTCATCATGGTGACCGCGCTGGCCGAAGACATAGACCGGCTCAGCGGACTTCGCCTCGGTGCGGACGATTATGTCGTCAAACCCTTCAATCCGCAGGAGGTTGTAGCTCGCGTCAAGGCGGTGCTCCGCCGTACAAAAGGCGATCAGCAGGAGACGCTCCGCCGCTTCGGGGCGATTGAAGTGGATTTCAATGCCTACTCGGCTTTCGTCAATTGTAACGGAGAACGGATTGCCCTCCAATTAACACTCAGCGAATTCAGAATTCTTGCTTACATGGTGCGACGTCCCACGCACGCCTTCGACCGTGCCGATATTCTCGATGCCTGCCTGCCGGAAAGCGACGCGCTGGTCCGCACGGTGGATACGCACATATCCAATCTGCGAAAGAAGCTCGAAGCACTTGGGCAGAAGGATTTCTTCCCCGCCGTCCGTGGCATCGGTTATCGCTTGGCAGACCCCAAATGAAGCTACCCACGCTCCCTCTTGCCACGCTGACTGCCATCATAATTGCTGCCATGCTGGTGCTCAGTGTCGGACTGGCCTATCTGGGGGTGACCTCTTATGCCGCTTATCTGGAAGAGGGCGTAGTAAAGAGCCTGCCCGCCAATGCGGCGCAGGCTTACCGCGATATGAATTCCGGCATCGTTCCGGAACCTGCCGCGATCAGGGAACTGTTCGACCATCTTGATGGTCTTTCTGATCCGGTCGACTTTCAGCTCTACTTGTCCGTGCTTGTCTGCGGTCTGTTTTCGGCGCTTATTTGCAGTGTCATCGGAATATATCTGGCGCGACGGATCGCTCGGCCTCTGGAGCAGCTGACGCAGGTAGCGGAGGGGCTAAAATCGGGGGACTTTACCGTCCGGCTGGCGGAATCTCATACGAGCACGGTGGAGGTCAAGAGCCTTATCGAAAGCTTCAATGCATTGGCAACCAGCCTTGAAACTATGGAAGAACGTCTGCGCTTCAACAATATGGCTGTAGCACATGAGTTGCGCACACCACTGACCATATTGCGTGGCTCCATGCAGGGCATGGTGGACGGCGTATTTCCGATGGACACGAAGACGGTGGCGAGCCTTTTGCTGCAGGTGGAGGGGTTGTCCCGTCTTGTCGAGGATCTGCGAACGCTGTCGCTGGCGATAGGACAAAAACTCGTCATGGACCGCGAGCGCTTTGAAGTGGCGGAACTGGTGGACGCCGTAATCGATTCAGCCAAGCCGATGCTCGAAGCAAGCAAGCTTACTGTCGAAAAGGAATTGTCGCCAAGGACAGCGATAGCCGATCGCCAGCGTATTCGGCAGGCCATACTCGCGCTTCTGGAAAATGCCTGCCGTTATGCTGCCGGTGGCGGAGTGTTGCGATGCCAGACTGAACTGACCACTGATGGCTTCATCGCCATACGCGTCCTGGATCGAGGTCCCGGCTTTCCTGAAAATATGGGCGACATAAACGTCAATCCCTTCTGGCGAGGGGACGCGTCTCGTTCGCGGGCCACCGGAGGAACCGGACTGGGCCTTTCGGTTGTGCAGGCGATAGCGGCAGCCCATGGTGGAAAGCTCGAACTCCAAAACCGGCCTGGCGGGGGCGCCATCGTATCCATTCTTATTCCTGGGGACTCTGCAGAGCGTTGCTCCTGATTGCCGCAGCGCACCTCAGAGGGCTTGGCGCGCGCTTCGCACAAAGGGGGTTGTTTTCCAAACCCTGCTCGCCGAATCCTCAACGCCATCAAATTCTCGAAAAGTTCGCAGTCACGTCGGAACTGGAGGGGCTGCCCGAGCACGTGCGGCGCAGCGCTTTACCACGGACGACAAACTGGCCCTGTTGGCGGCTCATGAACCATGCGCAAATTCCGCGAACAGCGAGGATAAAGACCGCTATTATTACGATAATGAGCAGTTCCATAAGGTTATCTACGCCGCCAGTCATTGGGGCTTCCTTGCCGAACAATGCCTCATGCTGCACATATGCCTGCGACCTTAACGGCGCTTACAATTGCGCATCCATAATCGTATGCGTACTTCAATTCAGGAACACACTGAAATCCTTGATGCTATCGTTGCAGGCGACGCCTCTGCCGCTCGTGAACTGCTTCGCAATCATGTCGCAATTCAAGGCGACCGCTTCAATGATCTGATGTCAACAATAGCAAGTGCATTTAGTCGGAAAGAGTAATCTTCGGAGATGAACTGGGAGTCCTGCTTAGACCTTTTACAGGGTGATGAGTTTGATCGCTGTCGCAGTTACTCAGTGCGAAAGAGTGACATATCATCGCAATCGCCCGCCTGATTGGTCTGAAGACCGGGAAGGGCAGTTTGATCTAGTCATTCATTTGGTAGCATGCTCGGGAAGAATGGCAATATTTCATGCAACGACCTGATGAGACTCATTCTCCCGTTTTCGGCGCGACTTCCCATCGAAAGGCGGGTCACGCTATGCCGTCATAGAATAGCTATCAGGGCCTCGGCTGCGTCTCCGTCTATAATCAGGCCGTTCACGATCCCGCTCTTGAGCAGTGCTTTGGCGGCAACGGCCTTCTCCTGCCCGGCGATGAGCAGGACCACCTGAACCTTCTTCAAGTCGGCGAAGCTCAGAGCAATGGTCCGCTGGTTCATCTCGTGTTCGACCTGCTGCCCGTTCTCGTCAAAGAAGATGCCGTTGGTGTCGCCGATGGCGCCGGCAGCACGCAGGCTTTCCAGTTCGGATTTGCTCAACATGTTCTGGCGGCGCAGCAGCGAATCCTCTGTCAGTTCACCGGCACTGATGAAGCAGACGGAAGCGGTACGGGCAATTTCCAGCGCGCGTGCCACAGAGCGTTGGGAGATGAGAACTTTTCGATCTTCGGCGGAATCGGCGATGAAGGGTACAGGAAGGAAGAAGCCTTGTCCGCCTGTCCGCCGCGCCAGCATATGCACAACTTCGAACGGATTATAGGCGGAGTTTGCGGTCAGCGATCCCATCACGGAAATGAAGCGCGCCTGCGGTGCACGTACACCAGCAAGTTGCAGCGTCATCTGTTCTATGGTTCGCCCCCAGCCGGTGCCGATTGTTGCATCCTCATGATCGGCCAGAAAGCTTTTCAGATAGGTGGCGGCTGCAACACCGACAGCTCGGAATGATACCTGTTTGCGGATTTCAGAGGCAGTGTCGTCATCGGATTGAAAGCCAAATGGCGGTGTTGAAATACAAAAATCCAGACCGTACTGACGCATCAGCTCATTTTCCACGGGCAATGTGCCAGCGTTCTGATGGTCGATGGAGATGCTGACGAGACCGCTTTCGCGGGCTTCGCCCAGTATCTTGTTTACACGGGCCCGGGTCAGGCCGAGACGGGATGCTGTCGCCTCCTGGTTGAATCCTCCAACATAGTAGAGCCACGCCACGCGCACCATGAGGCTGTCTTCGGATTCGCTCATCTGTCTCTCTTTCGATTTTTCATTCACCAAATTACAAATGTATTTCTATTTGACATTTGTAATTTGGTGACGCTTAATACCAATCGTTCCGGCGGACAAGAGCGCGAAAGGGCAGTGAGGTCAATCGGAAACGAAACTGGCGCAAGGCGACGGAATGGTGGTTCTGGAGGAGCAGAAACAGGCATTCGCCGATGCGACAGAAGGGGAGAACGGCGGAGCGCCGATGGCGCTTTTCGCGATGGTCACGGTCCAGTTCGACGTCAAGCGAACTGAATGTGCCTGCAAGCAGCAATCAAAGTCGGATGTGGAGCCAACCACATGGCTTTTGGGAGGAAAAAATGGGTTCTGGATTTTTCAAGAAAGCAGTGGCTGTCACGGCCCTTGCCATGCTTATGGGCACGGCAAGCGCTTCAGCTACAAATGTAGCCTGGGTGCATTCCAACGCTGCTGCGCAGTCCGAGCAGCGCGCAAAGGCGGGCTTTGATGCCTGGCTCAAGGAGACGAACAAGGACTGGAGCATAAGCGTGCTTGATAGCGGTGGCTCCGGTGAGCGCACGGCGTCGAACATTCAGGATGCGGCCTCGCGCGGGGTGGATGCGATCATCGTCAGCATGTCGGATTTGCGCGCTTCACGCGCTGCCATCGATTCCGCTGTTGCGGCCAAGATTCCGGTTTTCGCTATCGATAGCGGCCAGGTCGACGGTGTGGTGGTGGATGTGACCACCAATAACTGGGCAATGTCGGCCGATGTGTCGCCCTTTTTGCTCAATGAGATGGGCGGCAAGGGCAATCTTGTCTTCCTGCGTATGGCTGAGCACCATGGCACGCGCAAGCGCGGCGACGTGATGGAGACCGTGCTGAAGGAATACCCGGAAGTAAAGGTAATCGCTGAGCATAATATCGACTACACGGCGTTCTTCGAAGACACGACCAAGACCATGCAGGACTATGCATCGCGCTTTGGCGAGGAGATCAATGCGGTCTGGGCCCCATGGGATGAGCCTGCACAGGCCGCGATCAACGCGCTGAATGCCGCTGGTCTGAAGAATGTCAAAGTGATTGGCATTGACGGCCATCCGCAGGCCATCGAAGAAGTTTGCAAGCCTGACAGCCTGATGATCGCGACGGTCTCGCAGCCATTCGAAAAGATGGGTGCGCAGACTGGCGAATGGATCGAGAGCATAGTGGTCAAGAAGGATGACGCCGCGAAGGTCATTCCGTCGAAGACCGTTTATCTCGATGCGCCTCTCGTCACCAAGCAGAACTGCAAGGACTTCCTCCCGAAGAAGTAGGCAAGCCCCCAACGTTGCCTGCATCTGGCCGGAGCGTGATCGTTCCGCGCTCCGGCCCCTTTTGGAATAGATTGAATTCATGGGAGTTCTCCGATGGCGGTAAGCCTGTCGCAGATCGTTATGTCCTATCCCGGAACGCTGGCACTGGATCAGGTGAGCGCTGAGTTTCGGTTTGATGAGGTGCATGGACTGATCGGAGAAAACGGCGCGGGAAAGACCACTCTGGTCAGCATTCTTGGCGGTAGCAAAAGCCCGACATCCGGCACAATCACCATTGATGGTGCGCCGGTGAAGCTGACAAGCGCCGGGGATGCGCTGCGCAAAGGCATCGCGCATGTATCGCAGGAGGGCAGTCTCGTGCCCGGGCTGACCGGCGCAGAGAATATTCTGCTTGGCGACGAGCCCCGGCTTGGGCTCGGTGTCATTGATAAGCGCAAACTGCTGTCGCGTGCCTGCGAACTGCTCAGGCGCTGGTTTCCGCAAGTTTCCATCGATCTCGACCAGCAGGTCGACATGCTGCCGATGGCTGACCAGAAGATCATCGAGATTGTTCGCGCACTGCGTGGCGATGTCCGGCTGCTCATCCTTGACGAGCCCACGGCCACCTTGCCTGCACGCGAAAAGGAAAGCCTCTGGGAGATTATCAGGACTTTGCCGCAGCAAGGGGTTGGCATCGTGTTGATCAGCCATTTCCTCTCGGAAATAAAAGCACTGAGCGATAGAATTACGGTCCTGCGCGACGGCCGACATGTTGCGACGCTTCGGGCTGCTGAAGCGAGCGAAGCCGGGCTGATTGATCTGATGCTGCAACGCACTGGCGGAAAAACGGCGATGGCGTCGGAGAGCAGCCAAAATCGCAGTTTCGGCCCCGTGGTTCTGGAAGTGAGTGACTGGCGTGCAGGCAATGTCGAAGTTGACAAATTTTCCATCCGTGCCGGTGAAATCGTCGGCCTGATCGGTTTGACCGGTGCCGGCCATTTTGGCTTCGCTCGTTCGCTCTATGCGGGGAGTGGTGTCACCAGCGGCAGCTGCCGTTTTCGGGGCGACGCCATCGCCCGGATCGATGCGCGTTCCATGCAGAAAAAAGGCGTCGCTCTGGTCCCCGATCACCGCATGGAATACTCGCTGATCGGCGATTGGGATGTGCGTGAAAACCTTGCTATGGTGCATCCGTCATTTGCGGCCATGGGCGGCACGGGCGTGCTGTCGATGCGCCGTGAAGCGCAGGAAGCCGACCGCACCATGCAGCTTTTGAACGTGAAGGCGCATTCGCGCAATCAGTTCGTGAAGGACCTGAGCGGCGGCAACAAGCAGAAGGTTTCTATCGGCAAGTGGCTGTACGGCGCAGACGACCACTACCGGCTGATGATTTTCATCGAACCCACCGAGGGTGTCGACATTGGGGCCAAGCGTGAAATTCATGCTCAGATGCGCCGGCTCGCCGACAAGGGCGTGGCAATTCTGGTCACTTCGTCCGACCTGCTGGAAATTGCTGACGTGGCAGACCGCGTCATCCCCTTCGTGAACGGTTCTACGGGTGCTGAAATTCCGCGTGAGGCCTTTTCCGAAGCGAAGTTCATTGCCGCAATGGCAGGAGTTATCCAATGAATACACAAAACCCCGCCGTTGCCCCACGATCGTCGCGTCACGCGCAGAGCTTTGGCAAGAAGCTTAAGGGTGAATGGCTGCTGAAATATTCAACGCTCTTCGTGTTGCTCCTGCTGTTCGTGGGCTTTTCGCTGACAGTGGACCGCTTTCTGACGGCCAACAATCTGCTCAACATCCTCCAGCAGATTGCCATGCTCACCATCGTCGGCGCGGGCCTGACCTTCGGCTTCGCCGCGCGCGAAATGGACCTTTCGGTCGGCTATATGGTCGGCATGGCCGGTATTGTGGTGCCGCTGCTGCTGGTTGCGGGCACGCCTTTGCCATTGGCGTTGCTGGCCGGATTGGGGGCAGGATTTGTCGTCGGTGCCGTCAATGCGGCGCTCGTCACCCTGGTCGGCGTACCCTCATTGATTGCGACGCTGGCAGTAGGCTCCATTCTATATGGGATCAACTTTCTGATGACGGGCGGACGCGCGATCTATGGCGGGCTTCCGGCCAGCTATCTCTGGCTGGGACAGGGGCAGCTCTTTGGTGTTCCCGTGCTTGCCTATGCCATGGTCGTCGTGGTGTTCGTCGCCTGGTTCCTGATGGAGCGCACGGTCTTCGGTCGTTACATTTACGCTGTGGGCGGCAACCTCAAGGCTGCGGAGCTGTCTGGCGTGAACGGTCGCTTCTATCGCGCCGCCGCCCTGATCGTCTGCTCGATTTTCGCAGCCGTTGCAGGGGCGCTTCTGGCAGCGCGCCTCGGCTCCGGCCAGCCGAATGCCGGCGAGCGCTATCTCCTCGACGGTTTAGCTACGGTATTCATCGGCATGACCATGTTCCGTCCCGGTACGGCGACGGTTGCCGGAACTTTCTTCGGCGCGCTGTTTATCGGCGTCATCAATAACGGCCTCAATCTGATTGGCATGGATACGTATATCCAGAGCATCGTGAAGGGCCTCATCATTCTCGTCGCGGTCGCGGTTGTCTCGCGTACCACCAAACTAAAGCTCCTGTGAGGGCATTGAACCGGACATCATGAAACATTTGCAACAGACAGGTCTGTCGGAGGCGCACGTGCAAAATCCGAGTAACTCCAATCTTCTCGAACTCTATCGAACGATGCGCCGCATCCGCACCTTTGAAGAACGCGTCGGCGAACTCTTCGTGCGCGGCCAGACGGCAGGTTCGATGCTTCACCTTTCCATTGGCGAAGAAGCCGCTGCCGCCGGTGTGTGCGCCGCCATGCAGCCACAGGACACATTTACGACGCATCATCGCGGCCATGGCATCTTTCTCGCCCGCGGCGCCGATCCCAGGCAGATGATGGCCGAAATCGGCGGCAAGGAAACCGGCTATTGCCATGGCAAGGGCGGCTCCATGCACATTGCCGACATGGCACTCGGTCATCTTGGGGCCAACGCTATCGTAGGCGGCGGTATCCCATCTGTTGTCGGGGCAGGCCTGTCGAGCAAATACCTGAAGAAAAATTCCGTTTCGCTCGCATTCTTTGGCGACGGCGCGATGCAGCAGGGCATTCTCTATGAGAGCATGAACATGGCCGCCCTGTGGGGCCTGCCGGTGGTCTTTGTCTGCATCAACAACCAGTACGGCATGGGAACGCGCGTCGATCAGGCGACCGCCAACACCGCCTTTGATCAGCGGGCCCACGCATTCGGCCTCAACGGAAGGGTTGTCGATGGCATTGATGTCGAGGAGGTCAAGCACGCTGCCCAGGGATTGATCGATGATGCGCGGCTCGGCAAGCCGGGCTTCCTGTCTGTCACCTGCTATCGGTTCTTTGGTCATGCGCGCATGGATAAGAGCCCATACCGCGCAGAGGCGGAAGAACTCGAAGGTCGCAAGAAAGATCCTGTAAAATTCACGCGCGACCAGCTCTTATCCTCCGGTTTCGCGCAGGAAGCCTCACTTGACGCCATGGATAGCGACATTGCTGCCGAGATGGACGCCACCATCGACTTCACCGTCGAATCCAAGGCGCCGCCGCTCACTTCCATGTTCAAGGATGTTTATGCGGTAGGGGAGCCCGAGCCCGAACCTGTCCGCACCCGTATCGACCGCATACTTTCCAAGGATGAAGCATAATGGTTGCCATGACTTACCGCGACGCGCTGCGCAAAGCGCTGGATGACGCCATGGCGGAAGACAACACCATCGTCGTGATCGGCGAGGAGGTCGGGCGCTATGGTGGTGCCTATGGCGTTACGAAGGACCTTATCGGAAAGTACGGTCCTGAACGCCTGATTGATACGCCCATATCCGAACCGGCTATTGTTGGTACGGCGGTCGGGGCTGCGATGACGGGGCTGCGGCCAGTTGCCGAGCTGATGTATATCGATTTTCTCGGCATGACGATGGACCAGCTTGCCAATCAGGCAGCAAAGATACGCTACATGTTCGGTGGGCAGATCGGCGTGCCGATGGTGCTGCGCACCCAGGGCGGTACCGGACGCTCCGCCGGGGCCCAGCATTCCCAGAGCCTTGAGGCATGGATAATGCATACGCCAGGTCTGCGCCTTGCCATGCCCGCCACAGTCCAGGATGCCTATCATCTGCTGCGCCAAAGCCTGACGAAGCCTGATCCCGTGGTCTTCATCGAGCACAAGGCGCTTTACACCCGCAAGGAAGAAGTCGATCTCGACGCCGAGCCGCTTGAATGGGGCAAGGCTGCGGTGCGCCGCACCGGCAAGGATCTCGTTATCATCACCTATTCGCGCCAGCTTCATTATGCACTCGATGCCGCCGAGAAACTTTCCGCGAAGGGCATCGAAGCGACGGTCGTCGATCTTCGGACGCTTAACCCGCTCGATTTCGACACAGTGCGTGAACATGTCGAGCGTGTCGGCAAGGCAATGGTGGTTTCCGAAGGTGTCATGACTGCAGGCGTTGCGGCCGAGCTGGCCGCTCGCATTACCGAGGAATGTTTCGACTATCTCGAACAGCCCGTTGTACGTGTCGCCGGTGAAGATATTCCGATTTCGGTTTCGCAGGAGTTGGAAACCGGAAGCGTTCCGACGCCCGATTTCATTCGTTCCGTTGCCGAGAAGATGCTGTCATGACCGAACGGATTCTCAAAATGCCACGCCTTGGCGAGACAATGGAGGAAGGCAGGATCGTCGGCTTCCTCGTCAAGCCGGGGGACAGTTTCAAGCGCGGGGATTCCATAATAGAAATCGAAACGGACAAGACCGTGGCTGAGTTTCCCGCCTTGGGTGACGGTACGTTGAACGAATGGATCGGAGCTATTGGCGATCAGGTCATGGTTGGTGCGCCATTGGCGCGTATCGATATCGGCGATGGTCCCGACTGGACGGATGAAGGTGGCGAAAGCGCGCCTTCTCCTGAAGAACCGGCTGCGTTGCACCCCGCACGCGCAGCCGGTTCGCAGAACGAACGCGTTGTCACCGACCTCGCTATGCCGCGTCTTGGTGAAACGATGGCAGAAGGCCGTATCGTTCGCTGGCTGAAGAACGCAGGCGAGAGCTTCGAGCGCGGCGAGGCCGTGCTTGAGATCGAGACAGACAAAACCGTTGCGGAGTTTCCGGCACTGGCGAGTGGAACGCTTGTCGATATCTTGCGCGAGGAAGGCGAGATGGTCACGGTTGGCGAGACCATAGCCCGTATCGAAGTGGCCGCTGCAGTTGCGGCAACGCCTGAAGTGGCGGTGCACAAGGCTGAACCCATTCGGCCTGAAGCCAAAGCGTTAGCCGCCAGACAGATGACTCCGGCAAGAGAGGGCGAGCGGGTCCGGGCCACGCCGCTTGCTCGCAAGGTTGCCCGCCAGAATGGCATCGACATCAATTCGCTTTCGGGTAGCGGACGCCGGGGGCGGATCGAGAAAGAAGACGTGCTGGCGGCGTCGAGCAATTCGAATTCAAACAGCGCTGTGCACTTTGCCGATCTGGCGAATGGCCGTGTCGCCTATCTGGATCAGGGTCCCCAAAATGCCCGCACAATCCTGTTGCTGCACGGTTTCTCTGGTGACCGGACGACCTGGACCGGTATTGCATCGGGTCTGCGCCGGGCGAATTTCAGGGTAATTGCGCCCGATCTTCCTGCTCACGGACTGACGACCATCAATGCGACGAATGCGGATGAACTCAGCGCATTCCTGCCCGCATTCCTCGACGCTCTGGGCATTGCCGAGGTGGATGTCGTTGCGCATTCTCTTGGAGCCGTCGTAGCTGCACAATTTGCAGCTGTGCATGTGAGCCGTGTTTCGAGCTTGACGCTGATCGCTCCTGCCGGCCTCGGTTCTGACGTGGACGTCGGATTCATTTCCGGCATGGCCCATTTAACAACGGCAGGCGAGGTCAGCCATCTGTTGCGTCGTATCGTTGCCAAGCCCGCAGAGCTTTCGCCGGAACTGGCGGCGAAGTTTGCTAAAACCATGGCCCAAGGGCGTCTCAAGGCGCTGGCAGCAGCCATTGTGGCCCCTACAGGGCAAAAGATCGATATTGTTCCGGGACTGGAAAAGCTTTCCCGCGCGAAACCGGTACGTGTTCTGGTCGGTCTTCTGGATCGCATCATTCCATGGCAACAGGCGACGACACTTCCGCCTTCCATTGCGGTGCATTTTCTCGGCCAGTCCGGCCATATGCCGCAATGGGATCAGGCCAAGGACGTTCTCGATCTGATTTTGAGTTCCATCGGAGGTTCCCATGACTGAGGACGTCAGGCTTCGTCTCAAGGAAGCGCAGGCTCGGCTCGGCGCTTTTGCGAAAGCTGCGCCCGAATTGATGACTGGCTTCGCCAAGGTCAGCAAAACCGCAACCGCTGCCGGCGCGTTTTCGTCCGGCCAGCGCGAATTGATCGCTGTCGGTATTGCCGTCGTGAAGGGATGCGAAGATTGCATCCTTTACCACGTGGATGCAGCGATCCGGCATGGAGCAAGCGAGCAGGAACTGATCGAGGCGCTTGAGGTAGCCGTTGAAATGGGCGGCGGACCGGCTGTCATGTATGCGGGCAAGGCGCTGGAAGTGTTTCGGAGCCTGAGTTGAAACATGCGCGATGAGGTATGCGAAGACTGGAGGAGTTTTCGCATCTGCCTCGGGAGGAGTTGAATGGCTTATTTTCTCACCGCCGATGGAGGAACGGAAAGTGTCCGCGCGCGGGTTTACGATCTTTCGGGCACGTGCCTTGCAAGTGCCGCAGTTCCTTATGAGACCAAGTTTTCCAGCGGCGCTCGTGCCGAGCAGAACCCCGAAGACTGGTGGTCAGGCTTTGTAACGGCTGCGCGCAAGGCGATTGCGGATTCGTCCGTCGACCCGTCCGCGATAGAAGCAATCACGCTGGCGACGACGAGCTGCACGGTCGTGGCTCTGGACGCGGCTGGTAAACCGCTGCGTCCATCGATCATCTGGATGGACGTTCGAGCAAGTGCCGAGGCCGATGCTGTCCTTGCCACTGCGGATATTGCCTTGCAGGCCAATGGCGGGGGGCGAGGACCGGTTTCGGCGGAATGGATGATCCCGAAAGCACTGTGGCTCGCGCGGAATGAGCCGGAGATATTCGAAAAAGCAGATACGATCTGCGAGTATCAGGATTTCATGACACTGCGCCTGACCGGTGAAAAAGCTGCCAGTCTGAACAACGTGTCGCTCCGCTGGCACTATTCGACGGATCGCGGCGGTTTCCCGGTCACACTCCTGGAGAAACTCGGCCTCAGTGATCTATTGCAGAAATGGCCTTCTCGCGTGGTCGCACCCGGAGAGGTCATCGGCGGGCTGTGTGCAACCGCTGCTTCCGAACTCGGCCTCTCGCAGAGCCTAAAGGTAGTGCAGGGGGGCGCTGATGCACTTATCGGCATGATAGGACTGGGCGTGGCCAAGCCCGGTCAGCTTGCGCTGATAACCGGCTCGTCCCACTTGCAATTTGGTGTTGCGGACAAACCTTTGCACGCGCCGGGCATATGGGGCAGCTATCCCGACATGGTCTATCCGGGACGCTATATTATCGAAGGCGGGCAGACTTCCACCGGCTCGATCATCGCATGGCTCGGACGCCTGATGAACGGGACCATGGACATGGAAGCGCTCAACGCCAAGGCGGCTGCGCTGGAGCCGGGCGCTGAAGGGCTTCTGGTGCAGGATCATTTTCAGGGCAACCGCACGCCCTATACCGATGCCTTGTCTCGTGGTGCAATCGTCGGACTGACGCTGGCGCATGAACCGCATCATATCTTCCGTGCCATCATGGAAGGTATCAGTTTCGGCACCCGTACTATTCTTGATGCCATGGCTGAAGCCGGTTATCGAGGCCAGGAAATCACCGTCGGCGGCGGTGCGAGCGCGTCCCCGCTCTGGCTGCAAATCCATGCCGACACTGCGGCCTTGCCTGTCTGTGTGCCGCAGTCACGCGATGCGCCTTCCGTGGGAGCTGCGGTGCTCGCTGCGCATGGAGCAGGCCATTTCGCAACCATCGATGAGGGTATTGCCGCCATGGTAAAGCCCGGCAAGCGCATAGAGCCGCGTCCGCGCGAGATGGCTCTCTACAATGAAATCTATCAGCAATATCGGGCGCTTTATCCGGCATTGAAAGCCGTTCGGGCTACCTGAAACATTGTCGCGGGAGGACTGAATGCTCACTGATTTTCAACTGACCGGCAAGCACGCCGTTATTACAGGTGGCGCGCGGGGTATCGGGCGTGCGATTGCCGAGCTTTTCGTTGAAGCCGGCGCGACGGTCATCATCACCGACCGCGACGAAGCGGCTGCCAGGCAGGCGGCTGCGGAACTCAATGCCCGTCGTCCTTCTTCTGCGAGCATGTACATTCTGGACGTGACCGACCGCGATGCGGTGGAGCGAACCGCCGATGCTATTGCCGCGGAGTTTGGCGTCCCGGACGTCCTCGTCAACAATGCGGGTATTGTTCGCAACAGTCCTGCGAGCGAAACATCCAAAGCGGACTGGCACGCTGTAATCGACGTCAATCTTAACGGCGTCTTTTATTGTGCCCAATCCTTCGGCAAGCGCATGGCCGCTGTCGGACGCGGCACTATCGTCAATATTTCGTCGATGTGCAGCGAGATCGTCGTCTATCCGCAGCCGCAGGTTGCCTACAACGCCGCTAAAGCCGGAGTAAACCTCGTTACCAAGTCTTTGGCTGTGGAATGGGCAAAGCAGGGCGTTCGCGTCAATGCGGTCGCACCTGGTTACACCGCGACGGAACTGACGCTTGCTGGCCGTAGCAATGAGGAATGGTTCTCAATCTGGATGCGCATGACGCCACAGGGACGGCTGGGAGAACCGAGAGAGATTGCCAATGCCGTTCTGTTTCTGGCGTCCGATGCTGCAAGTTTTGTGACCGGCACCGTGCTTGCCGTGGATGGCGGCTATACCGCGCTTTGATTTTGGGAGAATGAAATGACAGAACAGGCAAAAATCGCCCTCGTTACTGGTGCAAGTCGCGGTATTGGCCGAGCCATTGCAATCGGCATGGCCAAACGTGGCTTCGATGTTGCTATCAACGACATAGAGCGCCAACAGGATGCCTTGGAGGAAGTGGCGCACGCAATCGAGGCCACAGGCCGGCGGGCTCTGATCGTCCATGCTGATGTGAGCAACAAAGCCCAGGTAGAAGCGATGGTCAGTAATGTAGTTGATGTGTTCGGCCGCATCGATGCTCTCGTAAACAATGCCGGGATTCTGATCGCCGGTGATGTCGAGCACCTGAAGGAAGAGCACTGGGATAGTGTGCTCGATGTCAACGCAAAAGGTACGTTTCTGGTCGTTCAGGCAGCGCTTCCTCACATGAAGCGGCAGAAATACGGTCGCATCGTCAATATCGCCTCCATCGGCGGCAAGCACGGTGCGCCGGAACAGGCCCATTATTCCGCATCGAAGGCTGCCGTCATGGGGTTCACCCGCGTTCTGGCCCAGGAGGTCGGTACGTATGGGATTACAGCCAACTGCATTTGCCCCGGAATTATTCTGACGGACATGGGACGGGTCAATCTGGATGATGCCGCCGTGCGCCAGGCATGGCAGGAAAAGACGGCGGTGCGTCGTATCGGCGATCCGGAGGACGTTGTTGGACCGGTCGCATTTCTGGCATCTGATGATGCCGCTTTTGTTACAGGACAAAGCCTCAACGTCGATGGCGGTATCGTGTTGAGTTAGAGGGGATTGGAAACGGGAAGCTTCTTGAGGCAGTCAGCAGGCCCCTATCGCGAAATGATTGACGTTGGCTCAATCTTCGGAAAGAGAGGTGTCCAGAACCTTTTCGATCATTTCTTTTGCAAGCTGCACAAACATATCCGTTTTCTCGCGCGTCTGATCGAGGCAAGCTTCGAGCCACAGACCATCCAGTATGGCGTGCACACAAATGGCGGCGCGTTCGATTTCCGCAGGGGTGAACGCGCGTCCTTCGGCGGTGAAAACTTCGGCGAGAAGCGGCTCGGTCGCCCTGCGAAGATTTGCATAGCTTTCCTCGCGCACCGCCATGATCATCGGGTCCACGCGATTCTGGCTGATGAACGTGGCCCAAAGGGAGAGCATCCGATCGTCGGAAGCTTGCCCTTCCAGTGTTGCCTTGATGAATTGCAATAGCCGCTGATGCGGCTTCCCCTCTCGCCCTTCCAATATCGCCATGCTGGAAGCGGTGATCAGCTCCATTGTACGACGGTAAGCTTCGACGATGAGATTGGCCTTGTTTTCAAAGTGATGGCGTATCAGCCCGTTTGTTACGCCCGCGCGAGCGGCAACGGCACGCACGGTCGTGGCCTGAATTCCGACCTCGGATATACATTCCAATGTCGCTTCAATCAGTTCGCGTCGGCGTTCGCTTTCTGGGGCGCGTTTGAACAGGCTCGTCATGAAGCGGAACTCTCCTTTGAATTATCTCTCGCATATATGAGGGCAAAGGCAAAGCATGGAGACGCACTATTATGCACTTGCATAATAGTGCGTCTGTGTATAGCTTTCAGCATAAAGAACTGCTCAGGGAGAGATTCAACAGGGCAGCAGGGATATCTCTTTGGCCCCCGCTTGCAGAGCCTTTTCAGGCTCCAAGGTGTGACGAGCGGAGGCTGAAGACTTTGCGTGAAACACAAACCAATAGTGATTAACCGGAAGCGGAGCTGCGCTTTCCGGAACAATGGAATTATGCCCATGCGCGACCCGCGTTACGACATACTCTTCGAACCCATCAAGATCGGTCCGGTCACCGCGCCTAACCGTTTTTATCAGGTGCCGCATTGCAGCGGCATGGGTCATCGCTATCCCGACGCTGATCGACATATGCGGCGTATGAAGGCGGAAGGCGGTTGGGGTGTCATTGCCACACAGGAAACCGAAATCCATCCCACCTCCGACATCACGCCGTCCAATCAGGGCAGGCTGTGGGACGACAAGGATATTCCTCGTCTCATCCAGCTCACGGAGGCTGTGCATGAGCAGGGAAGCCTCGCAGCCATTCAACTCGTGCACAACGGCATTCACATCGCCAACCGACTGACGCGACTTTCGCCGATTGGACCGTCCGACATTATGGTCGATGTGGAAGATCCCGTTCAGGCGCGCGCCATGGATAAAAGCGACATAGCCCAATTCCGCAAATGGCATCGCGATGCGGCCTTGCGCGCCAAGCGTGCGGGCTTCGACATCATCTATGTCTATGCCGGTCACGACATGACGCTTCTGCAGCACTTCCTGCTTAATCGTTATAACAAGCGCACGGATGAATATGGCGGCAGCTTTGAAAACCGCCTGCGTCTGTTTCGCGAGGTGATTGCCGATACGCGCGACGCAGTAGGCGATAAATGCGCCATTGCGGTGCGATTTGCCGTAGAGGAGTTTTTGGGCGCGGAAGGTCTGACCCATGACGGTGAAGGACGCGATGTTATAGCAGCGCTGGCCGACGAACCCGACCTTTGGGACGTTAACCTTTCAAATTGGTCGAACGACAGTCAAACCTCCCGGTTCTCGCAGGAAGGCTTTCAGGAGGAGTTCGTTTCCTTCGTAAAACCTCTCACCTCGAAACCCGTCGTCGGGGTAGGGCGTTACACTTCCCCCGACGCGATGGTGCGTGCAATCAAGAAGGGGATTTTCGATCTGATCGGCGCAGCGCGGCCGTCGATTGCCGATCCCTTTCTGCCAGCGAAAATTCGCGATGGCCGTATCGACGATATCCGCGAATGCATCGGCTGCAACATCTGCACGGCAAGCGATAACACGGTTGCCCCGATGCGCTGCACGCAAAATCCGACGATAGGCGAAGAATGGCGCAAGGGCTGGCATCCGGAAATCATTCCGCCCCTGCAGAAGCAGCAATCGGTGCTCATTATTGGCGGCGGCCCCACCGGGTTGGAAGCGGCGCGCGCCATGGCGCAGCGCGGCGCGGAGGTGGCGCTGGCTGAGGCTACACAAGAGTGGGGTGGTCGCGTTACGCAGGAATGCCGCCTTCCCGGGCTTGCTGCCTGGGGCCGTGTGCGGGATTGGCGCCTTGGCCAATTGCGGCAGGCATCCAACGCGCAACTTTATCTTGATAGCCGGCTTAGCGCGGAAGATGTTCTTTCCTATGGCATCCCGCACATAGCAATCGCCACAGGGGCGCGCTGGCGTAACGATGGTGTGGGGCGGGTTCATCGTGACCCGCTCGATTATCTCGCAGAGGGGACGACAGTCGGCGTCAATGCACTGCTCGAAAACGGCGTGGCTGCGCTTGCGAACGATGGTCCGGTCGTCGTCTTCGATGACGATCGTTATTATATGGCGAGCGTTCTTGCCGAGCTTATCGCTTCATCAGGGCGATCCGTGACTTTCATCACTCCTGCCTCGATTGTCGCGCCATGGACAGAACACACGCTCGAACAGATTCGCGTGCAGCGTCGCCTGATTGAAAAAGGCGTTGAGATTATCCCGCTGCATCAGCTTGCAGGACGGACGAACGATACGCTCAATATCGCCTGCTCCTATTCCGGAAAAATACGGACGATCGACTGTGCGACGCTGGTTCCGGTCACCTCACGCCTGCCAAACGATCAACTCTGGCATGATCTGGTAGCCTTGAAACATCAATGGATGGATCATGGTTTGGAAACCGTCGAACGCATTGGGGACTGCCTTTCTCCCGGTATCATCGCGACCGCAACCCATGCAGGGCATGGCTATGCGAGAAGCCGAGGTTCCCAACCAATGGAAGCTGATTACGATATTTACCGGTGAGGATTGCTAGAGTTGGCGCTGCGCTTTCCGGCTTTTTATTGGTGAGAACAAAACCGTGGGAGAACGTCCTGATGATTTTGGCGAACTTCCTGTTAGTCGCACCGGAACTCTATTCATCGGTGCTGGCTTGATATTGTTAATTCCGCCGGAATTCGACCATATTCCGGATTGAACGCTTCGAAGATGCTGGAAGCTCGCTGAAATTGTGCTAGCCAATGCCAACTGCGAAACCCAATGTTGTTTGTCAGCCGGAGCGTCCGCGTAGTGGTGCTGGCATAATGACTATGTAGGTTGCACTTCATCCAAGTAATCAGAACTGGTGACGGGACAGTGGTGTCAGAGCCAGCTGATGGTGGTCTACCGGATGCTCGCTTGGTGAGGTTTCCTGACAATTTGTCTCCTGGCCTCATAACTTCTTAGCGGGAATACTTGCTTGCGCGTGTGTCGCGGCGAACATCCTACTAAAGGCTGCCGAGACACTTCAGTGTTCAACGATGGCGCATCACTTGCTTCGCTGCTCGAAATTCCAATCGCAGCCACCAGAACCGGGATGCGGCACGAGTGATACGGTGTGGGTGCGAGTTGACTGGAAATCTCGCTCCAAGGTGCCACATCGCCTGACAAAAGGATAGCACCGTGCGGCTCCGAATATCGGCGTCATCCAATCCAATATGTAAGCGCAGATCGGCGCTGCATCGCATAACCCAAATTGCTTCCTAGCAAGACTGCTCCGCCTTCAGCGTGGTGTTCAATTTGCCACAAAAAACCTCGGCGCGGGGGCTGCCGAGGTTGCGCCGGAAAAGCGGGGGCTTCAACAGCGCGTTTTCATCATGTCACAATCCAGGGAATATGCAACCAGCTGCCAAATCGCTTAAAGCGTCCAGCCGTAAACCGCGAGAGCTGCCCCACCAACGGCACCAATCACCGACCACCCAACCATGCTAATACCCATGAAGCTGTGATAAGTGTCCGCTGAAATTTTCTTGAAAGCTGCGGCCACAAAAAGGTTTGCAGCGGCACCGACGATCAGACCGATACCGTTGGCGACGTAAGCGGCTGGATGAAGCGCCATGCTCTGCATGAAATACGGCCGCAGTAGGAAAGTCGCTCCAAGCATCCCTGCAATCAGCACAAATACCGATACCATTCCGAAGCCTGACCATCTTACGAGCATTTACTGAATTACCTTTTTCTTGAGGGGACGTATGGCGGTAATGACGCTTGCTCGTTGGTCGAGCAACCCACCGCTAGACGTTTCCTCAAGAAAAACCGTTCGTGTCCTCACTCCATCATCGAGTTTCAGGCACGCAATCCAACAGACAAAATAAGGAGAATACAATGGCCAAGGGAACCTTTGCTAAAGCGATGCCGCCTGTCTCCTCGGAAGAGGACGGATACGTCGACCGTCCGAAAGAGCCGGCGGCGCGACGAATATGGGCATCACGCTCTCTACGCTGTCCGCCTGGAGGGGCGAAAGGTATCGAAAGTCGAGGTGAAGGCTCTGGCCAAATCCAAAGCAATGGATATCTACCGTGAGAACTACTTCAGAAGATTGTCCGCGTCGATCAGGACAGCGTCGTCGGTCGCGCCCCTGTTCGGCCTGATCTAACCTCAGAAGTAGGTCCAAAAACTGATCCGCACTCTCATCTGAAAAGTCCGTTGCCAGGCGCAATTCCAAAGTTTGGGCGATTGCTTAGGCAGACTGCAAGGTCCCCGGTATCACGCCGATTGCGCGCCGTGCTTTAAATGGTATTTTTTGACTTCTTTCATAACCTGTGACGTTAAAGACGGTTGAAACTCCGCGAAGTTGGGCGGTGGATGGACTTAACCGTTATAGCTAGCGAACTTACGGATTTCGCTGCGATTTGCAGCGCGAGCACCTGTTGGATATTAAGCCGACTGATCTAAAAATGGGGCTCCGGATTCTTCCGAAGCCCTTATTGCTTAAGGTCGTTATTACCTGCGATAGGCTAAGCCACCCCAGATACGGCCTTCGTCGCGATGTCGACCGCCATGGACCGCACCGATGTAGGCGGCCACGGCTGCAACGAGCGCAGATGCCGCAAGGAGGAACGCCGTCAGAATACCAGTTATTCTGGCCTTCTCAGCTGCGTCGGCTGCCTTTGCTTTGACTTCTTCCGCGGTTTTTGCAGCCTGGGCCTGAACGTCAGCAATCGCCTTTTTCGCTTCTTCCACTCTGGCCTGAGCTTCGGTGCGTAGTGCCTGCACACGCTCTACGGACTGGTTTACACGCGCCTGTGCGTCGGTTTGACTAAGGCCAGTTCGAGTAGCTACCTGGTTAGTGAGCCAGGCACGATCCGCGTCGGAGATTTCACCCGTGCTTAGGAGATTTCCGAGGATACCACTGACTTGACGTTGGAAATCCGCCATATTCTGGGCTTCCTGGCCAACAACCGAGCTACCCTGGCCATCCGTGCGCAGGAGACTATCCGTGAGGTAGTCCAACGGGTTCGTTTTCAAACCCTCTGGCAACATTTGTTCAACCGATGGAGCAGCCGCTTGACCTGCGCCCTGGGCTAACCCGGACACCGCTTGCCCGGCGCCTGAAGCAAGTCCACCAGCTAATTGACCAGCACCTTGCGCAGTTGCACCAGCCACAGTTCCTGCGGTCTGCACAGCGGTTTCAGCGGCACTTCCAACTGCTTTTGCGCCGCCGGAGATAGCGCTAACGAGCAACAGCGTCGATATGATTGTACCAAGACCCCATACGACGAGGCCGTTTAATCCATCTCGAACGGTCAATTCATCGCGTGTAGCTGTCCCAGCAGGACGCCGCATTCTTCCGGTGATGTAGCCACCAAGCATGTAGGAAGCGACCATTGATATGATCATAAAAAGCGCAGTGACCACGAGCCAAACTACGCTTATGTCTCCCCCTTCATCTACGGAGAATGAACTTAAACCGAGACCACTGGCAAAGGTGGTGAGGACAGCCATAACACCAGATGCGACTGTGGCGCCAGCGAAGATGGCGGCCCAGTCAACGTAGCCGCGATCATTCGTGTTTTCTACAATAGTTGGATCTACCATCAGCGTAATCCCAGAAAAGAGAGGATGAACAACACGATAACGACTAGACCGACTAAATAGATAATGGAGTTCATTTTGAGTATCTCCTTTCGACAAAAGAAGCACCCGGTCAGCAATTCTTTATTGCGGCGGGTTTTTCTATCTGTGACAACTCGCTAGCCAGCAAAAAGTTTCAGCGAAAGGCGATTATTGGTTTGATCAATCTTTCGATCGGTCAGGGTAGGGCTCTTTAGGTACCCGTATATTAGGATTGCCCGGCGCGTTTGTTTGCTCGTGCGTGGGTTTCTCCTGATGGTCCCTCGGTTCGACCGGTGATGGATCGGTTGCGTCCTTTTCCCGTACCAGATCGGGATCTGACCATAGATTTTTCTTCTGGGCCATTTTGCTCGCTCCAAAGCCTATTTCGTCTTGCTGGTTTCTTTCTTCAGAGAATTCCGCAGTGCATCCATGATATTAATGACATTGCCGGTGGCGGGTTCCGTTTCGGCCTTTTTGGACTTCGCTTTTACCGGTTTCTTCAGCAACTTCTTTTTGTCTGCGATTATGTCGAGGAGGCGTTCCTGCACTGGATCGTGAACCAGGTCGGGGCTCCAATCTCGTGTTTGCTTTTTTATAAATTTCTCAATCAGAGGAAGCGCATCGGAACCGGCCTTTTCATTGCCGATCCTCTCAAAATATAAATCCTCGTCGCGTACTTCATCGCCATAGCGCAGCGTCCAGAGAACTATCCCTTTACCTCTGGGCTCCAGCATTACAGCCCGCTCACGACGAGACAGGACCAGCCGGGATATGCCCACCCTATTCTCGGCTTTCATTGCTTCACGAATGACAGCAAACGCCTCCTAGCCGACGGGATCGCTCGGGATCAGACAATAGGGAGTATCCAGCCATATCCATCCAATGCTCTCGCGTGAGGTGCACCCCGCACGCGCCGATACCCGTAACGAACCCGTGTCTGACAGATGTTCTTGTTCCCGACCTTCAGTTCAGCCTGCTCGCCGCGCCTTGACTTGTAGACATAAAGTGACCGGTCAATCTTGAGCACCGAACAGGCGCGTTGTACCGAGACTTTCCAATCCGACTTAATAGTGTCGACAAGCGCTCTTAATGGGATGGTTCGCCTCGTCCTTCCACCCCACATAAGGGAGACGAACAAAAAAGGGAGGATCGTCATGAGCGTTCGTAACAAATCCCGAGAAGCAGCCGTATTGCGTCGACATTGGCAAGAACGTGTTCCACGTCGTCGGATTGGACCCTGCTGGTCATCATCCAATACAAAAGGCGACTTTCCGGCGTGACACTGTCCTGCAATTCTTCGAAGGAGCTACGCCGACAATCGTTGGAATAGAGGCATGCCCCGGTTCACCGTGGCTGGCGAGGAAGCTCCAAGGCTTTGGCCACACAGTTCGAATTGTTGCTGCAAAATTTGTGGAGCCCTTCGTCAAATCCAACAAAAGTGACATCATTTATGCCGAAGCTATAGCCGAGGCCGTGACACGGCCAACAATGCGGTTTGTCGAGGTGCGTACGTCTGATCAGATCGATGTTCAGGCACTGCATAGAGTACGAGGTACGAGACCGCCTCCTGGCTCAGCGCACCAGGGTTATATGCCAGATGCGCGCCTTCTGCCTCGAATACTGCATTGCGATGCATCAGGGGCGGGTAAGTTCAAGGCGGACATGCCGAGGGTCCTGGAGGATGAGGACAACGACCTGTCGGCACCAATGCGGCAGTTGCTTATGTCTCTCTTCGAGGACATTCGCTATCTTGAGCAAAGAATTGCTGAAGTGAGCCGTCAGATCGAAGCAGCGGCCAACGCGGACGATACCGCCCGTCGCCTCATGACTGTTCCCGGCATCGGGGCATTGACTGCTACTGGGCTATTGGCTGCAGCGGGAACGGGTCGCCAGTTCAAAAGGGCTCGCGACATGGCCGCCTGGTTGGGACTTGTTCCGCGAGGGCATTCAACTGGAGGGAAAACCACATTACTGGGTATCAGCAGGCGGGGAAGGTATATTGGCAACAGAGTACATGGCCTATGCAATATAATCTCACAGCGAAGCGTCTCCTATTAAGTAGATGAGAGGCTGTTGAGCGATGGATTATGGTCAGTTTCTCATTACAATAGCCGCGACGCCCTCCCGCTGCGCCGTTTGGCGTTGTTGTAATAGTTGGAGGCCTGCTGGACGGAGCGATGGCGGGATTGTTCCATGGCTTCGGGCAGCGGAATGCCACGATTGGCTGCTTCGGTGAGATAGCCGGAGCGCAGGCCGTGCGCGGAGAATTCACTTGCATCGAGACCAGCCATTTGCGCGCGTTGCTTGACGATCCGGTTGACCGCGCTCGGTTCCAGAGCCCGCGCGGAAACGTTGCCCCAACGATCCACTTTGCGAAACACGCTGCCCTTGTCGATTTTGGCGGCTTCCAGCCAGCGCGTGAGGGCTTCGACGGGTCGTCCGGTCAGATAGACCATCTCGTCCTGATCGGCGCCACTGGTTTTGGTCCGGCCGAGATGAATGGCGAGCGAGGGGAGGGGAGAACCATCGTCGTCAGTGACAGGCACCTGTTTGACAAACTGTTCTACGCGCAAGCCCGCAATTTCACTGCGCCTTCGTCCGCCCGAGGCAAAGGCCACCATCAGGATGGCCCGATCACGCAAAGCGGTGAGATCCTCGCCGGAACAGGTCGCCAGCAGCTTGCCGAGGATATTACCAGTGATGGCGCTGGCACTCTTGCGGCTTGGTGGTCGGTTAATGGCGCGGACCGCAAGCCTGATCGCCGATTTGACGGCCGGTGACGAAAACGCCCCTTCCAGGCCGCGCCAGCGGGTCAGCGTCGACCAGTTGGCCAGACGCCGGCGCACGGTTGCCGGCGCATGCGGTCCGGACACACGCAGAAAGCCTTGGCTGCGCAATACCTGCTCCACAGTGGACGGCATGCCGTGCTCGGGTTCGATTTCGCGCTGCTGCGGCCGCCACAGATGATGGGCCACAAATTTCAGCAGGAGGGCTTCCGGTGCGGGAAAGGGGAGGGGTCTGCCGGTTGCGGCCATTGACCAGGCTTCGAGATAGGCCAGGTCCGACGTCAGGGCCCGCAGCGTGTTTTCGCCCATGCCTTCATTGACCAGATGACGCAGCGTTTCGACATCCTCATCCGTCAATATCCCGGCGAGCCTGCCGCGGCGGCTCAGCGGCAGAACAGCCGCTATCGTATCTAAAGTCTCGGTGCGTTTTTCAATCGAACTTGACGACGAGCTGCTCATTTCGGCAGTCCGTTCTCGTCATATAGTTCATCGTGGTTCGAAGTCTGGTGCGTGTTTGCAGGCCTTCCCTTAAGCGCCAGCGCCCAGACTTCATCCCATGTGCCCTGGCCGTTCTGCGAAATTGGCACGATCGCGGCAATAGGATCGCCAGCTCGACAGATGACAACCTCGTCATCGCGCAAAACGATGTCGATCAGTTCCTCAAATCGCTCCGCTGCCTCGGCAATGTCCACGAATACCTTCCCCGCCACTGCCCTTACCAGACGCGCTCATGCAGAATCGCGTCGAAGGCCAGATCCGTCGAGATGAAAGTGCAGTGCTCAAGCCGCGCCTGAGCGGCGAGAATCCGGTCCCACGGATCGCGATGTTCCCAATCAAAATTTGCTGCAAGTTCGGCATGCAGATCGGTGATGGCTAGTGTTTGCAGGCCGCTTTCCGTGACGGCTGCCCGCAGTTCCTGGGGCTTGAGATCAAGCTTGTTCAGGCGCATCTTGTTGTCCAGTTCGTAGAACGTGACCGCACTGACGAGGATAGCATTTGCCTTGTCCTCGATCAGCGATCGTGCCTTCGTGGACAGGCGATCACTACCGATTGTCCACCAGTAGACGGCGTGGCTGTCGAGCAGGATTTTCATTGCGTGTTTTCGCTATTGTTGGATTTGCCTTGCCAGACGCCGGTATCATCATTCCAGTCGCCGGCATCGATCGCCGCCTGCTCTGCATCAACTGTATCGAACAGGTTGTCGGGCAGGCGACGATGGCGCAACAGGCCAAATGGGCGCTTGCCACCGTCAGCTGCTGGACCGATGCGGGCGTAAACTTCGTTGCCACGCATGATGACGATCTCTTCGCCCTGGTTGGCGCGATCGAGGACTTCGGCGAAATTCTTGCGGGCTTCGCTGATCTTGTAGCTTGTCTGGGGCATCGGGACCTCCGAAATTGGCCGTACGCCATTGATACCATTGTTTTACAGCACGTACAAGTGCCTCGTACACGTCACCTTCGATAACCTATACTTATCGATGGTGATATGGCCAACCATAAAGCATCATCAGTACCAGACATTAAATAACGACTAGTGTCCGTTATAGAAATTGTTTACCATGTTTTCAATGCGTTACCATTTTGACCAACTGCCCCTGAAGACCTTGCTGTCGCCCTTGGCCCGTGCCAGTGAAGCCCTGGCTCGTCTCGATGAGCGTCTTGCTTCTTCGCCGGTCGGCGCGGGGCTGATCGAACGGTTGCATTGTGCCGATGCCTGCGCCTCGCTGTGGCTCGATGGCGAGTTGGTCGAAATGGAAGATCTGGTGCTGCATGAGGCAGCGCGTGATATCCGCTCGCCGAGTCACGCGCTGACCATTGCCCGCGACGTGTTGCAGACAAGGCGGCGCATTGCAGTGCAGGCACCGGATTGGGCGCTGAGTGCGAACGGCTTGCGTAGTCTTCGGATTGGCGGGCAGGCGTGGCCTGCTGCATCGCCTGGTAGTGGCATCCTCGTGGAGAGCGAAAGCATGGGGGTGTCCGATGCGGCGGTCGACTGGCAGGACCGGGACGGGAAGAAAAATCGTGGGGATAACGGGCTCGACCTGCCTGGCATCGATCTCGGCGCGATCGACGCGGTGCTGGCACGGTCCGAAGACGTTCTGGCCAAAGCGAAACAGCCGCAGCGGTGGCCGAAGCCGGAGACTGACCCGCTGATCCGCGATCCCGACTGGGATGAAGAGGAGCGGCTCGAGGAATGGCGAGCCGTGTTGCGGTCGATCCGTGATCAGCCGCCGGTGTTGCAAGCCGTCCTGGCGCTTGATGCCTGGAATGAACTGGCGGTCTTGCAGCGGGCGCCGTGGCTGGGTCGTTTGCTGGCGGCATCCCTGCTCCGGCGCGAAGGGCTGACCACCAACGCGCATCTGGTGGCCTTCAATGCGGGACTGAAGACCATCCGCGTTGAACGGCGGCGTCATCGCAATTTTGAAATCCGGCTTATGGCCAGTCTCGACGGACTGATGGCCAGCATCGAACTCGGTTTTAAAGAGCATGACCGGTTATTGCTGGCGCGGCAAATGCTGGAACGGCGGCTTACTGGCAGGCGGGCTTCGTCCAAACTCCCGGGCCTGATCGAGCTGGTGCTGGCGAGGCCGCTGGTTTCGGCCGGCATGATCGCCGCGGAACTCAACATCACGCCGCGCGCTGCCCTTCGCCTCGTCGAAGAGCTGAACCTCCGCGAGCTGACCGGCAGGGGGCGGTTTCGGGCGTGGGGGATCGTTTGAAGACGATGTTTCAGGTAGTTCTATAATTCTACCTGAGGAATAGCGAACCGCCCCTTGCTTCAGTCGGGCGCCACACTCAAAAAGGCTGGTTTCCTGCCCCATCGGTTCTGAGAGCGGAGTTGGGAAAGCGGTCATGCGAGTGGCCGTCGTGCTACATCCGTAACGCGCCCGCGACACGGCGGATGCGATGGCCAAAGCGATAGGAATAGATGAAAACCAGTGCCTCATTACATCGCCCCTTTGCTTGTTTTCCGCCATTCCCACGGTTCCATGAAATTCCCCTGCCAAATGCCTGCCTTACGGCTTTGTGCATCCTTCTGAACGTCGGCATAGGCACCTTTCGAGAACTGGGGCCAATCAAGCGCGTGACCGTTACGAACAAGCCATCTTGCCAGGTCCTGACCGTAAATATTCTCGCAGGTCGCTACGTTTCTTCCGTATTGATCAGTATCGCGTTGAGCACATACGATGGGCTGAGCATCATTGAGATAACTGGCCAGCTTCATCGCGCCGATCTGGCCGCATCGATATTCGTTACCGGATGTATCTTGGCACGTCTGTCCACCCTCAGGAGCGTCGACGCCCCATATTCGGATGCGCTGACCATGAATTTCAATTGTATCGGCATCGATGACAGATGCTCGCCCCGCTAGTGCACGGCGCTGGAATTGACGGTCGAACCGATGGTAATAAGCTCCAACTTTTTGCGCAAAATCAACCGCGGAACTCTGTATTTCGAGGCTGTCCGGGAGCTCGGATGCTTCCTGAAAGGAACACCGGAGAGCGGAAGAGAAACGCGCGCGCAAGTGTTAATGACAAGGAAACCTTGCAACAATGTAGAATATAGCGGTTTGTAATAAGGAAACCCCGGACGGAGGGGTGTCACATCCGGGGCTGCGCGATCCGACGTTTCCCGTTCATTGCTATCACGCCTCGAAAATCATCTCATAAATCAAGGAAAACACAATGGCCAGATATCACTTAGAGCACGCCCATCGAACGCGAAATCGGGTTGAGGATTCCCTTGGCTGCCGATCTGATTCCATCGCCCCGACTGTTGATTTGGTCGGAGGCAATATGACCCGAGCTTTCAGTGATGATCTGCGTAGCCGCGTTCTGGCTGCGTCACGCGATGGCATGTCGGCGCGATCAGCGGCGGCCTGGATCGCCAGCGCACGGGTGGGTCAGTTGACGCCTGCGAAGAAGTGCCGACGCGGTGGCTCACGCCTCGATGCTCACGAGGACTTCATCATCGGCATGATCGAAGAGGAAAGGATATCACGCTCAACGAGATGGTTCTGCGATTGCGTGAGGACAGAACCATATCGATCGGCCGCAGCGCGCTTGACGTCTGGCTGCGAAAGCGCGGCTGGACTTTCAAAAAAAGACCGCACATGCACTGGAGCAGGACCGTCCTAACCTCCTGAAACGTCGTCAGGACTGGTTCGACGGCCAACTCGATCTCGATCCGGCGCGGCTCGTCTTCATCTATAAAACCGGACTGAGCACGAATATGTCTCGGCTTCGCGGACGGGCCCCTTGCGGAGATCGATGCCGCTCACCGGTCCCGCACGGCCATTGGAAGACAACGACGTTTACCGGAGCGCTCAGGCTATTGTCATTAAGCATGTAATAAGGACCCCATTTGAGGGGTTATCGGCATCCAAACGGGGCTCTGACGCAATCTCGCTGACATCAAGTCGCTCCGATGACACGTGCTTCCAGCAGATCGAGCTTCCCACGTCCATACATTGTGAGCGTCCGGTGAGCTATTTTTGCTGATTGGGCAAATCGGGCGATGTTCTGGCATTCGAACCAGCATTAGTGCTGACATTAATACCAGAACAAAGAGGTTTCATGGCTCGCATGGAGATCATGTC
>NZ_BAABTE010000021.1:0-56018 GCF_040371715.1 Brucella sp. NBRC 14130
TGCGCCCGCCGGAAATCTTCGCCCAGGCAGCGAACACGCCGATGGCCGCGCCGAGCAGAAAGCCCAGAACCGCCAAGGCCACGCTCACCAGTGCGCCCATCATCAGCACATAGCCCCAGCCGTCAGGACCGAAACTCAGAATATCGAGAAAGCCCATCTGCTTCATGATGCGTCAGGCCGTATAAGAACGGTGGCAGTCAACATCATTTTCCCCTTTTATGATTGGCTTCGCAGGAAGCGAATGTAAGATTGCAGGGCTTTCCCGAAACACTGCCTTTACAGCGAACTGCAGAGCACCGCTTCGGATGTCAGAAGGTCCTTTCTACACCCGAAAAGATGCACGGCGCTCGAAGCAAATTCCGGTGACGAAACCGGCGAGCGCCGTGCTGTTGCCGATGTTCACATATTGAATTGAAAGCCATCCACCGTGAACGCCTGTCCCGTAATGAAACATGGTTCAGATGTTGCAAGGAAGGTCACCAGGCGGGCGACATCGTCAGCGCAACCCAACCGTCCCAACGCTATGCCTTTGATAACCTCATCGGCCCGTTCTGTGACATTGGTATCAACCTCGGTACGGATGACGCCAGGGCAGATCGCGTTGATCGCAATATGGGGGCCAAGTTCCTTGGCAAGGGAACGGGTCATGCCAAGGATACCGGCTTTTGCCGCCGCATAAGCGAACTTGCTGACCGCTGCCGTCACGCCGCCCGAATAGGCGTTAAGCGACGACATTGAAACAATTCGGCCACCGCCCTGACGCAGCATATGTGGTGCAGTATGCTGAATATAATTGAAGCAGCTTTTCAGATTGATCGCGATCGCACGGTCGAACTCGTCTTCGGAAATCTCAAGAATGCCCACAGGTGCGGAACGCCCGGCATTGTTGAGCAAGAAGTCGATACGGCCGAAGGTTTCAACTGTCTGAGCGACAATTTCACCCGCCCGCTTATGGCTTGAGACATCAGCAACACAACGAAGTGCACGCACGCCGAGAGCTTCGATCTCCATGGCGGTCTCGGAGAGTTCCGTTTCCAGCAGATCGACCAGAGTGACGTGATGGCCAGCCCGGGCCAGATCAAGAGCACATGCCTTACCGATGCCTCGCGCGCCTCCCGTTACGATGGCAACTTTGTTTTCAGTCTTCATTCCAAATGTGCTCCTTTTTGTGTTGCCATGTGATCGTATGTCTGCCACATTATTCCACAACAGGAATTTGGTTCACATATATGAACGTTGAAAACAGCAGTGAAGTTAAATCCGCAGTCAGGGTTCTCGAAATCCTTGAGTTTCTTGCGCGTGCTCACAAACCGGTGACGTTAAAGGCGATCGTTGCAGAGTTGGGTTATCCCAAGAGCAGTACCTTCAATTTGCTCGCCACTTTGGTTGCCCGTGCCTATGTCGTTCGCGACGATACCGAGTCTTACCGGATTCATGATGCCTTCCGGAATGGTCCGGGCTGGTGCAGCGGAAGTGATGCCTATCTGATCGCAACGTCACAGCCGATCATGGACGCCATGCGCGACAGCGAGGGAGAGACGGTGTTTCTTGGCGTGCGGCGCAAGGATGGCCGCGTCAAGATTCTGGCAAAGAGTGCAAGTCATCAGGTGGTCCGTTTCGATTCGGACCTGACGGGATCCGATCCCGCTTACTGCACCGCCATGGGGCGCGTCCTTCTTGCGCATTGGCAACTGGAAAAGGCGGCGAGCTATCTCGCCAAGGAACGCATTATCCCGCTGACCGACAAGACGGTTATCGACCGAGTGCAAATCCGCCGGATCATCGACGCAGTTCGTGAAAACGGTTACGCAGTTTGCGATGAAGAAGCGGTCATCGGCGGTTCGGGCGTTGCGGCGCCAGTGTTCGACGCCAGCGGCGAAGTCGTCGCCGCGTTGAACATGGCGACGATTTCGCCCCGCTTCACCGCCTGCCGACAACGAATGATCGACGCAGTGATCAAGCATGCAGCGGAATTGAGCGCTCGCCTCGGTTATAAACCATCCACAACAGACAAGCAGTAAAATGGATATAAATTTCGAAGAAAAACGAGTCCTGGTGACCGGGGCCGCAAGGGGAATTGGCCGGGCAATATGCGAGGCGTTTGCCGCAGACGGTGCATCGGTTGTTGCCACAGACGTTCTTGAGGATGAACTGGCTAAACTCGTCAGCGAAGCGCGTCCCGCACGCGGGGGCTCGGTCCGTGCAGCCCATCTGGACGTGACCGATGAGGCGGCGATTTCCGCACTGGTTGCCGAGACCGACAAAGACGGTGGTTTTGATGTTTTCGTGCATGTTGCAGGTGGCGTTCTCGGCCAGAAAAAGCGCCCTCTCGAAGAGGTCCCCGCCGGTGATTGGGATCGAATCTATGACATCAATGTGCGTGGAGCATTTCTTGTCGGACGCGCCGTCGTTCCTGCCATGAAAAAGCGGCTTTCGGGCAAGATGGTCTTCATTTCAAGCGGTGCCGGACTCGGCGTCAGCCTCACCGGCATCCAAGCTTACGCTAGCGCAAAAGCAGCTCTTATCAGCCTCGCACGCCAGCTTGGTCACGAACTTGGACCGTTCGGGATCAATGTCAACGCCGTAGCGCCCGGCTTCCTGCGCACGAGCCCCGACTATGAACGCCAGTGGGCTTCCTATGGCGACGATGGGCAGGCTGCCATGATCAACGAAATTCCGCTGCGCCGTATCGGACTGCCGGAAGATATTTCAAATGCCGTGCTTTTCCTTGCTTCTCCATTTGCGAGCTGGATCACGGGCCAGACCTTGTCGGTAAGCGGAGGACCAACAACATGACGACCGATACGCCCATTCCGACATGGACCTGGCCTGAAGAGCGACTTCAATCCATCATGAACCGAGCACGTGCCGGACGAAGCTTCAAGCCTTCGACGTGGGCAAACGGTGCAAGATGTGCGGTTGGCCTGTCGTTTGACTCTGACCATGACACGTTCGAACTGCGGGATGGCGGCAAATCGATTTCCGCACTTTCCCAAGGGCAATTCGGCCCGAGGCAGGGCATTCCGCGCATTCGCGAACTGTTGAGGAGCAACGGCATTCCCGCGACATTTTTCGTGCCAGCCGTTTCGGCAATTCATTATCCTGACGAGCAGCGCGCGTTGGTCGATGAAGGCCATGAAATCGCGCTTCACGGCTGGATTCACGAGCGTAATACATTGCTTGACGGAGACACGGAACGCGACCTTCAGCATCGTTCTGCCGATGCGCTGGAGAAGATCACCGGCATTCGGCCGGTGGGGATCAGAACACCATCGTGGGATTTCAGTGACAACACGCTCCAGATTACGGTCGAGATGGGCCTGCTTTACGATTCATCATTGATGGCGGATGTGGACTGTTACGAGCTTTTGCTCAATGGCGACCCAACGGGCGTAACCGAGCTGCCTGTCGAATGGATTCGAGACGATGCCGCTTATCTCGTCATGGATCGTTGGGGCGGCTTGCGTCCGCAAATTGCACCACATGATATCCTGCAGATTTTCATTCGCGAGTTTGATGCCGCTTATGCCGAGGGCGGGATTTTCCAGCTAACCATGCACCCGGATATTATCGGCCATCGGTCTCGCATATGGATACTGAAGGAGCTAATCAGCCATATCCGCCAACATAAGGATATCTGGTTTGCGACCCATGCGGACATCGCACGCTATGCAAAGCTGAACGGCTGAAAAACTGAATTTCCTTTCGGATTTCGAGGCCCGGCCTGACGTTTCAGGTCGGGGTTTCCCGCTTGCCTGACAGGCAAGTTCCCCGCCTCAAAATTCGAGAACAAAATTCACATACATGAACCATATTCCGCTTTTCAACAATGGGAAGCAGGTACACACTTGATCGTGAAAGGCGGGAATTTCACTCGCAGCACTCTTTCACCCCGAAACAATCATAAGAACGAGGGAACTATGTTCAAGAAAATCGCAGCTATCGGTCTATGCACTCTCTCCGTCCTTTACAGCGGCAGCGTACTGGCAAAAGAATGGAAGACTGTTACTGTGGGCGTGGAAGGCGCTTTTCCACCGTTCAACCTGACTTCTCCGGGCGGGGAGCTCCAGGGACTTGATCTTGATGTCATCAAGGAAGTCTGCAAGCGAGCAGAACTTGAATGCAAGATTGTCGCGCAGGATTGGGACAGCCAGATTCCGTCGCTTCTGGCCGGCAAGTTCGACGTTGTCCTGACAATGGGCCCAAACCCGGAACGCCGCAAAACGATCGATTTTTCCGTTCCCTATGTGATTACGCCGAACACTTTTCTCGTTCCATCCGACGGCCCATTGGCCAGCCTGCCTCATACTGGTGAAAGTCTGTCCACCGACACTGACGAAGGCAAAAAGGCCATTGCTGATCTCAAGGAAGCGCTGAAGGGTAAAACGATAGGTGCCTCGCTTTCGACCAGCCAGCTGCAATTCGTAGAGGAGAACTTTGGCGACTCTGCTCAGGTCCGCACCTATAAGGGATCGGAGCAGGCCAAGCTCGACCTGCAATCTGGCCGCGTGGACGGCCAGTATGACAATGTGGTTTTTGCGCGCGACCGTGCCGAAAAGAGCAATGGTGTGCTGAAAATCGCCGGACCCTTGCTGGTCGGCGGCATTCAGGCGACAAATGTCTGTATCGGTCTGCGTAAGAACGAACCGGAGCTGAAAGCCAAGCTCGACAAGGCGATTGGCGAGATGCAGGCAGACGGAACGCTTTCGGCAATGTCCAGCAAGTGGTTTTCATTGGATTTGAGTCCCAAAGACTGACCGATTGCCGGTGGGCTCGATGTCGGCTTGGTTTATGGCAGCTGGAAAGAACAGCGTGTTACACGTTCTTTCCAGCTAACGAACCTGTAGATGCAGGAGCAAGTGGCCGACAGTTCAGCTTATCTTGGGCAGGTCAGCGAGCCCCTTCAGGGTTTCTCATTACCAACTTATTCCAAGGTGCCCGGCCATTGATCGGTTATCGATGGCTCAAGACCTCCGGACCATTGGCAGTGTCGACAAAACCGTGCCCAGTCCAGCTGATCGCGCGTCTTCTCCGAAACCAAACCGCCTTCCGCCAGTTGCGGGGCCTAACGGCATTGAATAGGGTCACAGCCAGTTTGTCCGGTCCGCTCACCACGATGGGCGGGCCGGACGCTATTCAGGGTTCAGCTGACCAGCCCCGCAATGGCCAGGAGAGTGGTGAGCGGCGAAGGCTCGGACGAGAACACGTCGTAGACACACGGCGCTGCAAAGGTTGCAATCGTCAGAAAGCCGACAATGAGGATACGCATTGGATGCTCCTGTGGTGAGTGCACCATTCAGGCGACCTTCAGTTCAACATCGATATTCTCGCGAGTCGCCTTGGAATAAGGGCAATTCTGGTGGGCGTCGGTGACGAGTTCGCGGGCGAGTTCCCTATCCAGACCCGGCAGGGTGATGGTCAGGCGGGCCTGCAGGAAATAGGCCCCGTCCGTGGTTCCGAGATCGACTTCCGCATCAACGGTCGTATCAGCAGGGAGCTTCAGTTTCCGCTTGCCCGCCGCCAGACTCATCGCACCGATGAAGCAAGCCGACCAACCAGCTGCAAAGAGTTGCTCCGGATTGGTGCCTGGCTGTGGCGTACCGGGAGGCGAGAGCTTCACGTCGAGCTGGGCGTCGTCGCTGCGTGCGAAACCGTCACGTCCACCTATGGTGCGGGTCTTGCCGGTGTAGAGAACCTTATCAATCTGTGCCATCGAACACTCCTTTGGTTTGTCGCTGCTGCGACGTTGTTGATGGAGAGATGTTTGAAGGATCGACGTCTCCGGAATGTTTCAGAATTTGCCCGAAATGTATCGTAGTGTAATCGCGCGCCCGGGCGACATGTTTTCATACACAGTTTTACGCACGGGAGGGCAGGACTACTTCCGCCACCAGTCCGCCCTCCGGTCGGTTGCGCAGCGCAATCGAGCCGCCGATCGTGGTGACAAGTTGCTGGGCGATGGCGAGCCCAAGACCCGTGCCCCCGGTTTCCCGGTTGCGAGATTGCTCCAGCCGGAAGAAGGGCTGCATGGCAGCTTCCAGCTTGTCCTCTGGTATTCCTGGACCGTGGTCGAGAACAGAAATGGCAATCTTGCCATCTCTCCGGTCGACGCTCAGTTCAGCATCGCCTCCATATTTCAGTGCGTTGTCGATCAGATTTGTCAGGATGCGGCGCAGTGCATGCGGTTTTGTCGATGCTGTTCCCCGAACGATACCCAGAACGGTAACCGCCTTTCCCGTGTCCTGGTAATCGTAAGCAATGCTGTCGATAAAAGAGGATAGGTCGATACGGGAAGTCTTCTCGCCATTGCTATGCGAGCTGCGGGCATAGGCAATGCCGTCCTGGACCAGCCTTTCGATCTCAGCAAGGTCATTGGCCAGCTTGTCCTTCTCCGGTGAATCGTCCGCCATATCGGCCCGCAGCCGCATCCGCGTGATAGGGGTTTGAAGGTCGTGAGAAATTGCCGCCAGGATTTGAACCCGCTCCTCCAGATAGTGGACAATACGCTCGCGCATAGCATTGAAGGCCCGCGCTGCATGGGCAACCTCGCGCGGGCCGGCTTCGCTAAGCGCAGGTCCCGCGTTGTTCGGATCGAGCGTATCGGCGGCAGCGGCGAGGTAGGCCAGTGGCCGGGTCGTTTGTCGGACCGCGTACCAGGCACACAGAAGGAGTAGGAGCATTTGCAAGGCGAAGACGTAGGGCAGCCATTTTGCTAAGGGCATGATCGGGCGGGGTGTCACGTCTATGGTGAGCGGGTCTCCGTCGCTGAGTGCCAGATGGATCTGAAGCCGCCTCACATCGCCAGGGATAGATTCAACCCGTAACGGAACCCGATGCCCCGCCGCTTCCTGGACACGTGCAGCGATTTCAGCTCCGGTTGGCGAATTATCGGGGACGCCTTTCAATCCTTCGCCCAACACAAATCTGTAATTGCCCCGGCTCAGCCAGTCGGTAAAATTTGCCCTTTCGTTTGCTGGAAGGCGATCGAGGACGGCGATGGAAGTGGCGACATCGCTCTCGAGCGTGCCGAGCATCACTGCCTTCGCAGACATATAGCGTTCCGCATAAAGGAGGCTGAACGAAAGACCGTAGGCGACCGCCAGCCCGAGGAGAAGAATGACGAAGATGCGGGCGCGCAGCGTGCTTGGCCACGGCACTATGCGGCCAATGCTGCCAAACGTCATGGCCGTGGCTCCGATATCTCTATCGGAACGGAAAACACGTAGCCTTCACTGCGTACGGTTTTGATATAGGTAGCGTCACGTGCATGGTCGCCGAGCCGCTGGCGCAGCCGACTGACCAGAAGATCAATTGATCGGTCGAACAGTTCCGCATCGCGCCCCTGCGTAAGGTTCAGCAGCTGATCGCGGTTGAGCACGCGCTGGGGATGATCGATGAAGACCCGTAACAGACGATATTCCGCGCCGCTGAGCGCGATTTCCGTGCCTTGCTCGTCGATCAGATGACGGCCGACGGTATCCAGCCGCCAGCTTCCGAACCTCAGCACTTGTCCCGCCTCGCTGATCTGTAGGTTTGGCGGCAGCATGCGGGTGCGCCGTAGCACAGCCTTGATGCGTGCGAGAAGTTCACGCGCCGCGAAAGGCTTCACGATATAATCATCTGCACCCATTTCGAGGCCGATGATCCGATCCATTTCGTCACTGCGTGCTGTCAGCAGGAGAACCGGGACGCTTCTGTGCTTGCCGGAGCGCAGTTCGCGGCACAACACCAGACCGTCATCTCCCGGCATCATTACGTCGAGAACAATCAGGTCGACTGCATTCGCCTCAAGGAATGTACGCATTTGGCGGCCATCGGCGGCAACCGACGTCCGCAGCCCGTTCTTCTTCAGATAAGACGACACCAGTTCTCGAATTTCACGATCATCGTCAACGATCAGAATGTGATCGACATGCTCCATGGACATCCTCGAATCCTCGCGTGTTACAGCGGCGCGGTTTGCTCTGTTTAAACTTGGAACCGGTTACCGAAAAGCGGTCATGCGTTTTCCGGCAACCAAAATGCTTCAGAATTTGGCAACGTCCAAAATCGCCTGGGCAAATGCTTGCGGCGCCTCCTGGGGCAGGTTGTGACCTATTCCGCCGCCAATGGTGCGATGTTCATATTTTCCAGTGAATTTCCTGGCATAGGCTGCCGGATCAGGATGCGGCGCGCCGTTGGCATCCCCCTCCATCGTGATCGTCGGCACGGAGATGAGAGGCGCGTTGACGAGCTTTTGTTCGTAAGTGTCAAATTTCTTCTCGCCCTCGGCAAGGCCCAACCGCCAGCGATAATTATGGATGGTTATCGCCACATGATCCGGGTTGTCCAAGGCGGCTGCTGATCGCTCGAATGTCGCATCATCAAATTTCCAGGTTGGAGAGGCGGTTTGCCAGATCAATCTGGCGAACTCGCGCGTATTCGCCTGATAACCAAGGCGGCCACGCTCGGTCGCGAAGTAAAACTGGTACCACCAGGAAAGTTCTGCCATCGGTGGCAGCGGTTTCGTGTTTGCTTCCTGGCTGCCGATCAGATAGCCGCTCACCGATACCATCGCCTGGCACCGTTCCGGCCAGAGCGCGGCCATGATGTTGACGGTGCGCGCCCCCCAGTCGTAGCCAGCCACAATCGCCTTGTCGATCTCAAGTGCATCCATCAGTGCTATCATGTCTACGGCGAGTGCCGACTGCTGACCATTGCGTGGGGTTTCGCTCGACAGGAAATGCGTGGTTCCGTAACCGCGAAGGTAAGGCACGATTACGCGATAACCGGCAGACGCCAATAAGGGCGCGACATCCACATAACTGTAAATGTCGTAAGGCCAGCCGTGGACCAGCAGAACAGCCGGACCGTCCTTAGGCCCCGCTTCCGCGTAGCCGATATTCAGGACGCCCGCCTTCACCTGCTTCAGCGTTTTGAAGGACGTATGCCGGCCGGCCCCAGCGACCGCTTGTGGCGAGGCCCCGGCCGGTCGCGCGCTGGCCAGCGAGGTGACGCCGAATTCGACAGCGGCGACTGTCATGGCGGCGATGCCGAAGAAACGGCGGCGCTGATGGTTGATTTCGTTGGACATGGCTTGGTTCCGATCTTGTTGATTGTGATCGAAAATTGCCGCCCGCTTGTATCCCCGTTGTGTCCTGGCGACGGGCTATTGAATGCAAATGTAGCATCCTGTGGCCTGGATACATTTTGATACAATTCGATTTTCCGTTCGCAGGCCCCCTGCATGCAGTCTCGTGCCGGGCGTTTTCTACACTTCGATACACTTTGCCATGATCCCGGAAATACAGGGGATACGTCGCCTTGATCAATTTGGTGCCGTTACTGGCCGTGCCTCATCGACGTCCAGATCCCCAAATTTCGGTTTTCGAGGTAACGATTATGACGCTTCTTGTTATTGCCTATCTCGGAGGAGCGCTGACTATCCTCAGCCCCTGTATCCTCCCCATCCTTCCCTTCGTCTTTGCCCGAGCCGGGCAGCCCTTCATTCGCAGCACCTTGCCGATGCTGGCAGGCATGGCCGTCACGTTTGCGCTTGTGGCGACACTTGCCGCAGTAGGGGGCGGCTGGGCGATCCACGCCAATGATTATGGTCGCGCCGCCGCACTGTTGCTGCTTGCCGTCTTTGGCATAAGCCTGCTTTCGCCGCGTGTTGCGAGCGCGATCACCCGGCCGGTCGTCGATTTTGGCAACCGGCTTCTGAATGCTTCCGGCAAGTCCGATTCCGCACCGACCCTAGCAAGCTCGCTGATACTCGGTATTGCGACCGGCCTGCTTTGGGCGCCTTGCGCCGGCCCGATACTCGGCCTTGTTCTGACGGGCGCTGCGTTACAGGGCGCCAACCTTCAGACTACTTTCCTGCTTGCTGCCTATGCAGCAGGAGCGGCGACCTCGCTTGCTGTTGCCATGCTCGTTGGCGGCAAGGTCTTTGCGGGGATGAAGCGTTCGCTCGGCTTCAGTGAAAAAATCCGCCAGATGCTCGGCCTTGCGGTGCTGCTGGGCGTTACCGTCATCGCGCTGGGGCTCGATACCGGCCTTCTGGCGCGGGTCTCCTATGCTAAAACCAGCGCCTTCGAACAGGTCGTGCTCGACCGCCTGATTTCGAAATCAAACGCCGGTAGGACATCGGGTTTCACCAGCAATGGTAAGGCGACAACTGCCGCAGATACCGCAGGACCGTTCCGCAGCGACCTGCCGGTCGAAGGTCGCGCTCCCTCTCTGGATGGGGCTGTCGAGTGGCTAAATTCACCCCCGCTCACGAATGAACAACTGCGCGGAAAGGTCGTACTGGTGGATTTCTGGACCTATTCCTGCATCAATTGCATCCGCACTCTGCCGTACGTTCGCGCCTGGGCGGAAAAATACAAGGATCAGGGACTGGTCGTAATCGGTGTGCACGCCCCGGAATTTGCGTTCGAAAAGAAGATCGACAATGTCAAAAAGGCTGTCGCTGACTTCCAGATCGGCTACCCGGTTGCAATCGACAACAATTACAGGATCTGGCGTGCCTTCGAAAACAGCTATTGGCCCGCTCACTATCTGATTGATGCCAAAGGCCAGATTCGGCATCATCATTTCGGAGAAGGCAATTATGGCGGAACCGAGCAGGCGATTCAGGACCTGTTGCGCGAAGCTGGCAGCGACAGGGCGGCGACAACTGCAGTAAAACCGAACGCCAAAGGCGCGGAAGCGAGCCCTGACCTGAAGAACATCCGCTCTGACGAAACCTATCTTGGTTACGAGCGCGCCACCAATTTTGCGTCGCGGGAAAACCTGCGTGCCGATACTGCAGTCGCCTATTCGATCTCCAGACCGGGCCTCAACGAATGGGGCCTGTCTGGGAGCTGGACCGTCGGTGCGGAGCAAGCGAAGCTGGACCAGAAGGGCGGCAGCATCGTCTACCGTTTCAGCGCCCGTGACCTGCATCTGGTCCTCGGTCCGGATGCTTCCGGAAAGCCAGTTCGTTTTCAGGTGACAATCGACGGCCAAGCGCCTGGAGCCGATCACGGCGCCGATACGGACGCAGGCGGCAACGGTGTTGTGACGTCGACCAGGCTTTATCAGCTCGTCCGGCAATCCGGTCAGGTGGAGTCCCGCGAGTTCGAAATCCGTTTCCTCGATGCGGGTGTTGAAGCCTATGCCTTTACCTTTGGCTGAAGCGAGCGGTGTGGTCAAAGGTCGGAAGAAGAATGTCATCGTAGACGCTGGAGGACACTGTGCAGGAAGAACCTGCACCGGGCAGGCGGCAAGGAGTGCGCGCCGCGAAGGCGCCATTGTACAATACTCTACAAAACTGCCCGTATGCGGACATATTCAGGATACCTTGGACGACAATAAACCCAGCATCGCTCCTGCCAAAACGGCAAATGCAGGAATTCACGGAGGAGAACCAGCTTGACAAACAATTCAACAGCAAACGCGCGAACAGCTCAACGCACCGTCTTTGTCAACGAACTGACAAATGGCTTGCTCGATCCCGCAGCGCCCATGCTCGGCCCGGTCGCAGACGGAGGCGTGATCATCGCCAACACATCGCCGGGTTGCTGGGGGCCAATGATCACGCCTGAAATCCGCGGTGGTCATGAAGTCACCAGACCTGTCGCCGTGGAGGGGGCTGAGGTTGGAGACGCGATAGCAATCAGAATCCGGTCCCTCGTCGTTACATCTGCCGCCACGGCATCCGGGAACGACAAGGTCATGGAAGGTCGTTTCAACGGCGACCCCTTCTGTGCTGCCGTGTGCCCTGGCTGTGGAACACAATGGCCAGCGACGCGTATCGAAGGCATTGGTCAAACCGCTGTCCGCTGCGAGACATGTGGAGCCGACGCTGCGCCATTCACTTTCACCCATGGCTACACGATTGCGTTCGACGATGAGCGCAGCGTGGGTCTCACCCTTGGCCGCGCTGAAGCAGAGAAAATGGCTGCTGACGCTGCCCGGCTCATGGCCCTGCCGGATGCCTCGATCCAGAATCCCATCCTGACCTTCGCGCCAGCCGATCTCGTTGCCGTCGCGACGCGACTGCGGCCTTTTCTTGGCCAACTCGGAACGACGCCCGGCAAGGCTATGCCCGACTCGCACAATGCAGGCGATTTCGGGTCGTTTCTGCTCAACGCTCCCCACGCCTATTCATTGACCGAGGAAGAGCTGATCGCAAACAAGACCGACGGCCATCTCGACGTCAACACCGTTCGCGAAGGCGCCGTCCTCATCTGCCCAGTCAAAGTTCCCGGCGGCGGCATCTATCTGGGAGATATGCACGCATTCCAGGGTGACGGGGAAATCGCCGGTCATACCGCAGACGTGGCAGGCACGGCCACTCTGGAAGTTCACGTTATCAAGGGACTGAAGCTTGACGGCCCGATTCTTTTCCCGGTCGCCGAGGATCTGCCCTATCTCGCACGTCCGCTCACTTCGAGTGAAAAACATGCGGTCAAGGCTCTGGCCGCCAGACACGGGGTCGCGACGGTGGAAGAGGATGCGCCGGTCACCTTTATCGGAACCGGAGCCAACCTCAATCTCGCGACCGAGAACGGTTTGCAGCGTGCTGCCGAGGTCCTCGAGATGAGCGTGCCGGAAGTCATGAACCGCGCGACAGTGGCTGGAGCAATCGAGATCGGCCGCAACCCGGGAGTCGTTCGTGTGACCTTGCGGGCTCCCCTTCATCTACTCGATGCAAAGGGTCTGGGCGCCTTCCCGCGCGGCCTTTACGGCCTCTAGCCTACTTCCATTTACTCGCCGCGCCTTTTGCGCTGACATCCAAATCCCCCGATGCACCCTGTGCATCGGGCGGGTTCCTGTGCGCCCCGGCCCGTCGCAAAGCTGGTACAAACAAGGAGAGTTATCCATGATAATGTTGAAACGACCCGCCTCTTGGAAGCTGGCTGCCTCGGCAGCACTGCTGATTGCAGCCGGGCTTCCGGTCGGCGCGCAGGCCGATATTGCGAAGCCTGTGAGGGTAGCTGAAACCCGGCTTCCGGCGGACACCTCCATCAGGCCATTTCATTTTCGCGCGTCCGATGAGGCTCTGGCCGATCTGCGTCGCCGCATCGCCGCCACCAAATGGCCCAGCCAGGAGCTTGTCGGCGACGACACGCAGGGCGTGCAGCTGGAAACGATGCGCAAGCTCGCGCAATATTGGTCGACCGATTACGACTGGCGGCGCGTCGAGGCGAGGCTCGAAAGCCTGCCCCAGTTCGTGACCAATATCGACGGCGTGGATATTCACTTCATCCATGTACGCTCCCGGAACAGGAATGCTCTGCCGATCATCGTCACGCATGGCTGGCCGGGTTCCATAGTCGAGCAGCTCAAGATCATCGATCCACTGACGAACCCCACCGCGCACGGCGGCACCGATGCAGACGCCTTCGACATCGTCATCCCGTCACTGCCGGGCTACGGCTTCTCCGGCAAGCCTACCGAACTGGGATGGGAACCGGCACGCATCGCCCGCGCCTGGACGGAACTGATGAAACGACTCGGCTACACCAGGTATGTCGCTCAGGGCGGCGATTGGGGGGACGCTGTAACCGAACAAATGGCCGTGCAGGCACCGAAGGGCCTGCTGGGGATTCACACCAATATGCCCGGTGCCGTTCCGGACAACATCCAGAAGTCGCTGGATGCGAACCGGCCGGCACCCGCCGGACTATCCGCGGAGGAAAAGCGCGCCTATGGGCAGCTGGATTTCTTCTACAAACACGGCCTTGCCTACGCGCAGGAAATGACGGCCCGTCCCCAGACGCTCTATGGCGTGGAGGATTCCCCAATTGGCCTCGCCTCGTGGATGCTCGATCACGACGCAAAAAGCTACCAGCTGATCGCACGCGTATTTGACGGACAGGAAGAAGGCCTGACGCGCGATGATGTGCTCGACAACATTACGCTCTACTGGCTGACCAACACCGCTGTGTCTTCGGCACGGCTCTATTGGGAAAACAAGTTCGCTTTCTTCGCACCCAAGGGGATCAAGATTCCGGTCGCCGTCAGCGCCTTCCCGGACGAGCTTTATCAGGCACCGGAAAGCTGGGCAAAACAGGCCTTTCCAAGTCTGATCTATTACAATCGCCCGGCAAAGGGTGGCCATTTCGCGGCCTGGGAACAGCCGCAACTCTTTTCCGAGGAGCTCCGGGCAGCGTTCAAAGGTCTCCGGTGAGCGAGCCGTTATAGAAATCGCACGCGTAGTATCCGTCAGGGGCACTCCTCCGGGGATGACCCCGATGGAGACGTTGAACGAAAAGAAAAGGCGCGGAGAATGTTCCGCGCCTTTTCTTGCCGATACGTAGAGCGTTCCCGGGAGCCGATCGATCCACTTGCGGTTTCACGCTGTTGACGACCCCCCAATCACGCTCTGGCAAATATATGAAGATCACCTTGCAGCGGCCGCTTCTTCGATCAGGTCCGCCACCTTGTCGGGATGGGAAACCATCACGACATGCGATCCGCCATTGATAACGACCGTCTTGCGGGATGCCGCTCTCTCGGCCATCCAGCCCATTGCTTGCGGGGGAATGTTCTTGTCCGCATCCCCATAGATGAACCAGGATGGCCTGGATTTCCAGGCGGCTTCCGTGGCCTGTTCCGTCAAGCCTGCCTCGCTGATCGGTCGTTGAGCAGCTGCCATGAGCCGGGCCTCTTCTTCCGGAACATCGGCAGCGAACTGCTGATGGAATTTATCCTGTTGGATGTAGAGATCCTTGCCGCCATTTTCGATCTCGACCGGCGGCGCCAGTGCTGCTCCAAGCGTGCTGCCGGGGAACTTAACCGAGAGACCTGTCAGATTTTCACCCTTATCAGGGGCGAAAGCGGCGACAAATATAAGAGACTTCACATTGTCGGATTGCGCAGCAGCCTGACTGATAACTGCGCCGCCATAGGAATGGCCAACCAGAACGACAGACGTCTTCAGACTAGCAAGGGTGCGCTTGACATAGTCCGCATCTGTCAAGAGGCTGCGCAGCGGATTGGCGATGGCGATAACCGGGTATCCGTCCTTTTCAAGGCGGGCGACAACTCCGTTCCAGCTTGACGAGTCCGCAAACGCACCATGCACCAGCACGACAGTAGGTTTGTCCTCCTGAGCGATAGCATTTCCCGAAACGAGTGTGGCGGCTGCAATTGAAGCTGCGATGATCAGCTTACGCATTGTTGTTTCCTTAATTGCCTATGTGTTGTTTGGAGCTGAAGCTTGTAAGAATGGCGTTCGCCACCGAATGCGGCTGAAAGTCATGTCCAGCCGCATTCGGTGAAAGGTTGCCTGGCGCGCTTATTCGTAGCTGGACGGAGAGGCATCGCCAAAACGATGCGCGGAGCCGTCATGATAAACGGCGGCATCCTTGCCGATGGAGGCAGGCGCACGGAAGTCCAGCTTTACCGAGACCGGGCTGTTGCCGGGAGCGCGTGCCGCCTTATCCTGAAAAGCAAGCGCCTCTGGCTGGCCCACATAAGGGTTCTCAGCAAATGATGCGTTGCTGCTCAGGGCGATGATGGTGGCGGCGGCTGCAAAAACGATCTTGTTCATGAGGATATCCTTCTTTGTTCTACCTAGCGAAATCTGCTGCCCTGCGTCATTGCGGGGCTCTGCGTCGCTTGATGACGAGAAGATGCATCGACCGATTATCCGGGATGTGTCCGCCAGCCCCTCATTTTGTATCGTTGTGTAAAAAGGCGCGCTCACCATCTCGTGCTGTGGTGGCTAGCACCTTTTGGTGGCTTCGAGGACCCGAGGCAGTTGGCGGGGTTCGCTCAGGCTTAACCCTGCGCGACCGATCAAGGAACTTAAATTACCTCACCGCGTTACTCACAGGACGGAGATGCCAGTTTCCTGCCTTGCGCGTCGTTGCGCGATATTTGGCGGGAATTTCACGGCGAGCCAAGCTTCAAATATCTATCCGACACTATGAGGAAACGAACTATGGCAAAGGAAAAGCCCCTCGAAGACCTGTTCCGCGATGCGCACAAGGACATCTCCTATGAGCGCAGGTCAGCGCAGGCAGTCGGGAACGACGAGATCGCTCGCTGCCGCACCTTGAAGCGATGGGCAAAAGAACGCGGCTTGAACCATGCACAGAATCTGCTTGATCAGACGCTTCAGGAACAATTCAGGACCGACTGCAATCTGATGAAGCTTGCGGGCGGTTCAGTCAACCAGCGTCCCACGGCAGCGTAATTATGGAAGGGTGCTGTTCGGCACCTTTTTCATGTGAACAGAGATCACGTAAAAGGAGGAGCCAGCCATGTCAGCCAGCGACAAAGCCGCATCTAAACGGAAGCCACGCCAGATTCATGACCAGACGCTTGAGGCTGGCCAAGGTGGTGAGCTTCATCAGGTTGCCGACGACAAGACACCGGTCATGACCACGGCCCAGGGCGGACCGATTTCAGATGACCTCAATACGCTCAAGATCGGTGCACGCGGTCCGACGCTTATCGAGGATTTCCATTTTCGGGAAAAGATATTTCACTTCGACCACGAGCGTATTCCCGAGCGCGTCGTTCATGCCCGAGGCTATGGCGCGCATGGCTATTTCGAGACGACAGCATCACTCAGCGAATATACGCGCGCAGATATTTTCCAACGGGTTGGCGAGAAGACGCCTGTCTTTGTCCGTTTTTCCACGGTTGCTGGATCGAAGGGTTCGTTCGACCTCGCCCGGGACGTCCGGGGCTTCGCCGTCAAGATTTACACCAAGGAAGGCAACTGGGATCTTGTCGGCAATAACATTCCAGTTTTCTTCATTCAGGACGCCATCCGATTCCCCGATATGGTCCACGCCGTCAAGGAGGAGCCGGATCGGGCATTCCCGCAGGCCCAGTCGGCACATGACAATTTTTGGGACTTCATCAGCCTGACACCAGAATCCATGCACATGATCATGTGGATCATGTCGGACCGCGCCATACCGCGCTCGTTCCGTTTCATGGAAGGATTTGGCGTCCATACTTTCCGCTTCGTGAATGACAGGGATCAGTCGACCTTTGTCAAATTCATCTGGAAGCCGAAACTTGGCCTCCAATCCGTCGTATGGAACGAAGCGGTCAAGATCAATGGCGCCGACCCCGATTTCCATCGGCGCGATCTCTGGAATGCCATCCAGGCAGGTGATTTTCCGGAATGGGAACTGTGCGTGCAACTCTTTGATCAGGATTTTGCCGACAGCTTCGACTTCGATGTGCTGGACCCGACCAAGCTTATCCCGGAAGAAATCATAAAGCCCATGCCGGTTGGGCGGCTGGTGCTCAACCGCATGCCGGACAATTTCTTCGCCGAGACTGAACAGGTCGCGTTCATGACGCAGAACGTTCCCCCCGGCATCGACTTCTCGAATGATCCGCTGCTTCAGGGGCGCAATTTCTCCTATCTCGACACGCAGTTGAAACGGCTGGGTAGTCCCAATTTCACCCACATCCCCATCAATGCACCCAAGTGTCCATTTCACCATTTTCAGCAGGACGGACATATGGCGATGCGCAACCCTGTGGGGCGGGCAAACTATCAGCCCAATTCTTGGGGGGAGGGACCGAGGCCCGATCAAAAGCTCGGATTCCGATCATTTCCGGCGCAGGAAGATGGGCAGAAGGTTCGCCTTCGGGCGGAAAGCTTTGCCGATCATTACAGCCAGGCGCGCCAGTTCTACCTGAGCCAGACCGAGACGGAGCAGAAGCATATAGCGATGGCGCTGACCTTCGAACTGTCGAAGGTGGAAACGCCCAGGGTCCGCGAGCGTATTGTTTCCCACCTGCTCAACATCGATGCGACCCTTGCGGAAACGGTCGCCGGCAAGCTTGGCATCCGCACGATGCCGCAGGCGGCAGATGTGATGGTGCCGGTGCGCGATGATCTTGCTCCCTCGCCAGCGCTGAGCATCATTGCGAACGGGCCCGGCAGCTTCAAGGGCCGGAAGATTGGTGTACTTGCCGCCAATGGCTCGAATGCCGAGGTGCTGGACGCAATCCGGCAGGCCGCTGAACAGGAGGGCGCAACGTTGGAACTGGTCGCGCCAACGGTCGGAGGTTTTGAGGCGTCCAGCGGCGACTGGATGGAGGCCGATCATATGATCGATGGCGGTCCATCCGTGTTGTTCGACGCTGTCGCACTTGTACTGTCGGAGGAGGCAGCGGATCGATTGACCAGAGAAGCCGCGGCGCGGGATTTCGTTGCCGACGCCTTTGCCCATTGCAAGTTTATCGGGTTTAGCGTCGGCGCGATGCCGCTACTGGCAAAGGTGGGCATTGAACCCGATATGGATGAGGGACTAATCTCGCTGGACAATGAAAAGGGAGCGTCGGAATTTGTTACATCCTGCCGCAAGCTCCGGTTGTGGGCGGGGGAAAATGCCGTCAAGCTTTGACATGCGGCACAAGACGGATGTGAAGAGACTTTTCGAAGACTGAACCCAAAGCGGTCCGGCCCCAAGCCGGACCGTTTATCATGTCAGAACGTGAACCGGTCCAGTCGGGACCTACGCGTTCTTCTTGCTGCTCCAACCTGTCGAGCGGGTGTCCTGGACGATGGCTCTTTCTGGATGGGGATTGACCCCCTCGACCGGCCGCTTTCAATCAGCCAGCTGCGACCTGAAAAGGGGCAGGGAAGCGACCCTGCCCCAAAGCGGATACTATGCCTTTGCCGCTTCCACGAAGCGTGGATTGAAGGTCTGCGCAAACGAGATATCTGCATTCGCCAACTCTGGGTCGAGAGCCTTGAGCATTTCAAACAGGCTCTTGAAGCCGTCTTCCGCAATCAGACCCTTTTCGGAATACATGGCGCGGGACTTTTCGAAGCCGGTCTTGTACAGCTCCCGGTCACCCAGCAGATATTCCTCCGGCACGGCATCCGCCACTTCATCGGCAGAAGCCTTATGGATCCAGTTCAGCGATTTGACGAATGCATTGACGACACGCTGCGTTGTAACCGGATTGGCATCGATGAAGCTCTGCTGCACATATACGGTCGCTGCGGGATTGGTGCCGCCGAAAAGCTGACGCGTGCCTTCTTCGGTGCGCGTGTCGAGAAGCAGTGTAATGTCGCCATCCACTTCCAGTCGCGTGATAACCGGATCGAGATGGACGAGAGCGGCAATTTCACCCTTCTTGATGGCTGCGACCGCACTTGCGCCACCGCCGACACCGATGATCGAAGCGGCATCTTCGGCGAGACCGTTCTTGATGAGCGCATATTGCAGCAACAGCGACGTCGATGAACCTGGCGCCGTGACGCCGACATTCTGGCCCTTGAGATCGGCAATCGTCTTGATCTGACCGGTAAGGTCCTTGCGCACGCCGATGCAGATTCCCGGAAAACGGCCAAGCTCGCAGACGGCCTTGATGTCCTGTCCTTTGTTCTGCATGCGAATGGTGTGTTCGTACGCCCCAGTGACCACATCGACCGAACCGCCGATCAGCGCTTGCAGGGACTTTGCGCCACCGCCGAAATCATTGATGGTGGCCTTGATGCCTTCTTCCTCGAAGAACCCCTTGCGCTCGGCAATGGTGAGGGGGAGGTAATAGAAGAGCGGCTTGCCGCCGACGCCGAACATCAGTTCCGGTTTTTCTGGTGCCGCGGATGCATCCTGCGCATAGGCAGGCAGGCGCGAGGCGATGCCCGCAAGCCCGAAGGCAGCGGCACCCAGCAAGATATCTCTACGTGTTGTTCTCATGGTTTCCTCCTTGAATCCTTTTAACCATTGTGTCCGGCAGCTTTCGGGCGCCAGACCAGCAGGCGCGCTTCGATGATAGAGACGCCCCAGTCGATGACGAGCACGAAGGCCGTCAGCACCAGCATGCCGGCAAAGACGCCAGTAACGTCGAACACGCCTTCGGCCTGATGGATCAGGTAGCCAAGCCCTGCCGACGAACCGAGATATTCCCCTACGACCGCGCCGACGACGGCAAAGCCGACAGCCGTATGCAGGCTGGAGAACATCCACGACAGCGCGGATGGCAGATAGACGTTGCGCAAAAGCTGGCGCTCGTTCATGCCGAGCATACGGGCATTGGCGAGCACAGTCTGGTTCACCTCCTTCACGCCCTGATAGACGTTGAAAAAGACGATGAAGAAGACCAGCGATACGCCAAGTGCGACTTTGGACCAGATGCCGAGGCCGAGCCACAGCGCGAAGATCGGCGCCAGCACGACACGCGGCAGCGAATTGGCGGCCTTCACGTAGGGGTCGAAGATCGCGGCGAGCAAAGGCTTGCGGGCAAACCAGAAACCGATCAGCACACCGCCGATTGCGCCGATGGCAAAGGCCAGCATGGCTTCAAGCAGTGTGATGCCGAGATGATACCAAATCGTGCCTTCCGCAAACCATTTGGAGATGCGAACGGCCACATCGCCCGGCGTGGCAAAGAAAAACTTCGCTTTGGCCGGATTACCCAGCAAGTGGGTTGCGGTGAAGAGGTGCCAGACCAGAATGACGGCCACCGCCACGCTGAGCTGCGCCAGAAACAGCATAGGCTTTTTCATTTCTTTTCCCCACTCGTCTGCTGATAGCCCTTGAGAACCTCTTCCTTGAGCGCACTCCATATTTCGCGATGAATTTCGTGGAACTTGTCGTCGAGGCGTATTTCGGAAATCTCGCGAGGGCGGGCGAGGGGAATTTTATACTCAGCCATGATGCGGGCACGCGGCCCGGCAGACATGATGACGACGCGATCCGCCAGCGCGATGGCCTCTTCCAGATCGTGGGTCACGAACATGACCGCCTTCTTGTCCTGTGACCACAGGTCGAGCAGAAGGTCGCCCATGATGACACGCGTCTGCGCATCGAGAGGGCCGAAGGGCTCGTCCATCAGCAGATATTTCGGATTGCGGATCAGCACCTGCGCAAGGCCGACGCGCTTTCGTTGTCCCCCCGACAGCATATGCGGATAGCGGTCACCAAAACTTGCAAGACCGACGCGGGCCAGCCACTCGCGAGCCTGTTCGCGGGCCTGTGCCTTTGGCGTGCCTGCGATTTCCAGCCCGATGGCAACATTGTCCAGCACGGTCTTCCAGGGCATGAGAGCGTCCTGCTGGAAGAGATAACCTGCCTTGCGATTGAGGCCTTGAAGCCGCTGGCCGCTGATTTCGACAGTACCACTGGCGGGTACGAGAAGCCCGGCAACGGCATTGAGCAATGTGGATTTTCCGCAACCGGTCGGGCCGACAATCGCCACGAATTCGTTTTCGGCAACTTCAAGATTGCTTTCGGCGACAGCATCGAAGCGGCCACCATCGGCCAGCTTGAACGAAATCTGCACATCTTTGAGCGCAATTGCTGTCTTGCGTGTCTCTTCCATTTGAATACGGCTTGGTTCGGCGCTCATCGCTGGTCACATCCCGTGAACTGACGATGTGTTCTGCCATAACGGCTCATATAATCCGCTCCTCTTCGGGTAGCGCCTCGTGAAAGGGGGAACGCACAAGATGCATAATCTTGTCCATCAAAAAGTGAGGCGCAAAAATTTGCGATAGAGTCTCTTCGTATAACGTCCCGGCAAGAACATGCAACGAAAAGCACATAGCGCGTTTCAAACTATCGACAAAAAGAAGCTCAGGCGAAATATTGTTGCGATCAGCCGCGCCAGGTCAGGAAACGTTTCTCGATCTGCCCGATGATGAAATTGACGATCAGGCCCATCACCGAGAGGATTGTGACCCCAGCAAACAGCTTTTCAAGGTCGTAGAGCGAGCCTGCTTCAAGGATATAGGAACCGACGCCGAACTGGGCGCCGAGCATTTCGGCTGCGACCAGCAGAATGATGCCGATGGAGATCGAGACCCGCAACCCGGACAGGATTGAAGGAAAGGCGCCCGGCAGGATGATCTTGCGCACGATGGACCACCACCCGAGGCCGAAACTCTGCCCCATGCGCACGAGCGAACGATCCACGTTGTCGACTGCGCCGTAAGTGGCGACCACCGTTGGCGTAAAGGTGCCAAAAGCGATGAGCATGTATTTCGACATTTCGTCGATGCCGAACCAAATGACGAAAAGCGGCAGGAGCGCGATCTTGGGAATCGGGAAAAGGGCTGCGACGAGCGGCACCAGACCTGCCCGAACATAACTGAACAGGCCGATCATCACGCCGAGACCGACGCCGATTGCGATACCGAGGCTGGCGCCGATGACAAGCCGCCTTAGTGATGGCAGCAGGTGTTGCCACAGGAGCCCGGTCTGCCAGAGCTGGACGAAGGTTTCCAGCACGGCGGATGGACGGGGCAACGTCAGGTTGGATATGAAGCCGCTACGGGTTCCGATTTCCGCGAGCGCCAGCAGTGCCGCAAACAGGATCAGGGCCATATGGCGCACCGGCTGGGGCGCAAAACCGCCCCCCCGGAAAGGGACCGGGCGAACATCCGGGTGGGGCTGCTTCATTTCTGCGATCTCAACCATTGATCAACTCCTGATCTGCAGCCTGCGCCTCCGCCCGCATCAACTCCCAGAGCTCTCTCTGCTTTTCTTCAAGAACGGGGTCGCCAAGATGACGCTCGGAAAGGGGAATGTCGATATCGACAATTTCCCTGATCCTTCCGGGCCTTCGCGACAACACCACGACCCGATGACCGAGCCGAACAGCCTCGTTGAGATTGTGCGTGACATAGACCGATGTGAACGGTTGACGCGTCCACAGCGCAATCAGATCGTCCATCAGCAGTTCCCGCGTCTGGCTGTCCAGCGCCGACAAGGGTTCGTCCATAAGCATGACGGCAGGGCGGACCGACAAGGCACGCGCAATCGCTACGCGCTGGCGCATGCCGCCCGAAAGCTGCTTCGGCAATGCCTGCCGGAAATCCAACAGCCGGGTGCGCTCCAGAACATTGGTGACAATCCTGTCCATTTCAGCATGACCAAGTCCGTGATCCTCAAGCACCAGCTTGATATTTCCTTCGACGGTGCGCCACGGCAGCAGAGCAAAATGCTGGAAGACATAAGTGAGGGGATTGAGCGAATCCTTTGGCGGCGACCCAATTTGCAGCACCTCACCCGAGGAGGGTTTTTCAAGCCCGCCGAGAAATCGCAGGAGCGTGGATTTTCCGCAGCCCGACGGTCCGATCAGGCAGACTATCTGCCCTTGCGGGATGGTGAGCGAAATATCGTTCAGAACTTCGACCGGACCATAAAAATGGCTGACGTTCTTAAGCTGCAGGTCCATTTCAACTCCAGTCGGAAAGTACGCTCGCCGACGACAACATCCCAGCTTTGGATGCCTGTTCCGGCTTGTGCCCGGCAAGCCAGCCGGGCACGGAAGATTTAAGTTTAGCCAGACTTAGATCGTCTTGACGTAGGATGTGTCGAAAAGTTTTTCCTGCGTGACGTCTTCCTTGACCATGCCCTCGGAGCGGAACCACTCCAGCTGCTCCATACAGCTGTTGAGCGAAAGGGCCAGCCCCTTGTTGATACGCATTGCCCCATCGATCAGGTTTTGTTTTGCCGTCTCGAACGGGCTGTCGCTTTCGACATATTTGTGCACGATTTTTGCGATGTCGTCGCGCGCCGCATCATCCGCCGTGTTGTCGACGAAAGCCGCATTATAATCGTCGATTGCCCGGGAGTAGGCTTTCACGAAAGCTTCAGTCATGGCGCGCTCGTCGCTCGCATTCTTAGTAGACGTGAATGCTGTAGTGACCTGATAATCCGGAGCGTAGTCGGAAACGAGGCCGATCTGTTTGGCAGCGCCTTCGCGAATGAGCTTTTTCGCGATATTGGGCTGGATCGCCCAGGAATCGATCTGCCCGGTTGACAGGGCGCCTACCAAGGCACCAAGTTTCTGCAGCGGACGGAGCTGGATTTCTGAAAGCGGAATATTATTGGCCTTGGCGATCTTGTGCGCCATGAAATGGAATGACGAACCCGCCGTGGTGATGCCGAAACTGTGTCCGGCCAGCTTGGATGGCTCCGTCAGCCCGCCTTCATAAGCCTTGTTGGAGGCCAGAATAACATTGCCGGTGATGCCTTTTTCTTCCGCAAGCGCACCGCCGATGACCTTGATCGCGCCTTTGTCGGCTAGGCTGATAAGCCCGCCGCTCATCGCGGTCACACCGAAATCGGCGTCGCCGGACGCGATGGCGACCGCCATGGGTTGGGCGGCCTCGAAGAATTTCAGCTCGATATCGAGACCGGCGTCTTTGAAATAACCGCGCTCATGGGCGATATAGCTCGGCGCATGGCTCGCCAGATGGAGCACCGCCAGATTGCGCGTCGCGGCCCGGGCAGGGGAGCCGAAAGCCGTGCTGATGCCCAGTGCACCAAATCCCATCAATGTCTGACGGCGTGTCAGGGTGAAATCCATTCTGGCTCTCCTCCGATGCGGGTGCCAGCCGGCGCAACAGATTTCCTGCCAAGCCCGGCAAACAAAATTTCCTTACGTCTCTGCCACGAAAAAATATGGAAGATTGCTTTCGCATAAAGCGCCGGCGCCGGATTTTCAATGTTTTTAACGGCTGAGCCTCACACCCACGAGCCTCAATCGCATCGGGAAATAGGCTTAACCGGTACTGGATGTGTTCAAAATGGTGGAACCATACTGCGAAGTTTAGCCGAGAAGCCTTCTGCGATAGCAAGCGCGGCCGGAGCAAGTTATAAGACCAAGTTATAGGGTGGGCGAAGCAGATTGGGTCCTAGCTAAAAAGTGACTCTCGTGGCTCTATTGTATTAAATTAGAGCATTCCGTTCAAACTTCAGGTGACGCCGATGAATGACGAAAATATGGATCAGCAGGGCGGGGTGGTGTTACCTTCGCATTCTTATTCCGGGTCATATGCGTGGCAAACGAGTTTCTATGATGCCGAACTCGATCCACGTGACTGGCTGGCGGCCATCATTGACGGTTCTGATGACGCGATAATCAGCAAGGACCTGAATGGTAACGTTAAAACCTGGAACAGGGGAGCCCAACGACTATTCGGATACGAACCTGATGAAATTGTGGGAAAGCCGATCACCATCCTTATCCCGGATGATCGCCTGCAAGAGGAGCCGGCGATTTTGGCCCAGATTCGCGCGGGAAACCGCGTGGATCATTTCGAAACCGTACGAAAGAAAAAAGACGGGACGCTTTTTGATATCTCTCTAACCATCTCTCCGATCCGGGATGCGGGAGGCAAGATTATTGGCGCATCCAAAATAGCCAGGGATATCACCGAACGGCGTCGGGCTCAGGAACAACAACGCCTCCTGATGGGCGAAATGAATCATCGGATCAAAAACCTTTTTGCACTGGCAAACGCGATTGTTTCCTTGAGCGGGCGGGAAGTGAAAACCGCCGAGGAATTGCGTCAGCATTTGCAGTCCAGACTTTCTTCACTTGCAAGAGCCCACGCACTAACAATGCCCGATTGGGAAGAAGTTGGAGCGGCGTCCATCTCTCTTCACGCGCTTCTGCAGACAATACTCGAACCTTATGATCACCAGAATATAACCGTTACTGGCGCCAATCCCGCGGTTTCCGGAAAGCAGCTGAGCAGTCTTTCGTTGTTGCTCCACGAGTTCGCGACCAATGCGGCCAAGCATGGGGCGCTTTCAGCGCCTGGGGGCAACCTTTCTGTAACTGCCCTTGAAACCGAAGATACGTTTGAATTGCTCTGGTCGGAAACCGTACAGGATCACCCCGAAGAACCCAATGTTGAAGGGTTTGGAACCCGGTTGGAGGCCGCGCTCTCGGGCGCTCTCAACGCCAGGGTTCAACGGAACGGGACCTCGACTGGTCTCGAAATCAGCTTGCTGGTCCCCAAAGCAACACTGGAGCCTAAATAGAAGAACGACTTCACCAAGCGATAACGGCGTAGAGGGTTTCGTTGTAATCTATTGGCGTTTACTACCGGGCGCGCCGCGCAGCTGGGTAGGCATTGCAAGCACGATACCAAGCGATTTTGGCCAAGTGCCGCTTGGATACCAAAGGTTTCTTGGGTGCCTTCAGGGACGAGTTGTCGCAGAGGATATCGAGGCTTGTTCCAGCGGACTGTCCGGTGCTGAACAAAGGAACACGGGGCAACGCTGCGTTTCCAATTGAGCAGCCTTTGAGGTTTCCACAAGTCATCGAAGTTACGCCGCTAATTCCCGTTATCCAACCACTTTGGGTCTTGCCGCGCTCCCGATCCTCCCCGAGCGGTCACTCAAACCGGAGGAGCCATACGGCGACAATCGGAAAGGCGAGCATCGCCGCGACCATGAAAAAGAGGATTCGCCAGCCGGGAGGAACTGCCCGATAGCCGAGCCCGGCAGACACGACTGCGAGCAAACCTGTCAAGGGCCAGCCGAAATAGCCAAAAATGATAAGGTAGGCTTCGTAAGGAGTGAAATTGATCACTGTCAGGCCTGCATAACGCGAGCGGGGGGGGGGGGGAGAGGGATGATGCGAATGCTCCAGCGCTTGTCTGGTGACGACCCATCAAATCCAGATGGCAAATCCTAAACATGCTGCAGCTGGAACTTCGTGCCTTTGGTTTCCTATGGGCGAAACAAGGTAAGTTCCTGGAGGAACGTTCCATCACCCTTGGGTTCTGACGACATCTCGCCCAGAAAGCCGGAGAATTTGCCAGTGGTTCCGATTACGGCAAGCGCCGATTTTCCGTTTTCAGCCTCTTGTCCTGCTACCACGATGCTTCCGGCTTCGAATTTCAGTGTCCATTGGCACTGTCCGTGAGCACCGCTTTTGGTCGTCACGCAGCAGCCGCTATTGGTGCCTATATCGCGCCGGTACTAATCCATCAAAGGTTGATCGAAGACGAACAGGTCACCCTGTGATGGTCCGTCTGAGCCGGTGTCCACGGATCTCTTTTCTCCACGCGTCCCGTCCGCGATCGTGATGATCTTTGTTTCGTCCCGTCGCGGCTGCTGCGATTGATCGGGTGGCGAAACCAACCTTGCTTTACCGGCCATGTTTTGCGACCAGCCAATACAAGAGGCCACTCCGACGACGAGTAGCGCGCCAACGGTGACGATATCTCGGTTCATTTCTTCCTCGATGGTAAGTGTTTGCTGTTACGGTTCGTTCGTCAATTGTCGCGCATCTCGCATTGAGACAACCTTGGTCTTTGCCTGGATCAGGGTGCACATCTCATCGATGCAGCCCTCGGCGCGGATACCTCAAAATCCGAAATTAGCACACAGAAAGAGTTCGCCATCGTTTTCGACGGAGGATTTCCGGTCGATGACCTTTGATGGATTGACACCTCCACGTTCTCCGGTATTCTTTTATAAAAGCTTATATAACATAATTGTGGAACAATTCAAAAATGGGGATTTTGTCTTGCGGATCAAACTAGCACTCCTTCTGGCTTCTGCGATGCTCTTGAGTCCCGGTGCTTCACTGGCGCAGGATAAGGGCGGCGTTATCAATGTCGCGACAATCGGCGAGCCGCCGACGCTCGATCCGATGGTTTCCACCGCTGATCTGGTGGGGATCGTCACGCAGCATATTTTCGAAACGCTCTACACCTTCGACAAGGAATGGAAGCCGACGCCATTATTGGCAGAAAGCCTGCCGGAAATCAGCGCGGACGGAAAAACCTATACGATCAAGCTCCGTTCCGGCATCAAGTTCCATGACGGTAGCGACATGACGTCGGAAGACGTGGTTGCGTCGCTGGAGCGCTGGACAAAGCTCGCTTCGCGGGGAAAACAGGCATCGGTCTTTATTGAAAATATCGCGGCGACCGATCCGGCTACGGTGACGATAACGCTCAAGCAGCCATATGCGCCACTGACCTCACTGCTTGCCTTCAACAATTCTGCGGCGATCATCATACCCTCAGAAAAGCAGGCTGAGCCGATGAACGAATTTATCGGCACCGGTCCCTATATGCTCAAGGAGCGAAAGGCAGATCAGTATATTCAGCTCGTGCGTTTCGACGGTTACAAGTCGCGCGACGGCGAGAGCGACGGTTATGGCGGCGCGCGTCATCAATATCTCGACGAAATCCGTTTCGTATCGGTCCCGGACGCCAACACTCGTGTCGAGGCCGCGGTTTCCGGACAGTATGATTATGTCGATTCCATTCCGGTCGAATCCTTTGACAAGATCAAGTCTTCGACAGCTTCCCAGCCATTGCTTCTGAAGCCCTTCGGCTATCCTGTGTTTGTCTTCAACACCAAGGAAGGGGTGGCGTCGAAATTGCCGGTACGAAAGGCTGTAACACACGCATTGAGTATGGAAGACATGCTTGCGGCTGCGTTCGGCAGTACGGAATTCTACGCATTAGACGGTGCCTTCTATCCTTCCAATTTCGTCTGGAATACGGACGCGGGTGTGGAAGGCAATTATAACGTGGCCCAGCCGGAAGCTGCAGCAGAAGATTTGAAGGCTGCCGGCTACAATGGAGAGCCGCTGCGCATTCTGACCAGCCGCCAATATGAGTTCCATTACAAGATGGCGCAGGTGGCCGCCGAATATCTGAAGCTTGCCGGTTTCAACGTGGATTTGCAGGTTGTCGATTGGGCGACGCTGACGCAGCGCCGTGCTGATCCCAAGCTCTGGGATATCTATATAACGCACAGCCCTTTCCTGCCCGAACCTGCTTTGATGGGGTCTCTGTCGACCAGTTCGCCGGGCTGGTGGGACACGCCAGCGCGTAAAACCGTAGTCGATGCTTTCACGTCGGAATCCAATCCGGACAAGCGCATTGCGCTGTGGGCAGACGTTCAGAAGACCATCTATGACGAACTGCCCCTGATCAAGATCGGCGACTTCAATGCTGTCGCGGCGATGTCCACCAAGCTGGAGGGCGTTGAGCCAGCGCCGTGGCCTTACTTCTGGAATGCTTCGTTGAAGAAGTAACTCCCGGCAATGCAAATGCCGTCCGTCCGGTCGGCATTTGCTGAAATCTTCAATCTGGAGAATCTGATCGCATGGTGCGCTACATCCTTCAGCGATTTGTCGGCATGGCTGTCGTCATGTTTCTGGTCGTGACGATCGTGTTCGTGATTGTCCGGGTGACGCCCGGCGATCCTGCCGCCGTCATGCTTGGACCAGATGCATCGGCGCAGGATATTGCCGATCTGCGCGCCCGGCTTGGTCTGGATCAGTCGCTGGTCATTCAGTACTTTTACTACATAGGTCAGCTGCTGAAGGGCGATCTCGGCCAGTCGATATTCCTCAACATGCCAGTCGGCGCAGCATTGCTCGATAGAGCCGAGCCGACGTTCTTTCTGACAGTTCTTTCGCTTCTGATTGCATGCATCATTGCTCTGCCGGTCGGAGTTTATGCGGCTTACAGACGTGGTTCCTTTGTGGATCAGGCTGCAACGACGGTTGCCATGCTCGCAGCGAGCATACCGAGCTTCTGGCTCGGCCTTATCCTCATGCAGTTTTTTGCGGTCCGGCTGAACCTGTTTCCGGTGTCCGGCTATGGCGGGCCGGGTTCGAGCTTCATGGATCGAATGTATCATCTGATCCTGCCAGCCATCGCGCTGGGGCTGGTTTCCTCTGCCCTGATCCTGCGCTTCACACGTGCCTCAATGCTTGATGTTCTAGGTGACGATTACATCCGCACGGCGCGCGCAAAGGGCCTGATAGAGCGGCGTGTGATCATGAAGCATGCCTTGAAGAACGCGCTGATCCCGATCCTGACCGTGATTGGTCTCACCGCGGCCGTCCTGATCTCCGGCGCCGTGGTGACGGAAACAGTGTTCGGCCTGCCGGGGGTTGGCAATCTTGTGGTGTCTGCAGTCCTGCGTCGGGATTATCCGGTAATCCAAGGCGCGCTGCTCGTCATCGCGGGGCTCTATGTCTTGATCAATTTCATCATCGACATGCTCTATCTGTTCGTAGATCCGAGGGTTCGCTACTGATGGCCGATCTGGTTACGACTACGCAAAAAGCACCCTCGGAACGCGCTTTGTTTGTCCGTCGGCTGTTCAAACGCAAGACAGTGGCGGCTGGCATTATCGTGCTTGCGGTCTTTGCCATCCTCGCGCTGCTGGCGCCCTGGATTGCACCTTATTCGCCGTCGAAGCTATCCATCGTCAACCGTCTCAAGCCGCCGAGCGAAATGTTCTGGTTTGGCACGGATGAGTTCGGACGTGACGTCTTTTCTCGTACGATCTATGCCGGACGGCTGTCACTTATGGTGGGCGCGGCTGTTGTCGTCCTGTCGGCGATCATAGGAGTGACACTCGGATTGCTCGCAGGTTTCTTTCAGCGTCTGGATACTCCCATCGCTCGCCTGATCGACGCGATGATGGCGTTCCCCGACATTCTGCTGGCCATCGCGCTGGTCGCTGCGCTCGGCCCATCGCTGGCGACGGTCATCGTTGCCCTGTCAGTCGTCTACTCACCGAGGCTGGCGCGCATCGTGCGCGCCTCGACGCTGGTGATCCGTGAATTGCCTTATGTCGAGGCGGCTCAATCGCTTGGAATCTCGACATTCCACATCATGACGCGGCACGTGCTGAGAAATCTGATCTCGCCCATCATCGTGCAGTGCACTTTCCTCTTTGCGAGCGCAATGCTTGCCGAAGCGGGGCTCTCCTTCCTTGGTCTCGGCGTAAGCCCCGAGATTCCAACTTGGGGAACCATGATCGCCGCGGGACGCCAATATATCGGCCAAGCCGACTGGATGACCTACTTCCCCGGCTTCGCCATCATTCTTTCCGTCCTCTCGCTTCAGATGGTTGGCGACGGACTACGCGACATGCTCGATCCAAGACTGCGAAGGGATTTGTAATATGATTTCCGGTGAACAGGCGAAGCCGCTTCTCATCACCAATGTCAGACCGGTAGCTTTCGGTGAACATTCCGATACGACGACCGATATTCTCGTCGGGAAGGACGGCAATATCAGCGCCATCGGCAAGTCGTTGAACGCACCGGCAGAGGTGGAGCGGATCGATGGCAAGGGAGCCTGGATTTCGCCGGGTTGGGTCGATCTGCATGTTCATATCTGGCATGGTGGTACGGATATCTCGATACGCCCTTCCGAATGCGGCGCTGAACGAGGGGTGACGACACTCGTCGATGCCGGTTCGGCGGGGGAGGCCAATTTTCACGGCTTCCGGGAATATATCATTGAACCTGCCAGGGAACGGATCAAAGCCTTCCTCAATCTTGGTTCAATCGGCCTTGTCGCCTGCAACCGGGTTCCGGAATTGCGCGATATCAAAGATATTGATCTCGACCGTATTCTCGAATGCTACGCAGCCAATAGCGAGCATATCGTGGGGATCAAGGTCCGGGCCAGCCACGTCATAACCGGGTCGTGGGGCGTTACGCCAGTCAAGCTTGGCAAGAAGATCGCGAAGATACTGAAAGTGCCCATGATGGTCCATGTGGGTGAGCCGCCCGCGCTCTATGATGAAGTTCTTGAAATTCTCGGGCCCGGCGATGTGGTTACGCATTGCTTCAACGGCAAGTCCGGCTCCAGCATCATGGAAGACGAAGACCTGTTCAACCTCGCGGAACGCTGCGCGGGCGAGGGCATCCGGCTGGATATTGGCCACGGCGGGGCGTCCTTCTCGTTCAAGGTCGCGGAGGCGGCAATTGAACGGGGACTCCTTCCATTCTCGATCTCGACAGACCTGCACGGACATTCGATGAACTTTCCTGTCTGGGATCTGGCGACAACAATGTCCAAATTGCTGTCGGTCAACATGCCGTTTGAAAATGTCATCGAAGCCGTCACGCATAACCCGGCATCGGTGATCAAGCTCTCGATGGAAAACCGGCTTTCTGTTGGGCAACGTGCCGATTTCACGATCTTCGATCTGGTTGATGCCGACTTGGAAGCGACGGATTCCAATGGTGATGTGTCTCGGCTGAACAGGCTTTTTGAGCCCCGCTACGCAGTCATTGGCGCTGAGGCGATTACGGCCAGCCGCTATGTGCCGCGTGCGCGCAAACTCGTTCGCCACAGCCACGGCTATTCGTGGCGCTGAAACTGGCAGCGCCGCATTGAATTTTGCGGGAACGTCCCGTGACGAAATGATGAGGAAAATTCGTGTCCCATTCTCTCCAAACGACCGAAGTACGATACTCCCCCTATGAGCGCCTGGCTTCACTTGGCATAACCTTGCCGCCGCCGCCGCCGCCCATCGCGAACTTTGTCACGCATGTTCGGGAAGGCAACATCCTCTATCTTTCCGGGCAAGGGCCAAGGGAAGAGAGCGGACATTTGCGGGCCGGTAAGGTCGGCGGCGACATCGGCGTGGATCAGGCCTATCAGGATGCCCGTCTCACCGGTATCAATCTGCTGGCCGTCATGCACGGAGCGCTTGGCGACCTTTCCCGTGTAAAGCGTGTCGTGAAGCTGTTGGGCATGGTCAACGCCGTGCCCGACTTCGAGCTACACCCCAATGTCATCAACGGCTGCTCCGATCTTTTCATCGAAGTGTTTGGTGCAGCCGGTCAACATGCGCGTTCAGCCGTCGGCTTCGGTTCCTTGCCGGGCAATATCACGGTTGAGATCGAAGCGATCGTCGCCCTGAAAGACTAGGACAGCGTCAATGATTGCGCCAGCCCATCAGCTTTTCGATCTTCGCCGCCGAAGCGCGCACCTGACCGGTGTAGCGGCTTTCGTCGGAAAGCACTTTCTGTTCAGGAAGCACGATGGAGATTGTCGCAACGCATTGTCCATCGCGGTCGCAGATCGGGGAAGCAATGCAGGCAACGGCATAGTCGGATTCCGCAATCTGGATCGAGAGCCGCTCATCGAAGGCTTTCGCCGCAGCCTCCGAGAGACTCGTGGCGTCGATTTCGGCCCGACCGGTCGGAGAAGTCCGGGCGCAGCGCTTGAAAAGCTCGATCCGTTCATTCTCAGCCAAATGCCCCACCAGAAGCCGACCGGATGCAGTCCAGTTCAAAGGTACTCTTGTGCCGACACGCGAGGCAACCTGAAACGGGCTTGGTCCGTCCGCCATGGCCAGAACAAGCATATGGTCTCCATCCCGGCCGCACAGTTGCACTGCTTCGTTCGCTTCGCGGCAGAGATCATGCATTTCGTGCGTGGCGACGCTCATGAAATCAAGCGACCGCGCGTAGGCAAGACCGTAATGATAGAGCCGCGCACCGAGCCAGATCGCACCGTCCGCGTTGCGGGCGAGCATGTTTTTCTCAACGAGATCATCGATGGTCACATAGACCGTGGACAGAGGCGCCTTGATCGCCTTGGCAATCGCATAGGGACCAGCTGGAGCGCCGGCCTCATAAAGATAGTCAATCACCTGCAACGCACGGTCGATGCCGCTGACACGCGAGCGGCGTGTCGACTTGGTTTCGGTATCGTCTGCAGGGGACGTTTCGGCGGGAATAGCGGTTGACAATACGCTCACTCAAGTGCTCCGTGTGAAATTCGAGAAGTTATTACATTATTATGGCATATATGTCGATGCCTGAGACAGCGAAAGAAATGGGAGAATTGACATGACCGATGATATCCGCCGCAAGATCGGGCTTCGACCGGTCATCAATGTTTCCGGCACGATGACATCGCTTGGCGCATCCATCGTGGTGCCCGAGGCAATAGAGGCGATGGCAGCGATCTTGCCCCAGTTCGTCGAGGTCAACGATCTCCAGCGCAAGGCAAGCGAAGTGATTGCACGGTTGACAGGCGGCGAAGCTGGCTTCGTCACGGCGTCCTGCTCGTCAGGCATTACACTTACTGTTGCCGGAACCATGACAGGCAACAACCTTCTCGCGATTGAAAGGCTGCCGGATACGACGCCTGAAAAGAACGAAGTTCTGGTGCAGACCGGTCACGTGGTCAGTTACGGCGCTCCGGTCGATCAGGCAATCCGGCTTGCGGGAGGCAAGGTCGTCCTGATCGGACAGGCGACATCTACCCATCGCTATCACATGGAGAATGCGATTACCGAAAAGACGGCTGCGGCGGTTTATGTCGTATCGCACCATGTTGTGGACTATGGCCTTCTGCATCTAAGCGAGTTTGTCGAGATCGCGCACGCCAGGGGCGTGCCGGTGATCGTGGATGCTGCATCCGAATATGACCTGAAGCTCTTTCTGGAAAAGGGCGCAGATATTGCAATCTATTCGGGACACAAGTTTCTTGGCGGCCCAAGCTCGGGGATTGTCGCAGGCAAGAAGGAACTCGTTCGCCATGCTTTCCTGCAAAATCTCGGCATTGGGCGCGGCATGAAAGTTGGCAAAGAGAGCATTTACGGCGTCATGGCTGCACTGGAAGCATGGGAAAAGCGTGACCATGCCGGAATTCGCGAACGGGAAACCGGATATCTGGAACTGTGGAAGAGAACGCTTGATGGCCGCCCCGGTGTCACGGCTCTGATCGAACCAGATCCGACGAACAATCCGCTCGACCGCCTGCGAGTGATTGTGTCTGCAGCCGATGCGCACATCACGGCTTGGGATCTCGTAACCGCTCTTGCGCGTGGGAATCCACCGATCATAACCCGTGACCATGAGGTAGAGCAGAACTATTTCTATCTCGACCCATGCAATCTGCATCCCGGACAGGAGACTGTCGTGGCTCGACGTTTGGGTGAGGAACTCGACAGAGCCCGGGCATCGAACGAGATTATCGCTACCCCCTTTGAGGACCGAAGCAGGCATCGCTTCGATGGCTTGCTGCGTTGGCCGGATTGATGGCTGGCAGAGGCTGAGTAACGCGGAGGAACATTATGACGTCTGGGAAATTTGCGACGGTTGGAAAACACGAACCTGTTTTATCCGTTCGAGGACTGACTACCTCCTTTCTGGTCGACGGCGCATGGAAACCGGTTGTCGATGATGTTTCCTTCGACGTTCATCCGGGAGAAACCGTCGCAATCGTCGGCGAATCCGGCTCGGGCAAGAGTGTTACTTCGCTGTCGATCATGCGTCTTCTGCAGAAGGATACGAGCCGCATCGAAGGCAGTATCAGCTTGGCCAGTCGGGAGCTTCTGACGCTCTCGGAAAATGAAATGCGCCGCATTCGCGGCAACGAAATTGCCATGATCTTTCAGGAGCCGATGACGAGCCTCAATCCGCTCTTCACAATCGGCGACCAGATTTCCGAAGCATTGCTCTGCCATTCGCAAATGTCGAAGGCAGACGCGCGCGCTGAGACGGTCCGCTTGCTTGAAAAGGTCCGCATTCCGTCCGCTGCATCCCGCTTTGATGAATATCCGCATCGTTTTTCGGGCGGTATGCGTCAGCGCGTCATGATTGCAATGGCTCTGGCATCGAGACCCAAATTGCTGATCGCCGACGAACCGACCACGGCACTGGATGTAACCATTCAAGGCCAAATCCTCGATCTTATCAAAACGTTGCAGGAAGAAGAGGGCACTTCGGTTCTTTTCATTACGCATGATATGGGCGTGGTGGCGGAAATATCGGATCGTACTGTTGTCATGTTTCGTGGAAAGCAGGTTGAGACAGGACAGACGGCCGATATTTTCAGGCAAAGCAAACATCCCTATACGCGAGCACTTTTGTCGGCGGTTCCTGTACTGGGTTCGATGCAGGGCTATCAACGTCCTCTACGGTTTCCGATAGTAGACGATGCGACTGGGCTCGCGGAAAAACCGGTCGAAGTGGCGGATACCGTCGACAACGTCGATGTTCCGGTGCTGGAAGTAAAAGGTCTTACAAAGCGCTTCGAGATTTATTCAGGCTTCATGTCTCGACTGAGCGGGCGTGTCCATGCGGTGGAGAACGTGTCTTTCACTCTGCGCAAGGGGGAAACCCTTTCGCTGGTCGGCGAAAGCGGGTGCGGGAAATCGACGACCGGGCGCGCCATCATGCGATTGACCGAACCGGACTCCGGTGAGGTTCTGGTGGAAGGCCAGAATATCCTCAGCCTCGGCAGGCAGTCCATGCGCGAGATGCGCCGAACTGTTCAGATGATCTTTCAGGATCCTTACGCGTCGTTGAACCCGCGTATGACGGTGGGAGCCGCCATTGCGGAACCTTACATTGAACACCGGTTGGGAAGCGCAAGGGATGCGAAGAATGTTGTCGCAGACATGCTGGAAAAGGTCGGCCTGACGCCGGATATGGCAAAGCGCTACCCGCATGAATTTTCCGGCGGGCAAAGACAGCGCATCTGTATCGCCCGCGCGCTTGCCCTGAAGCCCAAGGTTATCGTTGCCGATGAAAGTGTGTCGGCGCTGGATGTCTCGATCAAGGCTCAGGTCATCAACCTCATGCTGGATCTTCAGGAGAGCCTTGATCTAGCGTTCCTGTTCATCTCGCATGACATGGCCGTTGTGGAGCGTGTAAGCCATCGCGTGGCCGTAATGTATCTGGGCGAGATCGTAGAAATAGGGCCGAGGTCGTCGGTCTTTGAAAACCCCCAACACGACTATACACGCAAGCTGATGGCGGCGGTTCCGATCCCTGACCCTGACCGACGCAAGACCAGGCTTTCAAGCGAAGGGGGAGAACTCAAGAGCCCTATTCGGCCCGCGGATTTTGTCGTGCCTTTGCGTGAATATCGCGAGGTTTCGCCGGAGCACTTCGTGGCGTTGTGGGGCACGTGATCTTACGAGCGGACTTATGATTGATCCGGCGCTGCCCCAGCTTCGCCAACAGCAACGAACGCCTATGGGGTGGCGTCGGGCTGGGCGGTAGCTACAATTGGGATGGCGATAAATATTCGATCTATGGAAAGGGTTCAGTTAACACCAGCCTGGCCGAATTCGGTGATAGTTACTGCTACAAGGGAAATATCGGCTTTCGCGTAAAGTGGTGATTAGCGGATTTATCGCTTCAGAGCATAGGCTCGCACACACCGGGCCCGGAGGCGTCTGCATATCTTTGAGGTGGTCAAGAGAAACCTTCTATGAGCACCTCGACCGCGTTCCAGAGGGGATAAATACCCCCAAATTGTCTTCGTGGCTGGCACCACCAAAGTTTTGTCCTGGAACATATGCCGCAGCTCGCTGTTAGGGCGGTGAGCGAAAGAAAGGACAAGCCGAAATGGAAAGACAATATCCACAGCCGCCGTTCGAAACCCAGCACCAACCCATGCCCGGTTACACAGAAAAGATGAATCCGACGCCCGACCATGGGGAAACCTCCTACAAGGGGTCGGGCAAACTGGAGGGGTTGCGGGCGATTATCACGGGGGGAGACAGCGGTATCGGCCGAGCTGTGGCGATAGCATATGCACGCGAAGGCGCGGATATGCTGATCGCCTATCTGGAAGAAGATGAAGACGCGCTCGCCACCAAATCACTCATTGAGAAAGAGGGCAGAAAGGCTGTCCTGATGAAGTGCGATATCCAGCATGCACAGACTTGCCGCGATGTGGTTGATCGCGCTGTGAGCGAGCTGGGCGGCATCGATATTCTGGTGAACAATGCGGCTCATCAGGCAAGTTTCTCGGCGCTCGACGATATCAGCGACGAGGAGTGGGAACTGACGTTTCGCGTCAACATCCACGCGATGTTCTATCTGACGAAAGCAGCCATTCCTCACATGAAACCCGGATCTGCGATCATTAATACGGCTTCCATCAATTCTGATATGCCGAATCCGAGTCTGCTGGCCTATGCAACGACCAAGGGCGCGATCCAGAATTTTACTGCGGGACTGGCGCAGCTTCTGGCGGAAAAGGACATTCGCGCCAATGCTGTCGCTCCCGGGCCGGTATGGACCCCACTCATTCCCTCAACCCTTCCCGAAGATGCGGTACGAAATTTCGGCAAGCAGACACCTATGAAAAGGCCTGCCCAACCGGCAGAACTTGCTTCTGCTTATGTCATGCTGGCAGACCCGCTGTCGAGCTTCACTTCGGGCGCCACCGTAGCTGTCACCGGCGGCAAGCCGCTCCTGTAGCGGGATGTATCTGCCAGCTGCGGCAGGCGCATTCCACCGCTATTTTTTCGGATCGATCAATGCCAGGCCCAGTTCCGGTCGATAGGTCCGCATCATGGTGCTTGCGTTTTCCTTGATGATCACCTCCAGCGTTGGGCGGACTGTCGCTTCGATCAGATGACCGCCTTTCGCCTCACCACTGCGCATTCCAACAACGACATGCAAATGCAGGCCGGGCCTTCCTTGTTCATCCAGCGCGCAATCGCCGAGCAGGCTGAGCACTTCGCATTGTTCGTTGATCTCGATCCGGTGATAGTCCTGCCGTTCAAGGTCGAAAAATCCCAGCGTCGCTTGGCTGAAAGCGCCGATCCCGGACAACGAGGCCGCAGTGAGGGCCTGTTCGCGGACAAAACGTTCAAGCGTTGCGACCACGGCTTCTTCCCGGGGCAGCACAACGATGAAAGTGCGCTGGCCTTCGCCTTCTCCCAGTACTTTGAACTGCATTTCCTGTCTCCTGTTCCTGGGTTTCGGAAACGCAACCAACAGCGCGGCAAAAGGTTTCAGTTCGCTCCAACCTGAAGAGACAACCGAATTGTTGGAAATTTTTTGGAAGACCGATCCTAATCCTGCATCGGCCCAATGCCCTGCATCAGTCGCGCGGATTCCCTTTCCGGCCAGCCATAGGCGTCCCGGGCATAGCGTTCCAGTTCGTGGCGGTTACGAATAAAAACCACTCCTCGTTCTGACTTGATCAGGCCTAATCCCTCAAGAATGTGAAGGGAAGTCGTGACACTGGGACGACGAACGGCAAGCATGACTGAGAGGAATTCGTGGGTGAGAGAAATTTTATGGCCGGATATTCGGTCATCGCACATCAGCAGCCAACGGGCTAAGCGTTGCGTGACGCCGTGAATGGCGTTCGAAACGGCTGTATAAGCAAGCTGAATAGAAAAGGCCTCGATGGATCGGATCATGATCTTCGAAAAGTTGCGGTTTCCTTCCATCCACCGGCGAAACTTGTCATAAGGCATTTCGTAGCCTTGCGCGGCGACCTGCACGAGGACATCATATGAACTGGTTTCGACCCCGGCGATCGCGGAGGTCGGAATATATCCGTCACATCCGAAGATTCCCGCTTCTGCCCGGCGTCCTTCCGTGGTGGTAACGACAATTGAACCGATACCCGCCGTGAGGAAATAGACCTTTTCGATCGGCTTTCCCGTTTTCGCGAGTATCGTACCGCGTGGGAGTTCCGCATATGATGTCTCGCGGATGACGTTCTCGTAGTCGGACGGAGAAAGCAATGCCAGAAGCTTATTGGCCCTGGCATCTGTCGGCGGAAAAGACATCTGGTGCACCTCGGTCGTTCGTCATGAGGGTGAACCTGCGGAGCAAAAATTGGTTCCGGAAGCACTTTGCAGAGATCTCGTTTCCAGACTGTGAGCAAGGTTCGCCCACCCCGCTTCGGCTATTGCTCCGAAACGCTTATCCCACCCGGGTGTAAATTGCTTTCGAGCCGAGCTCTCGCCCTGTTAAGCCTGCTCTTGATCGTTCCGATCGTGCAGCCGGTTGCCATCGCGGCGTGTTCGTAGCTTAGCCCGTTGAATATCACCAGATCGAGCACCTTTTTATGCGCGGGGGACAATTTACCATATGCCTCGCCGACATCCTGCAATTCGAGCGCCAATTCCTGAGGCGCGCTTATCGTCGGCTCCTCCCACGTCTCGAGCGCATCTTCGCGGCGCGCTTTCTTGATCCTGGTGCAGAACGTGTTTTTCATAATGGTGAACAGCCACGACTTGAGCGAGCCGTAAGGGGTGAACCTGTCTCGATGGCGCAGAGCTTTCAGAAGCGTCTCCTGCACCAGATCATCGACGTCGGAACTTTGATGGCACATCGTCCGGGCGAACTGGTGCAACGCGGGCACCAGCGCCAACACCTCTTTTTCGAAATCCGATTTTGATGGCATGGTGTATTCCTCCTTCACCGGGGAAGTAAGATCGTGCCGGCCAGTTGGTTCCCTCCAAAGTGGGTAAATGTACGCTAGCGTACATTCTTACAGCTCGCCGCCGCGAGAACGATCGCGATCTTTATCGCTCGCACCTCAAACCACCTCTGCTCCAGGAAACATCGCGGGAACGAAAGCCATTCTGGTGAGTTCGGTAAGTCCAACAGGAGTTTGGCAGATGATGATGGCAACACAGGTCGTTTCGATAGAAGACGATGAAGCCTATTCCGTTCAGTTCTTTGACGATTCCGGCAACACCGTTTCCGTTTACTTTCAAAATCCTCAATGTATTCAACTTTCCCCGGCCGATGCGGTGAATGAGGCATTGGCGCGGATGTTGCTTATGATCGAGGGAGCGAGCGGCCAAAGCGCCGTGGAAAGGATCGAAGGATAAATGCCTCTGGAAACCGGGCTTTTACGGGGCAACCTGCGAGAAGGCTGCATGCATCTTTGCATTGATATGCAGAATCTCTTTGGCCCCGCATCGCCCTGGCATGTGCCGTGGGTCGAGGCAATCCTGCCCAATATCGTCGATATCTGTTCCCGACGCAGTGAGGATACGGTTTTCACCCGTTTCATACCCCCCAAGTCACCAGAGGCGGCGATGGGAGCATGGAAGAGTTATTACCGCAAGTGGGAAGCCCTTACCCTTGAACGTGTGGATCCGTGGCTTATTGAACTCGTCGCCCCGCTGCGGGAATTTTCGCCACCCGCCGCTCTGCTCGACAAGACTGTATATTCTCCCTGGACAGAAGGCTTTCTCCAGCGATATCTGCACAAAAGGCGTGTTCACACACTGATCGTCAGCGGCGCTGAGACCGACCTTTGTGTCCTGGCAACGCTATTGGGCGCCGTGGATCGAGGATACCGGGTGATTGTGGTCACCGACGCCGTGTGCAGTGTTTCCGATCAGACGCATGACGCGATCATTTCCCTCTGCCATCAGCGTTTTAGCGAGCAGCTCGAACTGGTTTGCACGGAAGAGTTGATCGATAATTGGCATTAAATTATTGCACGGGGCGGAATTTCTTATCGAGCGGTCACTCGGACTTACATATCCCATCATCGCGCCCTGTGTCGTGAGAGAAATCTGTCCAGTTCCCTTTGCTCTGGCGCCTGGCCTGTGAATGTCTCGACATAATAGGGGATGCGCGCGAGGCGCACATCGGTCTCTTCCCGCGTTCGCATGGAAAAGTATCCGATCTGCACCAGATAGAGCGTGCGGGCACGCACATCGGACACGGGGCCGCCAAAGCCAAAACGTTCAAACATCCGCGCCAGGCCTTCCAGGCGTATGGCGTCGGCGTTCCTCACCTCGTCTTCGACGTCGGTCGATTGAAGCGCCCAGCTGCGGATCGCAAATTCAAAAGCGGAATCGAACAGACTGTGGTCCAGCCAGCAGTCAAACACGTTCAGGACCGCTTCCTGTATTGTTTCAGCATAGGCATCAGCCTGACGCAGAAGAGCGCCCGTATTCTTGTCGCGCCAGCGTGCAATAAGCGCGTCGAGCAGCTCTTCGCGGTCCTTGAAAAACCAGTAAAAACTTGTGCGCGAAATATCGAGCGACTTGGCAAGCGGCATGATGCGAACGGCGTCAATGCCACTTTCGATCAGCGCATCATAAGCTGCCTGAAGCCATAAATCGGGCGAGCCGCGCCACCCTGCATCATTCGTGATGTTTTGTTCCATATCGGAATTTTATCAAGCCGAACAAGTTTGACAAGAGTTATGTACATATATGATTATTAAATTGACACTTATGTACATTTATATTTAGCTCAGGACAAACAATCAACGGGAACTCTCGCCATGTCGGTCGATCCGCTGCTGCAGCCGCTTCAGATCAAGCATCTGATGCTTCGCAACCGCATCATGCTTACCTCCCACGAACCTGCTTATGCCGAAGAGGGCATGCCGAAGGAACGCTATCGCGCCTACCATGTCGAGCGTGCAAAAGCCGGTATTGCCTTGACGATGACAGCGGGTTCGGCATCGGTTTCCAGAGACAGTCCGCCGGCTTTCAACAATGTGCTCGCCTACAAGGACGAGGTCGTGCCGTGGCTTCGGGATCTCGCCGACGAGTGTCATGAACATGGCGCGGCGGTGATGATCCAGCTTACTCATCTCGGTCGTCGAACACGTTGGGATAAGGGAGACTGGTTGCCTTCGCTATCCTCAACGGGCAAGCACGAGCCTGCTCATCGCGCCTATCCCAAAAAAGCGGAGGATTGGGACATTGAGCGCATTATTGCGGATTATGCAGATGCCGCAGAACGCATGCAGGCAGCCGGTCTCGACGGGCTGGAGCTTGAAGCCTACGGTCATCTGCTAGATCAGTTCTGGTCGCCGCTTACCAATGAACTCGACGGCGCTTTCGGCGGCGATCTCGATAATCGTATGCGTTTTTCGTTGCAGGTTCTGACTGCCATTCGGGAGCGCGTGGGGCCTGATTTTCTGATCGGGATACGTTATGTCGCCGATGAAGTTCTTGAGGGCGGGTTGACGAAAAGCGATGGACTTGAGATTTCGCGCAAGCTCAAGGAAAGCGGACTGGTCGATTTTCTCAACGTCATTCGCGGTCATATCGAGACCGATGCGGGGCTAGTCGATGTCATCCCCATACAGGGAATGCCGAGCGCACCGCATCTGGATTTTGCTGGCGAAATCCGTTCCAGCACGGGGATGGCCACATTTCATGCGTCGAAAATTCAGGATGTAGCGACGGCACGCCATGCGATTGCATCGGGTAAGCTCGATATGGTTGGCATGACGCGTGCACACATGACTGATCCGCATATCGTTCGCAAGATTCTTGAAAAGCGGGAGGAAGAAATACGGCCTTGCGTGGGCGCTAATTATTGTCTTGATCGCATCTATCAGGGTGGGGCTGCCTATTGCATCCATAATCCTTCGACCGGGCGAGAGTTGACCATGCCGCATACTCTGCGTCGGGCAGAGAAACGTCGCCGCATCATCGTGGTGGGGACAGGGCCTGCCGGTCTGGAAGCTGCGCGGGTGAGCGCTGAACGGGGGCATAAGGTCATGGTCTTTGAAGCTGCGAACCAGCCCGGAGGACAGGTTCGCTTGACGGCCCAAAGCCCGCGCCGCCGGGAAATGATGGGGATCATCGACTGGCGGATGGCGCAGTGTGAAAAGCTTGGCGTCGATTTTCGTTTCAATACATGGGCCGAGGCAGGTACCGTGCTTGCGGAAACGCCCGATGTGGCGATTATCGCTACCGGCGGCATTCCCGACATGCAAATCCTGCGCGAAGGCAATGACCTCGCAGTTTCCCCCTGGGACATAATCTCAGGCGATGTGCAGCCGGGTGCAAATGTGCTTGTTTTCGACGAAGCGGGCGACCATGCCGGGCTTCAGGCTGCGGAATTCATCGCGAATACTGGAGGAAAAGTCGAAATCATGACGGCAGATCGCACCTTTGCGCCCGAAGTGATGGGAATGAATCTGGTGCCTTATATGCGCAGCCTGCAAAGGAAGGATGTGGCCTTCAGCGTATCTTATCGACTGATAGCGATCCGGCGCGATAATAATCGTCTGATAGCGCAGATTGGCAGTGATTACGTGGGAATCAGTTTCGAGCGCGAATTTGACCAGATCGTCGTCAATGACGGGACGCGACCGATGGACGATCTCTACTTTGAGCTGAAGCCACTGTCACGAAATCTGGGTGTCGTGGACTACGATGCTCTCATGGACGGGCGTCCCCAGAATCTGGTCAGGAATGCGGAAAGTTCGTTCGAGCTTTACCGCATTGGCGATGCGGTTTCGGCGCGCAACACACACGCAGCAATCTATGATGGTTTGCGCCTGGGGCGGCTGCTGTAATCGCGTTGTTCCCTCCATTACTTCAGGTTATGAGGTCCCGGATATTTTTTGCGTTTGTAATCTGTTGGCCGGGAACTATCGTGATTAACCAAGGGAACATTGGCGGCATAAAATATCAACCAGCCGCCGAACACAGCGATCCAGCGTCTGTTGCAGAAAATCGAAATCTGCGAGCCGTGGGGATGATGGGATAATCGTGATGAACGAGGAAAATGGGGAGTTTGCCCGTTGAACGCAACGCGACCGACACTGGTGACCGACACGGCCCATACTCCCGCTTCCACGCCAAAGATCATTCGGCTTGAAGGACTCAGCAAGCATTTTGGTGCGCATCGCGTTCTTGAGAATATCGATCTTGACGTGGCGCAGGGCGAGGTTCTGGCGATCATTGGCCCCAGCGGCTCCGGTAAGAGCACACTGTTGCGTTGCATCAATTATCTCGAAAAACCCGATGGTGGGATGATTACGGTCGGCAAGCTCAGGCTTGATGCTACCCAGGAGCCGCGTAAGGCGCAGTTGAAGGAGCTGCGCAATACGGTTGGCATGGTGTTCCAGTCATTCAACCTGTTTCCGCATATGAGTGTTCTGCGCAATGTCAGTCTGCCGCAAGAGCGCGTTCTTGGCCGCAGCCGCGCTGAGGCGGAGGAACGGGCGCTTCAACTGCTGGAGCGTGTCGGACTTGCAGATAAAGCCACCCAATATCCGGGCAGGTGCTCCGGCGGTCAGCAACAGCGCATCGCCATTGCGCGCTCGCTGGCGCTCGACCCGCAGGTCATGCTTTTTGATGAACCGACCTCGGCGCTCGATCCGGAACTCGGTCTCGAAGTTCTGGCCGTTATGCGGGAACTGGCGGAAAGCGGCATGACGATGCTGGTTGTCACACACGAAATGGGATTTGCGGAGAATGTTTCCGACACCGTGATGATCATGGCCGATGGCAAGATCATTGAAAAAGGTGCATCGAAAGAGGTTATGCGCAATCCTCAAGAGGAGCGTACGAAGCGGTTTCTTCGTGCGGTGCACGACCGATGACGGCCGACAATGTTCTTCTCATTTTGAGCGGGCTGCCGTGGACCATCGCTCTTACTCTGGGGTCATTCGGTATCGGTTGCATTCTCGGCGTGCCCTTACTGGCAGCACGAAGCGCTCGCTTCGCCCTCATACGCTGGCTTGCGGCGCTGTTGATCCAGATCGTGCGCGCACTCCCTCCCATCCTTTGGCTGTTCATCATTTTCTTCGGCATCGGCATGGGCATAATGCCTATCAATCCATTTGTCGCGGCACTGATCGGTCTCGGTTTGATAGCCTCTGCCAATATGGCCGAAATCTATCGCGGGGCATTAGCGTCGCTGCATCATGGCCAATGGGAAGCGGCGACCGCCCTGAATTTTGGCACCAGATATACGTTGATCGATGTGGTTGCCCCGCAGGCTTTTCGCGTCGCTCTGCCATCGGCGGCGAGCTATCTGATCGGGCTCATGAAGGAAACCGCCGTGGCATCAACCATCGGGGTTGCCGATCTGGCCTTTCGCGGCAACCAAGTATCGCAACTCACCTTCAAGGGCATTGAGGTCTTCGCCCTGGTCGGCTTGTTCTACATTTTCCTGAGCTTGCCGGTCGCATGGCTGTCGCGTTCCGCGGACAGCTATCTGAGAGCAAAGGTGGCGCGCTGATGTTTCCGACCGCGGATGAATTTCTTGAATGGATGCCGGCGTTGCTCGGTGGGCTAAAAATCAGTTTGCAGGTAGCTGCTTTGAGCCTTGCCATCGGTATTCCGCTTGGGCTTCTTTTGGCGCTTGGCGTCGGTGCCAAGACGCGCATGGCGCGGATCGTGAGCCTGTTCCTTGTTGAAATAGGGCGGGGCGCCCCAGCGCTGGTTCTGTTGCAGTTCATGTATTTCGGCTTACCTGCGACAGGCCTGACCCTGACTTCGTTCGCAGCAGCGGTCATAGCGCTGGCTTGGAATACCGGTGCCTATACGAGTGAAATCATTCGGGCCAGCCTCCAGTCGATCCATCATGGTCAGCGCGAAGCGGCAGAAGCCCTGGGCTTCAGTGTTCTGGACGAGTTGCGTTTTGTGTTGCTGCCTCAGGCTTTGAGAGTTGCGCTGCCAGCCCTGCTGGGCTTCGCGATCCTTATCTTTCAAGGCACTTCGCTCTGCTTCACCATCGCGCTGCCGGAACTGGTCAGCAATGCCTATGAAATTGGGTCCAATACCTTTCGCTACATGCCTGCGCTGCTGCTGGCCGGTCTGCTCTATGCAACCATCTGCATCCCGGCGGCATGGATCATTTCTTACGTGGAGAAGCGGTCGTCCGCTTACGCCACCCGATAACGCACAATAACAAGGGGAGTCGCACATGAATAACGGGATCATTCACAAGGGCCTGATCGGCTTTGCCATTTTCGTCGGGCTGTCGGCGACAGCATTGGCGCAGGATTGCAAACCCAAGCACGAATTCAAAACCATTACGCCCGGTACGCTGATGGTTGCCGTCACTACTTATGCGCCGCATTCCTTCATGGATGAAAGCGGCAAGATGAGCGGCCTCGATGGTGACATTGCGGCCGAATTCGCGAAACGCGAATGCCTTACTGTGAAGCCAGTGGCGGTCGATCCCGCGGCTGCTATCCAATATGTCCTGTCGGGTCAGGCTGATATCACGACCGGTGACTGGTATCGCACGGCAGAGCGCGCCAAGGTGATGAATCTTTCCTATCCGCTTTATAAAGACCAGATGGGCCTTTATTCAAAGGATGGCATCAAGACGGTCGAGGAACTCGTCGGCAAGAATGTCGGAACGGTGCAGGGTTATCTCTGGGTGACCGATGCCAAGAAGCTTCTGGGTGCCAATCTTCGCCTTTATCCGAACTCGGTGAACATGCATCAGGATCTTGCATCAGGGCGTATCGATGTCGGCATCGACGGCTACTCGACAGGCGCTTATGCGGCCAAGAATGGCACATTGAAGGACATCAAGGTCGAGATCGCGCAGCCTGATGAGCGCATCCGCGCAACCCGCGAAGCAGCACAGGCCAGTCTGCCTTATGCCAAGAGCGCGACGGATTTTGGTGCTGCTCTCGACGCGAATATCGAGGAAATGCACAAGGACGGCACCATTGCCAAGATCCTGAAATCCTATGGCCTCGACGAGAGCGCCGGAAATACTGGCGCGCCAAAACTCATCGAGTGATCCGGAACGGCACCACTTGATGCAGCGGCTTGCTGCTGCATCCACTTCAACCACATTTCATATCGGAGACTGCAACGATGACTGTTTACGCGGTCAGCCGGAACAGCCAGTCATGGTATGGGGAACAGATCGGCATCCTCATTCTGGATGCCGCCTATCCCTGCGTGCCCGGCAATGTCGGTAATGCGACTACCTATACATATCCGGTTCGCTATCAGGAGGTGCGCGGCGCTTCCATTGACCGTCTTCTGAATCAGCGTGATCCGGCATTGAAAGAAGCTTTTGTGGAAGCGGCTCTGGAACTTCAGGGGCGGGGTGTGAAAGCCATTACTGGCGCCTGCGGGTTCATGGCATATTTCCAGGAAGAGGTTGCTGAGGCCGTCGATATACCAGTCTTCCTGTCGAGCCTGATGCAGATACCCTTCATGCACGCTGTGGCGCGCGGCACTGTAGGCGTAATTACTGCCAATGCAGAGCGCCTCAGTCCACGGCATTTCGCCGCCAGCGGCATTCCAGACACGATCCCGATCGTGCTTGCCGGAATGGAAGATCAGGCCGAGTTCCGTGAGGCGATTCTGGAAGAGAAAGGGACACTCGATTCCGCCGCCATCGAGCGCGAAGTTTGCGAAGTGGCGATGAAGCTCGTGCGGGACAATCCAGAGGTTCGCTCCATCCTGCTCGAATGCAGCGATCTTCCCCCTTATGCTCATGCCGTGCAGAAGGTGACCGGGCGTCCCGTGTTCGATTTCATTTCAATGATCAACTACGTCCAACAGACCGTCGCCTGTCGCGCTTATCACGGCTTTATGTGACCTGACAGTCAGGAGGTTTCCTATGTCGCTCGATCATTATTTCCTCCTTGGCCGCTCCGGTCTGCGTGTCAGCCGTCTGGCGCTCGGGACGATGACATTCGGAAATGCGGGGATCAGAGGGATTGGGGGGGCTTGGGGTACGGATGAAGAGAATGCGCGGGCCATCTTTGATCGCTATCTCGACGCGGGCGGCAATTTCATCGACACGGCGGATTCCTACGGTGCGGGCTTGAGCGAGACGCTGGTCGGCAGGTTTGTCGAGGAAGCCGGCGCCCGTGATCGGGTGGTGATCGCGACCAAATATTCCAACAATCTGCAGCCTGGCAATCCCAATGCCGGCGGCAATGGCCGCAAGAATATGTTCCGTGCGGTTGATCAGTCGCTGAAACGGCTGAAGACTGACTATATCGATCTTTATATGGTGCATACCTGGGATGGCATGACGCCTGTGGAAGAGGTGATTCGCGGCTTCGACGATCTGATCCGCGCGGGAAAAATCCGCTACTGCGGCCTCTCGGATGTACCATCCTGGTATGCTGCCCGTGCGCAGACCTGGGCAGAAGCCCACGCGCTTTCGCAGCCGATCAGTTTGCAACTGCCCTATTCGCTGGTCGAGCGCAGCATAGAGCAGGAATTTGTCCCGCTGGGACAGAACCTGGGACTGGGTATTACCGCTTGGAGCCCGCTCGCCATGGGGCTTCTGACAGGCAAATACCGGGCCGGTGGTGAAGGGCGTCTTAGTCGCGACGATGCGGGCGGGCTGGGGCTGTTCACCGAACGCAATATGAGGATTGTCGCCATACTTGCGGAAGTTTCTGGCGTGCTTGGCAAATCCATGGCGCAGGTGGCGTTGAATTGGGCGGTGTCGCAACCGGGTATCGGGGCAGCGATCATAGGCGCGAGCAAGCTGTCACAACTCGGAGACAATCTCGGCGCGCTGGCTTTCTCGATCCCTGACGAACTGCGTGCCAAGCTGGATGCAGCGAGTGTCATCCCTCCGACATATCCCTACTCATTATTCGCGGCGGATTATCAGGCTGGCATTCTCAATACCGGCGTGTCGGTGGGTGAAAAGCCCGCCGGATATGCACACCCCCGTTTTGTGCCGAAAGTGGAAGATTACGCTTTCGGTAAGCCCCTAAAACGTTGAAACTTCCCGAGAAAAGATCATGAATGACATGCCTTCTAGGATGCGGCCTGCGGCCAGCATCCACCCTACGCTTTTTGTCTTGACGCTCGATTGTGATGATAAGCCCGGTATTGTTGCAGCGATTACCACAGAACTCGCTGCAATTGGCGGCAATATCGTTGAGAGCAATCAGTTTCGTGACAGGGTGACCAATCGCTTTTTCATGCGCATTGCTTTCAGCGCGCCGCTCGGCATGCCGCGTGAGGCGGTCGAGCACTCACTGAAACCGGCAGGCGAGCGGTTCGGCATGAAATTCGCGGTGGCCGATGCCAGCCGCAAGCCCAAGATCGTGCTTATGGTGTCCAAATTCGATCACGCCATGCTGCATCTTCTCTATCAGATCCGCGTTGGCTGGCTGAATGCCGAGGTCGTTGCCATCGTCTCTAATCATGAAGATAGCCGCGAGACGGCGGAAAGTGCGGGCATTCCCTATCATTGCTGGGGCGTGAACAAGGATAACAAGGCCGAGCAGGAAGCTCGCCTGATCGATCTGGTGCGTGAGACGCAGGCCGATCTGGTGGTCCTCGCACGCTATATGCAGGTGCTATCGGATAATCTATCCAATCGCCTGTTCGGCAAGATCATCAACATTCACCATTCGTTCCTGCCATCCTTCAAGGGTGCAAAGCCCTATCATCAGGCGTTCGAGCGGGGCGTGAAGCTGATTGGCGCAACGGCGCATTATGTGACGCCGGACCTGGACGAGGGCCCAATCATCGAACAGGAAACCGAGCGGGTCACTCATTCCATGAGTGCGTAAGATTTCGTCGCCACGGGGCGAGATATCGAAAGCCGGGTTCTTGCGCGAGCGGTGAAGATGCATCTCGAGCACCGCGTCATGCTCAACGGTCACAAGACCGTGGTGTTCGCGTAATAAGCAAATGGGCCTACAGCTTCAGTTCCGCGTCGGCGCCCTGTTCGAGAAGCCACTCGCGGAACAGTTCCGCACCTCGCTTCGGCGGACGCTGTGCAGGCATCACCAGATGGATCGTGTCGCCGGAACGATGGCACATATGCGTGGCCGGAACCAGCCGACCCGCCACGACATGATCATGAACGAGGTGTTTCCAGCCAAGCGCCACGCCTTGCCCCTGCACAGCCGCCTCGATGGAACTGAGTGCGTCGGTGAAGACGAAATCCTGTTCGATACGCGGGTTCGGCACACCGGAACGCTCAAGCCATTCGCGCCAGCCAAGCCGCGAGCGATGGCGCTCCTCGAAATGTAGCAGAGTGTGGTTCAGAAGGTCGCTTGCTTCCCTGATCGCTCCGCGCTCTTTGAGATAGGCAGGACTGCATAGAGGCCAGACTTCTTCCGTCACGAACGGCCAGGCGAGGATACCCGGCCATTTGCCTCTTCCCAGACGCGCTGAAACGTCGATATCCTCTTCCAGCAGGTCCTGATCGTCACGGCTGCTTTCTTCGATGCGCAACGCTACGTCCGGATGTTTCTCCTTGAACCCTTTGAGACGCGGCAGAAGCCATAGCTGCACGAAAGATGCCGAGAACGACACGCGGATGATATCGCGCGAGTGCTTCTTGCGCATTGACGAGATGACCATGTGCAGATGGTCGAATGCTTCCTGCGTTTCGCGATAAAGCCTCTGTCCTTCAGCCGTCAGTTCAAGGCGGCTCCTTTCACGGCGGAAAAGCTTCAGTCCGGTAGCTTCCTCGAGAAGCTTGATCGTCTTGCTCACCGCTGGCTGGCTGACATTCAGCTCTTCCGCAGCCGCCGTAAAGCTCAGCCGTCGAGCTGCAGCCTCAAACACGAAGAGGTAATTGGCCGAGGGGATGAGCGAGCGGAGCCTGTGCATAATCTGAAGTTATATCTTCGCAGATTTTTTATCAAGCTCACATGGCGCAGAACCCTCTGTAATGTAACGCACAAAGGAGTCCGTACCGTGGCCCGTAGCGGCGCTCCGGCAATCTCCAAAATATACTGGAAGGGAACGTGGAATGCAGACTCATGCGCGCGCGGTTGTCATCGGGGGAGGTTGTGTCGGCGCCTCCATTCTTTACGGGCTGGCCAAGAGAGGTTGGTCGGACGTCGTGCTTTTGGAGCGCACGCAGCTTACCGCAGGTTCCACGTGGCATGCGGCGGGGCTGATCCCTTCCTACGCGCGCAATATCAATATCGGCCGTATGATCAACAAGTCCATTGAGATTTACGAAGGGCTCGAAGCCGAAACTGGTCAGCATGTCGGCTGGCACAAATGCGGCCAGCTGCGTATTGCCAACACGCGCGACCGCCTTGACGAATACAAGAGCTATATGAGTGTCGCCGCAGTGCAGGGCGTGCGCGCCGAACTGGTTTCCCCGGCACGCGCCCGTGAACTGTGGCCGCTGCTTGAAAACAACCATGATATGTTGGGCGCGCTCTATCACCCCGATGATGGCCATATTGCGCCTGCCGATGTCACCATGGCGCTCGCCAAAGGTGCGCGCGACAATGGCGCCAAGATCTATCTCAACACCGAGGTCAAAGGTTTCGAGCGCCTGCCAAGCGGTGAGTGGAAGGTGAAGACCAATCAGGGCGATATCATCTGCGAGCATATCATCTCGGCGACAGGAAATTATGCCCGCCAGACCGGAGCCATGCTGGGGCTCGACATTCCGGCAATTCCTATCATTCATCAATACTGGATCACTGATGCCGTGCCGGAAGTGATCGAGCGCAAGCGTCAGGGCCTGCCGGAAATGCCGATCCTGCGCGATGAGGGCTTTGAAGGCTATCTGCGTGAGGAGGGCGACGGCCTGATGTTCGGCCCCTACGAGAGGACCGAACATTTGAAGCTCTTTGCCGAAAACGGCGTCCCCGAATGGTTTGGAGCGGATCTTCTGGAAGAGGATTTCGATTCGGTTTCATGGAACTGGGAGCAGGCCATCGAGCTGGCTCCCGCTCTCGGCCGCGTTGGCATCAAGGCCAATGTGCGCGGACCGTTCCAGATGACGGCTGATGAACTGCCGCTGGTCGGCCCGGCCTGGGGGCTGGACAATGTCTGGATTGCAGAAGGGGTGCCCGGCGGCATCCTGTGGGGCGGCGCGATCGGCTATTATCTTTCCGAGCGTATCGTTGAAGGCGGCAACAGCATCGACACATCTGATCTCGATCCGCGTCGTTTTGGCGACTACGCCAACAAGAACTGGACCCGCGAAAAAGTGCGCGAAGCATGGGGCACCCATGCCGAGCAGCATTATCCGGGGCAGGATATGCCTGCCGCTCGCCCGCAGAAAACCGCGCCGTCATACGATCGCCTGACGGAACTGGGTGCTGTCTGGGGCTGCCTCAACGGTTGGGAAATGCCGAACTGGTTCGCGCCTGAGGGTGTAGAAGCCAGGGATCAGTATAGCTGGCGCTGGACCGAAAAGGGCAAATATGTAAGCGAGGAAGTCGAAGCCGTGCGCAACGCGGTAGGTCTCGTCGAAATGACGCCGATGACCAAATTCGAGGTTAGCGGTCCCGGTGCCGAAGCATGGCTTGATGGCATTCTCGCCAATCGCTTGCCGAAGGCGGGACGCGTCAACCTTTCTCATCATTTGACCCCGAAGGGCGGTGTGCAGGCGGAATATGTGGTGGCGCGTCTCGATGACGGCTCTTTCTACATGATTTCAACTCCGCGAGCCGAACGTTGGAACTTTGACGAAATGTCGAAACTCCTGCCGAAGGATGGAAGCGTTACTCTGCGTAACGTGACGAATGACAGGGGCTGCTTCACGATCGTGGGGCCGAAGGCGCGCGAGGTATTGCAGCCGCTTACCGAAATCGATCTCTCAAACGAGGCATTCCCGTGGTTCGGCATCAAGTCGGGAACGGTCGGCCTCGCCAGTGATGTGCGTCTGCTGCGCGTCAATTATGAAGGCGAATTGGGCTGGGAGCTTTATCATCCGCTTAGCTATCAGCGGCATCTGCTGGAAGCCTTGCTCGCATCCGGCAAGGAGCACGGCCTGCGCCTTATCGGCCTGCATGCGCTGGAATCGCTGCGTCTCGACAAATCCTATCGTGCCATGTACCGCGATATGAACAGCGAGCTAAGTGCCTGGGAAAGCGGCCTTGAACGCTTTATCCGCCTGGACAAGGGCGATTTCATCGGCAGGCAGGCGCTGGTCGAGGAAAAGGAACGAGGCATCAAGCGCCGCTCCGTCACGCTGGCGGTTGAAACCGATGGCGCCAGCACGCTGACCTGCGAGGGTGTATACCATCATGGCAAGCTGGTGGGTCGCGTCACCTCGGGCGGCTACTCCTATACGTTCGGGCACGATATCGCGCTGGCGCTGCTGCCGGTCGAGCTTGGCGTGCCGGGCACGGAGCTGGAAATCCCGGTTCTGGGTGAGATGCGCAAGGCCCGCGTGATTGAGGAATCGCCCTACGATCCGGAAGCCAAGCGCGCGCGCCTCTGATCGTCCGTCCATTAGTCTGTGCGAACTGGCCCCGATATATCGTTACGACGATCCGGTTCGCTGCAAGGAAAGGTTAGCCCCATGAAGGCAGTTGTCGCAGTGAAACGGGTTGTCGATTACAACGTGAAGATCCGTGTAAAGGGAGACGGTTCGGGGGTTGAGCTTTCGAACGTGAAGATGTCGATGAACCCTTTTGACGAGATCGCGGTTGAAGAGGCGATCCGTCTGAAGGAAGCGGGCAAGGTGACGGAGATCGTCGCGGTTTCGGTTGGCCCGGCACAGGCGCAGGAAACGCTGCGCACGGCACTTGCCATGGGTGCGGATCGCGCGATCCTGGTCAAGACCGACGAGACGGTCGAGCCGCTTGGCGTTGCCAAGGTTTTGAAGGGCGTGGTCGAAGCGGAAAAGCCGGACTTGGTCTTCCTCGGCAAACAGGCAATCGACGATGATTCCAACCAGACTGGCCAGATGCTCTCGGCGCTCTTGAGCTGGAGCCAGGCAACCTTTGCCTCGAAGGTGGAACTGGGCGATGGTTCGGCCAAGGTAACGCGTGAAGTGGACGGCGGTCTCCAGACCATCGATGTGAAGCTTCCGGCGATCGTCACGGTCGATCTTCGCTTGAACCAGCCGCGCTATGCATCGCTGCCCAACATCATGAAGGCCAAGAAGAAGCCGCTCGACGAAAAGTCGCCTGCCGATTTCGGCGCCGATATTGCGCCGCGTCTGAAGGTTCTGAAGACGGAAGAGCCGGGCGGCCGCAAGGCTGGCGTCAAGGTCGGCTCTGTCGCAGAGCTGGTTGAGAAGCTGAAAGCCGACGGCATCATCTAAGAAATCGGAAGGGACGAGACAAATGGCTATTCTTCTTATTGCCGAACACGACAATGCAACCCTTTCCGACCAGACGGCCAAGGCGCTGACGGCTGCCGCCCAGATTGGCGGCGACGTGGATGTGCTGGTTGCTGGCAAAGGTGCAAAACCTGCAGCTGATGCGGCAGCCAAGCTCAATGGCGTGCGCAAGGTTCTGCTTGCTGAAAGCGATGCGCTGGAAAACCGTCTGGCCGAGCCGACGGCAGCGCTCATCGTGGAACTAGCTGCCAATTACGACACGATCATTGCACCTGCGACGACTTCGGCCAAGAACATCCTGCCGCGCGTGGCAGCCCTTCTCGATGTGATGCAGCTTTCCGAAATCATGGAAGTCGTGTCGGCTGATACGTTCAAGCGTCCGATCTATGCAGGTAATGCGATCCAGACGGTGCAGTCGACCGACGCGAAGAAGGTCATCACGGTGCGCACGGCTTCCTTCTCGGCAACGGGCGAAGGCGGTTCGGCTGGGGTTGAAAGCGTCAATGCGGCTGCCGATCCGGCGCTGTCGAGCTTCGTCGGCAATGCACTTTCGGAATCGGATCGTCCGGAACTGACCTCGGCGAAGATCATCATCTCGGGCGGTCGTGCGCTTGGTTCTGCCGAAAAGTTCCAGGAAGTGATCCTGCCGGTTGCCGACAAGCTTGGCGCCGCAGTCGGCGCCAGCCGCGCAGCCGTTGATGCCGGCTATGCGCCGAACGACTGGCAGGTTGGCCAGACGGGCAAGGTGGTTGCACCGGACCTTTACATCGCTGTCGGTATCTCCGGCGCGATCCAGCATCTGGCGGGCATGAAGGACTCACGCGTCATCGTCGCCATCAACAAGGATGAGGAAGCGCCGATCTTCCAGGTCGCCGATTATGGCCTCGTCGGTGATCTCTTTACCGTCCTGCCAGAGCTGCAGAAGACCTTCTGATTACTTTAGAAACCAATTGCGGCGGGGCTGCACCAGCATGTGGAGGAAAGCCCGCCCTGCAACTTTCCAACGGGTATCTGTTAGCGCTTCCAGGCAATGTGGAGTGAACTGCAACTGAACACCGTTACGCCCATGAATGTCACATTGCGAGGAATTTGCGTAAAGAACAACCAGCTGAAAAACCTCGAAGTGGTAATTTCCATATAAGCAAATGGCGCATGAGCGACGCTTCGGTCATCCCATGTCGGCACTGACAGCAGATTCGATTTTGGAAATTAAAGCGCCTGCGCCTTAGCGTCCTCGCCAAACAACGCGCCTTGCCGAGCCCACGCTATTTTTTACTTCAGCGCCCTTCAGTTCTTGGTCACGACCGGCGCAATGTTCGCCAGAAAACATGATGTCATTTAAATGGAGGGGACCCGAAATATGGGGGTAACCCCATTCAATCAATGCTTATCGCATGACATGTCTTTTCCATGCTTGGTTCGTATTGTAGACTTCCATTTTTTAGGGAGATGTTCTGGCCTTCAGGTTACTGCGCTCTATTTCGAGAGGGAGAGGTTTTGCTGTCATAGTAAACAATACAAAATAACATCATTTCAGATGACATTCAGTCTAACTTACGTTTTCTCGAGGCTGGAGGGGAAATGAGTAGCTTAAATTTCAGTATGGTGGCTACACATAAGGTGGAGGATCTAGATGGAATTGAGGTGATTAAAACCAGCGCGGCGTTAGCCTCGCCTAACGCATATGTTTATACATCCAGAATTTGGCCCTTCAAGGCAAGATTTTCGGCAGTGCCATCTCTATTGGTGGGAATGGCTACGAGAGGATATGTGAGAGGTAGATTTTCGATTAGAAACACTCTTTCTCAACTTTCCTTGGCGCCGGGGTCAATTTTCGTAATACCGCCCAATACGACTTTTGACGCCGAGATTGAATCCAATGCCGAAATCATTCAAATATATGTTTCTGGTCTGCCCCCTGAAAAGTGATCCTTCATGAAGTATGGCTTATGAGCCGTAGAAGGACATTGAAATGGCAGCGAAAAGACATAAGGCAGAAGAGATTGTCACGAAGCTTCGTCAGGTTGACGTGC
>NZ_BAABTE010000022.1:0-52992 GCF_040371715.1 Brucella sp. NBRC 14130
AGCACGTCAACCTGACGAAGCTTCGTGACAATCTCTTCTGCCTTATGTCTTTTCGCTGCCATTTCAATGTCCTTCTACGGCTCATAAGCCATACTTCATGAAGGATCACTTTTCAGGGGGCAGACCATTCGTCTACGCTTGAAGAAAGCAGCAATTACCACGAGCGTTATCAATGCAGCAATTGCAGCAGTAGCCGACGAGGAATTGCGCGAGGATTACGAAATCATTTGGGTAGATGGTCAGTCGTTCGGTCGCCTTGATCCGCTAGTGCTTGCAATATTCGAGTACGCAGGAAAGACACCGGAACAAGCAGACAGCATTTGGAGTGGGGAATAATTATATGTTTCCCTTTGGTCGTCGTGACAACATTGCCGTTTCAAGGCGGTCACGACGATCATCAGTATTCTCAACCCGAACGTTGTTAACGAAGTGATCGATTGTTAACGGGGATTCACCCATCCAACGCATTGGTGATGTTGCAAGATCGAATTTGTTCGTCAGTCGGCCTTGCTTGTCGAATTCATATGCGATGATGCCAGCGCCGATAATCACACGGAAGCGTCGCGTATCCATATCAAAGGATATGAAGTCGATAATCTGCGTGAGTGCTTGCGCGATCTTTGACCGGCTTTCGTAAACCTTCTCGTCCAATCCGGTTTCCCACATCTTGCGTTCGCTTGCGATACGTTCGGCAAGCGAGTTAGCGTTTCGCTCTGCACTATCCAGCGTCATTAAATCAGCGCGCAATATTTCGAGTTCGGCTTTGGTGCTATACTCACGGGTTCGACGTTCGCTTATCTCGCGCATCACATCTGCGCGAGTTGCATCATCATCGGCCATCGCTGCAATCGCCATGAGGTTCTTGCGCTGCTTTTCCAACCCTGCAAGCGTTGTCTCGTGGCTTGCAATCTTCTCTTGCAATTGCTGCTTTCCGGCGCTGTTGTTTTCACGAGCAAACGCGGAGAAGGAATGAAACTCCTTCACGTGGTCGAGAATTGCATTCTCAACCTTGTCGTATCGGAATTGTCCGCTTGGTCCAGTGCATGGACCGCCGCGATAGTTGTTGTCGCAACGAATGTACTTTTGTGGATTGTTTGCAGCACCGCCCGTTTTAATGAGCATTCGACCCTGACAATGCGCACAGGTGGCGAGTGGCCCGATCAGGTTCGTGAGCCTTTCACCTTTTCGTCCTGCCGAATTGCGAACACGCTTGTTCTTTTGCACACGCCAGAAAAGTTCCTCACTAATCACCGCTGGCAGATACGCGCGCAGTGCTTCGCCGTATGGTTGTGACTTTCCGTTAACGCGATGAACCGGCTGATACGTTCCGATCACCGCTTCGTTCCGCAAAATTAACCCTACCGTTGGCTGTTGCCATTCACCTTTACCGGTAAGGGTAGGGGTCTTCGCTTCATTGAGACGACGAGTAATTACGATCTGGCCAATGCCTGCATCGGCCCACTCGTATATCTGTCGCACTGTGTCGGCATGTTTGTTCAGCCGGTACTCATATTTGTCCGGTGCAATCTCGATTTGATCGAGCCAACGGAACATGTGATGTGAAAAACGTGTCTCACCGGCAAGCGCCCGTTTGCGTCTGCCTTCGGCTGCTCGTTGCAGTCGGTCACTTTTTGTCTGGCTCTCTTCATGTGCACGAGACATGATTGCCAGCGACATCATTAATTGCGTCCAGTTCTCGTCGACCGTCGCATCGGAATAAACCTGCTTATCGGCAAGCGTTACAATGGTTATTCCGGCGTTGATTAGTTCGATGAACGGGCCGAGTGCATTACGAACTTGCAGTCGTGAAAGACGATCCAACGACTCAACGAGCAGGTAACTGCCGCGTTTGATTTGTCCGTTTTGCACGAGTTGCAAAAATTGTCCAAGCGCACCGGATCGCACGTTTGCACCAGTGTAAGCGCTGATGCCGATATCGTGCAGCGTCTCGTCCAAACGCAGATTGTTTTCGGCTGCATATTCGCGGCTACGTTCCAACTGACGACGAAGCGAATCACCCTTCAACTGCTGTTGGGTACTCATGCGCACATAAGAATATGCAGTGGGGCGAATATCGGTTTCTTCCATCGGTACAGCCTTCTTTAACCATTAATGGCTATGGTTAAGAAACTCCATTCATTTAGCAGTTGCTAACTAAGTCGCTTAACGTAATAGCACAATACAAAACTTAACGTTAAGTCGGATTTAACTTTTGCCGAATAGTCTTCCCCGCAAACATCCGTACCGTCGCTTCCGGCGGCGTGATTCTCCGATGGGGCAGACATATGAAAAGTCTTACGAAAACTCTTTTTGCCGGTGTGGCGGCATCGGTTGCCCTCACGGCCATGGTATCTGTCGCGCTGGCGGCCGATATCATCGAACCTGTGCCGGAAGTCCCTGAAGTCGTTGTCGCTCCGCCTGCCGTTGGCGGCTGGTATCTGCGCGGCGACATCGGCTACTCCAAGGCCAAGTTCAAGGATGCGGATTACGCGACCATCGATAATTGCGACACCTGCGGTGGCGGCTCGCCGACCTTCGGCAGCAACACGCTCTATGGCGACCTGAAGGGCTCATTCCTTGTGGGCGGCGGCGTCGGCTATCAGGTGACGGATTATTTCCGCACCGACCTGACGGTCGACTACATGACCCGCGCCAAGTTCGACGGCCATACCTATGGTTCGGCCTGTAACGGCGATATCAACTGCGCTTCCGACGAGCGCGGCCGTTTCTCCGCACTTTCCATTCTGGCGAATGCCTATGTCGATCTCGGCAATTTCGCCGGCTTCACGCCTTATGTCGGCGCCGGTATCGGCGGCACCCGCGTAAAGTGGGGCGATCTCGACGATGTTCGTTATGGCGGCACGCAGGAAGGCGCTGCCAACTGGCGCTTTACCTATGCGCTCATGGCTGGCGCATCGGTCGACCTCACGCATAATCTCAAGCTCGATGCGGGCTATCGCTATCGCCATATCAACGGCGGCAAGATGTTCGAGGGCAACCAGTGGATCGGTGACGGCTACGACAAGGGCATGAATGTGCACGACGTGCGCGTCGGCCTGCGCTACATGTTCGGCGGTGCGGCTCCGGCCTATGCGCCGCAGCAGGTCTCGACCATCGTGGACGGCCCGGTTTACAAGTAAACCGAAGATACAGCAAAGCAATCAGGGCCCGGTTATCCGGGCCCTTTTCGTTTAGAGCGCGTTTCGATCAGATTGGATCAGATCGGCGCCTTGCGGCAGATGCTTTAGAAACACGGTAAACAGATCCCTATATTCATGCGATCTTAACCATGTCCGTTCATACATGATGATACATTCATAAGCGGGGATTTCATCATGTCCATGCAATGGCGTGCCTTCTGTTCGCCGGCTGTGCTGCTGGCCGGATTATGCATCGTATCGCAGTCCTTTGCCGCCGATCTTGATATGATCAGCTATGAGCCGGGCGCTCCGGCACAGCAGCCGGTCGAGGTTGGGTCCGGCTGGTATCTGCGCGGCGATATCGGCTACAACATCTCCTCCAAGGTCAAGGTCCAGACCGAGACGGCTTTCTGGAGCGCGTCGCAAGGCTACGATCTGGACAAGAATGTCGTGCCGTCCGTCGGCGTCGGCTATCAGTTCACGGATAACCTGCGCGGCGACGTGACGTTCGGTTATTCCAAGCAGAGCTTCGATGATCTGGACGTCGATGTTCGCAGCTGGGACATGATGGCCAATGCCTATGTCGATCTCGGCAATTACTACGGTTTCACGCCTTATCTGGGCGCTGGTCTAGGCTTTGCCAATGTGCGGTATTCCATCGATACGGTCTATGGCGCATACAAGGCGGATGATGATTATCGGCTCGCCTGGGCGCTGATGGCTGGCGTGGGCATCGATGTGGCCTCCAATATCAAGCTCGATGTCGGCTATCGATATGGGGTTATCGAGGGGGCGGATATTGCAAGCGCCGCAGGCATCACGCTGAGCGACAAGGACATTCAGTCCCACCAGCTCCGCGCCGGTGTGCGCTTTACGACCTGGTAATATCAGGTCTCATCGAGACTTGGTCAGGCCCGTGCGGCCCTTGAGCATTTTGCGTTAGCAATTTAACGCCCTGCTATAATTGCAGCGGGCCTTTGGGCCCGCCTTGCAGTTATTGTTTCAGGTCTGGCGAATTTTTGGTTTTCATATACGGCCCAAATCCTTACAGGTGAACGAATGCGTCGAACGCGTTTCCTGAAAAGGGGAGGGTTATGAAAGCAATTGCAGCATTTTCAGATTTCGTAGGCCGGACTTTCGCCGTCTGGGTCATTATTTTCGCCATTCTCGGCTTCGTCCTGCCGTCGACATTCAGCGTATTTGCGCCGTGGATCGTGGTTCTGCTGGGCATCATCATGTTCGGCATGGGCCTGACGATTTCCGGCAAGGATTTTGCCGAGGTCGCCAGACGGCCTTTCGACGTCGCCATCGGTGTGCTGGCGCAGTTCATTATCATGCCGCTTCTGGCCGTGCTTCTGACGCGCATCATCCCCATGTCGCCGGAAGTGGCTGCGGGCGTTATTCTGGTCGGCTGCTGCCCCGGGGGTACAGCCAGCAACGTCATGACCTATCTGTCGAAGGGCGACGTGGCGCTGAGCGTTGCCTGCACCAGCGTCACCACGCTGCTTGCGCCGCTCGTGACGCCATTTCTGGTCTGGTTCTTCGCCAGCCAGTATCTGCCGGTCGATGCGATGAGCATGTTCATCAGCATCGTGAAGGTGATCCTTGTGCCGCTGGCGCTCGGCTTCGTGTTGCAGAAACTGGTTCCGGGCCTGGTCAAGGCGGCCATCCCCATGCTGCCGCTGGTGTCGGTCATCGGTATCGTGCTCATCGTGGCCGCCGTGGTCGCGGTCAACAAAGCCGCCATCGCGCAATCCGGCCTGCTGATCTTCGCGGTAGTGTTCCTGCACAACGGCTTCGGTCTGCTGCTTGGCTATTTCGCGGCGCGTTTCGCAGGGCTGTCGCTTGCCAAGCGCAAGGCGATCAGCATCGAGGTCGGCATGCAGAACAGCGGGCTTGGCGCCGCGCTCGCCAATGCGCATTTCTCGCCGCTGGCGGCAGTGCCGAGCGCTGTCTTCAGTGTCTGGCACAATATCTCCGGCGCGCTGATTGCAAGCTACTATGCGCGCATGGAAGACGAGCCGACGGAGACGCAAACGGTCACGCGATAAGGAAATTCTACCCGCCCGAAGCAATTCGGGCGGGTTTGATGAAAATATTCCACGAAAGCCGTATTGAGGAAAAACGCGCTTTCGGCTATCCCGGTAAGTGGGCCACGTCTCCCCAACGAGACGCGTGCTATCTGAGAGGATAGAAACAACATGACGACGATTGCGAAGCCGGCAGTTCGCCCGGCTAATCCTAATTTTTCATCCGGTCCCTGTGCAAAACGTCCCGGCTGGTCGCTGAATGCGCTGGTCGATGCGGCACTTGGCCGTTCGCACCGCGCGAAAATCGGCAAGACCAAGCTCAAAGAGGCCATCGACCTTACCCGCGAAGTGCTGCAGGTGCCTGCCGATTACCGTATCGGCATCGTGCCCGCTTCCGACACCGGCGCTGTCGAAATGGCGCTGTGGTCCATGCTGGGCGCGCGCGGCGTCGATATGGTCGCCTGGGAAAGCTTCGGCGCAGGCTGGGTCACGGATGTGGTGAAGCAGCTCAAGCTCGAAGACGTTCGCACCTTCGAAGCGCCCTACGGTGAGATTGTCGATTTTTCCAAAGTCGATTTCGACCGCGATGTGGTCTTCACCTGGAACGGCACCACGTCGGGCGCGCGCGTCCCGAACGCCGATTTCATTCCGGCAGACCGCAAGGGCCTGACCTTCTGCGACGCGACCTCTGCCGCTTTCGCGCAGCGTCTCGATTTCCCCAAGCTCGATGTCGTCACCTTCTCCTGGCAGAAGGTGCTGGGCGGCGAGGGCGCACACGGCATCCTGATCCTTTCCCCGCGTGCGGTGGAACGTCTGGAAAGCTACAAGCCCGCATGGCCGATGCCGAAGATTTTCCGCATGACCAAGGGCGGCAAGCTGATCGAAGGCATTTTCGTCGGCGAAACCATCAACACGCCGTCCATGCTCTGCGTGGAAGACTATCTCGATGCGCTGAAATGGGCGAAGTCGCTCGGCGGTCTCGATGCGCTGGTTGCGCGGGCCGACGCCAATTTCGCCGTCCTGAACGATTTCGTCGAGAGGACGCCGTGGATCGCCAATCTGGCCGTGAAGCCGGAAACCCGCTCCAACACCTCCGTCTGCCTGACGATTGTCGATCCCGAAGTAACCGCCTTGTCTGCCGACGAGCAGGCTGCTTTCGCCAAGGGCATCGTCACGACGCTCGATAAGGAAGGCGTTGCCTATGACATCGGTGCTTATCGCGACGCGCCTTCCGGCCTGCGCATCTGGGCCGGTGCGACGGTGGAAGCTTCCGATCTGGAAGCGCTGACGCATTGGCTGGATTGGGCTTTTGCAACGCAGAAGGCTGCGCTTAAAGCTGCGGCTTAAGCAGATCCATGCATGACACCGTGGTCCGCGTTGGGGCGGCCACGGTCCGCATTCCCCCATTACAGCGCATTTCCTGAAGCAGAACGGTCTGCGTCATCACAGGAAATGCATGGTTTGAAAATGTTTGAAGGAGGCCTCAATGGCACCTCGCGTTCTCGTATCCGATAAGCTTTCGCCCACTGCCGTCCAGATTTTTAAGGATCGCGGCGTGGAAGTCGACTATCTGCCTGATCTTGGCAAGGACAAGGAAAAGCTTCTCGAAGTCATCGGCGATTATGACGGTCTGGCGATCCGTTCGGCCACCAAGGTCACGGAAAAGCTGATTGCCGCCGCCAAAAAGCTCAAGGTCGTCGGTCGCGCCGGTATCGGCGTCGATAATGTCGATATTCCGGCGGCTTCGCGCCGCGGTATCATCGTCATGAACACGCCTTTCGGCAATTCGATCACCACGGCAGAACACGCCATCGCGCTGATGTTCGCTGTCGCGCGGCAATTGCCGGAAGCCGACACATCCACCCGCGCCGGCAAGTGGGAAAAGAACCGCTTCATGGGAGTCGAAATCACCGGAAAGACGCTCGGCGTCGTCGGCTGCGGCAATATCGGTTCGATTGTCGCGACCCGCGCCATCGGCCTGAAAATGCATGTGGTGGCTTTCGATCCGTTCCTGTCCGAAGCCCGTGCGCAGGAACTGGGCGTTGAAAAGGTCGAGTTGGACGAACTGCTCGCCCGCGCCGATTTCATCACGCTGCACACGCCGCTGACCGACAAGACCCGCAACATCATCAACGCGGAAAACCTCGCCAAGACCAAGCCGGGCGTGCGCATCGTCAATTGCGCGCGCGGCGGGCTGATCGTGGAAAAGGACTTGGTGGCAGCACTGAAATCCGGCCATGTCGCAGGCGCCGGTATCGACGTCTACGAAACGGAACCGGCGACGGAGAACGAGCTGTTCTCGTTGCCGAATGTCGTCTGCACGCCGCATCTTGGCGCGTCGACGGCGGAAGCGCAGGAAAATGTCGCGCTTCAGGTGGCCGAACAGATGTCGGACTATCTCGTGAAGGGCGCCGTTTCCAACGCCATCAACATGCCGTCGATCACGGCGGAAGAAGCGCCGCGCCTCAAGCCGTTCGTAAAGCTTGCCGATGTGCTTGGCGCCTTCGTCGGTCAGGTGACGGACGAGCCGATCCAGGAAGTGGAAGTGCTGTTCGACGGTTCCACCGCCACGATGAACACGCGCGCGCTTCTGAGCGCGGCCCTCGCCGGTCTCATCCGTCCGCAGGTTGCCGACGTCAACATGGTTTCCGCGCCGATCATGGTGAAGGAACGCGGCATCATCGTTTCGGAGGTCAAGCGCGACAAGTCGGGCATCTTCGACGGCTATATCAAGCTGACGGTGAAGACCACCCTGCGCGAGCGTTCGATCGCGGGCACCTGCTTCTCGGACGGCAAGCCGCGTTTCATCCAGATCAAGGGAATCAATCTCGATGCCGAGGTCGGTCCGCACATGCTTTACGTCACCAACAAGGACGTTCCGGGCATGATCGGCCTGCTTGGCACGATCTGCGGCAAGCACAATGTCAATATCGCAAACTTCTCGCTTGGACGCGACCATCCGGGTGGCGACGCGATTGCCATGCTCTATGTGGATGAACAGATTCCACAGGCAGCACTTGACGAACTGACGGCTCAAGAGGCAATCAAGGCGGCAACACCGCTTGAGTTCAACGTCGGAGAAGTTTGAGAAAATGGTTGAAGAGATGGTACAGCCGGAATGGCGGCGCATGCACGAGCATGATATTGCGAGCGTGACCGCCGTCGCCAATGTTGTCCATCTCGATTTCTTCGAAGATGAGGCGGTCTTCCGGGACCGCTTCAAACTCTATCCGGCAGGCTGCTTCGTGCTGGCCCGCGAGAACGAGATTCTGGGTTACGGCGTCAGCCACCCGTGGAAGCTCGATACGGTTCCGGCCCTCAACGCTGTTCTGGGCGCGCTGCCGGAAGACACCAATACCTATTACATCCACGATATCGCACTTCTGCCCGAAGCCCGCTCCGGCGGTGCCGCCACTCGCGTAGTCGAGCTGATGGCCTTGCAGGCCGAGCGCGACGGTTTCGTCACCATGTCGCTCGTCGCCGTCAACGGCTCGCAGGGCTTCTGGGAAAAGAAGGGCTTTGTCGTCCGCGATCTCCCAGCGCTCGAGGAAAAGCTGAAAAGCTATTCGGAGGATGCGCTTTATATGGTCCGCGCCGGATAGATCGTAGATATTCACGCTCTGGAGGTCTGCAAATGGCATTCTTTTGAGCTTCCGGTGCTCATGTACTAAAATGTACATTCCGCTCCGGTTCTCAAAGAATACCATTTTCGCCTCTCCATAGCGTGAATCTCAAACGATCTAAGCGCCCTTCGTTCCAGTTGGCGTTCAAAAATCGGGAATTTCTTGCACGAAAGAGTCGCGCAATCCCGTTTCAATCTGTATAGAGACGAGGGATCAGCACCCTGTAGCCTCAGCTGGCGATGACCGGGCCGCTTCGATCCTTGGATTTTCAAATAGAAGCCAAGGAGTTTCTTCAATGGCAAATGTGGTTGTCGTCGGGTCGCAATGGGGCGACGAGGGCAAGGGTAAGATCGTTGACTGGCTGTCCGAACGCGCCGATGTCATCGTGCGCTACCAGGGTGGTCATAATGCAGGTCATACGCTGGTCATCGACGGCGTCAGCTACAAGCTTTCGCTCCTGCCATCCGGCCTTGTACGCGGCAAGCTGAGCGTCATCGGCAACGGCGTCGTTGTCGATCCACATCATTTCGTTTCCGAAGTCGAGAAACTGCGCGCGCAGGGCATCGACATCAATCCGGACGTGCTGCGCATTGCCGAAAATGCCCCGCTCATCCTCTCCATCCACCGCGATCTCGATGCCATGCGCGAAGGCTCCAATTCGGGCCTCAAGATCGGCACGACCAAGCGCGGCATTGGCCCGGCCTATGAAGACAAGGTTGGCCGTCGCGCCATCCGCGTCATCGATCTGGCCGAGCCGGAAACGCTTGAGCCGAAGGTTGAGCGCCTGCTCGCCCACCACAATCTGCTGCGCCGCGGCATGGGCCTTGAGGAAATCGCGGTCGAAACCATTCTGACCGAGCTGACCTCGGTTGCCGACCAGATCCTGCCCTATATCGATCAGGTCTGGCGCGTTCTCGACGAACGCCGCAAGGCGGGCGACCGCATCCTGTTCGAAGGCGCGCAGGGCGCACTGCTCGACAACGACCACGGCACCTATCCTTTCGTGACGTCCTCCAACACGGTTGCCGGTCAGGCTGCCGCCGGTTCGGGCCTCGGCCCGACGGCCATCGGCTATGTGCTCGGCATCACCAAGGCCTATACGACCCGCGTCGGCGAAGGCCCGTTCCCGACCGAACTCAATGACGAGATCGGCGAATTCCTCGGCACCAAGGGCCATGAATTCGGCGTGGTAACAGGCCGCAAGCGCCGCTGCGGCTGGTTCGACGCCGTGATCGTGCGCCAGACGGTCCGCACCTCCGGCATTACCGGCATCGCGCTGACCAAGCTCGATGTTCTCGACGGCCTGGATGAAATCAAGATCTGCGTCGCCTATGAACTCGATGGCAAGCGCATCGACTATCTGCCGTCCTCCATGGGGGCGCAGGCCCGCGTCAAACCGATCTATGAAACGCTGCCGGGCTGGTCGGAAACGACCGCAGGTGCGCGTTCGTGGAACGATCTTCCGGCGCAGGCGGTCAAATATGTCCGTCACATCGAAGAACTGATCGGCGCGCCGGTGGCCATGCTTTCCACCAGCCCGGAACGCGAGGATACCATCCTCGTCACCGATCCGTTCCACGACTGATTGTTTGCAGTCAATGAGCGATATGTTCGGAGCGGCTTTTTCGGAAGCTGCTCCGATTTCGTTTCGGCCGTTGTACAAAGAACGCAATCGGCTGCATAAAGCTTCGCAACAGGGTGAATTTTGCCACTATTTCACCGCATCGTTTTGAAAGTCTTCGCTAAATCGTAGCCGGAGACTTTGCTTTCCCTTGATTATTGTGATTATTGGGACATTTATTGCATCCTGTGCTTATTGTTCATCTGGACGGGCGGAAACCGGGTAAGACGGAATGGCGGATTTTGTAGCGGTACTGAAAAAGACGATCGATGCGCAGGCGGACAAGACTCCTGAATTGCGCCAGCGCGTTTATGCGAAAGCGCGTGCAACGATCGAGCAGAAGCTTGTCACGGCAAACGCCTCGCAGGCCGTGGCTGTCCGCCAGCGTAATATTCTCGAAGACGCCATTGCTGAGGTCGAAGCCTTTTATGCTCCGCCCGCCAGCCCGCCGGAGCCGGTCGAGGATGCGCTGGATGATTTTCTGCAGGAGGCGAATCGCGCTGCTGTGGATCGCGCGCCGTCCCATGAAGACGACGAGCCTGCATTTTCCGCCGCCCCGCAGGATGAACGCCGCGACCGCGTTTCCGACGAGGATGACGACGAACCGGCTTTCGTGGCCGAGCGCAACGACGACTGGAAGCTGGATCGCGCCAAGGAAAAGGCGCAGGCCCGCCGCAGCGAATATATCGAGCGCACGTCCAAGAAGGAAAAGCGCTCCTATAAGGGGCTGGTTGTCGCGTTGATCGCAGTTCTGGCTCTCGGAACCGCCGGTTACGTTGTCTGGAACAACAAGGACAAGATTCAGGAACTCGCGTCGAGCCTTGGCCGCAGCGACGCGCCTGCGACCGGTTCCGACAGCCAGACACAGCCTCAAGACACGACGCCGCCGCCAGCCGACAGCAATGCGGCGACGACGGGCGGCGAACAGACGCCGGAACAACCGCAACAGCCAGCGGGCGAGCAGAAGTTGACGCAGCGGCTGATGCCGGACGGCAGCGAAACCGATAGCGGGCCTGCCGGTGGCGCGAACGGGATCGGGGAGGGCACCTCCACCGCCGCTTCCACTCCTGCACCTGCCGAGACGAACTCGCCAGCGGGCGCGCAGCCCGGACAGAACCAGACCGTCGCCGTCGGCCAGCAGGCGCTTCTCTATGAAGAGCGCGGCGGTGCCGGGTCGGATTCGGTCGAGCGCGGCAATGTGGTTTGGTCGGTGATCGAGGAAAGCCCGGAAGACGGCCAGCCAGCGCAGCCCGCCGTGCGCGCAACCGTCACGATGCCGACGAGCAAGGTCGAGCTGAAGATGACCATTCGCAAGAACACGGACCAGTCGATTCCAGCAAGCCATCTGATCGAAATGGTCTTCACGGTGCCCGAGGGCTTCTCCGGAGGCGTTGTGGATAATGTGCAGCGCGTTACCTTCAAGGACACGGAACAGGCGGCAGGCAATCCGCTGATCGCCGTCCCATCGAAGATCGGCGACAATTTCTTCATCGTATGGCTGAACGACGCCCGCACCGCGCAGGATACCAATCTATCGCTGATGCGACGCCTGCAATGGATCGATATTCCGATCTCCTACCGCAATGGCCGCCGCGCCCTTATCAGCCTTGAAAAAGGCGTGCCCGGCGAGAAGGCGTTCAACGACGTACTGGGTGCGAATTAATCTTCCTGCGAAACGAAAAAAGGCCGCTTCGAGCGGCCTTTTTGTTTGCTGGCGATCAGGATTACTTCTTTTCGGCAAAGGCCTTGATTGCCTTGGCGACTTCGTTCTGCGCGGCTTCCGCGCTGTCGAAGCCTGCGAGTTCCACGACCTTGCGGCCTTCCGGCAGCTGCTTGTAGACGCGGAAGAAGGCTTCGAGACGCTGCTGTTCGATCTTCGGCAGATCGGTGATTTCCTTGATGTTGTCATAGGTCGGATCGATGTCCGTGGTCGGCACGGCAACGATCTTGTCGTCCTGGTCGCCGCCGTCGATCATCTTCAGGACGCCGATGGGACGAACCTTGATGATCGCGCCCGGAACAATCGGCTCACGCGTGTAGATCAGCGCGTCGAGCGGGTCACCGTCACCGGCAAGCGTGCTGGTGATCGAGCCGTAGTTGGCCGGATAGACCACAGGCATGGACTGATAGCGGTCGACCACGATATGGCCGGTCTTGTCGTCGATTTCGTATTTGGTGAAGCTGCCCTGCGGGATTTCAATGGCCGTGAAGAACTCCTTCCCGTCCTGTTCCTTCTGCGGATAATCGAGGAAGGAGACATATTCGGAAGCAGATGCGGCGGTGGCAGCGGTAAGCGCGATAGCTGCGGCGAGCAGGAGCTTTTTCATGGGATGACCTTGAAGCTGGGGTGAAACACGCCCTCGTCCCTAAAGCCAATCCATTACAGTTGTTTGACGGTTTTATATCGGTTGGATGACGGTTTCGACGAGGAAGCGCCTGCGATACTCCGCCGGGCTGATGCCGATCTTCTGGCGGAAATGATGGCGGAGCGTGTGGGCGCTTCCAAAACCGACCGAAGCGGCGATATCGTCGATGCTTGCCTCTCCTTGCGAGAGCAGTTCCTTTGCCGCTGCGACGCGCTCCATGGTGAGCCAGTCGCCGGGGGTAGCGCCGGTCGCTTCGGCAAAGCGCCGCAGGAAAGTGCGCGGGCTCATCCGGCACTCCGCCGCCATGCGCCCGATTGTCCATTCCGCCGCCAGACTGGCGCGCATCCTGTCCAGGACCGGGCTGATTGCCGTGCCCTCGCGCCTCGTCACTGGCCGTTCCAGGAACTGTGCCTGCCCGCCGGTGCGATGGGCGGGCATGACCAGCCGCCGGGCAACCGAATTCGCGGCGAGCGCCCCAAAATCCTGACGCACGATTTCGATCAGGAGGTCCATTCCCGCCGCGCTTCCAGCCGAGGTGAATATGCGATCATGTTCGCGGTAGAGCGACGCATCATCGACATCGATTTCGGGGTGCCTTTTGCGCAGTGCCTCGGCATGGCGCCAGTGCGTGGTCGCGGTGCCGCCGTCGAGCAGCCCCGTCGCGGCCAGCACGAACGCGCCCGAACAGATGGAGGCAAGACGTGCCCCGCGCCGGTGCGCGCGGCGAAGCCTTTCGCTGACCGCTTCCGGCACCGGAATGTCCGCACCTTTCCAGCCCGGAACGATGATGATGTCGGCTTCATCGATCAGGTCGGAACTGCCATCGGGTGTGATGAGCAAACCGCCATGCGCGCGCAGCGGACCCTCTTCAATCGGGCAACTGGCAAAGCGATACCAGCCCGGTCCCATTTCCGGCCGGGGCAGGCCAAAGATTTCGGCGACGATGCCGAATTCAAAAGTGCAAAGCCGGTCATAGAGAAGCGCCACGACGAGCGGGCCTTGCAGGTCTGGTGTGCGGTTTGTCATTATCTTTACGTATATTGTCAATCTCGCCAATTGCAAGCGCATTGGCAAATAGGCGAAATCTTCCTGAAGACAACAGGAGATCGTCCATGGACAGTGCACCCAAGACCGGGAAAAGATCAGCCGTGACGGCCATTTCACCGGCACCGAGCGGGGTGGCCCGCGAACATTTCGCGGCAGAATTCACCTTCGAAACCGATTGTTCGGACGTGCACGACGCCTTGTCGAAGGGCGCCGATTTCGTGCTTCTGGACGTGCGCAGCCCAGCGCTTTTTGCGGAAGGTCACATACCGGGCGCGATCAATCTGCCGCACGGGAAGATCATCGCGTCAAAGATGGCGGAGTGGTCGCAGGATACGGTTTTCGTCACCTACTGCGCCGGGCCGCATTGCAATGGCGCAGCACGGGGCGCCTTGCGGCTCGCCAACCTCTACCGTCCCGTCAAGATCATGGCGGGCGGACTGACAGGCTGGATGGATGAGGGGTTTGAACTCGCGAAGGGCGAGGCGGGCCGGTAGTATTCAAATAGTTCTGCCGCAAAATGGTTTCCCATTCTGCGGCAGTAAAAAGATCAGCAGAGCATATCTGAAACGCGCTTTAGGCGTGCGCTTCCTCGACATGGTTCAGCGCCTTCTGCTGCTTGAAAGCTGCGGCCTTGACCGCGGCCTGAACCTTTTCAAAGGCACGCACTTCGATCTGGCGCACGCGCTCGCGGCTGATGCTGAACTCGCTGGAAAGATCTTCCAGCGTCATCGGGTCGTCGGAGAGGCGGCGGGCCTCGAAAATGCGGCGTTCGCGGTCGTTCAGCGTATCCATCGCCTGTTCCAGCATGGAGCGGCGGTTGTCCAGCTCGTCCTGTTCGATCAGGATCTGCTCCTGGCTGCTGCTGTCATCGACCAGCCAGTCCTGCCATTCGCCCGATTCACCTTCCGAAGCGCGCAGCGGCGCATTCAGCGAGGCATCACCGGACAGGCGGCGGTTCATGGACACCACTTCGTCTTCGCTCACATTGAGCTTGGTCGCGATCTGCTTGACCTGATCGGGGTTGAGGTCGCCGTCGTCGAGCGCCTGAATCTTGCTCTTCATCTTGCGCAGATTGAAGAACAGGCGCTTCTGATTGGCGGTCGTGCCCATCTTCACAAGGCTCCACGAGCGCAGGATATATTCCTGGATCGAAGCCTTGATCCACCACATGGCATAGGTGGCAAGACGGAAGCCGCGTTCAGGCTCGAAACGCTTGACGGCCTGCATGAGACCGACATTGCCTTCCGATATGACTTCACCGATCGGCAGGCCATAGCCGCGATAACCCATGGCGATCTTGGCCACGAGACGCAGATGGCTCGTCACCAGCTTGTGAGCGGCCTTGGGATCGGTATGTTCGTGATAACGCTTGGCCAGCATATATTCTTCCTGCGGCTCAAGCATGGGAAAACGTCGGATTTCTTCCAGATAACGGGTAAGACCGCCGTCACCTGACGTGATGCTTGGGAGATTCATCTGGGCCATAGAGCACCCTCCTTTATGATTTCAGGTTCCCGTCTGGCGAACCTGTCGCGGGGGCTGCCTCCTGCACTTCCCTCTCGCGAGCCTCCATATATAGGCATGATTTTGGCAAAAACACGATCCTTTAACTCATGAAACAAACTGTCACTACAATGTGAACGTTGGTCAGGGCCAAAGGTTTCGCAAATCGTATGAAATGTAAGGTGGCGGAGCATTTTCCCTGTCACCGGAAATGCTCCATCTCTTTGTTTTCAAGCATCATCCGGCACGAAACCGCTTCGCGCTTGGGGGAAATGCTTTGGTGTTGAGAGAGCGGTTTTCACCACAACCGCGCCCCGGATCCTGGTGTTGGTCAGCCTTCAGACCTATCAGTTGTCCATCCTTCCGGCCAACCGTGACGGTTGCCAGTTTTATATAGAATGCTTCCGGAAATTTTCCAGAAGGTGCTCCATATCTTCCGGCACCGGCGCTTCAAAACGCATCAGCTCCCCGGTGGACGGATGGGTGAAAGCCAGAAGAAAGGCATGCAAGGCCTGCCGGTGGAAACCGCGCACGGCCTCCTTCAGCGGTTCCGGCAGCTTGTTGGCCTTGGTCTTGTAGGCGCTGCCATAATCCATGTCGCCGACAAGCGGGTGGCCGATATGGGCCATGTGCACGCGGATCTGATGTGTGCGGCCGGTCTCAAGGCGGCATTCGACGAGCGAGGCGAGGGCGGTCGCGTCTTCGCGGGGGCCGAATTTTTCGACCGTGGCATAATGGGTGATGGCGTGGCGGGCATCATCGCGCTCTTCATTGACCACGGCCTGCTTGGTGCGGTCGCGGTGCGAGCGACCGAGATGGGCGTCGATGTAGCCCTGCGGGCGTTCGGTCATGCCCCAGACGAGGGCGAGATAAGCGCGCTCCAGATCTCCGGTGCGGCCATGGTCGGCAAATTGTTCGCTCAGATGCCGGTGTGAAAGATCGTTCTTGGCAACGACCATGACGCCGCTCGTATCCTTGTCGAGGCGATGGACGATGCCGGGGCGGCGGATTCCGCCGATGCCCGACAAGCTATCGCCACAATGATATATGAGGGCATTGACCAGTGTTCCCGCCCAGTTGCCGTTGCCGGGGTGAACGACAAGCCCGGCGGGTTTGTTGATCACGATGAGATCATCGTCCTCGTAGAGAATATCGAGCGGGATGTTCTCGGCAATCGGTTCGGCTGGCTCCGGTTCAGGCAGCACGAGGGCGATTGTCATGCCTTCGCGCAGCTTCTGCTTGGTTTCACGGGCGGGCACGCCGTCGATGGTCACATGGCCTTCGGCAATGAGGGACTGCACGCGGCTGCGCGAGAGGTCCGGCCCCAATGCTGCGGCCAGCCACTGGTCGAGACGCTTGCCTGTGGCATCGGAGTCGGTCGTAAGCTCTTTCACTCGTGTCTTCCTTGTTGAGAGCGGCTCTGTCTTAACGAAATCGTCAGAACTGCTCTGTCTCTTGATTTTACCGCATTTATGCGACGTCAAATGTTTCCATTTGGCTGCAAAATGCTCTATCACGCGCCACACGCCGTAACACGGCGCAGTTCGAACCGGAGTCGTTGAATGCAGGATCCACACTATCCAAGATACCAGAATCATCAGGATTCGGGTTATCAGGACTATCAGCAGGGCTATTACCCGGATGAACAGGGCGAGCCCGCGCTTGATCCAGCCATGGAACGTGTGCGCCGCAAAATGATCCGGCTTCTGGCCGTCTCCATCGGTGTCATGCTGATCGGTCTTATGGCGGTGCTTGTCGCCGTTGTCTACAAGATCAATCGCGCGCCGGAAACCCCGGTTGACGAAGCCCGTTCCGATATTCCCGGACAGGCCGCGCCTGCGCCCGCAAAGCCGGAGCCGCCGAAGCTGATCGAATCGCAGATCAACCTGACGCCCGGTACCCGCCTTCTTTCGCAAAGCCTTTCGGGCAACGAACTTTCGCTGGAAACGCTGCTGCCGGACGGCGGCACGGAACTCATCATCTATGATTATCGCGAGTCCCGCATCATCGGCCGCATCAAGCTCGGCAATGTCGAATAGAGCAGTTCCGTTTAATACGGAATCGTGGAACCGCTCTATCTATTTGTTTTAAAGCATTATCCTGCGCAAATCCGCACCGCGCTTTTGCTGGAAATGCTCTGGGACAAACTGATCAGGGCGGCATGATTGCCGCCCTGTTTCTTTCTGCCTGCAAGGATTGCGCTTTTTCCTTTTGGCGCTTATATCAGCAATATGGCTCAGGCGCCCATCGTCTAGCGGTCAGGACGGCGCCCTCTCACGGCGCAAACAGGGGTTCGATTCCCCTTGGGCGTACCAGCATCATCCCCTTTTTCGCGGTCCAGCCAAGCTTGCTTGTCTACTCAAAGTTTTTCGATCCAGCAAAACTGCAATCATCCCATGTTCACGGGATATGAATGCTACGCATGGTAGTGATAGTATCTGGCATGTGGAAAATTGGATCGACTATTTATCCTCAAATCCATAATGCGGTCAGGGTGAAGGGCATTCTTGCCGAACCTTTCACGCCGAGAGACGTGCGTCGCGTCGCTCCCGGCTGGCCTTACTCCAGATACTTCTCTTTCCTCGCCGAAAATTGTACCGCCAATCAACCGGAAGGCGATGCGCTTTTCGTGCGGGTCGGCAGGGGACAATACCATCTGAACGACAAGGTGTCCGGCTCGCAGGTGGAGCCCGGTCACTGGAGCGTGATCCGGCCGGAGTGAAACGAGGATCGACAAGATCATGCTTCAAACAGACGAGATTGGAGCGCCGAACTGATTCAACCAGATCGATATGCGCTCCCATGCGCAATCCCAACAAGGGCTGGGGAGATCGGTGCGCTGCCAGTTGCAAAAATTTGCAACTGGAGCCCGGACAGTGCATAATTGCCACATGAGTGAATCGTACAAGAAACCCGATTATGAACAGGAACTGCGCCAGGCAGGCGTCCGCATCACGCGGCCGCGCCGGATCATCCTGAACATATTGACCGAGACGGAAGATCACCCCGACGCGCTGGAGATTTTCCGCCGGGCGGTCGAGATCGACAGCAGCATTTCGCTGTCGACCGTCTATCGCACGATGAAGCTTCTGGAAGAGCGTGGCGCGATTCACCGGCACGCCTTTGCCGGCGGGCCCTCGCGTTTCGAGCAGGCGAGCGGCGCGCATCACGACCATATCATCGACATGGATTCCGGCGAGGTGGTCGAATTCCGCTCCGACAAGATCGAAAAGCTGCAGGAAGAAATCGCCCGGTCGCTCGGTTACGAGATCGTCCATCACCGGCTCGAACTTTATTGCAAAAAAATCGGAAACTGACGGAACCAAATTTCGTTTGCCGCGTTTAGCGCCCATGAAGGCCGTGACCCCGCCCCCACAACGCGGTCTTCACAGTTCGCCTCAACCTCCCCGCACGAGGCGAGCGGCGAGAATGCCGCGCTGACCGTTAAACGTTAAGCAGCTGGCGTTCCGCAAATTCAGAGCAAGTCGCCGTGGTTCAGGCTCAAGGCCGGGACCATGGCGGCTTTTTTTTGATCTCCCAAATGTCCCAGAACGCCCACTAAAGCGGTTCCTCACAGAATCGCCGGAACCGCTCTAACTATTTGTTTTATCGCATTATCCAACGCAAAACCGTTTCACACTTTTGCTGGAAATGCTCTAACGCCTTACGCATCAGGCGTCGAACTGCTCCGTGGGGATGGTGAGCGAATAGACCGCCCCGGTACCGTCGATGCGATAATCGGCGTGACCATTGACGGAGGCGGGGACGATGCGCTGCAACACGGCGCTGCCGAACCGCGGGTCATGCTCGAAAACCTCGGGCATCGCCGGATTGGTTTCTTCCCAGAGGAATTCCAGCCGGTCGACGCCGCCCGTCAGATGAAGGACCTTCGCCGAAATCTTCACCCGGCCATAGGGGATGGAAAGACCGCCGAACGAGGTCGCATTGACCACCAGTTCATGCAGCGCAAGGCCGACATGCAGGGCCGCGCCCGGGAAAAGATAGGGGTTATCTCCTTCGATGCTCAGGCGCTCGTCGCTGACGTCGATATATTTCTCGACCTGCGAATGCACGAGATCGCGAAACAATGCGCCGCGCCAGTTCGAATCCGTCACCAGATCCTGCGAATAGGACAGCGACTGGATGCGCCCGCGAAACTTCAGCAGGAAATCATCGATTGTGTCTGTAAAGCGCGCCGTCTGGCTGGCGATGCTCTGCACGATGGCCAGAAGGTTCTTGGAGCGGTGACTTACTTCGCGCAGCAGGGTCTTCAGCACCTGCTCGCGCCGCTTCAGCTCGCTGATCTCGATCGCCGTGGTGACGAGGCCCTGAATATTGCCCTCGTCGTCGCGGTCACAATCGACATGAAACTCTATCCAGCGCAGCTTGTCGCCGTCATTGATGGCGATCTCCACATTCTGCGCTTCGCCCGTATCAAGCGCCGCCTGCTTGGCGCCGACAAGCTTGTGCAGGGCTGCGGAGAAGATGAAGTCGCAGTCGTTGCCGCCCACTTTCCACTTTTCCTGCCAGTAGAGCGGAATGTTCTCGCCCCACGAATAGGCGAGGTCGGGGCCTTGATAGAGCACGCAGACATTGCTGTTGCGCACTGCCCGCAACAGGGCCCGCAGACGCGCTGCGTCCGGCTCGGTATCCTGCAGGTTGAATTTTGTGCCAGCTGTCATGTCTGCCTCATTCAACCCGCAGCCCACTCAGCGCATTTCCAGCAAAAGTGCCAAGCGGTTTTGCGGTGGAGGATGCAACGAAACAAATAGCCGGACCGCCCATTGGCGACACGTCAAAAACTCCGGAAAGACTGATCGGAAATCTGCGTGCCATTGCGTCCGTTTTCTTCGACCGGCTGGCGGGTCGCGGTCGAGCCTTCATTTTCCGGTCGTTGAACCGGCCCAAATCCTTAAATCGGTAAACCGCCGCATGGCTTATGCGGCGGTCACCTTCACTGGAGTCTAATATAGGCTGGGCTTTCAGGAGGTCAAAAACAGCCTTCGGTCTTGTGCGGTCTAAGCCTTGCGGATCGCCGACGCGATGAGCGAAATGACGAGCAAGGCAAGGAACACAAAGAACAGAATCTGCGCTATACCAGCCGACGCACCAGCGATGCCGCCGAAGCCAAGCGCACCTGCTACGAGTGCCACCACGAGAAATACAAGCGCATAGTAAAGCATTTTCGGTCTCCTCTTTATTGGGTGAAGAAGAAACGCCATCCAAGCGGTATTTGTTCCGTGGTCCGGGGAAAATTAGCGCGCTCACAACTCTAAATACTCATAACGGGGCGTAAGGCGGGGTGATTGACAGATGGGCGAAGTGCTAACGGGCCGAAGTCCCGAAAGGCATGCCTTTCGGGACTTCGTATCAAGGCAATCGCTTCGCTCCCTGCCGCTAGGCTGCGACCTGCGAGGCTTCCTCGAAGAAGAGCGCCTGGCTGATCAGTGCTTTCACCATATCCGGATTGAACGGCTTGGTGACGAGGAAGGTCGGTTCCGGGCGTTCGCCCGTCAACAGGCGTTCCGGGAATGCGGTGATGAAGATGACCGGTATTGCATCGTTCTGCAGGATTTCATTCACCGCATCGATGCCCGAGCTGCCATCGGCGAGCTGGATATCGGCCAGCACCATGCGCGGCTTCTCCTGCCTGTAGAGCGCCAGCGCCTCATCCCTGGTGCGCGCGATGCCCACGACCTCATGGCCGAGGCTTTCCACCATCTGCTCGATATCCATCGCGATCAGCGGCTCATCCTCGATGATCATGATGCGCGTCGCCACCTGGCGCGAAATTTCGGTCGAAGCGACCGACAGGACGCGGCTCAGTTCGGCGTCGTCCAGTTCGAGAATTTCGGCGGCTTCCTTGTCGGAAAAACCCTCTACTGCCACAAGCAGGAAGGCCTGACGCGGCAGCGGGGCGATATGGGCAAGATTTCTTGCCGCCTGCTGTTCCCATGCAAATTCCGACGCCGGTTCCGGCACGCGGACGGAGGCCGTCTTGTAGAGATTGCAGAAAAGGCGATAGAGACCGATCCGGTCGGAGGAACCCTCCGGGAATATGCTCACATCGGCGATCAATGCTTCAAGCGCCGCCGCCACATAGGCATCGCCGGAAGCCTGCGAGCCGGTAAGAGCGCGGGAAAAACGACGAAGATAGGGAAGGTGCGGCGCGATACGCGTCGATAACGTCATGGTAATGGAACTCCTCAACTGCCGCTTTCGTTCATTGAATGCACATTGGCGAACAGGTTTGACCCTCTCCCGCCTATGCTTTGAGCGCAGCATTATGTTACCCTAAACGGGGCGTTTTGAAAAAAGTTCCGCAAGTTGGAAATATAATCGGGAACTTTTTAGAAACCCGCGCATTTCCCGGACAAGCAGGGGCTTAGATTAATAGGGTAGGGCAATCAGCCCGGAATGATCAAGATATGGCAGAAAAAGAAAACCTTCTTATGAACGGAGCCGGGGTTCGGTCGACCCGCCGCGTTCAGAAGGATATATTAGGACCAAATTGTGAAGTCGGATTGAAACTAAAGGCACTGTACACCTCGATACAGGACGAGACGATCCCGGATCGCTTCCTCGATCTTCTCGAAAAACTCGATCAGGCTGAACAGGAGAGTATGCGTGAACACAGCACCCGGTCCGTCGGTTGAGAGTAATGCACAGTTCAAGCGAGAACTCCTGTCGTCGCTGCCGAGCCTGCGCGCCTTCGCGGTGTCGCTGATCGGCCAGCATGACAAAGCGGATGATCTCGTACAGGATACGATCATGAAAGCCTGGGCCAAGCAGGAGTCCTTCGAGATGGGGACCAATATGAAGGCTTGGCTGTTCACCATCTTGCGCAATGAGTTCTACACGCAGATGCGCAAGCGCGGCCGCGAGGTGCAGGACACGGATGGCGTGTTCAGCGAGCAACTCGCCGTGCATCCTTCCCAATATGGCACGCTCGACCTGCAGGATTTCCGTGCAGCGCTGGAGCAGTTGCCGGACGACCAGCGCGAAGCGATCATCCTGATCGGCGCCTCGGGATTTGCCTATGAGGAAGCCGCCGAAATATGCGGCTGTGCCGTCGGAACCATCAAGAGCCGCGTCAGCCGTGCCCGCACGCGCCTGCAGGAAATCCTCAAGATCGAGGGCGAAAGCGATTACGGTCCCGATGCGGATTCATCGCGGGCCACGTTGAGAAGCTTCGCATGATGCATCTTTGATGCCCCTGTCCGCTGGACAGGGGAGAGCTTTTGTTGCAGAAAACCCGGACCTGTGCGGTTTTTTGCTCGCAGCGATTGCTTTTTATCTCCAGTCACTTGTAGGTTAGCGGTTGCTGATATTTCTTGTCGGCGCAGTGATTGTTGTTTGTGGGTTGCGTCTTGCCATCAGCCTTGTGGAAAAAACTGCTTCAATCGACGTCGAAGCCGGTTGCGGTTATCGTCTCGCTTGGGCTCGTGCTTCTGTCGGCGATCATGACCCTGTTTCTGTCGTCAGGCGTAAACCACCAGGTAATCGATATTTCCCGCAACTATGCCCTGCGCCAGCAGGTCGACAAGGTTGCGCGCCTTGCCAGCAATATTGAGATGAGCCGACGCGGCTATCTTCTGACGCTCGATGAGACCTATCTCGATCTCTATCGCAATACTATCCTGAGCGTCGACAAGACGCTCGCCGATCTTGAAGCCCTGACGGACCAGAACCCGTTGCAGGATGCGCGGGTCAAGCAGATCCGCGCGCTGGTCGAACGTGAACAGGAAGATGTGCGCGAGACGGTCGGTCTTGCGCAGGCTGGCAATGTGGCGGCAGCGGTGGAGAAAGTGCGCGGCGACGAGGGCAAGGTGCTGATGGACCAGCTCGCCAGCACGGTGACGCAATTCATCGATGCGGAAGAACAGCAGCTTCTCGAGCGCAACAAGCGCATCAACCGCATGCGCTACTGGATGACCGCCACCTCCATCGTGGCGCTGGCTTCCGCCGCCACGCTGGCGCTTTTGCTGTTCAGCCGCGTGCAGCGTTATGCGCGGTCTATGTTCGAGGGGCAGACCGCGCTGCGTTCCGAAAAACAGTTGCTGGAGCAGCGCGTGAAGGAACGGACCGCCGAGCTGGAAGAGGAGCGTCGCATCGCCGAGCGCGAGCGCCAGCGGGTCGAGCTTCTGCTACAGGACACCAACCATCGTATCGGCAATTCGCTGGCAACCGTGTCATCGCTGCTTGGCCTCCAGATGCGCCAGACCCGCAGCGAGGATGCACGCGCCGCCCTTGCCGCCGCCCGCGACCGCGTCCAGACAGTATCGACGGCACATCGCCGCCTGCGTCTGGGCGAGGACATGGAATCGGCCCGCGTGGACGATTTTCTTGGCACCGTCATCGATGATATCCGCAACGCCATCGGGCAGGATCGGAAGATCGAGTTCACCACCGATCTGGCGCCGCTTGACCTGAAAGCCCGCGATGTGACGACGATCGGCATCATTCTGGGCGAACTCGTCACCAATGCGATCAAGCATGCATTCAAGGGGCGCACGGAAGGCCATATCCGCATCAGCCTGAAGCCGGGTGAGGATGCCGTTCCGGTGCTGGTCGTGGAAGATGACGGCGTCGGACTGGACCATCACAAAACCGGCGAAAAGAACGGTCTCGGGACGCTCGTCATCGAGCAGCTTTGCATGCAGTTCGGCGAAAAGCCGGTTTATTGCAAGACCGATAATGGTGTTGGAACGCGGGTGATCGTTCGTCTGTCCTCGCTCCTCGAAAGCTCCGACAAGGCGGCGGGCCAATAGAAGCCCCTGGGTCCGAACGACGAACGCCGACCCCATGAGGCCGGCGTTTTCAAGGTTTGGACAGCGTGTCCCGATCAGGCGTGTCAGCTTCGCGGCGGGCGCTTTTTCTTGTCGGAAAGCAGCGAGACGAGCGCAATGCCCGCAAGCGGCAGGGCGGCGATCAGTATCGGTCGCTTGAGGATGGCGGGAACGGTTGCGATTGCTGCCGTTGCCATCATGGCCGTCTTCTCCGCCTCCATTTTCTCCTTGCGCTTTCTGGCCTCTGACGCAGCCTGAATCTTCATCACCGCGAGGATGAGAAGCGCCACGATCAGCGACAATGCCGCGAGAATGAGGGCCGCCAGCGGACCGCCATAGCTCTGCGCAAGCGCCAGGAAAGCGGCGACACAGAGGAAGGTGACTGCGATGATCGCGAAGATCGCGATGGCCGCGCCGAAGATCGCGGCGCGTTTCGTCTGGCCCGCCACGAACTTCAGTTCCTCGCCTGCCATTGCAGTCAAAAGGGGCATGAGAGCTTTCAGCATGACCCGCCTCAGCGGCGCGAGAGCAGGGCCAGCAGATAGCCGACGCCGAGTGCAGTGGCGAGCGAGGCAATCGGGCGTTCCCGCACTGTTGCCGTAAGCTGAGCTTCGAGATCCTGCGCCTTGTTGCGCAGATCATCGATGGCGTCTTCGCCCTGGATATAGGCGCTCTTGTAGGTCTCCTTCGCGCTGCGTTTGGCGTCGCGGACCGTCTGCGAACCGAGATTGGCCAGTGTCGCCGCGATGGCGGCAATGTCTTCCTTGAGTTGCTCGACCTGTGCCTGAAGGTCTTCCGCGCTGGCATCGGTCAGCGCTTCCTCGATCTTTTCTTCGATCTTGCTCGTTTTCGCGGATGCTCGCGCCATATCGGCTCTCCTGTTCATTCTTTGTCTGATCGTTCGGATAACGTGCTGCCCGCCCAATGGTTGCATGCAAAGCCGCCAGCGGCAACAAGACCGGACGGTTGTTGCAAGGCATGGTAAATGGCGCTGCCGGAAGGCGCGGAAGCATCGCCTGCAATGCTTCCGCGCATAGTGCGAGGCTTTATTCGGCTTCGCCGTGCAGGATCGTGCCTTCCGGGTCCTTCTTGTAGGCTTCGTCCGAATAGGCGGGCTGGGCCTCAAGCTGTTCCTTGGTGAACTGCGTGAAGACGTTGAGCTTGTCGTCCTTGCCGCTCGCTACATCGAGATTGGCGATCGATACGGCCACCGGCTTGGAATTGATGCCGAGGAAGCCGCCGACATCCACGACGAATGCCTCCGTCTGCCCGTCGGCGGACATCAGCACATCGCCGACTGTCCCGATCTTGGTTTCGTCCGCGCCGAAAACAGTGGCCCCGATCAGCTTGTCGGCGCTCAGTCCTTCCGATGGCACCGGCTTCATGCCCTCGGGCATCACCCTGTCCGCCTTCTGCGTGGTGATCGTCTTTTCGGCGGCGGGCGGTTCGGCGCGCGGCGCGCCGTCGGCTGCGAAGGCCGTGTTGCGGTCGAAGGCCGGTGCCTTTTCGAGCTGTTCCTTGGTGGCATCCACGATCAGCCAGCGCTTGCCGTCTTCGCGAACCACCCATGACAGGCGGTCGAAGCCGATTGCGACGTTCTTTTCGCCGACGCCGAGGAAGCCGCCGACCCCGATCACCACCGCCTGCGGGCTGCCATCGGCGCCAAGGATCATGTCATTGACCGTGCCGATATTGGCGGCGTCATTGGAGGGGCCGTTATAGACCGCCTGTCCGATGAAGCCCGACACCAGAAGCTGGCCGGGCGATGCAACGAAATATCCATTCTCGCTGGCGATCGGCTTTTCCTGTTTCTCATCGGAGAAAATCGGCGAACGGTCCTGAGCGAAAGCGGGCAGGGCGATCAGCGCGGCAAGAGCCGTGGAGGCGAGAAATCGTTTCATGAAAACTCCTGTCGGTAATTAAGGCAAACCGAAGGCGAGAGCGAATCTCGCCATCAACAGGAGAAAAAACGAGGGGAAACGGTTTCAGTTCCGCTCAAATTCCGTGTTATTGAAGCGTCAAAATTGTGAAGGGCACGGCTTTTTAATGGCGAAAATGAGGCCATGGCCCTTTCAGGTTGTAATTGCTACCTACGCCAGCAGCAGATAAGCCGCCCCTGCCAGCATGATAACGGCCAGTCCGACATGGGCAGGCTTCAGCGAACGTTGCTGCACCGGCAAGGGATCGTCATTTCCAGCCATGGCAGTGCGTGCCGCATGTTCAAGCGTCTGGATATCCTTGAGCATCATTGGCATGTCCTCCGAAATTCCGGTCAAAGCGGAATTGCATTTCCTCCCCTTGCGCCGGAATCTGTTTTTAAAACCAATCCCGAAGCGCTTCGGTCATCCTATCAGGTCTGATTTGACGCCAATGTGCAACTGGCAAAAAGGCGCGAGCCGAAAAATCTTCCCCGACCCCAATTTTGCATGATGAAAATGCCCTTCAAATGAAAACATGACTTGCGTCATCATATTATTGGGAGTTAAGAAGAGGCCCAACAGGCGGCGCGACGGCCTGCATGAGGGTTTGGTCATGTGCGCGCGGATTTGAACAATCAAAAGGCGAACAAAATGACTGGTTTCTGGCGAAAAGGCTTCATGGCTGCGGCGATGGGCATCGGCTTGCTGGGCGCGGCTTCTGCATTGGCCCAAAACGCGCCACAGGATGCATCCTCCCCGACGAATGCACCGGCGACCCCTGCCGTCGAAGCGCCTTCCAGTCCCGCACCGGCCAATACGGCGCCTGCTGCTGCTCCCGCTGCTGCGCCATCGCCTGAACTGATCCAGTCGCAGACGGCTGCTCCTGCAGCCGCGCCGGTCGAAAGCGAAAGTGGCCTGATCCTTCCGCACGACCTGTCGCCATGGGGCATGTTCATGGCTGCCGACTGGGTCGTGAAAGCGGTGATGATCGGTCTGGCGCTGGCTTCGCTTGCCACATGGACGGTCTGGGTCGCCAAATCGCTTGAACTGGCCGGTGCACGTCGCCGCGCTTATAAGGCATTGAAGGTTATCGGGCATTCGGCCACGCTTGCCGAAGCGGTACGTGCGCTCGACGGAGCAAAGGGGCCCGGTGCGGTTCTGGTCCGTGCTGCGGAAGACGAAGTTCGCCTTTCCGGTCCGGCGCTTGCCCGCGCTGGCGGCGAAGGCCTCAAGGAACGCGTATCCTCGCGCCTGTCGCGCATCGAAGCCAAGGCCGGACGCCGCCTCTCCAAAGGCACCGGCATTCTTGCGACCATCGGATCGGTCGCGCCGTTTGTCGGTCTGTTCGGCACGGTCTGGGGCATCATGAATTCATTCATCAATATCAGCCAGGCGCAGACCACGAACCTCGCGGTCGTGGCGCCGGGTATCGCGGAGGCCCTGCTTGCAACAGCCATCGGCCTCGTCGCGGCTATTCCTGCCGTGGTCATCTATAACGTTTTCGCCCGTTCGATCACCGGCTACAGGTCGCTGCTCGCCGATGCTTCGGCGGGCGTGGAGCGCCTTGTCAGCCGCGACCTCGATTTCAGGACGGCCGGTGTGCGTGAAGGCACGCTGCACGCAGCGGAGTAGGCGCCATGGCTGGTAAAGTTCGCCAAGGCGGCGGTGACGATCTCGAGCTGAACCACGAGATCAATGTGACGCCCTTCATCGACGTCATGCTGGTTCTGCTCATCATTTTCATGGTGGCGGCACCGCTGGCCACGGTTGACGTGAAAGTGGACCTGCCTGCCTCGACGGCAGCGCCCGCACCGCGCCCCGACAAGCCGCTTTACGTGACGCTGAAGGAAGACCTCAGTGTCAGCGTCGGCAACGATGTCGTGCACCGCGAGCGCCTCGGCGGTGCGCTGGACGTGCTGTCGGAGAAGAACAAGGAAGCGCGCATCTTCCTGCGCGCCGACAAGAATGTCGGCTATGGCGAATTGATGCGGGTGATGAACCTTCTGCGTGAGGCGGGTTACCTGAAGATCGCGCTGGTGGGGCTTGAAACCGTTGGTGCGAACGCCGGGACCGCTCCGGCGGCTGCAACTCCTGGAACGGCACCTTCCACGCAGGCATCGCAGGGAGCTGCGCAATGAATGCACTCCCGCCCGTGCATCCCCCGATAAAGGTGGCTTCGGCCGACGTTCACCATCATTCCTTCTGGCATGATGCGGGGCGCTGGCTCGGCGCGGGCATTCTTGTTCTGACCGTTCACGCCGCCGGGGCCTATGCCATCCACATGGCGCAGGAAGAAGACCAGCCCGACGGGACGCAGGTTGCCGCCATGGTGGTGGAACTGGCACCTGAACCGGAAGCGCCGATGGAAGAACAGGTGGCGGAGGAAGCCCAGCCGGAAACGGCTGAAGCGCCGCAGGAACTGGCGGAACCGGCCCAGCAGCCGGAACCCGTGCAGGAAGAACCAACGCCGCCCGAGCCGGAAGAGGCGACCCCGCCCGAACCCGCGCCGGAACCGCAGGCCGTTCAGGAACCGGAAGAAGTCGTTCCGGATGTGGTCCAGGCGGAAAAGCCGGAAGTCGCGGTGCCCATGCCCGTTGAAAAGCCGGAAGTGAAGCCGGAGCCCAAGCCAGAGCCGAAGCCGGAACCGAAAAAGGTCGAGAAGCCAAAGCCGGAGAAGCCAAAGCCGCCCAAGGCTGAAAAGCCCAAGCCCAAGAAGGCTGAGAAAGCACCGGAGACCCGTCAGGCCGCTGCGCCGCAGATGGATGCTGACAATGGCGCTCGTGCTGCCGCAAATCGTAGAGGTGAAAACTCTGCATCCGCGGGTGTCAGTTCCGCCAAGTGGACCTCGAAGCTGCAGTCGCATATGGCGCGCAATGTGCGTTTCCTGCAGCGGAAATCACGCAATGCCAAGGGGCTTGTTCAGGTTACCTTCGTGATTGACCCATCGGGCAATGTGCTTTCCGCCCGTCTGGCCGGTTCGTCAGGTAATCCAGACGTGGATCAACTGGCACTGGAAGCGGCGCGCCGAGCCTCGCCGGTGCCTGCACCGCCAGCCGCTGTTGCCAAGGCGCGTATGCCGATCACCTTGCCGTTGCTGTTCAAGTAGGCCATGAAGCAAGCGCGATTTTAAAGGCCTGCCTGCCTAATCAGAACCGGCTTTTCCATTGCCCGCAATCACTCCACAAACCCGAACATCGGGCCATAGCCGCCGTGCCAGGATATGTCGTTGCGCTGCAGCGCCGGGACGTAGATGCCTGCGCCACCGCCACCATCCAGAAACAGGGCGTTCGGGCATTGAAGATGGTCGCGAAACAATCGTGCAAAGTCGTGGAAATTGACCGCATCCTCGCTGACCGTGAAGCGGATCACGCCGCCCTTGCAAATGCCGACGCCGCTGCGCCGCGTCCTGTCGGTGGAGCCGACGATGAAAATCGGATTGACCTTGTTGCCGATAACGAGCATCGGCCCGGACTGGGTTGCCAGACGCGGCTTCATCCCCTGTTTCATGAAACGGTCTGTCGGCAATATTCCAGCGCCCTTGTCACCCAGATAGAAGATGCCGTTCGGCTTCTTGTAGAAGTTTGGCACGGGGCCGGAACCGCGGGCAGGTGCGGCCTTGCTCGCCGGGCGAAGTTCGCGGCCATCCTCGATATAGAGGCCCATTGGCGAAAAGTCCGGCTGGTACATTCCGGCGTTGAGCGCGAAAACCAATGTCTTGCCCTGGCTTGCGGCAGTGCCAGCCAGATTTGAAAAATTGCGGTAAGGCTCGCCATCCGCATCTTTCCAGAACAGGTGCAGGCCGGTGCCTTCGGCTCCGGCGTCGCAGACGATATAATCCGTGTTCTCGAAAGTCTCGCGGTTGCAGCTTTCGGCATGGCCCGGCTGCGTCAGTACAGCAATCGCAGCCGCCATTGTTGCGGCAGCGAACAGGGTTCGCTTGACGGGAATCATCGCTGTGCTGCCTTCCGATATTGGTTATTCGGACGACAGTGCCACAGCCGGGAGCAGGCGGGAAGCCTTGCGCGCGGGCAGGAAGCCGAAGATGAGGCCGGTCGCGAAAGCGCAGGCGAAGGCCAGCAGGACAGGCCCCACGCTGTAGCCGACAGAAAGCCCGGCCCAGCCCGCGACGGCTGCCGCGCCCAGCCCGACCACGACGCCGAAGGCACCGCCAATGGCCGAGACGGTCAGCGCCTCGGTGATGAATTGCAGCAGGATATCGCGCCTTCTCGCACCCGTTGCCATCCGCACGCCGATTTCGCGGGTTCGTTCGGTCACGCTCACCAGCATGATGTTCATCACGCCGATGCCGCCAACCAGAAGCGAGATTGCCGCGACCGACCCCAGAAACAGGGTCATCGTGTTGCCCATTGCCGTCGCGTCCTCGCGGATGGACGACATGTTGGTTATCATCGTATCCTGTTTCTTGTGGCGCTGGTCGAGCAGGTCCTGGATCTGTTCCTGCGTGGTGTTGATGAGGTCAGAATCCTTCACCTGCACGGTGATGGTGCGCACATATTTCTGGCCGAACAGCCGCAGATTGCCGGTCGAAAGCGGCACGATCACCACATCGTCCTGATCCGCACCGCCAAAGCCCGCGCCCTTTGGTTCCAGGGTGCCGATCACCTGAAACGGTATCTTCTGGATGAGGATATACTGGCCGATGGGATTGCTGCCATCCGGGAACAGGGTGTTGACGACCGTCTTGCCCAGCACCGCGACGGGCGCATAGTTGTCCATATCGCTCTGGCTGATGAAATCGCCGGTCGCCACCTTCCACGATTTGGCTTCGGAAAAGGCGGAAACAGTGCCGTTTGCCTGCGACTGGTAATCGACATTGCCGCGCCGCAGCGTCACCGTTCCGGTCACTTCCGGCACGGCGGTCTTGATGTTCGGCAGTTCCAGAATGGCGGTGGCGTCTTCGGGAACCAGTGTCGCTATCGAGCCTGTTCCCCGGAAACCGGCCATGGAGGGGCGAACCAGAATGAGATCGGTGCCCATGGCATTGATGCGGTCGAGAATGGAATTCTGCGCGCCGGTGCCGATGGCAAGCATCGTCACCACGGAACTGACGCCGATGATGATGCCAAGCAGGGTGAGGACCGTGCGGAAAATATTGGCCCGCAAGGCGCGCATCGCCATCTTCACCGCTTCCGAAACATCGGCAATGCGGGCTGAACTGCCTTCAAGGCTTTCCTGCAGCCGGAAGGGGGCCTGCGTATCGGGAATTGCGCGCTTGACCGTGTCGGAAAGAATCTGCCCATCGCGGATTTCGATCAGCCGGTCGGCGCGTTCGGCGACTTCACGCGCATGCGTGATGACGATGACCGTGTGGCCCTGCTGGTGCATGGAGCGCAGCAGTTCCATCACGTCTTCGCCGCTCTGGCTGTCGAGCGCGCCGGTCGGCTCGTCGGCAAGGATGATGCGCCCGCCATTCATGAGCGCCCGCGCGATGGAAACGCGCTGCTGCTGGCCGCCTGAAAGCTGGTTGGGGCGATGGTCGAGACGGTCACCGAGCTTCAGCTGGTTGAGCAGTTCGGCGGCGCGGGCATGGCGTTCGGAGGCAGGCAGGCCCGCATAGATCGCCGGAACTTCGACGTTTTCCTGCGCGGTCGATGTCGAGATCAGGTTATAGCTCTGGAAGACGAAGCCGAAGGTTCTGCGCCGCAATGCTGCCAGCGCGTCGGCATCGAGTGTCGATACATCCTCGCCGTCGAGCAGATATTGTCCGCCGCTCGGGCTGTCGAGACAGCCCAGAATGTTCATCAGCGTCGACTTGCCGGAGCCGGATGCGCCCATGATCGCAACGAATTCGCCAGCCTGAATATCGAGCGTAATGCCGTGCAACACCTCAACGGCAAGATCGCCGTTGTGATAGGTCTTGCGGATATCGGTGAGCCTGATGAGCGGCGTGTCGGTCATGGGATTATCGGGCATGAGGCGGCTCATCAGAACAGGCGCATGCCGGGCCTGCGGCCACGCTGCCCGGCGGCGGCTTCGGCCCCGCTGGAAGCGCTGGTGACGATAACCTTGTCGCCTTCTTCCAGCCCGCTAATGATCTCGGTCTGTACGCGATTGCGCACGCCGATCTGAACCTCGCGTTCCGTCACCGCGCCGTTGCTGCTTACAACCTTCACCGAAATCTGCGGTTTGCCTTTCTGGTTCCGTTCTTTCTGGTTCTGATCGGCACGCTTGTAGTTCAGCGCCGAGGAGGGGACGATCAACACGTCCTTTGCCTCGTCGAGAATGAAATAGACCTGCGTGCTCATATTGATCATCAGCTCGCCGGTCGGGTTCGGCACGTCGAACAGCGCATAATAGAGAACCACATTGTTCTCGGTCGCGGGCGTCGGCTTTATCTGGCGCAGCGTGCCGGTAAAGCGCTTTTCCGGCTGGCCGAGCAGGGTGAAATAGACCGGCATTCCGGGCTTCAGCCTGCCGATGTCGGCTTCGGACACCTGCGCTTCCACGGTCATCACCTTGAGGTCGGCCACGGTGACGATGGTCGGCGCGCTCTGCACGGCATTGAGCGTTTCGCCTTCCTTGGCGGACTGATCGACGACCGTGCCTTCCATGGGGCTGTAAATCTTGGTGTAGCCGAGATCGACCTTGTCGCTGGCAAGCTGGGCTTCCTGCTGGCGGATCTGCGCGCCGAGCGCCTTCACGTCAGCATCGGCCATGGCGAGGTCGGCATCGGCCTGATCGACGGTGGACTGCGACACGCCGCGCGTGGCCAAAAGCGAGCGCTGGCGCGCCGCATTGGCCTTTTTCAGCGTGAGCTGCGCCTGTTTGCTCAGAAGTTGCGCCTTGAGATTATCGAGCTGGGCGCTGGCGATTTCCACCTTCTTCTCGAAGGGCGAGGGGTCGATTTCAGCGATGAGCTGGCCCTGCTTGACCTGATCGCCCACTTCTACCTTCACGCTTTTAAGCTGGCCGGAAACCTGCGCGCCGACATTGATGCTGCGCAGTGCGCTGAGCGTGCCGACGGCGGTAATGGCGTTTTCGATGTCGCCGCGCGTGACCGTTTCGGCAAGATAGTTCGTCTTCTGGCCGCCAGCTTCCCCCGAGCCGTAGAAATACCAGCCCGCGCCCACCGCGATTGCCGCAACCGGCAGCCAGAGCCACCAGCGGCGCGCCTTGCGCGGCGCGCGCTTCGGCGACGGTGCCTTGTGCTGCCCGGTCTTGGACGAATCGGAAGTTGTAAGCACCGTCAAACCTCAAAACTTTCTGAACCGCCGCTCATCGGAGGTTCATCACCATGTCCCGCATAATTTTTTGCACCATGCAACCAAAGCGGGACCGGGCGCGCTTCGATGGCACATTGCCTCCCGGATATCTATGCTTCCCCGCTCAGGATTTCATCTTAATTATTTGTCATGCAATAATTGCCTTTGGCACAATGGCCGGAGGCTTGTCCGTGCCTTGTCAATTGTTTCCACAGCAAGCGGTGAAATGCTGAAAAGTTGGCGCCAATATAGAACTTCAGGTTATTCTTTTCAAAAAGAATGGCTTAAGCCAAATTATCAGTCAGATTAAGTGTTCTTAAATTATCTCCCGGTTAAATAAGGCTGGGAAAGCATAATCTGAAAGTAGAAAGAATAATTCAGAACGTGACCTGTCCGCGAAGGCGGATGGTCGGCGCATGCATGATGCATGTTGCTTGGGAATGGCATGAGAATAAGGTTTCGATGCTCTTGGACGGGAGGGCAAATGGCTTACCTTATTATGGGGCGGAAAAGGTTTTCATTCGTAACGAACAGGTTTCGAAGAATACCGTTACTGTTGTTTTTCAATCGTAATAAAAGCGGCACGGCGGCGGTCGAATTCGCAATATTGGCGCCGGTTTTTCTTCTGATATTGATGGGCATGATTGCGTTCGGCCTCTATCTGGGCGTGGCGAACGCCGTGCAGCAGCTTGCCGCTGATGCGACGCGGACGGCATTGGCTGGCATCGATCCGCCGGAGCGGCTCGCGCTGGCGACCAGCTATATCCGGAAGAACGCGGCGAAATATTCGCTGATCGATCCGGAAAAGATGCAGGTGAACGTGGACAATGCCCAGTCCGACCCGAACCAGTTCACCGTGACGATCCAATATGATGCGGAAAACCTGCCGATCTGGAACCTGATGACGGGCCTGCCGCTTCCGGACACGATCATCACGCGGGCATCGACAATAAGGCTCGGCGGAATCTGAAACGGGCTGGGGGGCAAAAGTCATGCGGGGTTTTGTATCGCGTTTCCTGGGTGCGCGGGGCGGCAATCTGGCGACGATGGCCGCGCTGGTCTCGCCGCTGTTCCTGGCGGTGGCGGCATTCTGCGTGGACACGAGTTCGCTGTTTCTGGAACGGCGGCAGTTGCAGAACATGGCCGACCTTGCAGCCGTCGCCGGAGCGGCTTCCCTTTCGCAGGCCAATGAAGCGGTGCTGCGGCAATTGCAGGCGAACGGCCTAGATCCGGTGCTGATGACAGACGGCTACGACCCCTCCATCGTCAACGGGAAAGCCGACAACAAGACGTGGGTCTGGGTGGAGAAGGGCAACTATTTCCCCGACAAGGACCGTGCGGTCGAAGACCGTTTCGTGGCGGGCGGTGCAAACCCGGATGCGGTTCGCGTCCGGCTGGCGCGTCCGGGCAATCTCTATTTCGGCCAATCGTTCATCAGCCGGCCCGCGCTTGGAGCGACCGGCACGGCGGCAACCAAGGCGGAAGCGGCATTTTCGGTCGGTTCGCGATTGTTGAGCCTGAATACGACGGACAGCGCGTTGAACAGCCTTCTGGGCGGGCTTCTGGGAACCTCCCTTGATCTGAAACTCGCCGACTATAAGGCTCTCGCGGCGACCGATATCAATCTCCTCGGCTTTCTGGACAAGCTTGCTCCCAAAGTGGGGTTGACGGCTGGCACATATCAGAAACTGCTCGACACTGAAGTGTCGGTCGGCATGCTCGCAAGTGTCATGGCGGAGGTCGTAACGAACAATCCGGCGGCGGGCGCCGCGCTGACCCTTCTCGGGAAAAATGCCGGCGCGCTTAACACCAAGCTGCCGGTGGGGAAATTGCTGGGCCTTGGATCGATAGCCGATGTAGCACTCGGATCATCCAATAATTACAACATCACCGCCAACGTGCTGCAGATGATTTCTGCCGCGGCCATGCTTGGGGGGGAGCATCAGCTCCAGCTTGGCCCTGGAATAAAGCTGCCCGGCCTTCTGGGACTCAAACTGGACATCGCTATTGGGGAGCCTGCGCAAAACACCCCCTTCTTCGCTGTTGGAGGGGCAGGCACATTGGTGCGCACGGCGCAGGTGCGCCTCCTTCTGACGCTGGATGTTGGCAGTGAAGGCGTTGTTTCTTATCTGGCAAATGTCCATGTGCCCATTTTCATCGATGTAGCCAGCGCCGAGGCGCAACTGAAAAGTATAAGCTGCCCGCACGGACCAGGCAGCGCCACGGTCAGGCTGGGTGTCAAACCGGGTGTGGCGGGTATATATCTCGGCGATACCGATATCGATTTGATGAAGAATTTCAGCAAGACGCCTGTCGTCAAGACGACTACCATAGCTGAAGTGAAGGCGGTTTTTCTGACAGTCGCAGAGCTCCGTGGACGTGTTCAACTTCCCCTTGGCAACCCCAAAGAGGAGATCAAGACTTTCACATCTGCGGATATTGCGGCCAAAAGGGTCCAGACCGCGAGTACGAGCAAACTCGTCGGTTCGCTGTTTGGCGGATTGATAACGGGCCTTGATCTGGAGGTGGTGCTGAGCGGAGTCCTGCCGTTGCCTTTGGGCGGGCTTACCCAGCTTCTGGGCATTTTGCTCCAGCCCCTGGCACCTGCCGTGGATGGCCTGCTCTTCGGAATTCTCGACTTGCTCGGTGTCAAACTGGGCGAGGCTGACGTTCAGGTGACCGGGGTTCTCTGTCAACGCGCCGTTCTTACACAGTGAGAAAATGGCAATAAAAAGCCCGGCTCAGCCGGGCTTTTGTCTGTGATTGGCGCGTTTAAGCCGTGCCGGTGGAACCGAAACCGCCTTCGCCGCGTGCCGTGTCGGTCACTTCGGTGCGCTCTTCGATCATCGGCTGGACGACCGGCGCGAAAACAGCCTGCGCGATGCGCATGCCCCGTTCGATGCGAAAATCGTCATCGCCCAGATTGATCAGGAGAACTTTCACTTCACCACGATAGTCGGAATCGATGGTGCCGGGCGTGTTGAGGCAGGTGATGCCGTTTTTGAAGGCTAGGCCGGAACGCGGGCGTATCTGCACCTCGAAGCCTTCCGGAATCTCGAAGATCAGGCCGGTCGGCACCAGCGTGCGACGTCCCGGCAGGAGAACGATCTGGCGATCTTCGGCAACGGCCGCCCGCAGGTCCATGCCCGCCGAGCCGGACGTCTCATAGGCCGGGAGTTCAAGGTCCTTCGCATGTTCGAGCCGGATGATGCCGAGCGTTGGCGCGGAAGAGGATGCTGCGGTCATGAGGGAGCCTTTCCTGCGAGAGTTCAGTTGGCCTGCGAGAGACATTGTTTCATGGCGCATCTGTTTGGAAATTGTTCACACATTTCCCGATGCGCTCAAACTGGCGACGCTCATACGTGAAAACCAATGAAAGGTGTACCGCCTATTTGGCGTTTTGCAATGATAGTACGGCACAGGGTCATGCAATTTGCACCGGGAATGTCCACCGGGAATGAAAAACGCCCGACCGCGCCCATGGAACAAATCCATCCTTGGCCTGTTGGACTTCGTGTCGAAGGAGAGAGGATTTGAAAATGCCGAGCCCGGAAATGACCAGATGTATCGATGCCTGCCTTGATTGCTATCGCGTTTGCCTCCACACGGCCTCCAGCCACTGCCTTGAAGAAGGTGGGGCGCATGTCGAGCCGAAACATTACCGCATCATGCTGGCCTGCGTGGAAAGCTGCCGCACGGCAGCGCACATAATGTTGCTCGACACGCCCCTTCATCGTGAAACCTGCGGAGCCTGCGCGAAGATTTGCGAAGCCTGTGCTCAATCCTGCCGCGAGGTCGGCGGCATGGAAAAATGCGTCGAAGCGTGCGAGCAGTGCGCGGCCATCTGCCGCGAAATGGCTGGCCATTAGAGCGTGTTTCGATCCGATTGAATCAGATTCGGCACTCCGTCTCTTCCATTCGAAGCATATCCTGATCGTCCTCGTTCACTCCGGAGGGATCATGCTCGAGGTGCCGGGAGAGACGCGAAGAACGGGTTGTTTTCCCCGTCAGGCGGTCCCGCACAATCTGCTATTCCTTCAGCGGCACGGCGGTCGTTTCCTTGATCTCCTCCATCACGAAAGAGGCCGAAACGTCCGAGAGCGGCACGCTCGCAATCAGTCGCTGGTAAAGGCGGTCATAGGCCTTGACGTCCGAAACGCGGGCCTTCAGCACATAATCCAGATCACCTGTCATGCGATAAACGCCGACGATTTCCGGAAAGCGGCCCATAGCGGCGCGAAATTTCGTCAGCCAGTCGGGATCATGGCTCGATGTGCGTACCAGAATGAAGACCGACAGGCCGCAGCCCACCGTTTCGGCATCGACCAGGGCGACACGCGCCTTGATGATCCCTTCATCCTCCATGCGCTTTACCCGCCGCCAGCAGGCGTTGCGGGAGAGGTGGACCCGCTCCGAGAGAGAATCAACGGACAAGGTTCCGTCGATTTGCAACTCCCCCAGGATTTTTCGGTCAATCTCGTCAAGAAATGGCTTCATCGTGGGATGATTGTCCCATTAAATCCACTTTGGCAAGGATATTTTGAGATTTCATCTCTAATGCATTTGCTAGAATGATTTTTCAGAAAGGTGCTTGCCGCGCCGGACAAAAGGGAACGAATTGCTCATTGACGGGAGTATTTCCAATGACCACTCGCATCACACGCCTCTTCACCGAACATCCCCAGTCGGTTGACGAAACCTATTTCGAACATATGGCCTTTGCCGGTCGTTTTTCGTTCAAGCTTTTTTGTGCGGCGTTTGCAGCACTCATTCATGCAATTTTGCCATTTTTGTTCGAGAAGACGGCGAGCACGATCGTTCGCCAGCTTTATGAGCGGACGCATAACCGGGGCCGGTAATCGCCGGAGCAAAAATGTGTCGTTGGGCCGCCTATCTCGGACCTGAAACCTATCTGGAAGACATCATTTCGTCTCCCTGCCATTCGCTCGTGGCGCAAAGCCACGATGCGCATGAAGCCAAAACACGGACCAATGGCGACGGCTTCGGCGTTGCCTGGTACGGCCATCGCGACGAGCCGGGCCTTTACCGGGATATTCTGCCCGCATGGTCCGACCAGAATCTCCGCAGCCTGGCGCGACAGATACGGTCGCGCCTTTTTCTTGCGCATGTGCGGGCTTCGACCGGGGGGCTTACCAGCCGTTCCAACTGCCATCCCTTCGTTTCCGGCCGCTGGAGCTTCATGCATAACGGCCAGATCGGGCATTTCGACCGGTTGCGCCGCAGGCTGGAAAGCCATTTGAGCGATGCGATCTACGGCCAGAAGCACGGCGCCACCGATTCGGAGCTGATCTTCCTGCTGATGCTGGAATTCGGCCTCGACAATGACCCCGTTCTGGCGATGAAGCGCATGGTGGCAACGGTTGTCGAGGAAGCGGTCCGCGGCGGCGTGCCGCCATTTCTGCGGCTGACCGCCGCCTTCTCCGACGGTAGCCAGCTTTATGCCATCCGCTATGCGACCGATGCCTTTGCGCCGACGCTCTATACGGCGACGCTGGGCGGGTCGTCGGGCATTTGCGTGGTGTCGGAGCCGCTCGACGGCGAAGCTGCCAACTGGATGGCGGTGCCGGCAAACAGTTTCGTCACTGTTTCCCGGCAGGGGCGCATTGCGATCGAGGCTTTCGAGGAACCGATTTCCCGACCGCAGGATGCCGTGACAGTTTAGAGCGGTTCCTGTTCTAACAGAATCGCCGGAACCGCTCTAACTATTTGCTTTATCGCATTATCTAACGCATCGAAGCGGGTTAAGAAATCAGTCCAGTGAACTGATTTCCCCGCGTAGACGTTTCACACTTTTGCTGAAAATGCTCCAGGCGGGCCGCGCCTTATCCTGAAACCAGGTCCCACTTTCGGTTTATCAGCTGAACGGGAGAGGCGCCCGGGAAGCTTCGAAGCCTAGGCGCTGCCGATCAATATGCCCGCCGCCAGCACCAGCGCGCCGCCGAGAACCACCTGAAGCACCGAGCGGAAGAACGGTGTTTCCATATAGCGGTTCTGGATGAAGGCGATGGCCCAGAGCTCGAAGAAGACCAGAATCGCGGCAATGCTTGTGGCGGTCCAGAAATCCTGGATCAGGTAGGGCAGGGTATGGCCGAGGCCGCCCAGCGTCGTCATGATGCCGCAGGACAGGCCGCGCTTGACCGGTGAGCCGCGACCCGACAGCTTGCCGTCGTCGTGGATCGCTTCGGTAAAGCCCATCGAAATACCCGCGCCGACCGAGGCCGACAGGCCGACCAGAAAGGTCTGCCACGTGTCCTGCGTTGCAAAAGCGGCGGCGAAGATCGGGGCGAGCGTCGATACGGAGCCGTCCATCAGGCCCGCAAGGCCCGGCTGGACATAAGTGAGGATGAACTGCTTGCGTTCGGCCGCGCGCTCCTCGTCCTGAACGTCATCCGGCGTCAGCGTGTTTTCCAGCGATTCAGCCTTGGCTTCATGCTGCTTTTCCTGTTGGGCGAGGTCACCCAGCAGCTTGCGTGTGTCCGCGTCGCTGACGCGCCTGGCTGCCTCGACATAGAAGCGATAGGCCTGTTCTTCCATTTCCGATGCGGCTTCGCGCACCTTGTCGATGCCAAGCGGACGCACCAGCCAGTCGGGTTTGCGATCATAATAGCCGCTGACATGCTCGCGGCGGATCAGTGGAATCCGGTCGCCGAAGCGGGCCTTGTGACGTTCGATCAGCGCATCGCGGTGGCCATGTTCCTCCGCTGCCATCTGCTCGAAGATTTTCGCCGATTGCGGAAAATCGTCGCGCAGGCCGTCGGCATAAGCGAGGTAGATGCGCGCATCGTCCTCCTCGGAGGATATGGCGAGCGCCAGAATTTCCTGTTCGGAAAGCGAATCGAAGGGACGGCGGTCATTGCGGAAGAATCGGCTCAGCATCCTGGGAATCCAAAGTTTAGAATTATTCTAAAATATGCCTTGGCATTCGGAAGTCAAGTCTTGCAGTGCGGACACAATTGGCGCATTAAAACCCGGCCCAGAAATGAGGGGCATCATATCAGCGACCCGATCAGAAGAGAGCGAATCGATGGCATCGACGAATCTCCACACAAGCAATAGTCCGCGTCCGCTTGACCGGCAGGATTTCCGCACGCTCGGCCTTTCGGCCCTTGGCGGCGCGCTGGAGTTTTATGATTTCATCATCTTCGTGTTCTTTGCCAGCGTCATCGGCCATCTGTTCTTTCCGCCCGACATGCCGGACTGGCTGGTGCTGATCCAGACCTTCGGCATTTTTGCAGCCGGCTATCTGGTGCGCCCTGTGGGCGGCATCGTGCTGGCACATTTCGGCGACAAGTTCGGCCGCAAGCGCGTCTTCGCCTTCTCCGTCTTTCTCATGTCCATCTCGACGCTGGCCATGGCCTGCCTGCCGACCTATGCGACGCTGGGCGTTGGGGCGCCGATCCTGCTGATCGTCTTCCGCATGTTGCAGGGCGCTGCCATTGGCGGCGAAGTGCCGGGTGCATGGACCTTCGTGGCGGAACACGTTCCGGCCAATCGCGTCGGCATGGCATGCGGGTTCCTTTGCTCGGGCCTGACGCTCGGCATCATGATCGGCTCGCTGATCGCGACTGCCATCAACTGGATTTTCACGCCGGAAGAACTGTCCGCCTTTGCGTGGCGCATTCCGTTCTTCATCGGTGGTATTTTCGGGCTGTTTGCCGTTTACCTGCGCCGCTGGCTGGCGGAAACGCCGATCTTCACCGAAATGAAGAACAGCCATCTGCTCAAGGACAAGCTGCCGCTCGGCACGGTGCTGCGCAACCATATGCATGGTGTCGTCATTTCCGTGCTGCTGACATGGATATTGTCGGCCGGTATCGTCGTCACCACGCTGATGACTGCGACTTTCCTCCAGAAGCTCTACGGTTACACGCCGCTGCAATCGCTTGCTGCCACAAGCTTCGGCACGCTGTTCCTGATGTTCGGCACGGTCGCCGCAGGCGCTATCGTGGACCGGATCGGCAGCGGGCGCTTCTTCGCCGTTGCAGGCATTTTCTTCGGTGTCGCGACCTTCGTCTTCTACACATATGCGGGGGTTTCCCTGCCCGTCCTCTTCGCGCTTTATGCGGTAATGGGGCTTTCGGTCGGCATGGTCGGCGCGGTTCCCTATGTGATGGTGCGCGCGTTCCCGGCGCCGGTGCGCTTCTCGGGCCTGTCGTTTTCCTACAATGTTTCCTATGCGGTCTTCGGCGGGCTGACGCCGGTGATCGTAACCTCGCTTCTGGCGGTCAACCCGATGGCCCATGCCTGGTATCTGGTGTTCATCGCCGTTCTGACCTGCGGGCTTGGCCTATACCTGATGGCCCGCAGCGATCAGGTCGAAGGCGAGATCGGTCTGACGGAGCTTTCGACCGGGACTGCCGTTCCACAGCCGAACTGAGAAGAAGGGCCGCGAAGGCGGCCTTTTCTTTTGCGCATGTCTTTATCCCAAAACCGGTTCCCACTTTTGGGAGACATGCTTAGTGTGCCGCGAGCTTTGCGGCACCGGGTTCCTTATCGTGGACGGCAAACCGGTCGATCATGTCCGCGCTTGCTTCATTGAAGCCGATCACCGAAACATCCGTGCCGCTGGCGCGATATTTCAGCACCACCTTGTCGAGCGCGCCGACCGAGGTGATATCCCATAGATGGGCATGACTGACATCGATCGTGACCTTGCGTGCAGGCGTTGAAAAATCGAAAGCTGCGATGAAGTTTTGCGCCGAGGCGAAGAAAATCTGACCCTCCACCGTATAGACGCGTTCGTTTCCGTTCTCGCTCGCGGTTTCGCTCACGCGGAACATTCTGGCGACCTTGCCTGCGAAGAACACGCCGGAAAGCAGAACGCCCACCAGAACGCCCTTGGCCAGGTCATGGGTGGAGACGACTGTAACAACGGTTGCCAGCATGACGATGGAGGAGGATGGCGGATTGCGGCGCAGGTCGAGGATCGAACGCCACGAGAAGGTGCCGATGGAGACCATGATCATGACTGCCACGAGCGCGGCCATCGGAATGATGCGCACCAGATCGTCGAGAACCAGAATCAGGAACAGCAGGAACGATCCGGCAACGAAGGTCGACAGCCTTCCGCGACCACCGGAGGAAACATTGATGACCGACTGCCCGATCATGGCGCAACCGCCCATGCCGCCGATCAGCGCCGAGGCGATGTTGCTGGTGCCCTGGCCGATGCATTCCTGGCTCTTGTTGCTGGTCGTATCCGTCATGTCATCGACAATCTGGGCGGTCATCAGCGATTCGAGCAGGCCGACCGCCGCAAGCGTGATCGAATAGGGCAGGATGATCTGCAGCGTTTCCAGCGTCAGCGGCACCTGCGGCAGGGCGAAGACCGGCAGTGCGGAGGGCAGTTCGCCGAGATCGCCGACGGTTCGCAAATCCATGCCGGTCGTCCAGGCAAGCGTGGTGAGCACGGCAATGGCGACAAGCGGCGAAGGGATCACCTTGGTGACGCGGGGGAACAGATAGATGATGGCGAGACCGCCTGCGATCATCCAGTAGGTCTGGATCGGGACATGGATGAGTTCGGGCAGCTGCGCCATGAAGATGAGGATCGCCAAAGCATTGACGAAGCCGGTGATGACCGAGCGTGAAACGAAACGCATCAAACGGCCCAGTTTCAGAAACCCTGCAAGAATTTGCAAAATGCCCATCAGGATGGTGGCGGCAAAGAGATATTGCAGCCCGTGTTCCTTGACGAGCGAAACCATCACAACTGCGGTTGCGGCGGTCGCAGCCGAGATCATGCCGGGACGTCCGCCGGTGAAGGCCGAAACACAGGCAATGGCGAAGGAGGCGAAAAGACCGATCTTCGGGTCGACGCCTGCGATGACCGAAAAGCCGATGGCTTCCGGAATGAGGGCAAGTGCTACGACGATGCCGGAAAGAATATCGCCGCGAATATTGGAGAACCACTCGCGGCGGTAGGCAGCAAGACGTGTCATTGAATTTTCCGCAAATAGAAAACGGACAGGAATGCCCGTATCAACATGGCCGATTGTAAAAATGGGGGATGTTGTTGCGTTGTCTGGCGGATAGGCGGCCAGAAGAGCCACCCGGGCTTTCACCGGGTCCTTGCGAATACGCTTGTATAAACAAAAAGAGCGCAGCAGGGCAATGACCCGCTGCGCTCTTTCCTGAACATTACTATTCAGAGAATCTTCTGCATGAAGGTCAGATCGAGCCAGCGCCCGAATTTCTGGCCGACCTGTCTCAGCGTGCCGCAATCCTCGAAACCCTGCGATTTGTGCAAGGCGACGGACGCGGCATTGCCAGCCTCGATGCCGGCAATCAGCACATGCACCTTGCGCTCGCGCGCTTCCTCCACAAGCTCGGCCAAAAGGGCGCGTCCGATGCCGCCGCCGCGGGCATTGCTCGCCACATAGATCGAAAGTTCGGAGGAATGGCGGAAGCCCTCGAACGGGCGAAACGGGCCATAGCTCGCATAGCCGAGTACAGCGCCGTCGCGCTCGGCAACCAGCACCGGAAAACCATCGCGGTTGCGGGCTTTCAGCCATTCGCGGCGGTTTTCCAGATCGACAAGCGTTTCGTTCCAGATGGCAAGCGTGTTCTCGACGGCATCATTGTAGATGGCCAGCAGGGCGGGGAGGTCTGCTTCCGTCGCGTGGCGGATGAGGAGGTTCATTGCGGGGGGCCTTGTCGGTAGCGATAGGTTTTACTGAAATAGTCCTCTTGGTCCACGATGTAAAAGAAAACGGCGGGATTTCTCCCGCCGTCAACAAATTGCATCCATCTGGCAAGCGCATTCTTCCCTCATCCTGAGGTGCGGCGCGAAGCCTCGAAGGGCCGAGGGAAACGCACGACAATCCTGTCCGAGCGGTTTGGGCAGCAAGATTGCCATCGGGCCGCTCGCCCCCCTCAGCCCTTCGAGACGGTTTCCTTCGCTGCGCTCAGGACACATCTTCAGGATGAGGGGGAGGAGGCGATGAATATCAGGACGCCTGTTTCAACTCTAGGCGGCGGCGATGCAGGACCGGCTCGGTGTAGCCGTTCGGCTGTTCGCGGCCCTTGAAGACGAGATCGCAGGCGGCCTGGAAGGCGATGGACTTGTCGAAGTCCGCAGCCATCGGGCGATAAAGCGGGTCGCCTTCGTTCTGCTTGTCGACCACGGCTGCCATGCGCTTCATGGTTTCCATCACCTGCGCCTCGGTCACGACGCCATGATAGAGCCAGTTGGCGATGTGCTGCGCGGAGATGCGCAGCGTAGCGCGGTCTTCCATCAGGCCGACATTGTTGATGTCCGGCACCTTGGAGCAGCCGACGCCCTGATCGACCCAGCGCACGACATAACCCAGAATGCCTTGTGCGTTGTTGTCGATTTCCTTCTGGATGTCTTCCGGCGTCCAGTTCGGGCGGGTTGCGACCGGCACCGACAGGATATCGTCCAGCCTGGCGCGCGGGCGGCTCTTCAGTTTCTCCTGAACGCTGGCAACGTCCACCTGATGATAATGCGTCGCGTGAAGGGTTGCGGCAGTCGGCGACGGCACCCATGCGGTGTTCGCCCCGGCCTTCGGATGCGCGATCTTCTGCTCCAGCATCGCGGCCATCAGATCGGGCATCGCCCACATGCCCTTTCCGATCTGTGCGTGGCCGGAAAGGCCGCATTCCAGCCCGATATCGACATTCCACTGTTCGTAAGCGCCGATCCATGCGGCCTGTTTCATGTCGCCCTTGCGGATCATTGGGCCCGCTTCCATCGAGGTATGGATCTCGTCGCCGGTGCGATCAAGGAAGCCGGTATTGATAAAGACCACGCGATCCTTGGCAGCGCGGATCGCTTCCTTGAGGTTGACGGTCGTGCGGCGTTCCTCATCCATCACACCCATCTTGAGAGTGTTGGGCTTCATGCCGAGCATTTCCTCCGTGCGGGCGAAAAGCTCGTTGGCGAAAGCCACTTCTTCCGGGCCGTGCATCTTCGGCTTGACGATATAGACCGAACCTTCGCGCGAATTCATGTGACGCCCGTTCGGACCAATATCGTGCAGCGCGATCAGGCTGGTGAAGGCCGCATCCATGATGCCTTCCGGCACTTCATTGCCCTCGGCATCGAGAATGGCCGGGTTGGTCATCAGGTGGCCGACATTGCGCACCAGCATGAGCGAACGGCCCTTGAGCGTCAGCGTGGAACCATCCGGCGTCTTATAGGTGCGGTCGCCATTGAGGCGGCGGGTCATCTGCTTGCCGTTCTTTTCGAACGTATCTTCTAGCTTGCCATTCATCAGGCCGAGCCAGTTGCGATAGACCCCAACCTTGTCTTCGGCATCGACGGCGGCGATGGAATCCTCGCAATCCTGGATCGTGCTGATGGCCGATTCCAGAACCATGTCGGCAATATGCGCCGGATCCGTCTTTCCGATCGGGTGGTCCGCATTGACGACAATGTCGACATGCATGTTGTTCTTGGCGAGAAGCACATTCGTCGGGGCGGCGGCATCGCCATTATAGCCCTTGAACTGGCTTTCATCCTTCAGTGCGGTTGCCGAACCGTCGGCGAGCCTGATTTCAAGCTTGCCGTCTTTCACGGAGAGACCGGCGACGTCGGCCCATTTGCCAGAGGCGAGGGGGGCGCTTTCATCGAGGAAGTTTTTCGCCCAGGCGATAACCTTTTCACCGCGCTTGGGATTGTAGCCCTTGCCCTTTTCCGCGCCATCGGCGTCGGAGATGGCATCGGTGCCGTAGAGCGCATCATAGAGCGAACCCCAGCGCGCATTGGCAGCGTTCAGCGCATAGCGCGCGTTCATGACCGGAACGACGAGCTGCGGACCGGCGATATGGGCGATTTCCGGATCGACATTGGCGGTCGACACCTTGAAATCTCCACCTTCGGGCAGGAGGTAGCCAATGTCTTTCAGGAACTGCTGGTAGTCCGCCTGGGTGTAACCCTTGTCGCGGTTCTGCTTGTACCAGGCGTCGATTTTGGCCTGAAGGTCGTCGCGCTTGGCGAGGAGGGCGCGGTTCTTCGGGGCGAGATCGCGGACGATAGCGGCAAAGCCCTTCCAGAACTTTTCCGGTTCCACACCGGTGCCGGGCGCGGCCTCCTTGGCCAGAAATTCCACCAGTTCGGGGGCAACGCGCAAGCCTTCTATCTCAACGTAATTACCGGCTTTCTGAGAAACCATGGCTCCGCCTCCTTCAAAATAAACAAAATTGCCGCCGGCACTCTTCAGTGCCAGCCGTCATGCCGCCTTTGAACCGCTTTGACGTGCGTTCGTCAATCGGGGCGCGGGCACATCATCTGTGACGCTGCGGCGAAAATAGCTTCTATAGCGATAACTTGGCGCGGATATCGTCCGGGGTAAAGCCCTGTTCGCGCAGCGATGCGAGCGCGGTATCCCGGCGGCTTTTCGACAGTTTCAATCCGTCGTCGCCCAGCACCAGATCATGGTGATGATAGAGCGGTTCCGGCAGGCCGAGCAACTTCTGCAGGAGCCGGTGCACGGATGTCGCGTGAAACAGATCGCGCCCGCGCACGACATGGGTGATGCCTTGCAGGGCATCGTCCACCACCACGGAAAGGTGATAGCTGGTCGGAGTGTCCTTGCGCGCAATCACCACATCGCCCCAGCGGGCGGGGTCGGCGACGACGCATCCCGTTTCATTATCCGGACCCGCACCGCTTTCATTCCAACTCAGGGGCTTGAACAGCGGTTCGCCTGCGGCGGCAATTGCCCGAAGCGCCTTGTCCATATTGAGCCGCCACGCATAGGGCATGCCCGATGCGATACGCTCCATCTGTTCCTTTTCGGTCAGATCACGTTCGCCCTGCGGATAAAGCGGCGTCCCGTCCGGGTCGGACGGCCATTCCTCGCCCTTGGCGAAAGCTTCGCCGATCTGCTCGCGAACCTCGCCCCGGCTGAGGAAGGCAGGATAGACGAGGCCCTTGTCGGCAAGTTTGGTAAGAGCATTGCGATAATCGCCAAAATGTTCCGACTGGCGGCGCACAGGGGTTTCCCATGTCAGGCCAAGCCAGCGAAGATCGTCGTAAATGCCCTGTTCCAGTGCAGGCGTGCAGCGTGCGGTGTCGATGTCTTCCATGCGCAGCAGAAAACGTCCGTTGCTCTTTGCCGCCATGTCCGCATTCAGGAGGGCGGAATAGGCATGGCCAAGATGCAACTGGCCATTGGGGCTGGGAGCAAAGCGGAAGACGGGTTGGGTCATGGCAGGTTCAATGTCAGTTGCCGGGGTCGGTTATCGGTGTCAGTTGCCGATGTCAGTTGATTGTCATCTGATTCCATTGGTACGGTGCCCGTCGCAGAAATGAAAGGCCAGGGGATGCGGCGGATCGATACATTGAGCGATATTGAAGCCGGGCTGGAGGCGCTGGTTCTCGCCGATACGCGGCTCGCCGATATTCGCAGCCGCTCCCATGCGGTGCCGCTGCGCCGGTCCGAACCGGGGTTTGAAAGTCTCGCCTCGATCATTGTCGCGCAGCAGGTATCGACGGCCAGCGCGGCCGCGATCTGGGCGCGTCTGAAACAGGCGATCGATCCGCTGACGCCGGAGACCTATATTGCGGGCGGGGAGGAGGCCTGGCGTTTTGCCGGTCTCTCGCGGCCAAAGCAGAGAACGCTTCTGGCTGTGAGCGAAGCGCTTGCCCGGGATGGCCTCGACCTGCACGGGCTTTGCGAACTGCCTGCCGGGGAAGCGATCGCGGCTCTGACGGCGATCAAGGGCATCGGCCCGTGGACGGCGGAGGTCTATCTGCTGTTTGCAGCCGGTCATCCGGACGTGTTTCCGGCGGGCGATGTGGCGTTGCAGACGGCTGTCGGCCATGCTTTTGCGCACGAGACCCGGCCCGATGCAGTGGCGCTTCGCAAGCTTGCGGAAGACTGGGCGCCGTGGCGGGGCGTGGCGGCGCGATTGTTCTGGGCCTATTATGCCGCCATCAAGGGACGCGAGGCTGCGCCGCTTCTGTAAATCTTGCGTGTTTCCCGAAGCATAAATGCGTTTCCGCTTCACAATCCTGTCACGTCGGGCTTACATTATCCACATCGGCTGATGACGGTATTTCGATTCGCAGAAGCTTGATTTTTCTGCGCATCGCCGCACCGTCTTCATGAGATTGGAGCGTCGTTGTTGCGCCCAAATGGACGCGCGGCGCTTCGATGAGAAGCGCAATTCCGCATGGAGAGCCATTTCGCCCTTTTTCGGAGTTGCTCTGAAGGAGGTGCGCCCTTGACTGTTGCCGTCTCGCCCAGAACCGTCTCGACCAGTGGCTTGCCCGCGCTGGTTCTGAACGCGGATTATCGCCCGCTCAGCTACTATCCTCTCTCGCTCTGGTCCTGGCAGGATGCGATCAAGGCGGTGTTTCTTGAACGCGTGAATATCGTGGCGGAATACGATCACATCGTTTCCTCGCCATCGTTTTCCATGCGCGTTCCGAGCGTCATCTGCCTGAAGGATTATGTGAAGCCGCCGCGTTATCCCGCGTTCACCCGCTTCAATGTCTTCCTGCGTGATCGTTTCGAGTGCCAGTATTGCGGATCGCAGCATGACCTGACCTTCGATCACGTTACCCCGCGTTGCCATGGCGGCGAGACGACGTGGGAAAATGTGGTCGCCGCCTGTTCACCATGCAATCTGCGCAAGGGCGGCATGATGCCCGCCGTCGCGCATATGTGGCCGCGCCAGAAGCCGGTCATGCCGACAGTGCAGGATCTGCACAATAACGGCCGCCTTTTCCCTCCCAACCATCTGCACGACAGCTGGCTCGATTTTCTGTACTGGGATGTCGAACTGGAGCCTTGATTCCTATAGTTTTCCGCTCTTACTTCCCACTTTTCGCAAAAGCGCCGTAGTAGCCGATCGCTGCAAAGAGCAGGCTTGCGACGACGTTCCATCCGGCAAAGGACAAGCCGAGGAAGTGGCCCGGCGCGCTATCGCATGCAGGCGGACGCGTGGAATTGAGGTCGCTCAGAAGATTGCCCGCATCCAGCGTGACCTTCATGGTCGCGGCGCTGCAATCGATCGGGCCGGGCCAGTATTTCAGTTCGACGCCGGTGTGATAGATCGCAAGCGCCAGCCCGTAGGTCATCAGCAGCGCGCCGATGAGAATCAGGCCGCGCGTCAGGATCGGGGGCCATTTCAGGCCGTAGGAGACCCACGCCGCCGCCAGAACCGGAACGCCGATATAATAAGGCGTGCGTTGTTCGAGGCAGAGCTTGCAGGGCATGAAGCCAGCCAGATGTTCGAAACCCAGCGCCGTGCCGACGGTTGCGGCAAGGCCGATGGTCATTATGCCCGCGGTCCATGCCTGTGTTTTGCCGACCGGATTATTGAGTGCAAACGCCATGTGGGTTTCCCTGAAAAGGTGCTCTGGATATATCTAAGCGCAAAATCTGCCTTGTTTCCAAGCAGTTCATTTTGACCGAGTTTGGGCGAACCGCTCAGGCGTGAAGGTATTTCACAGCAAAGAACAGCGCAATCAGGGCAACCGCCACCACGCTTGCGATCAGGCCCAGGCGCTTTTCGATGAAATGACGGATCGGTTCGCCATAGCGGCGCAGCAGCCAGGCCAGAAAGAAGAAGCGCGCGCCGCGCGCCACGATCGCCGATGCGATGAACAGCCAGATATTGATGCCCGCTGCACCGGACAGGATCGTCACCACCTTTATTGGCGGCAGATGCGAGAGGCCGGAGGTGATCAGCATCAACAGGATCGCATCGGCGCTGGTCGTGCCACGCAATTGCTCGAATGTGTCGAGCTTGCCGTACATTTCGAGCACCGGCTTGGCGATCTGTTCATAGGCGTGATAGCCCAGATACCAGCCTGCAATGCCGCCGAGGACGGATGAAACCGTGGCAATGAAGGCGTAGCGCCAGGCGCGCTCCGGCCTTGCTAGCGCCATCGGTAGAAACAGGACGTCGGCGGGTACGAGAAAGACGGAGCTTTCCACGAAGGCGATGATGGCCAGCCACCATTCGGCGGATTTTCTTGCGGCAAGCGAAATCGTCCAGTCGTAAAGGCGGCGCAGCATATATTTTCCAGATTATCTTCGGCGAAAGCCATATTAGCGATTACACCGTCTATAGATAAAAAAGATGGCGCGAACAATGCGCGCCATCCTCTTTGATACTGCTTTGCACCGGACAGTTCGGGAACGGACTGGAAACGGTTTTTGCTAACGCTTGTAGGCGCTGCAAATATATTTGGTTTCGAGATATTCATCGATGCCGTATTTGGAGCCCTCACGACCGAGGCCCGACTGCTTCACGCCACCAAACGGCGCGACTTCGTTGGAAATGAGCCCGGTATTATGGCCGACCATGCCGTATTCCAGCCCCTCGCTCACACGGATCGCGCGGCTGAAATTCTCCGTATAGAAGTAAGCGGCCAGCCCGAAGATCGTGTCATTGGCCATGGCGATGACTTCTTCTTCCGTATCGAAGGCAAAGAGCGGGGCCAATGGACCGAAAGTCTCTTCCCTGGCCACGATCATGTCGGTGGTCACGCCGGTCAGCACGCCCGGTTCGAAGAACAGACCCCCCAGTTCCTTGCCGCCGGTGATGAGCTTCGCTCCCTTGGACAGGGCGTCATCGATATGGGCCTTGACCTTGGTGATGGCTTTCGGCTCGATCATCGGCCCGATGACGACGCCCGGTTCCGTACCGTTGCCGACCTTGAGTTCCTTGACCTTCGCCGCGAGCTTTTCGGCGAACTTGTCGTAAATCCCGCGCTGCACATAGATGCGGTTGGCGCAGACACAGGTCTGTCCCGCATTGCGATATTTGGAGATCATCGCGCCATCGACGGCTGCGTCCAGATCGGCATCGTCAAAGACGATGAACGGCGCGTTGCCGCCCAGTTCCAGCGAGATGCGCTTGATGGTCGGCGCGCATTGCGCCATCAGCAGGCGACCGACTTCGGTGGACCCTGTGAAGGAAAGCTTGCGCACCGTTTCATTGCTCGTCAGCTCAGCGCCGATTTCGCGCGCCTTGCCGGTGACGATCTGCAGGACCCCGGCAGGAATGCCAGCCTTTTCGGCGAGAACACCCAGCGCCAGCGCCGTCAGCGGGGTCAGGTCCGCAGGGCGAACGATCATTGTGCAGCCGGCAGCCAGCGCCGGTGCTGCCTTGCGCGTGATCATCGCCGCCGGGAAATTCCATGGGGTGATTGCGGCGGTGACGCCGACCGGCTGGCGAATGACGGTCAGGCGCTGCCCGGTCTGCGGGGCAGGGATGGTGTCGCCATAGACACGCTTGGCCTCTTCAGCGAACCACTCGATGAACGATGCCGCGTAAAGAACCTCGCCGCGCGCTTCGGCAAGCGGCTTGCCCTGTTCGGATGTCATGATAAGAGCAATATCGTCTGCATTGGCAACGATCAGGTCGAACCACTTGCGCAGAATGGCGGCGCGTTCCTTGGCGGTCTTGGCGGCCCATGCCGGGAAAGCTTTTGCGGAAGCGTCGATGGCTTCCTTGATGGTCGCGACAGAAAGGGAGGGAACAGTGCCGATGACCGAACCGTCTGCCGGGTTGGTGACGTCAATCTTGGCGCCGTCCGTGGCGTCTATCCAGCGCCCGTCAACAAGGCATTGCGATTTGAGCAGCGAAGGGTCTTTCAAAGCGAGCATAGTGGTTTTCCATCCCAGTCTTGCAGAGAAAGCATGTTCAGTATATTGAACAGCTTACGGTATTTTGAATTAAACAGGCCGTCATTACCAAAGTCAAACGGTTAATCAGGCGGTCGATCAGGTGAATGGCAAGGCTATGACGAAAACGGCGAGCGACGAAGAGGGTTCCCAGAAACTGGTTCCGGCGGTCATGCGCGCGGCTCAAATTCTGGATCAGGTTGCAAAATCCGCGCAGGAAGGCGGCAAGGGTTCTGCGGACGGGCTCAAGCTTTCCGATCTTGCCCGCCGGACGGGCTTGCCGAAAAGCAGTGTGCATGGGCTTTGCCAGACATTGGTGCATCTCAAGCTCTTGAAGCTCAACGGCGACGGAAGCTTCACGATGGGATCGCAATCGGTGCGCTGGGCCAATGTGTTCATGGCGGGCAGCGACATTGTCGATGCGTTTCATGAGGCGGTGGCAGAGGCGGAAGGCCTTGGCGCGCATACATTGACGCTCTCGCATCTGGAAGGTCCGGAGGTCATTTATCTGTCCTGCCGCAACTCGACCGCACCTCTCGGAATCACGTTCCGCATCGGCATGCGGGTTCCGGCTGTCTTTACCGCGACCGGCAAGGCCATGCTGGCCGCGATGTCCCCGCAGGAACTGGCCCGTCATCTGCCCTCCGAATGGCCGGAACTGATCACCCCGGCCAGTGCGCCGTCGCTCAAGGTTCTGGAAGCGGAGATGGCGGAAGTAAAGGCACGAGGCTATTCACTGGATAATGGCCAGTTGCGCGAAGGCATGTTCTGCATTGGCGCGGCGATCTGCGACCGGCCGTTTCATCCAACGGCCGGGATCGCTTTGTCAATGATGGCTGCCGAGGCTCGCCCTGATATTATAGAAGACATGGGCAGGCGCGTGCGTGCACTTGCCAATGATGTGGCGGACCGCATGGGGTGGCTCTCTGCGTGAAGCGGATCGACGCTTATATATAGGGCCGCTTTGAGCGGCCCTTTTTCTTTGATGCCTGTGGAAAGAATTTTTGGAAAAAGTTATGATTGGTCGTTGACAGTTTTGTTTGGTGGGGTCTATATGGCGCCACAACGAGGGCGGCGGCGCCGCAAGCGGCAGGCTGATGCG
>NZ_BAABTE010000023.1:0-52418 GCF_040371715.1 Brucella sp. NBRC 14130
CGACGAGCGAACACGTCGCCAGGTCACTCAAGGTCGGTGACGAGGTTTCGGTCCGCGGGCCGCTCGGCAGCTCTTTTCTGCGCGAACAGCATACTGGTCCAATTCTGGCGGTCGCCGGCGGGTCGGGTCTGGCTCCGATCAAGTCGATTGTCGAAATGGCGCTGGCAAGCGGCCTGCGTCAGCCGATCCATCTCTATTTTGGGGCGCGGACGGAACGCGATCTCTATTTGGTCGAACATTTCAGTCTTCTGGCGAGCACCTACGACAATCTCCAGTTCATTCCCGTGCTCTCGGAGGTGAGCCGATCCGATCACTTCCGAACCGGCCTGGTAACGGATGCGATCGTGAGTGACATTCAGGATCTCGATGGCTGGAAGGCATATATGGCGGGACCGCCCGCCATGATTGACGCTGCCGGCGTCATGTTTCGCGAACTGGGCCTGCGGAGCGAGGACATGCATGCGGACGTGTTTTTTACGCCCGAAGAAACGACCACATAAAACCTACCGAAAGGACAGGATGATGAATATCGGCAAGGCTGCGGCGGCATCGGGCGTTTCGGCCAAGATGATCCGCTACTACGAAGCGATTGGATTGATCCCGGAGGCATCCCGAACAGATAGCGGCTATCGCGACTACTCCGAAAAGGATGTGCATACATTGCGCTTCATCAGGCATGCGCGCGATCTCGGCTTCTCGGTCGAGAAAATGACCGAATTGCTCGCCCTGTGGCGAGATCGAAGCCGTGCGAGCGCTGACGTCAAGCGTGTTGCACTTGAGCATGTCGAAGAGCTTGAGCGGAAGGCACGCGAACTCCAGGAGATGAGCATGACGCTCAAGCATCTGGCCGAAAACTGTCGGGGTAATGCCCGACCGGACTGCCCGATCATCGACGAACTCTCGGCGGATGGTAAGTCGGACAGGACGCCCAAGACTCGCCGTCGTTCTGGAGCGACGGGTAACAAGTTCGAGCACCTCGGCCCCGTTGTTTCGGCACAGGCAAAAAGAAGCAGCTATGGCGCCAGGGAGCAGTAGCTATGATCCTCGCCCGCGAAATCCTGCACCTGTTCAAACGGGCCTGTTCCGACGGCGACATGGAAGTTGCCGAGAAGCTTTTGCAGACCCTTGAACTGATTGATGCGCGAGAGACTGGTGCCGCAGTTTCTCACAAGCCACTGTCTGAAGCTTATCTGGCTATCGGTAAGCTTCCCGCGCCTCGGAGAGAATGCCAGCACGTCATTAAGATATGATCTGTCCAGTGAGATCCAAGGATGGATGAGCCAGAAACGGGACGGGCCATTGCCGACTACGCAGGTCAACAACTGCCGATGCGTCGCGGATCACAATGCGGAGGCGGCGGACATCGAACCTCAGCGGCGGCCGGACCCCCCTCCTGGTATTGCTTCGGTACTCTTCAACGCTTCGCAGCAAGTCGGCGTTGCGTTGGGGCTGGCCGTCCTTTCGACCATTTCCATCTCGGTCACGGCGAGCAGGTTGCCGGATGCACTCGGTGCGCTCTATCGCGCGCGAGGCCGGCGGTGGCGATGTGGAGAGATCTGCCAGTGATGCACTGATCTTCGGCTATGGTCCTGCGCTTATGGGCGCTGGAGCTGCCCTCGTGATTGCCGCGGTCATTGCGGCGGTGCTGGTCAATGCCAGCAGGGGACAGGTTTCCCCCGACCCCATCCCGGTCCATTGACCGGACCGTGATCAAGCCTACCGGCGCGATACGGTGACCCGCTACCCCGCCGTAGGCCCTGCCCGCTGGGGCGGATTGCTATCGGGGTGGTTGACATCCAACATATGAACATCTATTCATGTGTTATATGTCAAACGGATGAGCCCTGAAATGTCCCATTCACACAGCCATGGTCATTCTCACGATGACCATTCCCACGATCACTCCCATGCGCCGACCGTCACGAGCGATAATGAGCGCAAGGTTCTTCTCTCGTTTTTCCTGATCTTCACGTTCATGATCGTGGAGGTGATCGGCGGTCTGATCTCAGGATCGCTGGCGCTGCTGGCCGACGCCGGACATATGTTGAGCGACGCGGCTGCGCTGGCGCTAGCCTATGCGGCCTTTCGGTTCGGACGGCGTGCGGCCGACCCCAAGCGAACCTTCGGTTATCTGCGTTTCGAGGTCCTTGCCGGTTTCATCAATGCGATCACGCTGTTCGCGATCGTCGTCTGGATTGTCTATGAAGCTTGGCAGCGCTTCCAGGAACCGCACGTGATCTTGGCGGGACCGATGCTCGGCGTTGCCATCGCCGGCCTTCTCATCAATATTCTGGTGTTCTGGATTCTGACGCGCGGCGATAGCGAGCACGTCAACATCAAGGGCGCCGCCCTTCATGTCATGGGTGACCTGCTCGGTTCCGTGGGTGCGGTTTCAGCAGCCATTGTGATCTCTTACACGGGTTGGACCCCGATCGATCCCATCCTGTCGGTGGTTGTCTCCCTGCTGATCCTGCGCAGCGCCTGGGGCCTTCTCGGCAAGTCGATCCATATCCTGCTCGAAGGTGCGCCCGACAACGCGACGCCGGAAAAGATTGAACGTCATCTCGTCGAAAATATCCCTGGCGTGGCGTCCGTTAGCCACATCCATGTCTGGTCGATCACCTCCGGGCGGACCTTGGCCACGATGCATGTGCGACCGGCTGCCGATGTCGATGCTCGCTCGGTCGTGCGCGGAGTCGAGAATGAACTGAAGTCACAGTTTACGATCGAACATGCGACTATCGCTATCGACTGGAATGACGAAGCGGAAGCATGCAGCCTGTCCCAATTCCCTGTCCCGACGGGCCACGCGCATGGGGATGGACACGACCATGACAATGGCCATGAGCACGTCCACGCCTAACAGGAGCATGAGCATTGAAACAAGCCCCATCCTTGACGCAGCACGACGTAACCGTATTGGCAGAGACTTTCCGCCTGCTGGGCGATCCCACAAGACTGAGAATTCTGCTCTTTTGCCTGCCAGGTCCAAGGTCTGTTGGCGAGATTGTTGAGAATCTGGAGCTATCGCAGACGTTGGTCAGCCATCATTTGCGGCTGCTCAGAGGTGCAAGGCTCGTCAGAGGGGAGCGTCGGTCAAAGCAGGTCTTCTACGAAGTGGCGGACAGCCATGTAAGCGACATGCTGATCGACATGGCGTTCCATATCCACGAAGACCATGCTGATGACTAGGTAAAATCAGCGGCGCCATCCGAAACACGATGTGAATTCGGCACCTGCGTCCTTGGCTCCGCACGGCTAACTCATCGCCTCGCTTCGTGTCTGAGCCGTACTACGAAGATTGAACTCGCCGCGTTCAGTCCGGCGCGCGAGCTTGGGTCGGCTTGCCGGGAATCAGATGAAATCGGGTCTTGACCTTCCAACCATTGGAGACCGCACAGTTCTGTCTGAGGCCCGATTGACGAAGGTAAGGAGACGGTAATGCACGCTTTGGTGAAGAACAACTTGTCGGTTGAAACGAAATCCGGCCCGCCGGTCGAAGGCACGACCTGCGTGCGCTTCGACGCGGTCCAGTTTGGGCCGGCCGAGCGCGAATTTTTCACCAGCCAATAGGATCGCCATGGTTTCGATCCTCGTCAACCGGACATATCGTAATCTCTTCGCCGCGCAGGTCCTTTCCTTGATCGGCACGGGTCTCACCACGGTCGCCCTCGGCCTGCTCGCCTATGATCTGGCTGGCACCGACGCCGGTCAAGTGCTGGGCATCTCCCTCGCCGTCAAAATGATCGCCTATGTCGGCGTCTCGCCCTTCGCGGGCGCGTTGGCGGGCCGGGTGCCGCGCCGCGCCTTTTTGGTGACGCTCGATGTCCTGCGTGCCGGTATGGTTCTGCTACTGCCGTTCGTCACGGAGGTCTGGCAAATCTATGCGCTGGTCTTCCTGTTCCAGTCCTGTTCGGCTGCCTTCACGCCGACTTTCCAGGCGACCATTCCCGACGTTCTTCCCGACGAAAAGGAATATACCGCCGCGCTTTCCATGTCGCGGCTGGCCTATGACCTCGAATCCCTGCTCAGCCCACTGCTGGCCGCCCTTCTGCTCACGCTCATCAGCTTTCATTGGCTGTTCCTCGGCAATGCCATCGGCTTCATCGCCTCGGGCCTGCTGGTCCTTTCGGTCGCCCTGCCGGTCGCCAAGACGGTGCAGCGCCCCTTCCTTGAACGGCTGACACGCGGAAGCCGGATCTATTTCGCGACGCCGCGCCTGCGCGGGTTGCTAGCCCTCAGCTTTGCTTCGTCGGCGGCGGGCGCGATGGTGATCGTGAACACGGTGGTCATCGTTCGCGCAGGCTTCGGGGGCACGGAAGGCGATGTTGCATGGTTCTTTGCTACTTATGGGGCGGGTTCCATGGTCGTCGCCTTCGCCTTGCTCAAACTCCTCGAAGGCAGATCACCGCGCAGCGTCATGATCACGGGCTCAGTAGCTTTGCCGGTGTTGCTCGCGATTGCCGCGTTTTACCAGAGCTGGTGGTCCATTCTGGTTCTCTGGTTCTTGCTGGGCGCCGCCGGTTCCGCTGTCATGACGCCAGGTGGAATCCTGCTGCGTCGCTCCGCACACCCGGAGGATCGGCCGTCGCTCTTCGCCGCGCAATTCGCGCTGTCGCATGCTGGATGGCTCGTGACCTATCCGCTGGCGGGTTGGCTCGGAGCAGGTTTCGGGATGACGACGGCTTTCGCGGTGCTGGCCATCGCGGCTGGGGCTGGCGCGATTGCTGCCGTGCGACTCTGGCCCGCACATGATCCCGATATCATCGAGCACGATCACCACGAAATCGAGCACAGCCATCCGCTTGAAGCCGGGGTCGATCATGCGCCGCCTCTCTCCGGCGAGGCCGACGCGAAGCGCGGCCATCGCCATGGGCCGGTCCGTCACGCCCACCCTTTTGTCATCGATGACCATCATCCAATCTGGCCAAAGGGGTAGGAACGATGTGGCGGTGGAAGCACAAACATGTCTCCCCCGGCCGGTCGCCTCACCTGACCGGAGACCGGACTCCTATGGCCGCCTTGATCCCAGCGCTCCCGGTCGCCAAGCGCCAGCGACGGCGAGCCTTCCGAACGGACCACGCGGCTCCGAGCTGTCTTCGCTCGGCCATCGCCCAGCCGTCATGGTGCAAGGAGGGTGTGTGATGCGGGAGGTGACGAAGTATCCCGATTCAATAGAACTTCGCCACCTCCGCTATTTCGTGGCTGCGGCCGAGCACGGCAGCTTCCGCAAGGCGGGAACTGCCCTCGGGCGATCGCAGGCGGCAATCAGCCGATGCATCGCCGACCTCGAGGACCAAATCGGCGCGTCCCTGTTTCATCGGCATACATGGGGCGTATCGGCGACCTATGCCGGACAGCGCTTCCTGCGGCGAGCGCGCAAGGCCATCAGGACCATCGGCGAAGGTGCATATGACGTGGCCTCGGCGGGCCGATCCGAGAACGGGCGCGTCCGGATCGGCATCTACTCTTCCATCGCCTCGGGCTTCCTGGCCGACCTGCTGCGTGACTACAGCGAACGACATGGCACGGTCCGGATCGAACTGATCGACGGCAACCCCGACGAGCACGTCGCGGCCATCCGGCAATTGCGCCTCGACGTCGCCTTCATCACGGGGACGAGGGATTGGCTGGCCTGCGAACGCGCGGCGTTGTGGTCGGAGCGGATCTTTGCGGTGCTGCCGGATCACCACCACCTCACGGCTCGCTCCGAGCTCGCCTGGCAGGATTTGATGGATGAGCCCTTCATCGTGACTGAGGCGGCGCCGGGTCAGGAGATCCATGACTATCTGGTGCGGGAGCTGGCCGGGCTCGGCCAGCATCCCGAGATCCAGGTGCAATCGGTCGGTCGGGACAATCTCCTGCCGCTGGTGGCGATCGGGCGGGGTTTGACGCTGGTGAGCGAGGCGATGACCGTCGCACGGTTCCCAGGTGTGGCCTACCGGCCGATCAGCAACGAGGATCTTCCCTTCTCCGCGGTCTGGTCCGCCAGCAACGACAATCCCGCCTTCAGGCGATTCCTCTCCATGGCGAGAGCAATGGCCGTCAGACTTGCGCCGTCGACGATTGCGTGGAGCGCCGAGCTTTCGCAAAGCCCCGATCTGTCGAGATGAACCTCTCCAGCATGGGCACGATGAGCCTCACGGGATCGGCGACGGGCTGGCCGGTCTCTCGGGCCAGGATTTCGGCATAGGCCACAAGGTTACGATGCAGTTGTGCAGGTAGTTCTACCGTCACCTTGACGGGCCTGTCGTCGACGATCGGTCCGAGTTTCAGCTTTGCCATGGTCAGCCTCTATAGGGTTCGAGGACAAGATCGCGGGTGACCATAACGCGGACGGGGAAGCCCGGTCGGATGGTCAATGTCGGCGCAACCTGCAACTGGCGCCGGACGATCTGCTGGCCGGCGTCGTTGATGGTGTCCTGTGCTCCATCACGGATGGCGCGCACCAAGCGGTCCTCGTCGCTGACCGCCAGTTCTGTGCCGACCGCGAGCAGCGTGGACAATCCCGCCGCCTTGGCCAGATCCCACCAGTGGTAATCGACGCCATCTTCAAGGCCAGCATAGCCCTGGGTATCGGCGCCCGGCTGACGTTCGAGCACGATGGAACGGCCGTTCGGGAAGATCAGCCGGTTCCAGACCAGGAGCGCTCGCCTCTGACCGAACTGCACGTTGTTATCGTACTGACCGATAATCCGGGTGCCTTGCGGCACGAGCAGAATGCGGCCGGTCGGACTGTCGTAGACGTTTTCCGTCACCTGTGCCGTGATCTGGCCGGGCAGATCGGAGCGGATGCCAGTAATGAGCACGGCGGGAATCACCGCTCCTGCCTGAAGGATGAACGGCGAAGCCGGAGCCACGACCCGATCCGACGATGTGGTCCGGCGATCGACGGGCGCATTCAGAAACGCAAGCTGCCGATCCTGCGCGGTCTGCTGTCCGAGTTGCCCGGTCAAGCCGGCGAGATCGAAGCCGGGAACGTTTGGCGTGGTCGCGCCACCGGGCGTCCCGGGTGTCGCACTTGGCTGGGTCTGGAAGAAGACGCGGCTGGTGCGGGCCGCCTCTTCTTCGGCTCGACGGCGTTGTTCGGCTTCGTCGACGGTCGGCGTCGCGATCGTCGGCGGAACAACGGGCTGGCCCCTGTTCTGGGCGTCAAGAATCGGTCGCCCAAGATCACCGGGCAGCGGCGGACCTAGCACAGGTCCAGTATAATCGCGCGGCAGGCCGGCGAGGCCATCTGCGGTCTGGCGGTTGTTGGTCGAGTAAAGTTCCTCTCCGCCCTGACCTCCGTCGCGGGTCTGGAGGGCGTAGATCAGCGCGCCGCCGATGCCGACGAGCCCGACGGCCGCAACGCTTGCCAGCACTTTCCGCGAAAGGCGGGTAACGCGCGGTGCCTCGGCGCGCAGACGCATGGAAGATGCAGTGTTAGTTTTGTCCTCACTCATGATGCGGGTCTCCGGTCGGTGCGGACAATTCTGACGACCTGCTGACGGTCGCCGCCGCCGAGCCGCAGCTCCGCCGCGCCGAACAAGCGATCGACGATCAGGATGTGTTGGTGGATACGACTGTTGACGAGCTGCGCTTCGCCGTCCGGACCGATGACGAAGATCGGCGGCATTTCGCCCTGGACGATCCCGCGCGGGAACTCGACGTAAACCCTGCGGCCGTCATCATAGACGGAGACGGGTTTCCAGGGCGGATTCCCGCCGGTCAAACCGTAGCGGTAGTTGCGCGCCGCGACGACCGGGATGACCGGCGTCGCCGGGATGCTCTGGCCTTGTCCGGCGCGCGGCCGCGGATAGGACCATGCGACGGAGGGCATATAGGGCTTCGCTCCGGAACGCAGCTCGATCATGTAAACGCGCCGGTCGGTGGTCACGACGAGATTGGTCGTGATGTCCGGCCGGGACGGCTTCACGAGGATGTGGACGCGCCGCGTTGTGCCGCTGCCGCTCTCGGTGTCCCCGATGATCCATCGTGCGGTATCGCCGGCCGCAATCGGTCCAGCACCGGTCAGCGACTCACCGGGTTCCAGCGCGATGTCGGTAATCTGGCCGGGTGCGGCATAGACCTGATAGAGCGCTCCTTCCGACCAGGGGTAGATCTGGATCGCGTTGAAGTACCCCTCCCGGCGCGGCTGAACCCGAGCGGCGGCGTTGGCATTCTCGACGCGTCCGACAGGGGTGCTGGCTGCCGTCCCGCCTTTTGCGGGCGTCCACGCCGGAGGGATATGAATCGGACGGGGCCGATCGTCTGTGACTGAAGCGGGTACGGCCGGCAAAGCCGGAACATTTCGATCGTAGCTGATTTCGGGCGGCTTCTGCGGCGTGGCGCAACCCGCCAGCGTGGAGGCGGAAAGCAGCAGAGCCGGAAGAACGGATTTACGGAAAGCCGGAATGGCGGGATTACAGAAAGCCGATTTCATTGGCTCATCTCCCGCGACCACGAAATCGCATTCACATAGATTCCCAACGGGTTGACCTTGAGCCGCTCCGCATCACGCGGCGGCTGGATGACGATCGTCAGGATCGCCGTCCATCGTTCGGTCGTGGAGAGTTGGCCGTTCTCGAAATGCCGTTCCGTCCACGCCACGCGGAAGCTGTCCGGAGAAGCACGGATGACGCTGGAAACCTCGATCGCGATCTGCTGCTTGCCGACTTTCGTGAAAGGATCGTTGGCGCGGGCATAGTCGTTGAGCGCGGCGGCGCCGCGATCGGTCGTCCATTCATAGGCCCTGAGCCAGTTTTGGCGGACAATGATCGGATCGGCGGGAATGCTTCTGGTCTGCTCGATGAAGCGCGCCAGATGCCAGGCTATCTGGGGATCGGTCGGGCGGAAGTCTGCCGTGGCGGGCGCGACGGCCTGGGCCTGACCCAGATTGTCCACCTGGACCACCCATGGCACCACCGTCCCGCGCGCGGACTGATAGACCAATGCGGACGCGAAGCCGGCCGAGAGGATCAACGAACCGAACGCCATGTAGCGCCAGTTCTTCGCCTGCAGGCGAGCGGAGCCGAGGCGTTCATCCCAGACCTGTGCGGCCTTCTGGTAGGGCGTTTCTGGCTCAGGTGTCTTGCCGTAGTGAACGGCGGGTCGTTTGAAGAGATTCATGAGCGGTCACTTTCAGAGAGATTGACGGATGCGCCGGACCCGTGACTGTCGCCCGAGCGAACGGCATGGGCGGCGGCGCTGACTCCGTGAGAGACATGCCGGCCGCGCTTCATGCGCTGCGCCCAGGCCGGAGGCTGGTCGGGCGTGGCGGCGGGAGCGACGGAAGCCGGTTCGGATTCGCCGGCTGCTGCGCCCGAGGTGAAGGAGCCGCCGGTGGCGCTGACACCTGCACGCGCGCCGTCGGAGAAGCTGGATTTCATGCTCTCGGACGCGCGGGAAGCGGCACGGCGCAATGGCGAAACGGAGGCAGAGCCGGCGGCGCGTGCTACGCCTCCGAGGCCGGACGCGACGCCGGACGCTCCCGATCGTCCCATGGAACTAAGCGTGTAGGCGGACGATGCCGCGCCGGCCGCCGCTGCTCCGTCTCGCGCGGCAGCGGCGCCGCCGGAAAGAAGAGCGGCACCACCCTTCGCGGCAAGCACCGCGCCGCCGCCGGCGGCAAGTGCTGCACCTCCGACCGCGAAGCCAGTGCCAATCGCGGCGCCTGCGCCAAGTTGGGGACCGCCGCTGACAAGGCCCGAGGCAATGCCTGGACCGAAGATGCCAAGACCGACAAGCGAGAGGGCCGCGAGCACGATGGCCATGGCATCATCGATGCTGGGTGTCTGGCCGCCAAAACCTTGCGTGAACTGGCTGAACAGCGTGGAGCCAATGCCGACGATAACGGCGAGCACGAGCACCTTGATGCCGCTGGAGATCACGTTGCCAAGCACGCGCTCGGCCATGAAGGCGGTCTTGCCGAACAGGCCGAAGGGGATCAGAACGAAGCCGGCGAGCGTCGACAACTTGAACTCGATCAGCGTCACGAAGAGCTGGATCGCCAGAATAAAGAAGGCGAGGATGACCAGCGCCCAGGCAAAGAGCAGGCAGACGATCTGGATCAGGTTCTCGAAGACCGCGATCCAGCCCATCAAGGGCGAGATCGCGTCAAGCAGAGGACGCGCCGCATCGAGGCCGGTCTGGGCGACCTTGCCGGGGCGCAGGAGATCCTGAGCGGTGAACCCCGTGCCGGCGGCTTTCAGGCCAAGACCGGAGAAGCTCTCGAAAACGATCTTGGCGAGGTTGTTCCAATTGGAAATCAGGTAGGCAAATACCCCGACAAACAGAGTCTTTTTGACCAGCCTCGCGATGATGTCGTCGTCCGCCCCCCAGCTCCAGAACAGCGCAGCAAGGGTAACGTCGATCACGATGAGCGTTGTGGCTATAAACGCCACCTCGCCGCCGAGCAGACCGAACCCGGAGTCGATATAGCGGGTGAAGGTGTCGAGGAACGTGTCGATGACGCCCGAGCCGCCCATGCTTCACCGCCCTTCGCTGGAGGACGGCGACGCTGGCGCGGGCGACGGACGCAGGAAACGATCGCGGGTTTCCGCCCAGACGCGCAGGCATTCGGCGTCGTTCGCGGCCGTTGCCCCAAGCTGCTGGCACCGGCGCTGTGCCTCACGCAGCGGATCGCGCCGAGGTTCGACGGTGCGCGTGGAGAAATCCTCTGACGGCTCCTCCTTACGGGTCATCTCGACGACCGCCGCCGTGATGGCGATGGCGACGAACACAACAGCGCCCAGCCGGGCCAGCATCTTGCCGTCCATAAGCTCGCCCTCAGTTGCCGTTGAACATCTGCGCGTTGCCCGGCTGGTAGCCTGAACCGGGCGTCAGGAAGCGACGACGCTGCTCGCGGCCCTGTTCGGCAGCCGCTGTGCGCTCGGCTTCGGTCAAAGCGCCTGCGCGCCCGTTAGCCGCAAGTAACGCCACCAGATCGGAGAGTTGCTGCGACTGAAGCGCCAGAAGCTGGTTGCCGGCCTGCGTCGCCTGAAGCGCGCCGGTCGCGCCCTGGCTCTGGTTCACCAGTTCGCTCATCTGCGTGCGGTTGGTGTCGATATTGCTGACGACACCCGCCTGGACGCGCATTGCGTCCTGCAGGCCGCCGACCGTGTTCTGCCAGCGCGAGCGCGCATCGGAGACGAGCTGTTGATCCGTGGCCGACATGGAGACGTTGCCATATTGCTGCTGGAACGCCTGATCGATCCGCTGCACGTCGAAGGCGATGTTCTGGGCCTGGGTCAGGAGCTGCTGCGTGCGCTGAACATTCTGCTGAAGCTGCTGGAGCGAGGAGAACGGAAGGCTCGCAAGATTGCGGGCCTGATTGATCAGCATCGTCGCCTCGTTCTGAAGCGAGGTGATCTGGTGGTTGATCTGTTCGAGCGTTCGCGCTGCCGTGAGCACGTTCTGCGCGTAGTTGCTGGGATCGAAGACGATTCTCCAGGCGTAGGCAGGCGTGGTCGCGACCGGCGAAAGCGCGATCGGGGTGGCAAGCATGGTTGCTGCGAGAAGCACCGCAGGCGAGCGGACGGAACGGGTCTTCATGTTTACATTTCCTTTTCGTCTTCGGGGACCAGGGACGGAAAAGTTGGGATGAGATCTGCGGCCCAGCCGGCGTCGCGAGCCTTGAGCCAGGCCGCGAGAAAGCCCTCGTGGCCATGCTCAGCGACGAGATTGGCGATCAGTGCCTGGTCGGATTTCGAGGAAGCGGCGCAGAGCGCGAGCCCGACTTCGGACAGGCCCAGTTCGAACAGGCGGTTGCCACGCCGCGACTGGCAGTAGTAGTCGCGCTTGGGCGTCGCCCGCGCGAGGATTTCGATCTGACGGTCATTGAGACCGAAGCGGCGATAGATGGCCGTGATCTGCGGCTCAATGGCCCGTTCGTTCGGCAGGAGCAGTCGCGTCGGGCAGCTTTCGATGATGGCCGGGGCAATCTCCGAATTGTCGATATCGCTGAGCGACTGGGTGGCGAAGATAACCGAGGCGTTTTTCTTGCGGAGCGTCTTCAGCCATTCGCGGAGTTGGCTGGCGAAGCCTTCGTCATCGAGCGCAAGCCAGCCCTCGTCGATGATGAGCAGCGTCGGCCGCCCGTCGAGCCGGTCGCCGATGCGATGAAAGAGATAGGCCAGTACAGCCGGCGCAGCGCCCGTGCCGACCAGCCCCTCGATCTCGAATGCCTGCACGTCCGCCGAGCCGAGATGCTCGGCTTCGGCATCGAGCAGCCGGCCATAGGGACCGCCGACGCAGTAAGGGCGGAGTGCCTGCTTGAGATCGTTGGACTGGAGAAGGACGCTGAGGCCGGTGATCGTGCGCTCGCCGACGGGTGCCGAGGCGAGCGAGGTCAGCGCCGTCCAGATGTGCTCCTTTGCCTCCGGGGTGATTTTGATTCCTTCCCGCAGGAGGGTCGCGACGATCCAGTCAGCGGCCCAGGCACGCTCATAGGTATCGTGAATGCGGGCCAACGGCTGGAGCGATACCGAGGCGTCCGATCCTTCGGTCAGGCCGCCGCCGAGATCGTGCCAGTCGCCGCCCATGGCGAGCGCGGCGGCGCGGATCGAGCGGCCGAAGTCGAAGGCGAAGACTTGGCTGCGGAGATAACGGCGGAACTGCAAGGCCATGAGCGCGAGCAGCACGGATTTGCCCGCGCCTGTCGGGCCGACGACGAGCGTGTGGCCGACGTCACCCACATGCAAAGACAGCCGGAACGGGGTCGAACCTTCGGTTCTGCCGTAAAGCAGCGGGGGCGCGTCGAAGTGTTCGTCCCGTTCCGGCCCCGCCCACACGGCAGAGAGGGGGATCATGTGGGCGAGATTGAGCGTCGAGATCGGCGGCTGGCGTACGTTTGCATAGACATGGCCGGGCAGACTGCCGAGCCAGGCGTCGACGGCGTTCACCGTCTCGATCATGGCGGTGAAGTCGCGGCCCTGGATGACCTTCTCGACCAGCCGCAGTTTTTCGTCGGCAAGGCGGGGATCGGCGTCCCAGACCGTGATCGTGGCGGTGACATAGGCCATGCCGGCGACGTCTGCGCCCAACTCCTGCAAAGCCATGTCCGCGTCAGCGGCCTTATTCGCGGCGTCGGTGTCCACAAGCACCGATTGTTCGTTGGTCATTACCTCCTTGAGGATCGCGGCAATCGACTTCCGCTTGGCGAACCACTGCCGCCTGATTTTGGTCAGCAGCTTCGTCGCGTCGGTCTTGTCGAGGAGGATCGCGCGCGTCGACCAGCGATACGGGAATGCCAGCCGGTTCAGATCGTCCAGCAGGCCCGGCGTCGTCGTGGTCGGGAAGCCGACAATGGTCAGCACACGCAGATTCTGGTCGCCAAGACGCGGCTCCAGACCGCCAGTGAGCGGCTGGTCGGCGAGCAGCGCGTCGAGATAGATCGGCGTTTCGGGCACGCGGACGCAATGCCTTTTCGTCGACACGCAGGAATGCAGATAGGTCAGCGTCTCGCTGTCATCGAGCCAACCGCAGGACGGCATGAAGCCGTCGAGCAGCGCCAGCACGCGATCGGTGCGGTCGGTGAAGGCGCGCAGGATCTCGTGCGGGTCGACGCCCGAGCGCTCGCGGCCTTCGTAAAGCCAGGACTCGGTGCGCGCAGCTTCCTCGGCCGGCGGAAGAAACAGGAATGTGAGGAAATAGCTCGATACGAAGTGTGCGCCGGCTTCTTCGAAATCGGCCTTGCGCTCGGCGTCGACCAGACCTGAAGCCGGATCGGGAAAGATGCTGTCCGGATAGGTCGCAGCCTCGTGCCGCTGTGCTTCGACAAATATGCTCCAGCCCAGGCCGAGGCGGCGGAAAGCGTTGTTGATGCGGCTTGCAACGGCAACCAGCTCGGCCGCGACGGAGGAATCGAGATCGGGACCGCGAAAGCGGGCCGTGCGCTGGAACGAGCCATCCTTGTTCAGCACGATACCGGGTGCGACCAGGGCGACCCAGGGCAGATAGTCGGCGAGGCGAGCGGCGGTGCGGCGATATTCGGAAAGATTCATCATGGCCCGCCTCCTCACACCGCGAGGAAAGCCGGAATGCGCAGATGCCTGCGCCCGACCTCGACGAAGAGCGGATCGCGACGGGCCGCCCAGACGGCCACGAAATGACCGATCGCCCAGATGGCGAGGCCGACGAGCCAGAGGCGCAGGCCGAGACCCACAGCCCCGGCCAGCGTGCCGTTCATGATCGCGATGGAACGCGGCGCACCGCCAAGCAGGATGTGTTCGGTCAAGGCGCGATGGACCGGCACCGAAAAGCCAGGCACGGCGTCGAGCTGTTCGAGGACGGCCGCCATCAGACGAGCGCTCCGCCGCCGAAGCTGAAGAAGCTGAGGAAGAACGAGCTGGCCGCGAACGCGATCGACAGTCCGAATACGATTTGGATCAGGCGGCGGAAGCCGCCGCTGGTATCCCCGAAGGCGAGCGCCAGGCCGGTGGCGATGATGATGATCACCGCCACGATCTTGGCGACCGGCCCTTCGATCGACTGGAGTATCTGCTGAAGCGGCTGCTCCCACGGCATGGAGGAGCCGGAGGCATGGGCCGGCGGCGTGGCCGCCAGCAACATGATGGTGAAAAGCGCGGTCGAACTGGCGAGACGCTTGTAGCTGCCACGAATGATCGAGCCGGCGGGCAGTTTTAGATCGACGGACACAGTCGACAGCACGGGAGGATTGGTCACATTTGGAATGACGGGCGAATTCATTCAGCTTCTCCGTTCGGGGTGGTTGCGGGGGTGATGCGGTAGTCGCCGGTGGCGGGGTCGATGCCGTCGACTCGCGCGACTTCGGCCAGCCGGCGCGACGAGCCGCGGCCGGATAGGACAGCAACGAAGTTGATCGTCTCGGCGATCAGGGCGCGCGGGACCGTGACGACGGCTTCCTGGATGAGTTGCTCCAGGCGGCGCAGCGCGCCGATGCCCGAGCCGGCGTGGATGGTGCCGATGCCGCCCGGATGGCCAGTGCCCCAGGCTTTGAGAAGGTCCAGGGCTTCTGAGCCGCGGACCTCGCCGATGGGAATGCGATCAGGCCGCAGGCGCAACGAGGACCGAACAAGGTCGGAGAGCGTGGCGACACCATCCTTGGTTCGCATCGCGACAAGATTCGGCGCTGCACATTGCAGCTCGCGGGTATCCTCGATGATGACGACGCGATCCGCTGTCTTCGCCACTTCGGCGAGCAGCGCGTTGGTCAGCGTGGTCTTGCCGGTGGAAGTGCCGCCGGCGACGAGTATGTTGGCGCGGGACTGAACTGCCGCGCGCAGCTTCACCGCCTGGCCGGCCGTCATGATGCCGGCGGCCACATAGTCGTCCAGCGTGAAGACTGCGACAGCAGGCTTGCGGATAGCGAAGGCGGGTGACGCTACGACGGGGGGAAGCAGACCCTCAAAACGCTCACCCGTTTCCGGCAACTCGGCTGAGACGCGAGGGGATCGCGCGTGAACCTCCGCACCGACATGGTGCGCGACCAGACGCACGATGCGCTCGCCGTCGGCGGCCGTCATCGTCTCGCCGGTGTCGGCCAGACCTTCTGAAAGCCGGTCCACCCAGATGCGGCCATCGGGGTTCAGCATCACCTCGACGACGGCCGGATCTTCGAGAAACCGGGCGATAGCCGCTCCGAGCGCGGTACGCAGCATGCGCGTACCGCGCTGGATCGCTTCCTGTCTATGGTGAGTGGCTACCATGTCGTCCCCGTATTTCGTGGGGACGCAACAGATGATCCCCGGATCGGGGATGATTAAAAGAGCCCGAAATCAGGCCGATTCAACAAGTTTCGGTCGTAGTAGTAGTGTGGCGTGCAAATACAGGAAAACGGCGGTGCGACCCTGTTCTTGAACTGGTCGCATCCATTCCCAGATGCCGCGCGCGAGACATTCAGGCGTCCGATTCGGGGACTTCTTCGGAAATCTCCTGCCGCAGCTTCGGCCCTTGCGCCAGGCGGCGGCCGAGCGCGGTGACGAACGCCTCATACCGCTCGCTCGCCTTGGCGCGAGCCGCCTGGGCAGCCGGCTCCGGCAAGGCGGGCGTTGTGGTGATCCAGAAACGGATGAACACCGCGAGCGTTTCGACGGCGATGCCGACGTCCCGTTCAAGCCGTGTCATGCGGCGGTCGATCTGGTCGAGGCGCTTGGCGACGATTGCCTCACGCCGCTCCGCATCGTCCGGTGAGAGGAACGACGCGATTGCCGCCTCCGCGATCATGGACTGCGACTGGTCGCGGCGGGCGGCGAAATCCGCCAGGGTCTTCTCGACATCAGGGTCCAGATAGATCGTGGTCTTTATCTTCTTCCGGCGAGGAGTGGTCATGGCGCCTACAGCTCCATGCCGTCATTCGGATCGAGCGCCACCTGCCGCGCGACGCCCTGCATCTGCCGGATCATGCGCCGATTACGAATGGCGTCCTCATCGATGTCGTCCGGCGGCTCGATCTCGAATTCGTTCTCGATTGGCGCCTTTTTCTTCACCGGCTTCGCCCGGCTGAGTTCGGGTTGCAGCCGCCGTTCGGATTCGGTGGGGTCTTCGTCGTCGGATCGGCCTGCCGGTTGCGCATCGAGCGCTTCTGGACGCGCCGGGATCGGCAGGCTGCTCCAGTCGTCCTTGCGAATCTGATCCGGGCGTTTCAGGTCGAGCGGCGACAGCAGGCGCTCACGGAAGCGGGCATCCTCATAATAGCGCGCCTTCTTCGCCCGGATCGGCGGAATGCCGGCGACCATGACGATCTCGTCGGTCGGCGGAAGCTGCATGATTTCGCCGGGCGTGAGCAACTGGCGAGCCGTCTCCGAGCGCGACACCATGAGGTGGCCGAGCCAGGGCGACAGCCGGTGCCCGGCGTAGTTCTTCATGGCCTTCATTTCGGTCGCAGTGCCAAGAGCGTCGCTGACTCTCTTCGCGGTCCTCTCGTCGTTGGTGGCGAAGCTCACGCGAACATGACAGTTGTCGAGGATCGAATTGTTCGGCCCGTAGGCCTTCTCGATCTGGTTCAGCGATTGCGCGATCAAAAAGCTCTTGAGGCCGTAGCCAGCCATGAAGGCGAGTGCCGATTCAAAGAAGTCGAGACGTCCCAGAGCCGGAAACTCGTCCAGCATCAAGAGCAGCCGATGGCGGCCGCCGCCCGATTGCAGATCCTCGGTCAGACGCCGGCCGATCTGGTTCAACAGGAGACGGATCAGCGGCTTGGTCCGATTGATGTCGCTGGGCGGCACCACGAGATAGAGCGTGGTTGGGCGCTCGCCGCCAACGATATCGCTGATCCGCCAGTCGCAGCGCCGCGTCACCTCGGCGATGACGGGATCGCGGTACAAGCCCAGAAACGACATGGCCGTGGAGAGCACGCCGGAGCGCTCGTTGTCGGATTTGTTGAGCAACTCGCGCGCAGCACTCGCGACGACGGGATGCGGTCCGGCCTCGCCGAGATGAGCGGTCTTCATCATGGCGCGCAGCGTCGATTCCACCGGGCGCTTCGGATCGGAGAGGAAGTTGGCGACGCCCGCCAGCGTTTTTTCCTGCTCGGCGTAGAGGACATGCAGGATCGCGCCGACGAGAAGTGAGTGGCTGGTCTTTTCCCAGTGATTCCTTTTGTCCAGGCTCCCCTCGGGATCGACGAGTATATCGGCGATGTTCTGGACATCGCGAACTTCCCATTCTCCGCGGCGGACCTCGATCAGCGGATTGTAGGCCGAGGATTTCGGATTGGTCGGATCGAACAGCAGCACGCGGCCATGGTGTGATCGGAAGCCGGAGGTGAGCTGCCAGTTCTCGCCCTTGATATCATGCACGATGGCCGAGCCTGGCCAGGTCAGAAGCGAGGGTACGACCAACCCGACACCCTTGCCCGAGCGTGTCGGTGCGAAGCACAGTACATGCTCCGGCCCATCATGGCGCAGATACTCGTGCTCGTAGCGGCCGAGTACCACGCCGTCGGGATCGAGCAGGCCCGCAGCCTTGACCTCGGTCTTCTCCGCCCAGCGCGCAGAACCATAGGTCGCGACATGCTTGGCTTCGCGCGCTCGCCAGACGGACATGCCGATGGCGACCGCAATAGCGATGAAGCCGCCCGATGCGGCGATCATCCCACCCGTCTGGAAAATCGCTGGCGCATAGGCGTCGTAGGAGAACCACCACCACAGGATCGCGGGGGGATGATAGACGGGCCATCCGGCCAGCACGAACCAGGGCGGACCGAGCTGCGCCTGAAACCCGAGGCTCCACGCGACATACTGGGTCGCGCCCCAAGTGGTGGAGAGGACAATGAGGAAGACCACGATGATCTGCCCCCAAAGGATTTTCGTCGCGGACATGGCGATGTTCCTTTTCTAGTCAAGTTTAGAGGCCGAGCCCGCGCTTCCGCCCGAAGTCCCAATCGACACCGCCGTCGTCGCGCGCGACGCCGGAGACATGACGACCGATCTGCTTTTCGAGAGAAGGCGACCAGGGGACGAGCTGGAAGCCGAGGCCGTCGTCGATCATGGCGAAGCGGCCGGAGGCGAGCGTGAAGCGCTGGCGATAGGAGCCGGCGACATATTCTCCGCCGCCGGCATGGTTGAATGGAAGACCGTTCTCGGCCGCGAGCTTCTCGCCAAGGGCGCTGACCTCGCGAATCCGCAGCGTGTTGAGCAGGCGGCGAGCGAAGACGACGCGCCCGCCCTGCCGCTCCGCGAGACCTTCTCCGATCAGGTGCTCGGCCCGTTGCTCCAGCGCCTGCTGCACCTCGGCGCCGAAGCCGCCCTCCGACAGAGCGATAGGCTCGCGAGCGACCGCCTGCCGATCGAGCCAGGTCGCGCCCGTTGCGTTGACCTGCGCATGGATGTCGAGATCGGAACGGACGGCGAGCGCGATGCGGCGCTGACCTTGCGCGTCCTCCCAGGCGCGCAACTCGACGATCGATCCGGGTGGGCTGTCGCCAGCGGCATCGAGATGCGGCAGCTTGATATGATGGGTGCGGCCGTCCACGCCGTCGACCACGGCATAGGCTGTACCCTTCAGCTCATCATCAAGACCACGTTCGAGCAGGCGGCCGACAACGGGCACGTCGAGGCTTTCGCTGGCCAGCACATAACTCGCCGAGCCGCGCTCGATGCCGCGTTCGGTGAGCGCGCGATGCATGCGCTTGATGATGTCGCCGCGCTCGCCGAGCTCGCGCAGGACGCTCTCCGCCTCGGGCTTGATGAACCACTGCGAATGACCGACCTGCCCGGCGACGCCGAGAATTTCCAAGGTCCGCAGACGGCCGACCTTGAGAGCATGGAATTCGTCGGGCTGTCGGTCGGCGCGCAGCGCGAGGTCGATGATGCCGGACTTGCCGGCATCACGGACAAGCTGGCGGTCGAGCTGCGTCCAGCGTTCCGCCTCGATCTGGCTTTCGAGGGTGCGGCGGATATCGAGATCGGTGCGCGGCCCCAACTCCTGGGTGATAAGCTCGCGCGCCCGGTCGCGCATGCCCTCCTTGATGTAGTCGCGCGAGATCACGAGATCCTGACCGTCATCGCGCACACCGCGCACGATCAGGTGGACATGGGGATGCTCGGTGTTCCAGTGATCGGCGGCTACCCAGTCGAGCTTCGTGCCGAGATCCTTTTCCATCTGGCCGACGAGATCGCGGGTGAAGGATCTGAGGTCCGCCATGTCGGGCGCGTCGTCGGGCGAGACGATGAAGCGGAAGTGATGCCGGTCATCGCCGCAGCGCTCGGCGAAGGCGCGGGCATCGGCATTCTCCGTTTCCGGCCCAAACAGCCGCGCCTTCTCCCCGTCATGGGTCACGCCGTCGCGGCGCAGATAGTCGAGATGCGTTCCGAGCGGCGCGGATCGTGGGGAGTGGCGGACCACGCGCGCCTTAACGACGGCTCCGCGAGTGCGCGACGTGATGAGGCGGTTGGCCTGAATGCTGGCACGCTGACCGCGCCCGAAGCGGGAACGGTTGCCGGAGGTGACGCGGCCGGATCGCGAGACGCCGCCGCCTGCCTTCTTTGCCGCGGCGAGCGCCTGCGCAACGAAAGGCCGGGCCTGTTGCGCGCGGGTTGATCTGATGCGGCCCGGACGGATGCGGAACTCGTGGTCATCGGACATGACGCAACCCCGCACGGTGCAAAAAGGACCAGAAAATCAGGAAGATGGGCGCGAAGCGCACGGTGCGCGCCAGCGCTGCACGGTGCGGAACGCGCCGAAAATATGAACAAAAACAACCGCCCGACCGAAGCGCACCGTGCGCCCTTTTATCCTGCCATCGTCCGGTTGCTGCGCCTGCCGCCACCCACGGCGCTCTCCAGGACACGCCAGCGCACGATGGGATGCGAATTGCCGCCGAGCCGCTCATGGCCGGCCTCCGGTGGCATTCCGAGCGACGAACAGCCCGTCCGGCTGCGCGGTGACGAGCATTTGCGGTGTCGCCGTGACGGGTGAACGGGCGTCGCCCGGCGAGCGATCCAGAGACGCGGAATTGACGGGTGAAGCGCCGTCATCGCGCCCGACGAAGATTGCCGCCTCGCGCCAGTCGAGCGGCCGGGCGATCGCCGAACCGCTCTTCGAAGGGCGCTCGCCGCGCAGCGCGGACACGAGCGAAGCGACGTAAGCCCGCGTCTCGGCGGGCAGCGGACGGCCCTTCGAGCGATGTTCGTCATAGCGCGCAGGCCCCGCGTTGTAGGCCGCGAGCATGGCGGCGATGTCGCCATAGCGATCCCACATCTCGCGCAGATACGCCGTGCCCGCGAGGATGTTATCGCGCGGATCATAAGGATTGCGGCCGAGGCGGTAGCGGACGCGAAGCTCGGCCCATGTGTCCGGCATGACCTGCATCAAACCCATCGCGCCCGCCGAGGAGACGGCGCGCACATCGCCCGCGCTCTCGGCGCGCATGACGGCGATGATCCATGCAGGCGGAATGCCGAAGCGGCGCGATGCCTCGGTGATATGGGCGGCATGTGGATGCGCAGCCGCGGCACGCACCGGCGACGAGACTTGCGCCAGAGCTGTCGGCGGTGCGGCTGCGGCGAAGATCAGGCCGGAAAGAAGAAAGAGGAGCGCTGAGCGCCGGACGGCGGAAGTGCGTCCGGCGGGCGCGCGGTCTCGGGGCGCCGCCATTCAGTCCTCCTGCCGCTTCTTGGGAGGCTGGACGGTGTTCAACACCCAGGCGGAACCGTCGTCGCCGGTGCGGAAGAGATTTGCGCGAAACGTGCCGCCGAGAAGCGGGCTGCAGATCGTGATCGAGACAAACTCGCCGGCGCGCTCGCCGACATGCGTCCAGCCCGCACCGATGTCGAGGCCGTCTTCGTCACCGAGCAGGACGCGGTACTTCGGCGCGTTCTCGGTGTCAGAGGGTTCAACGGGAACGAGGGTCATTTCCTCCCTGATACCGAGCGTCCGGAACTCGCGTTCAAAGCCGGTTTCCGTGCGCGTGAACTGTCCGATCTGGGCCATGGTCGTGGTCTCCTGTGCTGCGGTGGGGTGGCGAACGGCGCGCGCTCACCGCGTCGGCGCGCGCCAGACGAAGCGGCCGTCGCCGTCCTCGTCGGTGAAAAGCGGGGTGGCCCGACCGATCACCGCCGCGGCGGGAAACGGGCCGAAGTAGCGGCCGTCGAGGCTGTCGACGGCTTCGAGGTTCATGAGGAAAAGTTCGCCGTCGGCGATCACCCGGCAGCCCTGCCAGGCCGGCAGGTCGCGGCCACGGCTGTCGCGATCGCGGGCCTCGCCGAGCGGAACGTCGTCGACCGTGATGGCGCGGCCGTCGCGGCAAACGCGCTGACCCGGCAGACCGACGACGTGCTTGAGGATCGGGACGTCGCGGCCGACATAACCGCGTTCGACCATGAAGGAGGCGAACGGCTCGGGCGGCATAACGGCGACGAGATCCGGCACTTCGATCCGCCCGGTCGGCGATACCGTGTAGAAGCCGACAGGCGCGCTCGCCGTGGCGTTCCAGATCAGCTTCAACGGCATTGGCGTGGCGCTGACGACGGCGATGCCGAGCACGGCGACGGATGTCGCCACGAGGTAGCCGAGCCGTGTCATTGCCCGATCTCCCGCCGCCGGAGCCACGCCTTATGACGCTCGGCGGTGTACGGACGCGGCGTCTCGCCGGCATTCGTCCAATGCGCGACGTGCCGCCAGTGATCGGGATCAGCATCGACGGGATCGATGCCGAGGGCCTCGATGCCGTCGACGTGACGAAGCACGTCCTCGACCTTCGGCCAGCTCTCGACCTTCAGCAGGATTTCGCCGCCAGGACGCACGAAGGGCAGCGTCTGGAACGGCTCGCCACGGTCGACCGCGCGCACGATGTCCAGGCGCGAGATGATCGTTCCGTACTCGTTCGCAGCCCAGCGGACGAGGCAGAATATCGTGCCGGGCGCGAAGCCGACCACCCTGTGACGGCGGTCGAGTTTCTGTTCGTAGCTTTCGCGGCCGAACCTGATCCAGTTCTCGATGCGCTTTTCGATCCAGGTGAGTTCGACGAGCGTGGTGAACGCGGCGGGACCGTCCGGCAACGGACGGCCGCCGATGCGGAGCGCCGCATTGCCGGTCATGGTGTGTCTCCTTGGGTGTCGGGGAATTCGCGCTCGAACAGCTCGCGCAGCATTTCCGAGGCGGTGACGCCGCGCCGGAAGGCGGCGATCTTGATCCGGCCGCGCAGCTCCGGCGTGATGTCGATGGTGAGGCGGGCCGTGAAGGTGACGGCTGCGCCATTGCGTGGCGGCGGCGTGTCCCCCGCTTTGATCCATCCATCGGGATCGGCGGGCCGTTGCGCGAAGCCGCGCCTTTCGGTGCGCGCCGTCATGACGGACCTCCGTCATGAAACGGCAACACCGTGGCGATGCGCGCGCGGGCGCGCTCGGCCATGTCCGCGTCGATCTCACAGCCGATGTAGCGGCGGCCGGAGAGCCGGCAGGCTTCGCCGGCGGAGCCCGAACCGGCGAACCAGTCGCCGACGAGGCCACCTTCCGGGCAACTCGTGCGGATCAGGATTTCGAGGAGCGACGATGGCTTTTCGGTCGGGTGGATCGCGCGGCCATGGCAGTTGCGCACGTAGATGACCGAGCGCATGAGGCGCGGCCCGCCGTCGTGGCTGACATAGTGGCCGGCGTCGATATGGCCGGTATGGGGAGGACGTTGCTTTCGCCGCACCGTGCGGGCCGTCGCATCGGGCGTGGTCTGGACGTCGTTGTAGACGTCGCGCCACGGTGTCTCGGCGGGATAGAACTGGACGGCCAGCTCGTGCACGCGCTTGAAGCGGTCCGCATGAAAACCGCTGCCGTTCTGCTTCTCCCAGACGATCTCCTGGGCGAGCCGCAGGCCGGCGTCGGCGAAGCGGTCGGCGGTTGCCATAAAGCTGCGCAGCGAACCGAAGACCCACATCGAGCCGGTCGGGGCAAGCGCGCCGCGCGCGAGCGCCAGCCAGCCCTCGACGCGGCGATCCCAGGCGAGCGATGTGTCCCCGTAAGGGGGATCGGCGAGGATCATGTCGAACGGGCCGCGCGCCGGCATGCGATCGCGGCAGTCTCCGGACAATATGATTTCGGGGCGAACCGTCATGGCGCGGTTCTCCCGATGCCGAAACGCTCGACCTCGGCCGCCAGTACCGCGATCTCGCGCGCGGCGGGCGAACGCCGGTCGATGTCCGAGGCGAGCCGCCCGGTCTGCGCGGCGTCGGCGAAGACGACGCGCTGGCCGATCGTTGTGGCGAGCACTGGCGGATCGTGGTCGGCCAGAGTCTCGGCGGTCTCACGGGCAATGACGGTGCGCGCGCCGCAGCGATTGAGGACGAAGCGGGCGACGAGCTGCGGGCGATATATGCGGGCCTCGCTGAGCAGCGCGAGCATCTCGGCCGAGGCCCAGCCGTCGAGCGGCGACGGCTGTACCGGGATCAGCACGAGGTCGGCGGCGAGCAGCGCGGAGCGCATGAGCCCGGCGACGCGTGGCGGCCCGTCGATGACGATATGATCGACGCTGCGCGCGAGTTCGGGTGCCTCGCGGTGGAGCGTATCGCGCGCCAGGCCGACGACGCCAAAGGCGCGCGGCAGGTTCTCGCGCGAGCGTTGTTGCGACCAGTCGAGCGCCGAACCCTGCGGGTCGGCGTCGATCAGGGTGACGCGCTTGCCGCGCATCGCCAGCTCGCCGGCGAGATGCAGCGCGAGTGTCGTCTTGCCGACGCCGCCTTTCTGATTGAGAAGCGCGACGATCATCGGCGTCCTCCCGGTGGATCGAGAGGAAGACGTGGCGTATCGGCATCAGTGGATGGAGAGACCCCACCGCGGCGGCTTGTAGCCGTCTGTGGCGGCTCGGCTGGCGCGCTTGGCGCACTCTTCCTGGCGGTAACGCTGAGGAGGTTTTCCACATCGCGCGCGCGCTCTTCAAGGTTAGAGTCTATGTTAGACTCTAAGTTAAGGGCGCGATTTCGTGTGGGGTTTCCGTACCTTACACCCTGTTTGGGTTCCTGATAGCACGAGCCTCCGGTTCCCGATAGCACGATAGTCCGGGTTCCCGATAGCACGAGGCCGTCCACAGGTTGTCCACAGGCGGGCAGCGGCTCAAAAGCGAGCAGCGCGCGGCCGCCGATTTCGGTTTCGAGGAACAGGGTGTAGCCGGGCAGCGGCTGGCGCCGGATGATGTCACGCAGCTCGAAGGCGAAGCGCTTGAACGGCGACAGGCTGCCGGATTTCTGGTGAAGGTGACGGAAGTCGAAGCGCCAGCCATCGCGCTGACGGCCGCCATGCTTGCGCACCAGCCGGTAGAGCCAGCGGTCGAGGCCGCCGGTCAGATCGAAATAGGTCCGGTCGATGGTCAGCACGAGCGCATCGTCGAGGACGGCCTGATAGAACCAGTCCGGCACGATCAGCTCGATGCCCTCGGGCCGGCCGTTGCGGTCGGTACGTTCCTGCCACTCATTGATCCACGAGAAGCGATGACGGCGGCCTTCGGCAGGTTGTCGGATCGAGGTGGAAACGGTGGTCGATTGCAGGCGGTCGAGGGCGGCTTTGAGGCGCTGATAGTCGCGCGAGCTGGTGCCCCGGCCGACATAGGTGAGGATTTCGTAGGGCGTGGCGGCCATCAGCCGCGAGGTACGAAGCCCGTTATCGCGGGCTTCGACGATCTGGCTCGCCGCCCAGATCAGGATGTCGGCGTCCCAGATCGTGGCCATGCCATGATCCGGGACCGCCTCGACCCGGATCGCCACGTTGCCCGCAACGAAATCGATCGGGGCGACGCGATGGGTTTTGGAAAGTGAGAAGAAGGGATAGGCCATGAGATCCTGCGCGTCTCGTGGCGCGAAGTCGCCGGGAAGCGCCCGGAACAGATCGAGTTGCCCGCGCTCCGAAAGGGGTCGACGCCGCACCGCCATGAAGGAAGCCGGCCGCGGTCAGCGTGCGTAGCGGCCGGCGTGGACCGGCTGTACTGGCGCGTGGCGTTTCGCCGGCAGCACGGAACCGCGCGGATCGGACGTCGACGTCACCGCGCCGCGAGCGGCCCAGGTTTCGAGATCGTCGATGGCGTAGACGACGCGGCCGCCGAGCTTGCGGTAGGCCGGCCCGGTTCCGTAGGTCCGGTGCTTTTCGAGAGTGCGGGCCGAAAGGCTGAGAAACTCGGCCGCTTCCTTGGTGCGCAGGAAGCGCGGCGGGAGAACGACGGGTTCGTGTGGCATGGATCGGGCCTCCGTGGTGTTGGGGACGGCCGCTTCGTTTCAGCGGCGGACAACGACCACGGTGGCGGAGGAGAGCCGGCGAGTTGCAGGGCAAAGTTGGGGGGTATCGAATTCGCCCACCATGATGAGGGCGAGACCGCGCTAGGATTGGCGGCGATGACGAAGGAGTTTTCGATAGCCGCCCGCTATCATGGCGCGGGCATCGCGCAGGAGCGTCTTGATGGCGTGGCGTATGGAAGACGCCTGCCAAGCGTCACGGTCGAGATGGTCGATGCGAAAAATGATCTCGGCGATTTCCTGCTGCGTGGCGCCGGCGCGATAGCCGTCGAAGGCGCGCAGCATCCGGCGCTGGCGGGCGCGCTGCTGACGCGTCAGGCGCGTGTCCGGGGGAATGGCGCGGCCATGCAAGGCTGAGAGGAAGCGATAGACGGCTTCGATCCGGTCGAAGCCGTCTATGCCGAGAGGAATGACCGCAACGGCATTTTCTTTTCCGTCGATGGCGTGGTCAATGATCTGGAGGGACTGACCGTTCGCGAGGGCTAAGCGAAATGCAGCGTCATCATCGCCCATCGGCGACCCATGCCGCCACAGCGCGGGAGCATCGCTTGTGATACCGGAGCCGAGGTCAACGGGCGCCTCGGCGAGCATGACGACGCTTGTGTCCTCCTGCGGAAGCCAGAAGACCGGCGCTTCCGGCGGAGGTGTCAGGGGATCGACCGGGAAATCGCACCCCCCACTGCTGTCGAATTCGCACGGTCAGTGGTTCACGCATTCCGCGAGCGGAGGCCGAAGCCTCGAAATCCGCGTCATAGGCGTCGTTGCGGCGGAGCCATTCCCAGGCCAGATCGGACGCGGTCAGGCCGTCCAGATGATCATATTCCGAGGAACGCCAGATCGATGCGTCGGGTGTCATCGCTGATCCTCCCAAGTATTTGTCTAAGTCTTTGGGAGAATCACGATTCCCGTTTGGGTTGATCTGCGGAAGTCAGTTGCGCCTCAACAGGTGATGCGTCCGACGCATCACGATGGCGACCCGCGCTGGCTCTCACGAACCAGCTCGCGATAGCCGCGCTCCATCATCCACCGGGCGCGCGCCAGATGCGCATCGTGGATAGAGCGGCAGCGTCTTGGGTCTTGATCGGGATCGAGGCCAAACAGGATATGCACCGCCTCGCGCCAGTCTGCGCCGTCGCGGTTGGCGTCGACCAGCCGCATGTAGAGCTTCATATGTTTGCGGTCATAAGACGTGATCGTTTCGCTGAACGGTGGCTCGTCCAGAAATGTTTGCGTCTCCTGTCCCATCGAGCCACCATATTCACGCGCGCTAAGTCCGTTAACCATCTCGCTCAGGAGATAGCCCCTTTTTTTGACAAGGGTTTGGTAGCTCGGTGCCCGGCGTGACTACCGGGACGAATCGCTCCTGTCATGCAGGAGCAAAACTCCTTCGCCCTTATCTGTCGAAAGGAGAACAATCCCGGCCGATTCGAGGGCCCGGCGCACCTGATCGCGCGTCGATTCGAACACTTCGAGACCGCTTTCGGATTCGAGGCGTTTCAATGCGGTCAGTGCTACTCGGGCCTTGTCAGCGAGCGTCTCCTGTGTCCAACCCAGCAACGCGCGCGCGGCCCGTGATTGTCGGGCGGTGATCATGCATGATCACCTCCCATTCGGACCTGTGCGCACTCCAGAACTACGACTAAATTAGTCGTTCTTGGCTTACTTCGCCAGCATGAAATGCCTGATCGACATTGCAATCAGCTTTCCTTTGATGGCTGATTCGGTCGTCTCGGCGCATGGCCTGCCATAAAAGAACCCGGCGGCTTGCGCCGCCGGGCTTCGCGGTCCCGCTCAGAACGGGATGTCATCGTCGTCGATGAACTTGCCGTCCTCGCTTTCGGTCTGCTTCGCCCGGCTCAGGAAGTCGACCGTCTCGGCGATGATCTCGTATCCGTAGCGGTCGTTGCCCTGCTGGTCCGTCCACTTCGTGTAGTGGATGCGGCCGCGAACCAGAACCTTCATGCCCTTCTCGCAATACTCCTGGATCGTCTTGCCGAGGCCGTTGAAGGCGGTGATGCGGTGCCATTCCGTATCCTGGACCCGGTAGCCCCTCTCGTCCCGGACAACCTTGCCGTCCGAGTAGCGGGGGCGCGAGGTGGCAAGCGTGAAGTGGGTGATCCGGGTACCGCCCTGGGTGGTGCGGGTTTCGGGGGTCTGACCGATGTTGCCGGCGAGAATGACGATGTTCTGCATTGTAAGTCTCCGTTGCTTCTCGGAGGGACCATCCCTCCGACGAGACCCGGCCAAGGCCGTCGGGAGACTCCCGCAACTGCCGAACCTTTCGGCAGCTTGCCCCTAAGGCCCCAGGTGGAGCGGGCAGCCGCGCTTGCGCGGCAACACGGCTGGGAGCCGCCGGGGTTGCTGGAGGAAACAGAACGGACTTAGGGGATCAGTCAGTCGGAGGGATTGGTGCCTTTGAAAGCACGAATACGGGGACGCGCAGCAGAACCATTGTCCTCGCCGCTAACAGCGAACAGGCAGGCTCTTGGATTTGCACGCTTCGGAGCGTTACCCGACCTTCTCCGCTTCCGGGCACCCCGCGTCTTCGCCGATTTGACGGACACATGGGCTGGAGAAGAACGAGGAGGCTATCGGGCTTTCAGGGCACGGAACAGCAGCGCATTACCGTGTTTGACGACGGATGGTCCGATTCAGCCGAATTGCGAAAGGGGAATGAAGGTTCTGGTTCGCCCTCGCGTCCTCACTACGAATGGATGGACGGGTAGGCACCGATTGTCCACGGCATGCGGATCTCAATCCCATGACCGACTTCCGAAGCCGGGTGAAGCGGACCGAAGGCAAGAACGACAAAGGCAGCGCTGACGCGTCAGCCTCGACTGCGCGGAAAACGTGAAACCCGGCGGCGTAAGCCGCCAGGTTTTTAACGGTCGCGCCGGATCGCGACCGACTAATCAGCGCGAGAAGAACGACACGCCGAGGGCGTTCAGATTGACCATTGCTGCGATGCCGATGAACAGCCCGGCGCTGCCGGAAAGCAAGTAGAGCATCAGGCCGGGATCGATGGCGTTCTTCGCTACGCCGTGGATGAGTGCATATCCGGCGATGACGGCCGGTACGGCAAAGACGGCGAGAGCGATCAGCCGCAGAGCCGGATTCCTGGCGAAGCCGAGAACTGCGATGACCAGGCCGATCGAAACCAACGCCGCGCCGATGGCGGCCAGTCCCGACAGGAGGATGCCGCCTCCGGCACCCCAGGTATATTGGGCAGCGGACAGCCCAACCATGAACGGTAAAGCGTAGATCGCAAGGTTGTAGGCAAAGATGCAGAACGCGATCGTCAAAGAGATGGCGAGCAGGATGAGCGACATGGAAGCCTCCACATGATCGATTGAGGATCACGACAGGCTGCCTGTAGATACGCTCCGCCTGCGACTATGCTACTGTTCCGGTTCTGCAAGGATGTTTCACAAGAGCCATCAACCTCTCCGATAGTCAAGTATTGGCGGCTGGAACAGCCAGAGGCGGCGCTTACGCGCCGCCATCGAACTTCATGACCGGGATGCCGAGCTTGCGGGCCTTGTCCGCAAGATTCTCCTGAATGCCGGTGCCGGGGAAGACGAGGACACCGACCGGCAGGACGTCGAGCATGGCGTCGTTGCGCTTGAAGGGCGCGGCCTTGCCGTGCTTCGTCCAGTCGGGCCGGAAGGCGACCTGAGACACCTTGCGGCTATCTGCCCAGCGGGAGGCGATCAGTTCAGCGCCCTTCGGCGTGCCGCCGTGCATCAGCACCATGCCGGGGTGCTTCGCATGGACCTGATCGAGTTTCGCCCAGATCAGGCGGTGATCGTTGAAGTCGGCGCCTCCGGTCAAGACAACCTTGGGGCCGGCGGGCATCATCACCTCGGTCTCGGTCCGGTGTTTCGCGGCGAGGAAGTCCCGGCTGTCGATCATCGCGGCGGTGAGGTTGCGATGGTTGACCGTCGAGCCGGTACGGGGCCGCCAGGCGCTGCCGGTGTGGTGCTCGAAGGCTTCGGAGGCGACGTCGCGGAAGAGTTCCATGCTGTTGCGCCGCTCGATCAGGGTCTGACCTTCTGCCGTGAGGCGCTCAAGCTCGACCGACTTCACCTCGCTGCCGTCCTGTTCACGCTGGAGGCGGCGCTGCGCCTGCTCGTTGTCGTCGAGATCGCGTTCGACCCGGCCCGCGGCGCGGTGGAAGAGATTGACGGTCCCCCAGAGCAATTCGTCGAGGTCGGGTTCGAGGCGGGTGTCGCCGAGCGCCGCGACGAGGGCGTCGAAGATATCTGCGACGGCGGCGGCGACGGCGTTGCCCTCCGGGAGCGGCCTCGGATCAGGTTCGTCCTGATATGGCCGCCAGCCATAGAGCTGGAGTTCGGTGAGGAGATGATCGGTGGGGGACGTCGTGTGGATCGGCTCAAAGCCTGCATTTTCGTCTTCGTTCGTCATCGGGAGCGTCCTTTGTCTGGAGACCGCGCCCATCGCGGCCTTCGCAGGCGTCGGAAGCCCACGGGCGGACTGGACTGGCACCCTCGCGCCCTCGCGAGGGCTCCGATGGCCGGGTTCGGGCTATTTTGACTTTCGCGATGCAAAGGCGGGGCTCGCCCCCGCCGGCGGAAAATAGCCCGAACGCGGCCATTGCCTGTCCGGGCCGTTTGTGGGCCGATCGCCCTCTCAGAAGGCCGTGGGCGCCGCTCTCTCCGACTTCAAAGGATGCTTGCGATGATGAATGGAGACGGCAGGTGGAGACGCCTCGACCGCGCCTTGTCCCCCGCCGATCTCCTCACGCTTCCACGAAACGGTGGACGTCATCAGGATGAAGCTGCTCCATCAAGGTCGCCCGGAGGGCGTCGATGCCGCGCCAGCGCAGATCTTCGTTGAAGTCCTCGGCGATGGGCGATACCGAAATCGCCTCGATCCCGACGCTCCTTGCTCTGGCGACCAGGCTGTCTCTTGCGCCGTCCCCGGCCGGGTCGCGATCTCTGAGGACATAGAGCCTGCGCAGCGTCGCCGGGAACAGGATGGCAGCGAGGTGAGCCGCAGAGAGCGCCGCCATCATCGGCATGTGGGGCAGAACCTGACGGGGCGACAGCACGGTCTCGATGCCTTCGCCGGCCGCGAGCACCTCACCGGCGACGCCGAAGCGGACCCCGTGCCCGAGAAGGTCGCCCATCGCCCGCCGCGGTGACGCGACCGGCGCCTTGCCCGAACCGTCCGGGGCGAGCCAGGTGCGGTGTGCGCCTGTCTGGTTGCCGTGAAGATCGGTGACGGAAGCGACGATCGCCGGCCAGATCTCGGTGGGCGAATGCTCATCGGGCTTGTAGTAGCACCGCGGATGGTAGCGCAGCGCGGTGGTCCCCACGAGGGAGTTGATCGCCCGCCCGTTGAGGTAGATTTCCGCCAGTGTGCCGCCGATCGGCTGCGACATGGCGAAAAGCCGCCGCGACGCTTCGGGCGAACCGACAGCGATGTTCGACGTCCTGCCGGTCGGCGTCCTCGGCCTCGAAGGTTCGGGATGCGGGAGAGCGAGGAAGCGGCGCGCTTCCTCGGCTACGTCCTTGAAGTCGATGAGGCCGAGCGTTTCGCGGATGACGTCGAGCAGATCGCCATGCTCGCCGGTCGATGCATCGATCCATTTGCCGGCAGCACCCTTGCCGGACTCCGGCCCGGTCAGCCGCACGAACATCGAGCGGCCGGGACTGTTCTGAACATCTCCGACGACCCAGTATCGTCCGGCGCGGTGGCCGGACGACAGGTAGTGGCGGCAAACCGCCTCGGCATTGCGGCCGAGACGGGATGCCAGTTCGGAAGCATCGTGACGGGCCATCACGCTGCCTCCTTCTCGCCGATGCGCTCCACCGGCCAGCGGTCGAGCACCCTGGCGAGAACCGCGGGGCCATTAGCATCGGTCGGTACGAACATGCGCAGCTTCCACGAGATGATCTCGTGGAACAGGCCGTAGGCGGTGAGCCGCTCGCGCATCGTGTCGTCGAAGCCCGACAGCTCGATCCGGTTCGCGCCCATGACGCGGACGCGGCGAAGCTGAAGACCTTCGGCCAGATCGAGGATGGTGCGGCCGTCCATCAGCGCGGTGAACGCATCATCCGGCGTGATCGCGGCCGCGCCGGTCGCGGTCGCATTCGCGGCCCAGGCCGGCGAGACCTTGCGGCCGATGATGCGCTCGCCTTCATCGGACTGGAGCCGATAGACGCGCGTAGACTCGTTCGGCAGCCGCTTCCAGATGGGCAGAAGCAAGCCCGTGACCATGTGAAGCGTCGCATCGGTGAATTCCGGCACCTCGGCAATCTCGGCGTTCCAGGCCGACGCGAAGGTGTCTCGATCAGCTTCGCCCCAATGGGTCTCCCCCATCATCCTCACCGGGATATTGTGCGCCTCCGTCGGCCGGATCAGCCGGACGCGGCGCTCGATCTCGCCATCGTCGAGCATGACGCTGCTGGCCGGGATCTGGACGGCGGCGCGCCCTGAGCGCTCGTTGACGAGCAGCTTCGCGCGCGGATCGCCGAGTTCGGCCAGAGCGGCATCGAGTGTCACCGGACGGTTGCGCCTGCGCTCGTTGATCGTGAGCAGGCTGGTTTCCGCGCCGGTACGCGGATGGGTGTAGATCGTCTGGCGATCGACGACGACGAAGCTTTCGGCGCGGAGCGTCTCCAGCCCGGCGTCATAGGTGCCCGACGCGATCGCGCCCTCGATACGGGCGGTCAGGAGCTGCTCGAAGGCCGTGAAGAGGATGCCCTGAAGCTCGATGGTGAGCGCGAGCAGCCGGTTGAGGAACGTCGTGATCGGCGGCAACTCGTCCTTGATGCCGGTCGAGTCCATCAGCTTCAGGCCGGTGGCTTCCTCGAAGCGCTGGAGCGAGCAGCCTTCGACCTTGCCGCGCACCAGCAGCATATAGAGCTGGCGGAGTGCGTCACGGGCATAGTGGCTTTCCAGATTGTCCTCGGGCCGGAACAGCCCCTGGCCGCCGGTCTGGCGCTGGCCGCGTGTGATCGCGCCCAGCGTATCGAGGCGGCGGGCGATGGTGCTGAGAAAGCGCTTCTCCGCCTTCACATTGGTCGAGATCGGCCGGAAGAGCGGCGGTTGAGCCTGATTGGTGCGGTGCGTCCGGCCGAGGCCCTGAATGGCGGTGTCCGCCTTCCAGCCTGCCTCGAGCAGATAGTGGACGCGAAGCCGCGTGTTCTTCGCCGACTTCTCAGCATGGTAGCTGCGGCCGGTGCCGCCGGCGTCCGAGAAGACGAGCACGCGCTTCTGGTCGTCCATGAAAGCTTGCGTCTCGGAAAGATTGGCGGCCCCGGCGCGCGTCTCGACCACGAGCCGATCGATGGTGACGCTGCCGCCGCGCTTGCGCACGATGCGTCGCGACCGGCCCGTCACCTCGGCAACCATATCCGTGCCGAAATGCTGGACGAGCTGGTCGAGCGCGCCGGGAACCGGTGGCAGGCTGGCGAGCTTGGCGATCAGCGCATTTCGGCGCGCGACCGCCTCGCGGCTTTCGACCGGCTGGCCGTCGCGATAGACCGGCCGAGACGACAGGTTGCCCTCCGAATCCGTGAATGGCTCGTAGAGCTGCACCGGGAAGGAATGGGCAAGGTAGTCGAGGACGTATTCGCGCGGGGTGATGTCCACGCGGACGTCGTTCCACTCCTCGGTCGGCAGTTCCGCCAGCCGCCGTTCCATCAGCGCCTCGCCGGTCGAGACGATCTGGATGACGGCCGAATGGCCCGCGTCCAGATCGGCAGCAATCGAGCGAAGCAGGGTCGGCGTCTTCATGCTGGTCAACAGATGGCCGAAGAAGCGCTGCTTGGCGCTTTCGAAGGCCGAACGGGCGGCGGATTTCGCTTGCATGTTCAGCGTGCCGGATCCGCCTTCGCCGCCGCCGGTGATATTGGCGGCCTGCATCGCCGCATCCAGATTGTTATGGATGATGGCAAAGGCGCCGGCATAGGCATCGTAGATGCGAACCTGCTCGGGCGTCAGCTCGTGCTCGACCAGTTCGTATTCGACGCCCGCGAAGGAGAGCGAGCGGGCGGTGTAGAGGCCGAGCGCGCGCAGGTCGCGGGCGAGCACCTCCATCGCCGCCACGCCGCCGGCCTCGATCGCCTCGACAAACTCGGCGCGCGTCGCGAAGGGAAAATCCTCGCCGCCCCACAGGCCGAGCCGCTGCGCATAGGCGAGATTGTGGACGGTGGTTGCGCCGGTGGCGGAGACATAGACGACGCGGGCGTTCGGAAGCGCATGCTGAAGGCGCAGGCCGGCGCGGCCCTGCTGCGAGGCGGCGACATCACCGCGTTCTCCCTTGCCGCCAGCGGCGTTCTGCATCTGGTGTGCCTCGTCGAAAATGATCACTCCATCGAAGTCGGAGCCCAACCATTCGACGATTTGCTTGACCCGCGAAACCGTCTCTCCGCGGTCGTCGGAGCGCAGCGTGGCATAGGTTAGAAATAGGATGCCCTCGCTCAGCGTGATCGGCTTGCCCTGCGGGAACCGCGACAGTGGCGTGACCAGCAAGCGCTCCATGCCGAGCGCGCCCCAGTCGCGCTGTGCGTCTTCGATCAGCTTGTCCGACTTGGAGACCCAGACCGCTTTGCGTCGTCCCTGGAGCCAGTTGTCGAGGATGATCGCAGCCGATTCCCGGCCCTTGCCGACGCCGGTGCCGTCGCCGATCATGAAGCCCTGGCGCAGCCGGACGGCGCCCTTGGCGTCCTCAGATACAGCGGTCAGCTTGTCGAGGGTGTCGTCCACCGTCCACGCACCGGCGAGGAAATCAGAATGCGCCTCTCCGGCATAGATCACCGTTTCGAGCTGCGCATCGGACAGGAGATCGACGACGTTCGCCGGCAGCGTCGGGCGATAGCTCGGCTTCGGCGGGGCGACGCTCGCCATGGCCGCCGACTGCACAATCTGGGTCGGATGCGCCTGAGCCCCGGAAATCCGGATGGTCTGGAGGCCGTATTCCTCATAGATTGCATCGGAAAGGCGACCGGCATCCGCCGGCTTCCAGTCGACGGTTTCGTAGTCGAGCGGAGTGCCCTCCGGCTCGGCATGTGCCACTACCGGCGCGGCCCTGGCCGCCCGGTTGACATAGGCGCGAACGGTGCGAGGCGCGGCTAGCGGCACGGCGACGGTCGGATCGACCGGCAGGCGTGGCGCGAGATGCTCGGCCAGCCATCCAAGCAGCGTAGCCACATCCGGCGCAACGCCGGGCGCAGCCGGGAACGTCGTCGGGTCTTCGGCCGGTAGTTTGTCGATGACGGTGAGCCGCGTCGGAAACGTCGTGCCGTGCTTGGCATAGACCGAGCCGTCGATCGCGGCGGAGAAGACGACGCGACCGCGTTCCTGCAGCCGTCCATAGGCCGTGGACCAGGCCGGCACGTCGGGTGCGAAGTTCGCGCCGGTGATGGCAACGAGACGGCCGCCGGGCGCAAGGCGCGCAAGCGCCGAGGCGACATGGCGGAAAGCGGCGTCGGCCATCCGACCCTCGACATTTGCCATGACGGAGAACGGCGGGTTCATCAGCACGACGGATGGCAGAATGCCGGTGTCGAGATGATCGTCGATCTGCGCCGCGTCGAAGCGGGAAACGGACAGGGCCGGAAAGAGAAGAGACAGGAGCCCGGCGCGGGTCTCGGCGAGTTCGTTCAGGACGAGCGTGCCGCAGGCGATCTCGGCCAGGATGGCGAGAAGCCCGGTCCCGGCCGACGGTTCCAGCACGCGGTCGGCGGGCGTGATCGCCGCCGCGGTGACGGCCGCGAGGCCGAGCGGGATCGGTGTCGAGAATTGCTGGAAGGATTGGGTTTCCTCCGAGCGGCGCGTATGTGTCGGCAGGAGGCCGGCGATCTTCGCGAGCTGCGGCAGCATCGTCGCAGGAGAAGCGGACCTACGGAAAAGCGCCTTGCCGTATTTGCGCAGGAAGAGAACGGTCGCCGCCTCGCAGGCGTCATAGGCCGTTTTCCAGTTCCAGGCGCCAGTCGCGTCGGAAGCGCCGAAGGTAGCCTCCATCGCGCCGCGCAGCGTAGCGGCGTCGACGCGCTGGCCGCGTTCGATATTGGGCAGGAGAAGCTCCGCCGCGGCGAAGACGGCGGCAGGAATGTCGGTGTCAGGGACAAGCGAAAGCGGCGCGGTGGCGGATGCCGCCGCGGATGCGGAGATCATGTTCATGGAAGGAGCCTCGGGAGAGCGGGACAGAATCGAGCCCGCGCAGCGCTCTCTCTCGACCGCACAGGCTCACATCCGTCCCGGCCTCGCTCTCACTCTCATCCATCGGCCAAATCGCCGAAAGCCGCCGATCGCGGCCCTTGGTGGCAGAAACGTGAGCGGTAGCGCGGCCGGTCCTGCTCGCTGACCGGACCATTGCAAACATAACAAGAGCGCCCCGCCTTTAGACGGGGCGCTCAAATGGCGTCAGCCGAACCTGCGACCTGTTTCGGTAAAGGTGTATTCGTTGGCGATGATCGACTCATCGACCACCTCGTCCGAGGACAGGTATTCGTATTCGCGCTCCAACTGGCGATAGAGCCAGCGGGCCAGATCGCGCAGCGCCTCGATGACGATCTCCTCGGCGTCGGCGGTCATGTCCTGATAGGTGGGGCTGTCACGCTCGACCGAAATAGACATGCAATACTCGTGATAATAATGCCCACGATGGCCGGCCTCGGCGCGAAGCTGGTAGAAGTTGCGGCGCTGGATCGCCAGCAACGCATCAGCGATCTCATGCAGCTTCCTGTCCCGCGGCGCATAGGAGCGGATCTCGGTCGGGGCATTCCTCCGATACGAATAATAGCATTCGAACGATGCGCCATCGCCCTGAGACCAGAACCCTGTAAAGGCGATACGAGGCTCCTGACGTGTGCCGCCGGCCATGAGGCGGATGGTGCGGGTCTTGAAGCGGATTCCGAGGATTTCCGCGATCTGCTGGAAATCCTCATAGACGGAATCGTACCAGTCATAGTCGAAGCCGCCTTCACGATACCAGGCGCGGGCCTTGTCCTTTGCGGCATCGGAAAGCTCGTCGAGCCGATAGACCGTCGTTTCGATGATCTCAGGCATCCGGATCACCTCCACTCAGCACTTCGGCAAGCCATCCGTCGGTATAGGTCCAGGCGACGGTCTCCCCGGTGGCGAGATCGAGCACATGAGCACCGCCGCCGAAACCGTCGACGCGCGGCTTCGAGCAGGCGTTGGCATATAGAAACCCCCAGCGACCGGTCAGCCCGAATTCGGCGGCGCAACGCTTCACAAACTGAATCAGGCGCTCCGGGTCGCCCGTGACGTCATCGTGCATCCAGAGTTTGGTGCCGCCATGCTCGGCCTGGATCGACAGGAGGAAACCGTCGGACGGCGGCTCTTCCGAAGCGCCTTCCTCGGAAAGTTGATTGTAGAGATCGAGGGCGCGGGAAGCGTTGTCGGGCGTCCCCACATCGAGCAGGCAAGAAAAATGGGTGAAGTAGTCGGCCATGTCAGGCTCCTGAAACGACAAAGCCCGGCGCGAGGCCGGGCTGATTGAAGGAAGGAAATGGGATCAGGCCGCCTGCGGCAGCCGGAGCAGCTCGGCGGCGGTCTCGCGCCAGAGCGGATCGACCAGCCGCGCTTCGAGCAGCGCTGCGCGGAAACGGAGATCGCGGGCCTTTGCATGATCGCCGCCGCCGGTGGCGACAAAGGCTATGCCACGGAGGCGGCTTGCCTCGATGACGATGCGGCGAACCTCGCCATCGCCGGCAACCGGATGCTGCCAGAGGATGACCCCGGCACGGATCTCGCCGGCGAGCACAAGGCCGAGCGCGCTGTCCTGAATGACGATCAGGCGCAGTTCGAAGCGTAAGCCAGTATCGCCGCCGGGGCCGAGATCGCCGCGCGAAACGCGGAGCGCGGCAAGAGCGATGGCGTCTTCCGGCGAAGCAGCCTCGCCAAGCGAGACGCTGCGGTCACGATAATCGGCATCGGCGGCTCCGGCATAGCTGATGGTGCCGAGGCAGGAGATGCGCAGCGGCAGCTTCTGCGCCCGCCGAAATCGGGGCAGCACCCGGTCGGCGAGAGCCTGCCCGATCGGGGCGAAGGTGGATTGGCTGGCATGGGTCATCGGGATCACTCCGCGACGGGCGCCGAGAGCCTTTCTCTCAGCATCCAACCCGTCACGGCCAAAGGCCCAACCTCTTCCTCTCATCTGCCGAAGGCGTCCGCCTCGGCGATGTTGCCGGCGATGGACCAACCCATCGCAAGGCGGAAGGCCCGGACGCCTCCTGAGCGTTCCGGGCCGTCGGGAACGAGGCGCTTGCGCGCCTCAGCTCCATGGGTCGAGTTCCAGTTTCACCATTTCGTCGTCGCCGTCGAATTCGTCGGCGGGCATGGCGCCGTGGGTTCCGTCTCCTGCCTGGAACACGACGATCGAGACCATCAGCGTGGCGGCGAGGCTGGCGGCGAAGGCGGTGGCATCTGCGTAGGACATGGGTTCCGGCTCCTGTCTTGGGAGGCGGGGGACCATCCCCCGCGCGACAGGCGCCCGAAGTGTCTGAACGGGTCTGCAATCACCCTCGCGCGTTCGGCTTGTCCGAATCCGCGAGGGCGGCACGCTCGCGTAAGCCGACCCCTTGATGAGGTGGAACGGCCCGCTCCGACAGCATCAAAGTGCTAACGTGGTCGTTATCGCAAACGCCACAAGGAGGGACCGTTCCGTGAAAGATGTTACCACTATTGGACTGGACTTGGCGAAGCACGTTTTCCAAGCTTTTGGCGCGGACGTCGACGGGACGCCGCTGTTCAACCGAAAGCTACGCCGTGCTGAAGTGCTGCGCTTCTTCGAAAGACTGCCACCGTGCCTGGTGGGTATGGAGGCATGTTCGAGTGCGCACCACTGGGCGCGGGAGATCTCGGCCTTCGGGCACGACGTCAGATTGCTGCCGCCCCAATACGTCAAGCCGTTCGTCAAGCGCGGCAAGACCGACGCCGCTGATGCGGAGGCAATTGCTGAAGCGGTGACGCGAAAGACGATGCGGTTCGTGCCGGTCAAGACTGCAGAGCAGCAGGCAGCGGTGATGGTCCTCAGAACGCGGGCGCTGCTCGTGCGTCAGCGAACCCAAGCGATCAACGCGTTGCGCGCCCATATGGGAGAGTTGGGTATCATCGCTCCGACCGGAATCGCCAACGTGAAAGCACTGGCGCCTATCATCCGGGATGAAGAGGATACTCGACTGCCTCCGGCTGCGCGCTTTGCCCTGACCGAAATTATCAATCAGATCGAGATGCTCGCCACACAGATCGACAAACTCGAACGTGAGATCGTCATCCAAGCCAAGCAGGATGATGAGATGCGGCGCCTCGCGACCATCCCTGGCGTTGGCGCAATTATCGCCTTGGCCGTAAAGGCTTTCGTTCCTGATCCCGCCGGCTTCAAATCTGCTCGCCACTTTGCGGCCTGGATCGGGCTAACTCCGAAAGCGCATTCCAGCGGTGGCAAAGAACGGTTGGGGCGAATATCGAAGATGGGCAATCCGGTACTACGATCATTACTGACGACGGGGGCGGCATCGGTGCTACGTCATGTGCAGTATCGCGACCGAGTTTGGCCGTGGCTGAAGAACATGCTTACGCGGCGTCCGTTCAAGGTCGTAGCGGTGGCGCTGGCCAATAAGATCGCCCGGATGATCTGGGCATTGTTGACCAGAGGTGGAGTTTATCGAGACCCAATAGGAATTGAGGTAGGATCTGCCGCCGTATAAGCGCAGGACCGCCGAGACGAGCTGCCCGGCAACCGCCGGCAGGTAGGGTGCATAACAGACGATGAACCACGGGACGAAATCCCGAAGCAGGACAGGCCGAAACCCGTGACGCGCACAAAGCGCGCCCCCTTGATCCAGCCACCCGTTTCGCGGACTTCATCGAGGCCAGCGGTCATGACCGCACAAGTAGGCCGGACATATGACCGCACCGTTCCCATGTGGTGAAATCGACTGAAGAGCACCTTGCACCGCGGGCCGTTCCACATACGTGGGTTGATTGACAAGGAGACGGCTCAGACCAAGGTCAGCGAATGGAAGCGGGGGTGTTCTGCCTCTGACAGGATGCCGAAATCCCGTCGCAGGTGCCGCGCCGCGCCAGCCTTTCCTCCATGCCGGTCTCACCGGATCAACGTGTTCCAGGCCGGAGACGGAATCCAACTCCACACGGTATGGCAAGGACGGCGGATGCTGGTGAAACTGAAACGCGACTGGGGATGATCGTCAGTTCCAATGCCCCTCGGCGATCTCGCGGACGAACAGCGCGCGGGCCTTCAGCAGCAGGTCATCGCCACAGATATCGATATGGCCATAGAATCGGGCGCGCGCACCGGACCGGCTCCAGTCGGCATAGTAGCAATATTCGCGAGCATCGAGGCGGAAGGCCCGTAAGTCCTCGGCCCAATGTGGCTTGGGCTCGACGACGACGGTGATGCCGTCGCGCGTATCCTCCCAGGGCAGCGACCGCTCCGCCGGGGGATTTTCGCGGTCGGCCCGAAAGATGAAGTCGATGTCGATGTGGTCAGCCATGACGGCCTCCATAGAAAATGCCCGGCGCGATGGCCGGGCGAGTTGAAAACGCGATGCGGGGCGGCCTGCGCCGCCCCGCATGAGGTCATTCCGCAGCGACGAGGTGCTGCCGGTCTTCTTCATCTTCGGCCGCTGCTTCCTCGTCGTCACCGTCACCGGCGAGGAAGTCGGGCAAAGCCTCGACCTCGCCATTGGTGTCGGCGGACGCATCGCCATCGAGATCGACCAGACGCAACGGCTCCGGCAGCCAGCCGGTATCGGCCAACAGGCGCTCGGCTTCCTTGGCCATGTCGCCCTTTTTCAGATGGTCGATGAGCTGCGCCGCCCGTTCGCCCGCGCCCTCACGCACCGCAGCGAGGATCTGGGTCTTGGTCACGCGACCGAGATAGTTCTCGACCGTGGGCCGCCATCCCGCATCGAGAACCATGTCCATGGCGGTTGCGCGGGCGATCCGGTCGGCCCCGGCAAGGCGACGATCAAGGCCATGCTGCGAGATGCCAGAGGCGCTATGGGGGTTCGGACGCTCGTAGAGCGCATTGACGCCATAGCTGACGCAATGGGCGAGAAGCGCCATGCGGCTCGCCTCGTCAAGCGCAGCGATCCAGTCCCAGAGCGCCGCTTCGTCGGAAGGCAGATCGGCCTTCCAGGCATCGAAGCGCTCGCCGATCGCCTTGACCGACGGGCTGTCGGCGAGATCGGAGCCCTGCGAAGACAAATACCTGTGGCGAACGGAAACCTCCAGGCACCCGGTCGGCGCCGAGTAATGATAGCGCTCCATCACCATGCGGTGGAGTAGCGCCGTCATCGCGACATGCGGATTGTTGGCGAGCGCTTCCTGAAGCGCGACGGTCCGATGGGCGGTCAGTTCGATGACGAGCCGTTCCGGCAGCGGCTTGATCCCGTCGTCGTCATCGTCGTCTTCGGTTTCGACCGGCTGGCCGCCGATGGTGATGACGGCGCGCTGCACGTCACCGTCATTTCCGGCGGCGGTGACGGCGTTCTCGTTCTCGCCGTCCCCGGCATCGGCGATCGGCTCGTCCTCGGGCCGGACATAGCCACGCTCGATGACAGGCTCCCCGTCGCGGTCGATGCTGATGAAGACGCCGGCGCGGGCGACCTCGGCAGGATCATAGATGACGGGGCGCTTTTCGAAGTCCTCCAGAGCGGCCTCGATCTCGCCGAGGCGCCGATCGATCTCCTCGGGCAGTTCGTCGTGCTCGGAATATTCCGATTCGATATCGTCGTACTCGTTGCGGAGTGCATCGCGCGCGACGCGCTCCTCGTCGATGAGATCGGCGAAGCTGCCAGTGATTTCGCGAAGGCCGTTGTCGTATCCGTAGGGATGGCTGGTTTCGACAGCAACCCACTTCCAGCCTTCGGCCGCTACGTCATCGGCAATCGCCTTCAGCTTCTCCGAGACCAGACGGTCGAGAAGCCCCACGTCTTCGAGCCAGCCGCCGTCGTTCTCGGAGAAGAGATCGCGCAGCATCGCGCCGCCGGCCTGCTCATAGGCTTCCACGCCGACGAAGCGCACGCGCTTGTCATCGGTTGGAACGGTGGTTTCAGTGAGGAGCTGGCGGACCTGCCAGGGCTGGACATTGTAGGAGCGCTGGACAGCCTCCCAGACCTGTTCCTGGCGGGCATGGTCGGGATTGACGGTGAACGCTTCCAGCATCGCCAGCGGCATGCCGTTGCGCGCATAGACTTCCAGAAGTGCCGGCGAGACCGAAGCCAAGCGCATACGCTGCGTGATGTAGCGCGGCGTGGTGCGATAGGCGTCGGCGATCTCCTCTTTCGTCATGCCGTCGTCGAACATGCGCTTGAACGCCCGGAACTGGTCGAGCGGATGCAGGCCCAGACGCAGCATGTTTTCCGCGAGCGAGTCGTCGACAGCCGAGGTCTTGGCGTCGGCCTTCTTGACAAGGCAGGGAACGAGGCCGTCGGCGGGAAAGCGTCCGGCCTCGACCAGCCGCGCGATTGCCCGGAACCGGCGGCCGCCGGCCGGGGTCTCGAAATCGCCGGTCTCGTTGCCGTCGGCATCGAGAATGGCGCGGACATTAATGCCCTGCACGATGTCCTCGCGACGGTCGATGTCGTGGGTGAGATCGTCGAGACCGGCCTCGACGTCGGTTTCGCGGACGTTGCTGTCCGAGAGGCGGATGCGATTGAAGGGAATGTCACGCGAGCGCGAGAAGACGATCATCGCAGCGGCAGGCTTTTTCGACTTCCTGGCAGCTTTGGCCATGGTGGTTTCTCCGTGACGGGCGGCCGAGACCCTCTCTCGACCTTCCAACCCGTCACGAAATCCCCAGCCCCTCTCTCACTCTCTTTCGTACCATGGGCCGCCGTGATGGGATGCAGGTGCACGGCTTACTACCGGCAGGCAAATAGCCGTGGAAGCAGAGGTGGTCAGCTGTCTTCAACCCGAGCGGATGAACAGAATATTTGATACTGTGTTTCGCAGAAGTTTGTGAGGTTTGTGGAATGAGCGATGAAAGCGAGTACGAATTTTTCAAGCTACGCAAACAGGCGAAGACATATATCTCGAAGGTTTTCACCTTCAATGGGCAAAATCCAGAGCCCCTCCGAAATGTAAAAATGGTGTTTGAGGGAAATGACAAGGTTCTCGTCGGCGAAGTCGAGGCCGCTATGTGTCTTCGCCTGACCGGAAATGTCCGCAAAACACAAGTCTCTGCGCTTGTCACCCAGGACGACAAGAATATCAAGCGGATCACGCTTCAGACCTTCAAGACCCGGGCAGGAGACTGGATCGAAGCGGTTGAGAAAGACGAGTTCACGTTTCGAGCCGACGAGTTTGAACGTCTTCTCGGATTCCTGGCACAGATCAAGTTCATCGATCTAACGAATAAGGAAAATTTCCAGATCGAGGATATCTCCACGAAGGCTGGCCCAAAGGCGATCATTGACGCTTCGGATCGAGGTATCATCGAGCGCATCAGAAGCATGCCGGACGGCCAACGAAATGGTCTTCTCCGCGCGCTCCAAGAGTCGTTGACCGATGAAGAGATCAATATCCTGCTCGGGCGAAGACAGGGATTGGAGGAGTACGAGGAGCATATGCGCGTCGGCGATTGGAGCGAAGCGCAGTGGCAAGACTTCTTTGAGCGCGAGCAATGGGTCTTCGGGTACGGCCTCGACTATCGCGTGATGCGACAGTTCGGGCGAGAGATGACGGTGGGAATGGGGGGCACAGATAATCAGAACAAGCCTGTCATCGACTTTCTCATGAGCTTTACCGACTATACTGTACTCGTTGAAATTAAGAGGCCCGACACGCCCATCTTTCGTGCCAATCGTGGCGGACGAGCGGGAACATGGGAGTTCAGCCAGGAGTTCATGAGCGCTGTTTCCCAGATCATCGAACAGAAGGCGGAATGGTTATCTTTCGCGCAAACGGGCGAGCACTATAACAAGGCAGGGACTGAGACTCTGGCAGCTCGCACGAGGAATACCAAGAGCATTCTGGTGATCGGCTCCCATTCCGAATTCTCGCCCGCCGACGATCCCAGGGCCGCAAACATCAAGCGCGATACCTTTGAGCTTTTTCGCCGGGAAACCCGCAGTATCGACATTGTGACGTTTGATGAACTGCTTGAGCGCGCACGGTTCATCACGCGAAGCTAATAGGTGCTCCTATCTGACACCATGCTGCTGCGGAGCACTTATGCCGCCCTCTGGTCGATGCCGGTTTCGGATGTCGCGGGCTGCTCGTCTTGCGGCAGGAAAGACAGCAGCCAGTCGGCCGCCTTGCTCGCCTGCGAGGCCGCGCGTATGATGGCGCGGGAATCCTCACGCATAACCTCCAGCCAACTGCCGATGTAATCGGCGTGGCGCACCGTCGGCACGATGCCGAGCGCGGCGCAGCTAAAGGCCGAAATCTGCTCGGCGATCAGCTCTTCGAAGGCATATTTCTTCGAGCCGAACGAGCCCGTCATGTCACGGTTCAGCCGGCTGTGATGGCCGCTGGCGTGACCGAGTTCGTGCAGAGCCGTCCGGTGCCAGTTGATGGGCTCAAAATACGCTTGGGGCGGCGGGACCATCACATAGTCCTGCGACGGGACGTAGAAGGCCCTGTTGCCGCCGATGTGAAAATCGACGCCGGTCGCCTTGATCAGCGCCTCGATCCTCGGCTCGATCAGGCCGGGCGGTGGTGGCGGCGCGGCGGTGGCGATGTCGTCGGGCAGCCCGTCGCATTGCGCGACGTTGAAAACCGTAAAGCGCTTCAGGAATGGGATGGCATGCGCCTCCTCGCCGCTCTCGCGGGCGCGGCGCTTCTCATCTTCCGGCGTAAAGCGGTCGGCATAGATGACCGTGGTGCCGCGCTCGCCCTTGCGGACATGGCCGCGGAGCGAAAGCGCCTGCCGAAATGTGAGCCAGCCCTGGCAGGGAAAGCCGTGCTCAATGACGGCGCCCCAGAGGATGAGCACGTTGATGCCGCTGTAGCTGCGGGAGGTGACGGCGTTTTTCGGCAGGCCGAGCGGCGCCTTGGCGACCGACGTGCCCCAGGGCTGCACCCACGGCACCCGGCCGGCCTCCAGCTCGGCGACGATTTTGGTGGTGATTTCGGCATAGAGGTTCGTCCGGTCCGAGCCGGTGCGAACGCTGCGATCATATCTGGACATCGCGGTTCTCCGCGACGGGCGCCGGAAGACTCTCCTCCGGCCCTCAACCCGTCACGGCAAAACCCGTCCGCACTCTCGCTCTAAAGGGGGCGTCGCGGGGGCACCCGCAGAAGGAGGTGTGCCGGCGACCGCGGCGCCGGCCCAGGGGGAAGACTTCCTCACGGAAACAGCAAATGCGTAAGCCTTGGATAACGGCTTCGCTATCAGAGAAACTTGTAGCTCACCCATCTTCATTGACAGCGCACGGCACCACACTAGCCTCAGAATCGGAGCGTCTTTGTTCGGCCGTCTTGCAAGCGATCAATGCCATCGAGGAAGATGGTGACAGTCGTTTGCTGCTAGTAGCCTGCTTTCTCTCGCTCCCTCTCGCTCTGCAAGGCGAGACAACGTTTTTTTTCGGTGAGCATCGAGGCGAGCGTCGATCAGAAAAGCAATGGCGCTCGACGTTTTTGTGATCAAGGATATTTTTGTTATTTTCCAATAAGCTGATGAGACTCTTTCAAACTTTTTCCGCTACTAAATATAAACGAACAAAAACGTCTTGGGGATCTGACTTACAGGGTGGGCAATGAAAATATACTCTGTCGCAATCGAGAATTTTAGGGGCATCCGCTCGACGCGCCTGGTTTTGCCGGATCATGCGGTGCTTATCGGAGACAACAACACCGGCAAGTCTTCGGTGCTCGAAGCCATCGACCTAGTGCTTGGCCCCGACAGGTTGAACCGGCGTCCGCCGGTCGACGAGCACGATTTCTATCAGGGACGCTATTTGGCTGAGCCGACATTGGCAGTCGCCGAAGGCGAAGATCTTCCGATTGTGCCGGCAGACGACGCTGAAGCGGAACTGGCGGAGGGACCGAAAATCACCATCGAGGTGACGATCGTTGACCTGTCGCTGGAGCAGCAAGCCCGCTTTGGTGGGCAGATCGAATGGCTCGCAACGGACACCGGAGACTTTTACGACGAAGCGGAGCCGGCCGGGGTCGATGCAGCGAATATCGTTGCGGCGCTCCGAGTGACGTTCATCGGGGAATATGATCCAGACGAGGACGATTTCTCCGGCAACACGTATTTCACCCGCAGTATCGCCGAAGAGGCAACGCCAACGCCCTTCTCGAAGAAGGACAAGCAGCATTGCGGCTTCCTTTTCCTGCGTTCACTGCGGACAGGATCGCGGGCGCTGAGCCTGGAACACGGCAGCTTGCTCGACATCATCCTGCGTCTGAAGGAAATCCGCCCCCAGATGTGGGAGGAAACGATAAAGACGCTGGCGGGCTTTGACGTGGCGAGCAAACCGGAACTCGGGATTTCCGGCGTGCTGGAAAGTATCAACAAATCGCTGAAGAAGTACGTTCCCCGCGAATGGGGCGCGCAGCCGCATCTCAAGGTATCGAATTTGACGCGCGAGCATCTGCGCAAGATCGTGACGGCGTTCATTGCAACGGGTGGAGGCGATCACGCGGCTCCCTTTTATCGTCAGGGTACGGGCACGATCAACATGCTGGTGCTGGCCCTGCTGTCGCAAATCGCCGAGGACAAGCAGAACGTCATCTTTGCGATGGAGGAAGCCGAAACGGCGATACCGCCCTATGCCCAAAAGCGGATCGTCCACGAGCTTCGCAAGCTGTCGGCGCAGTCGATCTTCACTTCGCATTCGCCTTATGTGCTGGAGGAGTTCACGCTCGACGAGACGGTGATCCTGTCTCGTTCCGACGATGGCGAACTGACGCAGTCAAAGATTGCGCTCCCGGAAAGCGTCAAGCACAAGCGTTATCGCCAAGAGTTTCGAACACGCTTTTGCGAGGGGCTGCTGTCGCGCCGCGTACTTATCGCCGAAGGCGCGACCGAAGCCGCATCCTTCCCGGTGGCAGCGCGCCGGCTTGCCGAACTGAACCCGGCGACCTACGCCTCGGTGGAGGCATTGGGCGTTTGCGTGATCGACGCTGGAACCGAGAGCCAGATCGCCGATCTGGCGGCGCTCTACAAGGGGCTCGGCAAGCGAACCTTTGCCATCTGCGATAAGCAGACGGCCGTGGCACAGGCCGCGATTGAGGCCCAGGTCGAGCGGTTGTTCATGCACGCAGAGAAGGGCATCGAGGACCTGATCCTCAAGAATACGACGCCCGCTGCCCTGGAACGGTTTGCCGACGTCCTCGACTGGCCGCCGCACCTTGCGGCGAAGTACCCCGATCCGAAGGCTCAGGCGCAGGCAGCCTTGAAGGAGTATTTCGGCTGGTCGAAGGGAAATTGGGGGATCGCCGATTTTATCGCGCAATGCGACGAGGCGGAGATCCCTCAGTTTTTGCGCGACGCCTGCGTTGAGTTGAAGAACCTATGCGACCCGCCACTCGCGGCTCCGGCCCCACCGGAGCCGGAAAAGGATGATCTTTTCGCGGACATTCTGGGTTAGAGGAAGACGATCGTGGTCTCTCTCACCGAAGCACAGCAGGGCGTCCTAGAGGCAGAAGGCCATCAGCTTGTCACGGGCGGCCCCGGCTCGGGCAAGACCACTGTCTCCATTCTCAAAGCTGCCCAGATCGGACGGGAAGCACTCAAGCCTGGTCAGAGGATACTGTTCCTGAGCTTTGCCCGCGCGACCGTCTCGCGCGTGCTTGAGGCGGTCGACGAGGAGAAGCAGATCACCCGGAAGGAAAAGGCGGTGATCGAGGTCGATACCTATCACGCCTTCTTCTGGCGCATTCTGAAAACGCATGGGTATCTGGTCGGCTTCCCGCGCCGCACGACGATCCTGACGCCACCGAACGAGGCGATTGCGCTGTCAGGCTTGCGTAGTGGATATAAAGCGGCCTCGAAGCTGACGGATGAAGAGAAAGCAGAGAAAAAAGAGCGAGAAGAAGCCGAACGGGAGCGCTTGGCACGCGAGGAAGGAAAGGTCTGCTTTGACCTCTTCGCGACCAAGGTCGGCGATCTTCTCCATGGATCGAATAAGGTCCGGGCCCTGGTCTCGACGATGTATCCGTTCATTATCCTTGATGAGTTTCAGGATACGAGCGCAGAGCAATGGCGTGTCGTCAAGGCCCTCGGGGTAGAGAGCACGCTCATCGCACTCGCTGACCCCGAGCAACGTATTTTTGACTTCATCGGCGCCGATCCTGAACGTCTCAACCATTTCAGGGAGGCGTTTCATCCGTCCGAGCATGACCTCGCAGGCGACAATCATCGCAGCAAGGGTACTGAAATCGCGCTATTCGGAAATGACATCCTCTCCGGAAAATTCCGGAAATCGAACTATGAAGGCATTCATTTCGAGCTTTTCGCTTCGAATTCGAACCAGGCATATGTGACTCTAACCACGCAGGTGCTTCAGGCTCGCAAGCGGCTAGTAGACGCCGGGAAACGCGATTGGTCGCTGGCAATACTTGTTCCGACCAAGAAAATGACGCGGCTTGTATCGGATACGCTGCGAGAGCCATTTGGCGCAGTACCCCCGATCGGGCATACTGCCGCTGTTGACATGGAGGGTCCAATCCTTGCCGCCGAAATCGTAGCCTTCCTCCTGCAACAAGATCGGCATAGTGCGGCGTTCGACGATCTCATTGAGTTGCTGTGCAGCTACTATCACGGTCGCGGTGGCTCGGCTCCCAACAAAGGCGATCTGGAGGAGGCAAGCCGATTGCGCACCGCCCTCACCAAATGGAATGCGAACATAGCAGCGGGAAAGCCGCCACCAGGCAACAGTGTTCTGAATGCAACCGCGACTGTCCATCAGGCTGCAATCGCCTTGGCGCTGACCGGAGACCCGGACAAGGACTGGCGTGCGATTCGTTCGATTCTTGACGCTGGCGGCTGCTCGCGGCTGAAGGAGATCGCCGGACAGGTCCGGAATGTGCGCTTGCTGGAACGCGGCACTCAACTTCGTCAGGGGCTCACGCAAGACTGGCGCGATAGTGGGGTCTATCGTAACGCCCTGGAGATCACACGCCGCGCCTTCGTTCAGGAGCATTTTTCCACCGCCCATAAGCCGGAAACCGGTGTGATTGTTATGAACATGCACAAGGCCAAGGGTAAACAGTTCGACGAGGTAATCATTTTTGAAGGTTGGCCGAGACGAGCCAAGCGCGAGATCGTGGCGAATCCAGACCGGATCGTGAGCGGCAATATTCGTTCCGGTGCTATGACACAGGCGCGGCAGAATTTTCGCGTGAGCGTAACTCGTGCGAAGAGCCGAACGACCATTCTCACCCCGTCAGATGATATTTGCGCACTTCTGACGTCTGACGAGGACTAAGCGGCCTTCGTAGGATGATTTTGGTGAAGGTATCGTTGCTCAGAGGTTGGCGGCCGCTGCATCAGTGTTGTTTGATGGCAGCGGCAGCCCCGACACCTGCCAACTTCCTAGCAGCGGTTATCCGACCCTGCGGATCATCCAAACTCCGAAGGCCGATGTCTGCCTGATCGCCAACACAGGCGCAACCTATTTCGAGCGCCGGATAGGCCGCGCAAGCACCAGACAAAGTGGCAGATATTAATGCAATTGCCGCTGCGTCACGAACTCACAGAACGCCGCCAGCAAGACCCACAGTACGAAGGGATGCGGCGATATCGGGAATCGACCGGAGCAGTACCAGATGATCATCTTTGGAGCGCAAGAAGCCGCGCCGTTGCCAGAACAGCGCCGCCTCCTCATCGACGGCATTAACCATCAATGCCCTTCCCCCGATGAGCGAAGAAGCCAGGACACATCGCTGCAGCGCGTGCTTGACGAGACCGGTTCCGATCCCCTGCCCCGTCCATCCGGTATCGGTGGCAAGCTGGCCGAGAAGAAGGCAGGGAACGGGGTCGGGCGGCTGGCCCGTGCGGATCGAACGCGGCATAACCGCCGGCACGACGGCGGTCGGCGCCAGACCATAATAGCCCACGACGCGTCCCGCCTCATGGACCACGAGAACAGCGGTAAAGCCTTTCTGCTGATTGGAAAGGGCGCGCGTCTTCAGCCAGTGATCGAGCGTCGGCTTGCCGCAAGAGAATTCAGACACATCATGCGCGACGGTGAGCGGTTCGGGAGCCGATAGCGCCACGACTTATCGCTTCGGCTCGTAGCCAGCTTCCCAAGGTGCAGGCCGTTTCGCCAGCTCGACCATCTCGGGAACAGGCGCTGCCGGGGCGGCGAGAACCTCCATGAACGCATCGAACCCTTCCGGGCTCATACGGATCAGGCCTTGCTCCATCACAACCTCCTCGGCCGCGCGCACGGCGGCATCACGCACGAAGTCGGTGCGCGAGCGGCCGCGCAGCGTCGCCGCGCGATCGATCATCGCGACATCCGCTTCCGGTAGCCGCATCGAGATAGGATATTCCTTGCGTTCCGCTGTGCTGGCCATGTGTCGTCTCCTTGAAGGCAAGATAGGGGATTGTATCGCAAAACGCAATACGCTACCATCGCATCCATGGTCAGCGATCTCGAAACAGCGGTGCCGATACGCCCAACCATCGGTTCGGGGGCAAAAGCGCATAGGTTATTTCGCTATGCCACGGCGCGCGCCTGTGCGCTGGACCACGCCGCCATGCGCCACGCGACATCAATCAACGCCGAATATTCTATCGTATTTTCAGTTGCTTATACTGCCTTTCCGGCAAATCCTGCCGGACATGACTTTACGAACACACCAATATCCGTCGAAGATGACAGGAAGAGAGCGCGAAGAGCTGCTCGAATCCCTGCTCATCGACGAGCCGGAACTGACCTTTACGCCGAGGGGCGATCCCGATCCGCGGCTTTTGCGTCTGGTCGACTTTCTGGCGCGGCAGGCGGCACGGGAATGCTACGCGGAAGAAGTCAAGACGACGAGGCGACGGAGGAAGCGCACCTCCTGATGCCGAAAGGAGAGGTGCATTGAAGGTCGCGATCTACGCCCGCTATTCGTCCGACAGTCAACGCGACGCCTCGATCGCCGACCAGTTCCGCATGTGCCGGCTTCATGCCGAGAAGCAAGGCTGGCAGATCGTCGAGGAATATTCCGACCACGCGATCTCCGGCTCGTCTCTGCTGCGCCCCGGCATCCAGGCCCTGATCTCCGACGCCACGCGCGGGCGCTTCGATCTGATCCTCGCCGAAGCCATGGATCGGCTTTCGCGCGATCAGGAGGACATAGCGGGCCTCTTCAAGCGCATGTCCTATTCGGACGTGAAGATATTCACCCTCTCCGAGGGTGAAGTCTCGCACCTGCATGTCGGGCTCAAGGGCACGATGAACGCGCTGTTCCTGAAGGACCTGGCCGACAAGACCCGGCGCGGGCAACGCGGCCGGGTCGAGGCAGGCAAGTCGGGCGGCGGCAATTCCTACGGCTATGACGTGGTGAAAAAGCTGGACGCTAACGGCGAACCAATCCGCGGCGATCGCACGATCAACGAAGCTCAAGCCGAGGTCGTGCGCCGCATCTTCCGCGACTATGCTGCCGGCAAGTCGGCCAAGACCATCGCCTTCGCCCTGAACAGGGACGGCATCGCTGCTCCTTCCGGCGGCGATTGGGGTTTCAGCACCATCAACGGCAATCCGAAGCGTGGCAACGGCATCCTCAACAATGAGATGTATGTCGGCAAGATCGTCTGGAACCGGCAGCGTTTTGTCAAAGACCCCGATACCGGCAAGCGGCAGGCCCGGCCCAACCCGGAATCCGAATGGGTCATTCAGGAAGCGCCGGAACTGCGTATCCTCGACGACGAACTCTGGAACGCCGTGAAGGCGAGGCAGGGCGAGAACCGCGTCGAGCGGGACGAAAGGGGCGTCGCCGACGTCCGCAAGATGAACTATCGCCGCCGGCCCAAATACCTGTTCTCTGGGCTGACCAAATGCGCCTACTGTGGTGGTGGCTATTCCGCGATCTCAGCGACCCTGATCGGCTGCTCGACAGCCCGCAACAAGGGCACCTGCTCCAACCGGGTCAACATCCGCCGAGACGAGCTGGAGACGCGCGTCCTGAATGCGCTGCGCACCAAGCTCGTCGATCCCGCCATGTTCGCCCGCTTCTGCGAGGTGTTCACGCAGGAGATGAACCGCCTGCGCATGGAGGGACGGGCGGGTATCGCCGCGGCTGAAGCGGAGATCGCGAAGATCGACAGGGAACTGGACACGCTGCTCAACCTGATTCTCAAGGGTGGCGCGGCCGACGCGATCAACGCCAAGATGGTCCTGCTGGAACAGCGCAAGAAAGAACTCGCCTTGTTCCTGGCCGAAGCCGAGGAGCCACCTCCCCTTTTGCATCCCTCGATGGCGTTGCAATACCGCAAGCGGGTCCAGCAGCTCTACGAAGCCTTGCAGGACGAGGAAGAAGAGAAGCGGGTCGAGGCGGCCGACATTCTGCGCTCGCTGGTGGACCAGATCGTTCTGACGCCGGTGGACGACAAGATGGCGATCGATGTCCAGGGCGATCTGGCTGGCATTCTGACGATTGCGGCACAAACGAAAAACCCCGCCGGTGGGCGGGGTGGATCGCAAGTAAAGATGGTTGCGGGGGCAGGATTTGAACCTGCGGCCTTCAGGTTATGAGCCTGACGAGCTACCGGGCTGCTCCACCCCGCGCCATTTGTGTGATTGTATCACTGGTATTGGTATTTGTTTGGCGTTTATGG
>NZ_BAABTE010000024.1:0-36334 GCF_040371715.1 Brucella sp. NBRC 14130
CGTCGCTGAAGCAATCGTCAATATCCGAACCTATTTTATGCCGAAGCGGGCAAAGCAAAAGTTTTGACTGCCAGCCGGAAACCCATTCCGTCAATCACGAAAGACGTGGGCTATTCGTTGCGCTCACGAACAAGCCAGCGCGTCATGTTGTCGGCGGCGTCGATACCCATAAGGATTTACATGTCGCAGCGGTCGTCGATGATTACGACCGCGTTCTTGAGACGCGCAGTTTCCCGACGACCCGTAACGGCTATCGGTTGATGCTTGCCTGGATGCGGACATTCGGAGAGTTGCAGCGCGTTGGTGTCGAGTGCACAGGCAGTTATGGTGCTGGGCTGCTGCGATATATGCAGGCCGCGGGCGTGGAGGTCCTTGAAGTTACCACACCAGATCGTCACGACCGTCGAAGACGGGGTAAGAATGATGATCTCGATGCCCAGGCTGCGGCACATGCCGCCTTTGCCAAACGGCGAACCGTCACACCTCGAAGCCGGGACGGCATGGTGGAATCTCTCAGAGTTTTAAAGGCTTGCCGAAAGACGGCAGTCAACGCTCGGCGCATAGCCTTGCAATTAATCCAGAATACGATCATCGCAGCGCCCGATGTGTTGCGGGATCAGCTGCGTCGCATGACCCGCATGCAACTGGTTCGATTGCTTGCCGCCTGGCGTCCGGACTTGACAGCCTATCGCGATGTGGAAGCGGCGTATCGGATTACCCTGAAGTCGCTTGGTCGCAGATACCTCGAACTGCATGATGAGATTGCCGATCTCGACATGATGATCGCTGCAATCGTCGAAGACCTGGCTCCGGACCTTGTCGAACGTAATTCAATTGGACACAACAGCGCCGCGCAGCTTTTGCTCACCGCCGGCGACAATCCCGAGCGATTGAAGTCAGAAGCAAGTTTCGCGGCGCTCTGCGGCGTCAGCCCTGTGCCAGCATCCTCAGGAAAGACCACAAGACATCGTCTGAACCGGGGCGGCGACCGGCTTGCCAATAGCGCCCTCCATATCATTGCAATTGGCCGCCTCAGGACCGATGACAAGACAAAGCAGTATGTCGCTCGCCGTATGGCTGCGGGCCACTCCAAGCTCGATGCAATCCGGGCATTGAAACGTCACATCGCTCGGGAAGTCTTCGGCATCATCATGCGTCGCCAGAAGCAGATCAATCAAACCAGGATCGTCGCTTGACAAACAGAAGGGCGTCCAGGGATCGCAGTTCACGTCCATTGACTTCACCACCGTGCTGAAGAAGGCGGAAGTCGCCATCTCGATGGATGGCAAGGGCGCGTGGCGGGACAATGTCTTCGTCGAGCGGCTCTGGCGGTCGATCAAATTTGAGGAGGTTTATCTCCACGCCTACAAGACCGTGTCTGAGGCCCGCGTCGGCATCGGTCGATATCTGACCTTTTACAATAGCCGACGCCCACATTCATCCCTTGACCGGCAGACGCCGGATCAGGTCTACTTCAACGCGCTGACACCAATGATGGTGGCGGCATAATCGCGGCGGAAATCCACTTAACGAAACGCCCGAAACTGTTCAGACAAACCGAACCACCTCTGTATGTTATACAAATGGGCCTTCGTAATCTCGAAGCCATAATTTCAATCCATTCATCCGTTAATGGATCATTGACTTTGTAAAATGCTTTCTTCATTACCCTTCGAGGAACGTCTCGGGAATTTGCAGGGAAGCGAACAGTTTTGGCAGCACACCGGTTCCACGAAGGTGACAAATGACAAGTCAGGCTCTTAAAGAGAGCGACCGCATACAAGACGGCGTAACAACTAGCAGACCCTTGACCGGAATTAGTGCCGCAATCGGGGATATATCTGATGCGTTGGCCGCGTATCGCATTGCTCTAATTTTCGGATGGCAGGATGTCGCCCAACGCTACCGGCGTTCCAGACTAGGTGCATTCTGGCTGACCATCAACATGGCCGTTTATATAGGAGCGCTGGGACTGATTTTTGGTACGCTTTTTCGGTCAAATATGCAGGAATATCTTCCCCATATCTGCACAGGCGTTATTGTGTGGGGATTGATCTCCTCGTCGCTATTAGAAGGATGCACTACCTTTAGTGGCGCATCGGGTATCATCCTGCAAGTGCGGCTACCTCTTTTTACACATATTTTACGCGCTCTATGGAAGAATATAATCATATTTAGCCATAATATTCTCATTGTCCCAGTGCTTTTTCTCATTTTAGGACGTAGCTTCAATTTTTATATTCTACTGATAATTCCAGGTTTCCTAATTCTATGTTTTAACCTTGCTTGGATCATGGTATTATTAGCGACAATTTGTTGTCGTTTTCGTGATATGACGCAGATCATAACCAACATTCTCCAGATTTTCTTTTATCTAACGCCCATTATCTGGACAGTTAAAGTTTTGCCTGAAACTGCATCTAGGTTAATTTTTGAATTGAACCCCTTCTATCATTTTCTGCAACTTATTCGCGCACCGTTATTTGGCGAACCTCCGGCACTTACCAGTTGGCTGTTCGCAATCGGCATTGCAATTGCGGGCTGGTTGTTTACTCTTGTATTCTTCGGCAAATACCGCTGGCGTATTCCCTATTGGTTGTAAAATGAGCTTGATAAAACTTGAAAATGTTAGCGTTGAGTTTCCAATCTACAACGCATCGAACCGTTCTTTGAAAAACAGAGTTCTGAATATCGCTACCGGAGGAAGTGTCGAGCAGCGTAGTGATGGCGTAGTCATCATTCGGGGGTTAGACAATATCTCTATTACCTTGCGTGATCATGATCGCATTGGCCTCATAGGGCATAATGGTTCCGGCAAAACAACTTTGCTTCGAGTTCTATCTGGAATTTTTGTTCCGACTCAAGGACGTGCAATCATCCAAGGCAAATGCATTTCTCTCATCAATATCAATCTAGGAATCGACCCCGAGGCCACAGGTCGTGAAAATATTCGTCTCCGTTCAGCTATGATGGGAGTCCCCCCCAAGGAATTGGCTCAGAATATTGCAAGAATAGAGGAATTTTCAGGCTTAGGTGACTTCCTTGATGTTCCCTTTCGCACCTATTCATCCGGCATGCAAATGCGATTAGCCTTTGCCACATCTACAGCGATACGTCCTGAAATCCTTATTATGGACGAATGGCTTTCAACGGGCGACGAAGACTTTAAAGAACGAGCCAATCAACGTATGAAGGAATTAGTTGAATTAACTCATATTCTCGTTCTAGCTAGCCATTCCAAGCCTCTGTTGGAGAAAAACTGTAATAGAATTATTTGGCTGGAACATGGGAAAGTTAAGATGGATGGAAGTCCTCAAGAGGTTCTCCCAGCTTATTTTGGATAGCTCCGCTTGTTGTACCGGGCAGCAGGAGTTGTAATTGATGATTAATTATTCGAAGCTGAATGTCGCACAAACGCGTCGAAACGATATCCCTTAATCAACCACCATGCCACCACCAGGTCGCTTTAGTGCCCAGGCCTTTAAGGTCTCGGCGGCATCTTGCGAGCTAGAATGAATCTCAGGATCGAGCCATGCAAGCGCCTCAGCGAGATAAGCTGATGCACTGCAGTGCCAGTAGCATCGAAGATACCCTCTCCGGATTATTTCTACATTAAAACCAACAGCTTGCCCCTCCATTATGCCTTTACCGTTGAATATCCGAAAGGTATATTATAGGAAATAATAATGCATCTCGAGGTAGTAAAATTGGTAACTTTAGGAAAGAGAAAAAAGGAGCTAGGATTTGCTCACCAGCTCAATTCAACCTATTACGGCGTGGTTATATCGCCGGGCGGGAGTGTCTCGCCGCATGGGTCAACATATATTAGGGTTCTCGAAAGATTAAAGGTTGAATACCAACCCGGCCTTGAGTGGGCCCACTTACCGTTTGATGAAGCTGTCAAAGTGCTTGCTGATCAAGACTTTCTTCTTGTTCAAAGAAATGCATTAAGCTCAGCTCAAGCAGCTGAATTGGTTAGCTTATGCCGACAAGTGCAAACTCGACTGGTTTTCGAAATTGATGATGACTTAACAGATTCATCAAAGATTTCAAATGATCAGGTAGAAGCCATAAAAACTCTTCTCTTTGGCGCTGACGTTGTATTAACATCAACAAATAATTTACGAAAGAAATTAAGAAAGTATAACGCAGATGTAAGAGTTATACCTAACAAGATCTGCGGAGATACTTGGTTTAACGACGGCTATTTAGAACCACCCCTATTAAATATACCAATAAGTGGCGTTAAAATACTTTACATGGGTACATTTTCTCATGCCGAAGATTTAGAGATAGTCCGGCCAGCGCTCGATTTATTAAATAAGAATGGCACGAAAGCAACGCTCTATGCGATAGGCGTCGGTAAAAATATTGAGTCCGGCACCGTAAATACAATAGCAGTTCCAAGTGGATGGTCAATTTATCCCAAGTTTGTAAAATGGCTTCGTAAAAATGCTAATAATTTTGATTTCGCAGTTGCACCTCTGATAGATAACGAATTCAATAGGAGTAAATCTGGCCTTAAGTACATGGACTATGGCGCTTTGGGACTCGCAGGTTTATTTAGTGAAAGCCAGTCGTATAATAACACCGTTAAGCATTATGAAACAGGTTTGCTTGTTAAAAACACAACAAGTCACTGGTACTCCTCGCTCAAGAGAATGTCCGAAGATGCTGACTTGCGCCATAGATTGGCATCTTCGGCGTTACAAGATGTTCAAATGTGCCATACGCTAAATCGTAAGGATAGCGAAATTTATGCTGAAGCACTCGGGTTAATCTGCTCCCATTACCACCCAGCAAAATCCACTTCTCACCTGATAGCAATAGCCGAAGAGTTCGATCCGCATTGGTATCTGCACACTTATGAACCATTCTCAATGTTGATGGGTGGAGGTAATACGTTTGCCGATCAGGATATGGCTGCTAAGCATTATCTAGAGTATGGTGCAGACAAAGGCCACGATCCAAGCCCTGATTTCTCGACGGGAGAATATCTTAAACGATATAAAGATGTTGCCAAAGCGAGGATGAACCCCCTTTTGCATTACCTCCGAAACGGAAAAGAAGAGGGGCGACAACCGAAACCACTTCCGCGATTGATACCATCACACATCCGGCCGGATGCTCTGGGCCCTGTTTCCGAGCTGTTGCCATATGGTGATCAATACATACCTACGAACAAGAAAATTGCCGTCCATTTCCATGCCTACCATCCAGAACTTGTCGAGGAGGCATTATCATACCTAAAAAATATAAAACAAAATTTTACGCTGCTTGTATCAACCCAGCATGGACACGAAAAAGAAATCCGACAAAAAATAATTCATAGTTCATCATCCGGGGATTTCATAGTCCAACCGGTAGAGAATCGCGGAAGAGATGTTGCCCCTTGGCTGGTCGCTTTTAGGGACGAGATTAAAGAGCATAATATCTTTTGCCACATCCATACAAAAAAAACAGTCCACAAAGAGGGACACGCTCGGTGGAGAGAATATCTCTTACATGAAATGCTAGGTTCTCCTTCATCGATATCAAAAATAGTTTCCTTGCTAGATGAACCAATAAATGGTCTCATTTTCCCCGCGTATTATTATAATGTATCGAATCAACCCCAATGGGGAGCTAATAAATCTCGTTGCCAAGAACTTTTACACCGGCTTGGCCATGCGGTAGAATTGAATTGGTGTGAAGATTATCCTGCTGGTTCGTTTTTTTGGGCCAAAACCGAAGTGTTAACGCCATTGTTCGATCTTGATATAAAATTGGAAGAATTCGATCCTGAAAATGGGCAGAACGATGCAACACTTGCGCACGCTATCGAACGCATAATCGGATTTCTCCCCGGTTTGACCGGCTTTAAAACGATATGCACGGCTGTCTCGAGATCTATGGATGACAAATAATAGGTTATAAAAACTGAATCCCCCCCCATCCACAATGGAAAGAGATCGGGTTATCCAAGGTGATCCCCATTTATAGGGGAATTACCTTGGAGAGAAGGGTATAATTTAAATTTTTACGAAGTGTAATGTAATGGCCAATTTTCGAAAGTTGCTTTGCGGACCGACTGGAGATGTGGATTTTCTTCCATAAATTTCACAGCCGACTTAATTCGTTCCACACCATGTTTTTCACTGAGTTTTTTCATACCCATGTGCATGAATTGAACACGATCAGAAGTTGTATAGCTTTTCGATTTTGCATGGAATATAAATGTGTCTACTGCAATAGCTAATACATACCCCGCATCTTCTGTTCGAAAACAAAAATCGTTTTCCTCTCCATATCCACGAGGAAAAGCTTCTTCGTCAAAATAACCTATGTTATCTAAAACCTTATCTCGAATACTCAAACAGAAACCATGCACGAGTGGGACGAATGGTAAGGTTTTTCCTGTGCCAATTTTTTCAATAAAATCGCCAAATTCTTTTATAGAGACTTCAGGAGGAAGTTCATTAATCGCAGTCTGTTCTTTTGAGCCCTTAACGAATGGAACAGATTGGGTGCTTGCGGCATTCGAAAGAGGGCCGACAATTCCGATACAATCATTTAGGCTGAATACAGTCTGAATTTTAGAAGCCCAATTCTCCGTTACAATAGTATCGCTATTCAAGAGAGTACGTATTTGGGCGTCGCTTTCTCGAAGTCCAGAATTCGCGGCCTTTGTATAATAGTGCTGCTTCTTAAGGGATAAGACATCAACGAAGGTGTTTCGTTTTTTAAATTGGCTCAAGAAGTCCTTTGTTTCAGCCCCGGAGCAATCATCTACGATAATTAACCTGTTGAGGATATCTCTATCCCAATAGGAAATCAGACTATCTAAACAGTGTTTTACATCATCTAGTCCGTTATGGACGCATACGATAACGTCATGACTGAGAAAACTATTAGGCATCGCCCGTCTCTTATTTTGATGTTTTTATTTCGTTAAGAATAGCATCGCGCGCTGTATTATTGTGCGAAAAAAGAATAAAATCAGCGTGATCTCTGGCTGACCTACCTGGGTCCAGAAGATTAGTCCATTTTAACCCCGTAGAGTAAGCGGCGTAATTTACACTTAATTGGTCACGATGAGTAAAGCGATTAATTTCAGACCACCAAGTGCCCATAAAGTTTTTCACGCGATCATGCTTTGGTCTGCTAACCATAAAGCCCGTTTCAAACATCGGTTGATTTATTAGGCCGGGAATATTTAAATAACGAGATATCTGCGTTCGCGATAATTCGGTATCTATGATGCGATCAGCTGCAAGGATATTTGCCTCTTCTAAGAAATTATCACGGGCTGGATGAAGAATGAAGCCACATTCAGCGTCATTCTGTTTCAGCACCTCGGCGTAGTTTCGAAGATCTCCTAAGAAATGGATATTAGAATCAATCCAAAATACGAAATCATAGTCCGCAAGCCAGATGTGAGGATGAGTTTTGGCAAAACGTGCCGTCCGGACTGAAATTGGATGTACATAATTAGAGAATATTTTGGTATACCCATCCGGCACGATAAATTCATCGTTATCCACAACGAGAAATTTATCAATGCTGCTATCATCAGCTATTAGCGGAATTGCATTTTCGTATCCACCGGAGATACAGCTATAAACAGCTATCTTGCTTGCTTTCGTATGATAGGATTTTTTCACGGGGGGGAATCTAGACTGCCAAACTTGTTGGGGTGCCGCTACTCTATCTTTACCGAAATAGCGAATAAGATCGTATGCGACATCAACCGTCGCCTTTTTATAGGTCATCCCCGTAAGCGCTGGTAACAATCCCATCATGTGTTCAATGGCATGCGCAAACGTGCCATCGACTTGTCCTGCTTCTTCATCAAAATCATCAATCGTAAGATTAAGATTAAAAAGTGGCTTTAAGGTCGCTGTTCTGGCCCAGAAGAATGATCCGGCCGGATAGTCAGAGCTGATACCAGGCAGTTCACCCTTTGAAAGGCGCGAAAAAAGAGATTTGCAGACCTCAAAATTACGTCCGTAATTGGGCTGGTTTGCAGACGACCAATGATAACATGGGGCAATAATGCCAATTTGCGGATCGGAACAAAACGCTGACAAGATTTGATTGACCGTCGTAGGTGCTCCCAAGGTGACGTGACTGAGATATCTGAATTGTCCACGATGCGATTTATTATGTGTTGATTTCTTCGAATGGATGTGGAGAAATATTGTGCTTTCAAGAATTTCGTCACGAAACCATATGGTCCACGGTGCCACATCGCGACCTCGATTGACGCATTCCTTGACAATAATATTGTTACAATACGGTAATGCGTTGGTGAAAAAAACCTTAACATCGTCAGGGTTTTCTCCCTGTTGAATAGAAATCAACAATGTAAAATTCTGCTCAATATGTGTGAGATAATGCAAAATGTCGTCCCGCATATCCATGTGGTATAAATGGACGTGAACTGCTATTTTTTCTTGGTCTATATTCTGCACTTCTCCCACAGGTGCGTCATATAGTAAAACGATGTCAGGGTTTCCCACTTCATCTGGCGTCAATCGTGTAAAAGGGCTTTTGTTTAAGCGTTTTTTCGGAGTTGGGTTTCGTCCTTCATTTTTGCCGTTTGTGAGGTAATGATAAATCGGGTTGACTCCAACTGCCTTGACGTCGCGATAATAGTCCAAGTATTCCTTTGTCCAAAATGAAAGACTCGGGTTGAAACCGAGACGCCAACCCTTTGTGATAAAGTGAAGAAGGGGATCTTCGTGAGAGGCCAGACTTGCCTTGTATGTATATTGATACCACTCCTCATTCCAAAGGTCCGAGCCACTAATCAAGTTGTATTCCTCATCAACCGTAGAGTCGTAAGGCTGTTGCGAAGCTACAGGCTGCTGAAAGGCGATAACTGCCTCAAATTTACTCGGTAAGATATTTCTGCCTTCTTTCTTACCGTGCTGAATATAATGCACTAACGGATTTAATCCGGCATTTTTTACATCGGAATTGCTAGCCAAATAGGATAGTGAATTGAAGGAGGGACTAGGGTCGCGACCTTCGTATGCCCCATGTCTCACATAGTGTCTGGCTGCATTGATAAAAGCATCTCTCACATCCGGATTCTGCTCCAAATACCAAGACTCGTCAAACATATCACTTTTTTTTACGATACGTGCATCGCGCCAATTCCAAAAATATGACGTAGCGCTTCTAAGGTACTTAATGTGATTCTTGATTTTTTGGATCATTTTAAGCAGTCCCATAAGTTGCCGTCCAAATATATACGGCTAATTTACGGTTGTCATAACAAGATAAGAAGGCAAGTCAATGAAGCTCCTCCCATAAGGGGAGGAAATCAGCAGGACACTTCGAAAAAGCTCGCCTTTTTAGCGAGAGTTTGAATCCATCGTAAGGTCCGACTGATACCACCTGACTGAATTAGTCACTTTTTGATAAGACACGTATTTAACGACGTCGTTAAATACGTGTCTTATGCGCAGATTGGATGCGAGTTACAGTTCCTGGCCCAGAGCGGCGGCGTCACTAGGATGAGCAAAGAATGCTGGCAGATCCCGTTAAGGGGCTTACCATGTCTTGAAAAACTCAAAGGATACCCATCTCATTATGTCTTGACGATCTTTTTCGAACTGTAACCGCGTTTCGCAAAGGCATTCCGTGTATCTAGAATCAAGCGAGCATGTCTGTTAAGCATGTCGTAATCTAAATTATCATGGTCGGTTGCAAGCAGGACCGCATCGTATTCTTTAACCCTCTCAGGGCTCAGTGGTACAGAACGACGACCTGCAATAGCGGCGTGCTCGCGCGTAACCGGCACTTCACTTACGTAGGGGTCGAAGTAATCCACATTAGTACTGCGTTTCTGAAGCATTTCAATTAGAGCCAAGGAAGGGCTTTCACGAATATCAGAAACGTTTTTCTTATAAGCGAGACCTACGACAAGAATTTTTGCTGAACCTAGTGATATCGACAGATGGGAGTCGAGAGCACGTTCCAAATTCGAGATTACATAGCGTGGCATAGCCAAATTAATCTCTCCAGCCAGCTCAATGAAGCGAGTGGGAAGGCCATATTCTCGTGATTTCCATGTTAGATAGAACGGATCTATAGGTATACAATGTCCGCCAAGACCCGGGCCAGGATAAAATGGCATGTAGCCAAAGGGTTTTGATGCAGCAGCATTAACGACTTCCCATACGTCAATTCCCATTGCATCATAAATCACCTTTAGTTCGTTTACGAGGGCAATGTTAACAGCGCGAAAGACGTTCTCGGTGATTTTCACAGCTTCCGCCGTCGAAGGGGATGAAACCGTAACGACTCGGTCTACAACCGAGCCATAGAACGCTTCCGCTAGCATAGACGCATCCACGCCGTCACCGGCAACGACCTTGGGTATCGACGTTGTTCCGAAATGTGCATTACCCGGATCTTCTCGCTCAGGTGAAAATCCCAAGAAAAAGTCACGGCCACTCAGATACCCGTTTTTCTCCAGAATAGGCTTAACCACCTCTTCGGTCGTACCAGGATATGTGGTCGATTCAAGTACAATCAACTGACCTTCGCGCAGATGCGCTTCAATCATGTGAGTTGTGGCTTCTACAAAACTAAGGTCAGGCTCACGCTGCTTCGACAATGGAGTAGGCACACAAATAATGATTACATCACAGTGTTTTAGATCAGATGGCTCACTTGTGGCGCGGAATGTATTGTTCGCTACAAAACTAGCTAGTTCTTGCGACGAAACAGCATCGATGTAGGAGTCACCGGCATTGAGGCGAGAGATTTTATCAGGATCAATGTCGAACCCCACCGTTTTGAAGCCGCTTCGGGCAATCGCGGCTGAAAGTGGCAGCCCAACGTAGCCTAACCCTATGACCGCAGCGACGGCTTGCCGGGCTTCTATTTTCTCAGCCAGTTTTCGGCGTAGGATGGTCCCTGTTGCTTTATATTGGTTCATAAGTATACTACTTTATCCTTGTTTACGCTGCAGTAGACATTTATCAATTATACTCAGCATTGTGGTTGCTAGATGCTCGGGCATCATATTTATCCGCCGAGGGTACTCCATTTTTACAGATTCTTAACGTCAGTCCTTAATCGTACTTCAATGCGACAAAATGATCCCTACGGCTTATTGCATTCTCAGGCTCAAAGCCAAGCTCATAATTCTCAACTTCAACGATTTGCGCCGATTCTCCTTGAATACCAGGCGGCATGGGGCTGCCGATCGCCATGCACTCAAACAATTTAGATGATATAGAGGCTGTGACTAAAGGTGATAAATAGTCAGTTCACAAGTGCGCTGCCCTAGACCAACGCTTCGTTTTCACAAATCACAATTGCACCCTCGGTGGCCAGGCGAGGGAGAAATCTTCGGCGTTTAATGTCAGGTTTGGACTATAAGTCGGGTCCGCGAACATATCAGTATTCCATCGCTTCCTCATGTATTCGATCTCACTCTGAAAACGTCGCTTTTTATCTGGGCTGTCCTCAAGCCCGCGAGAGACGGATTCATGATGGTACAATTCTGCATACGGGGTCCATATATTACGATAGCCTGCCTCGCGTAGTTTCAAGCAAAAGTCGATATCATTGAATGCCACCGCTAGATCGCATTCATTCAGCCCTCCAATTGCGGTGTAGATGCTTTTCCGCACAATCAGACATGCTGCAGTTACAGCAGTCATCGTTTGAATCAACTCTACACGGGGGATCGCGCTCACTTGTTCTCGTAGCAATCCCTTATAGGCATGACAGGCCACCCCTCCAAGGCCGACGATGACCCCGCCATGCTGAAGCGTTTCGTTAGGGTACCAGAGGCGAGCACCAACAGCGCCGACACCGGGTTGGGCCGCGATAGATATCATTTCCTCAAGCCAACCTGGCGTGATTACCTCGATATCATTGTTGATAAGGCCAATGAATTCTCCTTTGACTGCTTTAACAGCCGTGTTATTGAGCATGGAATAATTAAAAGGCCGCTCGTCGCGCAAAACTCTTATATGCTTCTTCTCGACTAGTTCGGACAGATAGGAAAGAGTATCTGGATCGTCGGAGTTATTGTCAACGACAATAATCTCAAAACTGTGATAAGTCGTTTTTTCAATAATACTAGAGATGCACCGACGCAAGAGCGACAACCCATTGCGGGTCGGAATGATCAAGCTAACCAGTGGCAATGGAGCTGGCAAAATGTAGTTAATTCGAAAGCCATGCGCTACTTGCTCTACGCTGGCCTCTATGCCCTTGCGCTTCAGATGATCTTCCAGCGCCCGTCTACCAGATATTGAGACATCATTATTTTTATTAGCCATTTTTGCCATTCCCTGTCCGAAGGCACGGCAATGATAGAGTACCCTTGGAATATGCAGGATTTGCTTCGGACTCAGCCTCTCAACAAAGCGAAGCGCAAGATCGTAATTCTGTGATCCGTCGTAATCGGATCGGAACCCGCCGACACTATCAAAAATATCTTTACAATAAATGCTGAGGTTGCCGATCATATTGCATGACAGAAAAAAGTCATGGTTCCAGTCGCTCTTAAAATAAGGATCAAAGCGGGCTCCGGTAATGTTGACCTTGTCTTCATCTGAATAAATCAGCCGGGCATCCGGATGCAAATTGATGGTGTGCGCCACATGGAAGAGCGCATCTTCCGACAAGAGGTCTTCTTGGTCCATTAGGGCCAAAAATGAACCTGAAGCCAGAGACGCGGCGCGATTCAATGCGGCGGCTATATTTCTCTCCGCCTCGAGAAATTTAACGATAATGCGCGAATCGTCACTGCCCAAATTTTGCAGAATTTGCCGCACATCAGGATCAGTTGAACAATCATACACAATACACAATTGCCAATGCGAATATAGTTGTCGCCTGACCGACATAACCGACTCTTTTAGTGAGTCGGGATCGGGATTATAAACGGGCATAATAATTGAGATTGTTGGCAACTCTTTCATCTCGCCGATTAAGGCGTTGATTCTAATCCTGATATCCGGCGTCACAGTGCTATACCGCTGGGACCATTCAGGATATCCCCTCGTTTCTAATGCAATCTGGAGTATCCGCTCTTGGACACCGTGCCAGCCCCTGCGCCTCAACGCGGAAAAAGCCAACTGCCCCGAAACTGCTATCCCGCCCCTCTTCTTTATAGCATGTCGGAAATCGCGACCAAGATGGACAGTTCTCTTTAATAATCCTCCAAGAAAACGGTATGGCGCCGTTAATCTCCAGCTAGACGACATTTGCATAGCCTGGAGATATGCGGTTTTTTCGTCAAGCGCCGTATTGCTTTCTTCTAATTGGTGTTCAAAAAGGGAATTGGCCAATTCTGCCTCGCCCAGTTTCTCCTGCATTGCGGAGCGCCCGGTCTCCGCAGCTTCAAGCTTCTTTAGACTTTCATCCCAACCGGCTTCTGCTACTTCAAGCTGCCTCTGAAGATCAGCGATACGGGACCCAGCTTCGGCTACTCGCATTTCTGCACTTTCCAACTTGATAAACGCTTCCTTAATTTCGCTCCTCTTTGCCGCGAGTTCCTCAACCGGTTGCAGCGCTCGCGCGGCCCATTTGTTCCCGCTCTGATCAGTTTTGGGCTGAGTTTCACCATGGTGCGTAACGATATCAGGAACAATAGCCGCAGTTTTACCAACGACGACACGCTTTCCTAAAGCATTATTATCTGGAACCGCTTTATGAATAATACACATAGAGTTGATGAACTCAATCAAATGAATGGAAGCAAGCGCATCCTCGTCTATATTGACTCCATACTGACGCTCGAAGTCCTCGACCAGCGATTTGCGTGACTTTTCGATGCCCCAATGCTCATGATTGACGATATCGACAAGGCTTTTGAAGAATGACATCGACGAATAGGGATGGAATAGGCCGCCTTCGAAATTTCCCCAATAACTACAGTGCAGATCTTCTACAATATATATTCCACCATCAACAACATGCTTAAAGTATAACGAGAATGATTTAACTATATCCGATGATTTATGAGATCCATCATCAATGACAATATCAAAACTTTCTGACAATGCGGTAATGGCTTGATAGGTTGTGTCCATATTTGCATCGCCAACGACCAACTGAATTCTGTCGTCTGTAAAATCAAGATTTCGACAGCTTTCATTAATATCGCAACCAATGAAAATTTCGCCCTCTGCGAAATATCGGCTCCATATTTCCAATGAACCACCATTTTGGATGCCTATTTCTAGGAGTTTTACATCTCTGTTTCTATACGAGTGAAAAATATTGTGATATACATCTAAATATATTGACCATTTGTCAGAAACCTTACCAGTGTGTTCATTATAAAGTTCACGTAAATATTTTTTTTCCATCTTCTCGGCCATCTTTTATGTATTTAACGATCTTGTTGATACACCAATTCTTAATTGTATTATAATTTCATTTTTTTCCAGCCTAGGTATTCGCTTTTACTACTCTAAATTAGAATGGTAATTATGGCAGTTTGATGCTCAGAAAAATAGTATAAAAAGTACGCATACCGGGGTAAACAATTCCGTCTACCTGCATTGGCTAAGCAGGAAAAGTCTGGCCAGAAACTCGAGAGCCTCTCCAGTTCACCCGCCGAAGCAGAAGAACGATACTATGCCATGCTGGCCGCGCCAGCCTTGGCTGGTCAACTTGAGCGTGTTAACACTTGCTTTCCCGAAACCGGGCCGGTTTACCGAGCCTGTAGAAGCGACTGAATGTTCGGGCATATCCTTCGTCCGGGTTGATGTACCAGAGTTCAGAGGTAATGCCATTCGGGACGATGCGTCCCAGACGCGGATGACCCAGGAATGTGCCGACAAGGCATACGGCGTCCCGACGATCAAAATCCCAGTTGTTGATCAATGTCGCATCCGCCAACTCCTTGGGATCTGGATGCTCACCATTGAACAGGCGTTCGAGATCATGAACAAGCGCCTTGAGGGCCTTGATTTCTGCTGCAAGTCTTTCCCGGTTGAACGCGCCATCGTTTGCGATAATTGCCATGAGATTTTCCTTTCATTGAATATGCGGGATCGCTCACGCCCGAACTAACGAGCGCATTTTGGAATGAATCCGGATTGTTGGTTGGGCTGGGCGTCGGTCGGGGCGACCGCTCAGGCCGGGCCGGGTGCGTTCGTCTCCTGAGAGTTGTTATCTGCTACGCTCACCGAAGCATGACTGCCTTGCTGATCCTGTCGTTGGACGGCATCGTTGAGAATGGCAGTGACGGTTTCACCCTCCAGAACGCCATGTTCGAGCAACGTCCCGGCAAGCATCCTGTGCGCTTCTGCGTAACGGACAAGTCCGTGACAAGCGGTGTCATAGGCTTTTTGCAGCCGCTCATCGACACGGTTCGTTACCGGATGGTTTGCATGGAGCAGTTCCCCTCGTGTCACGCCGTCGCAAAACAGCAATGGCCGTTTTCTGGCAAAGCCGTATGTCGTTTCCATTGCCAGCGCCAGATCGGTTGCATTGGCGAGATCACTTCCCGCTCGCATCCCGGAGCCGACAGAGACATCACCAAGAACAAGCTCTTCCGCCGCCCTTCCCGCCAGCATCACGGCAAGATTGTCTTCGCAATCCTTTTCCAGTGGAATAAGCTTGCGACGCTCCGTTGCCAAACCGAGCCCCACCTGTTCTTCAATGCTGAGCGTCAGCGGATGGCCGACTTGCAATATATGACGGATGAGTGCATGACCTGCCTCGTGCACCGCCATGCGCCAGCGCTCTTCCGGCAGGAACGGTCTGCGATTGCCAACAATGCCCTTTTCAATATCCTTCCAGGTAAGCCGACGCTTCTTGCGGCGTGCCTGCTGGCGAGCCTGGCGGACGATCCGCTCGATATCGGCTCCCGTCATGGCCTGTGCCTTTAGTGCCAGCGGACGCAGATCGCGCAAACTCCTGAGACGTTCATCTGCTTTGCAAGCCGTCATCGCTGTTGCTCCATCTGTCGTGTTTCCAGCACAGCTTCAAGATCAGCACCAAGATGATGCGCGAGAATGCCGACCAATGCATCCGTGTCAGGTTTTGGTATCCGGACATGAATTTCCAGCCGTCCGGACCGTAACAATGCCTCATCAATATCGTCGGGCCGGTTGGTCGCACCCACAATGACGATGCCTTCCTGTCTGACGGCACCATCCATCAATTCCAGCAGTTGATTGACGACAGCGTTCCAGTAATCCGCATAATCGCGCGATGGATCCTGTCGTCGCCCGATGCTGTCGATCTCGTCAATAAACAAAATGACCGGAGCATGAGACGCCGCTTCTTCAAAAGCACTCTTCATGCGCAGCAACACATCACCAAGATGACCCATCCGCAGCCATGTTGCGATAGAGGTCGCAAGGACAGGAATGCGCAGGCTATTACACAGCGCCCGTGCAAAAGTGGTCTTGCCGGTGCCAGGCGGGCCGGACAGAAGCAGCCGTGTGCTGATGTCAGACCAGACGAGCGATCCTGAATTCCACAATGCAAGGTCTTCCTTAAGCGCCAGCGCCCAATCCACCGCCTCGCCATAGCCAGACAGGTTTTCCACGCACAGAGTTGGTGTTCGACGCATGACGCTCTCTGCGGAACCGACATCACTGAAGCCATCATCGAGCGGTTCAGGTTCAATCAATCGGCTGTCGGAAACAATCTTTCTGCCATGCCGACCGCGTTCTCCAGTCGAGAGTGGCTTTTTATCATCGGCCTTATCCCTCTTTTTATCTGCCTCTTTTTGCTTTTGCTTCTGCTCCTGCACCGGATGTGCCTGCTTTCTCCCCTCCAATTCCCATTGGGCCAGCAAATAGGCAAAAGTTTTCTGCCGTGTGCTGGCTTCCCTGAACGAGTGTCTCAACTCTCGTAATGAACCGAGTGTGAACTCCTCAGGAAAAACGGTGTCGGCATCGTGCGTCGTCACCGTATCGAGCAGCCGGTTGAGAAGAGCGCCGTCAAGCACACCGGTATCGAAGACAACGTCTGCCGCCACTTTCAACCCGGCCGGAATCTCGTATTGCATATCAACGATACCGAGAAGCCATTCGCCGCGTGAGAGTGCGTCTCCAATGCTGTCTTCGTCGATCAATGCGAGTTTCTCAAACCCATCAGCATCGATAGTATTGATAATGACATCTGCCGGACGGAGGCGGCCCCTTGTCCGCTTTAACTGCCGGATTGTTGTCGTTCCCCAGTGCTCGAGGGGCCGCACTACAACATGCCCGCGATAAAGCCGCTGTTCATTCAACATCCGGAGCAGGATATCTTCAAAGCCTTCGATATTGGTGCGTATAATGACAAGCCCGGATCGTCTGCGTGAAAGCTCCATCAAGTTGTTTTGCCCGAAACTCCCCTCTTTCAGAGCACGTGCCAGCAGATGACAGACTGCGATATCGCCAATATCGGGTTCGGCACGAAAGCAGCGCAGGAGTTTCAAAAGATATGTTCGCTCGACGGGAGCATGGGGCATATCGCTCAGAAACATTGGAAATGGCAGTGACAGAGCAAACTGGTCGTTCACACCGGAAGCATCCAGATTGAAGCTGGCACCGAGATAAGCGTTCAAGACACGCAGATCATGAATGGGATGACCGGTCAGAGACAGTACTGTTCGATCTGTATCATCCGGATCAGATGACTGTTCCGGCATATCGAAGCGCATCGCGAAAAATCCATCAACGTCGACTTCAGTGTGAGACAATAGATCGAGTTCGCAGAAAACCTGTCGCACGTCGCGATACAAAGCATGTTTCAGGCGGGCAAGCAGATGCCGCCCAAGCCGGCTTGCGCCGGGTTGGTCAATGATCATCGAGATTCCTCCGAATTATTGATTATGAACAGCTATCGGCGCGTAACGCGCAAAAACCTTCCCGCTTGCCCACCCGCATCAGGCGTCAGGATACGAAGAGCCTATCCGCCCAGGCATTCAGTGGCTTCCATAGCGATGCGCTGTAATGTTTCGTCAATCACACGGCAGGGTATCGGGCTTGAGGATTTGAACTTGCGGTAAAGACATGCGGTCGAGCGCTTCAATTGCAATCTTCGCAATCTCTTTATCAATCAGCCGCGCTTGCTCGTCTTCGGTCTTCGCGAATGTGTCGCCAATCCAGATGATAAGCTCTTCCCTAAGCGCTTCCTGCACATTAAGGGCTTTCTTCGCGATCCCCGGTACGCCGAGCAGACGATCAAGATCAGCCAGTGCCCAGATCCCCTCCTCGGTCTGGCTTTCATCGAGCAACGGATCGATCAGCGCGAATTCATATTGTTCGATGTCGATGCCATAATATTGTGACGCCAGACGTCCCCACATGGATGGTGTGTTCGATGCTGCAGTGCGCCACTGACACAAGGTGTCTTTGTACACACTGACGCCGTAAACCATGCTCAATACGCGGAGTTGTTTCTGTTTCGCATCATAATGCAACAGATCAAACGCATACGGCCTCGATGGAAGAGCGGTGGCCGCAATCTCGATGTCAGTTTTAGCCGGAACCGATTTTGACGCAACAGACTCGATCACATGATTAAGCGTATCGCGCGTAATCGGCATAGACCGTGCCGGTGCCGTATCACCAGAAACCTTTGCCCGCGCTGATGCTTCTTCGATATGCCCAAAAATCTTTTCGCCTTCATTCCAAATTGCCCAACGTAGCAGTGTATCGCGAGCCGCAAGCTTCTGGCTTTGCCGGTCATGGGCTTGATCAATCCGGTGAAAAAGCCAGGACAAATAGAGAGAGGCATTGAGTTCCTGCTTGAAAGTCCGCACGGGAATCTTGTGTTCGATAAGATCGATATAACCGATGACCGTTTCTGCAAACATAGGTTCTCCTTCCCCGGAGCGATGCAATCGCCGGAGTAAAATAGTGTGAAAGGTCGGCCGCGCTTGCCCTTGCAAGCAGCGTCGGATTTTGAAGACAGCAAAGACCGTGACGTTGCGCGCGAACGCACACGACCAGAGCGCCAGAACGGAAATTGGGAGTTCGGGCTTTAAAGAGCGCCGAACGCGTTAGAAGCGGAAATTATTTCCACTGCGGAGCCGCAAGGCCGACGAGGAATTCAGGGCGCAGATCTTTTAATCCGGGACGAATGTCGCTAATAACCAGCATAGCTTGGCTCCTGTGTTGGCAGGCTAAGTTAGTCTCCATTCTGGTGTTACCAGCACCGGAATGGAGGCGTCTGATCAATCAGACAAGGTGACTATTGCAGGATCTCAAACGTGCTGCAAGGATCCAAAACGAAAAAAGATCCCAAGACAGCATTTTTATCTAAGTCCCGGATATCACCGGCTTTTTCGTTTTTGTGCTTACGGCTTCAAAAGCCAGTGGCCGTAAGGCTTTTGTATCTGTCATCGATAGAACAGCACTATTAAAACAAGACAAAAGTTATCCACAGGCGGGGCCTCAGGAACCATTTTAACAGTAGGTCATAGGGCTCATTGAGCGAAGCAGCCTCTTCGGATATCCGGCCTTACTGCAAACGGCGTTTAGGGGTGAATCGGAAAAATCCCCTCGGGTAACGCTGTTTTCGAATTTTTGAATCGGATGACTGCAAATTATTTCGATTTGAAACGCGTTGCCGACAAATCGAAAGGACGTGCCTGCACATTGCGCGCCCCGACCGGCCCGCCATTTCAAACCCGAGATTTCCGATTCAGCTGCAAACGGCGTTTGATTAAGTAATGGGGGGAGAACAGATAAAAAGGAACAAACGCCGTTTATGAAACGAACCTGTTGAATGCTCCTGTCGATGATCTAGCGCGGTTTTTATCATCCAGAAATGCTACACCGTGGGTTGGCCCTACACTATCGCGCAACCAGTCCGGGGAGCGCGACATGATCGGCGGCCTTGTGCGAGGTGACAAAGGCCAAGTAGCTGCCGTCATAGTGCATGGGCGCGCCCAACATGGCCGAGAAGCCCGGTTGTGCAAATTGCCAAACGCCCGAGGGGTAAAGGCGTGCGTTGACGGCTTTGGCAAGCCAGCTTGACGTTCGTATCAGAAGCATACCGTGATATCTGTCTAAGCGCCGACCTTCGAGGCCCCAGTCAAGACACCGTTCCGGTGATGACCGCCGTCAGACTGGCTTTACGTAAGCGCGTAAGCCACCCAACGTATCTTTTGTCGAGGTGATGGGCGATTTTCCGTATGAATCATGCCGGGAGTCCTATGAATGACGATATGAATCATTCCCAGATATTTGAGGTTTTGACGGCGGAACCCGTGCGAAGCCGACGGCGGGCGTGTGACTGATCGGATGACGAGAAGGCGCGGATTGTTGCCGCGTCATTGCAGGCTGGAGCCAACGTCTCGGCGATTGCACGGTCTGAAGGTCTGGACCCCTCGCAGCTTTATGGATGGCGTCGTAAGGCGTTTGCTTCTGGTGTTGTTTCGCCAGCAACAGCGGGAACGGACAGCCTGTGTTGAGAGCGTAAGCCAGCCCATTGACAACCTCGTGCCTACAAGCAGCATACTTGGCGGGCCAGATCAAAGGATCGATCAATTCCCATTCCCCGCCCATCAGATCACTCGGATAGCACAATTCAGCGCGCGTGTATTTCCCACGGTTCGACGCAAAGCGTTTTCCTGCGAGCCATTCGCAAACGCCGTTTGCGGCAGAATCGGAAAAATCAGCTCAGGCAACGCTTTTTTCGAATTCTGAATCGGATGACTGCAAATTATTTCGATTTCAAACGTGTTGCTGACAAATCGAAAGGACGTGCCTGCACATTGCGCGCCCCCAACCGACCCACCATTTCAAAGCCGAGATTTCCGATTCATCTGCAAACGGCGTTTCATGGAGTAACGGGGGGAGAACAGACAAAAGAAACAAACGCCGTTTATGAAACGAACCAGTGAAATCAGGTGGTAGCAGGTTTTGGAAGCCATCTTCATTGTTCCGGGTCGTCAGCGCCTTCATGAGGCATCAAATGCACTTTGCGCCGGAAACCCCACCCCCTTTTGGTGTATCTGTCAATCAGATCATCAATGACATCCAATGAAGCATCTTTATCGAAGCCCTGATCTGCCAGCCCGTCAAGCAGCATATCAATCAGCTTCTCCATCCCATCCTGATTGCCAGACTTCATCGCTTTGGCAATCATGAAATGCAGGAACACCCGAGCAACGTCGTCGCGTGTCGGTTTGCGCTCTGCTCTCAGTCGATCCCGATATTCTTTCTGTCGCTCACGCTGCTTGCGCAGGCGTTCTGCCTGCTGCTTGTTCGATGCCATTCCCCCTCCCAGTTGCCTGCTAACAATTAAATTCTGAGCTCAAAACCTGTCGGCGCATAGCGTTTTTCGTCATCCCCGCCCTGCCCGCAAACGGCGTTTGCGCCTGAATCGGAAATCTCGGATTCAGCAACGTTCGCCCGTAACTCTGCAACGCTCTTCCCAAGTTTTGAATCGGGTTACTGCAAATCAGACTAAATCTACGTGACTTGTCCGCAATCTGGATTGATATGTCTACACGTCATTTTGCCAGCCCCGCAATTCCAGATACAGTACCGGAAATTCATTACAATCTATATCGCTCGAAGGCGGCCATCACATCCACAACGGAATTGACCAATTGGTTCATGGGCAGGGTTTTGCCTGCCATGAATTGGCAATGCGAAAAATGATCCTGGAACATAAAGGAGGTTCGGTTTGCCTGAACAGTTTTGGGCGTTTCGCTATGTGGATTTCTGAACCGCACCGGATATGACTCCGAGTAAAGTGGACGCGCCCTAAGCTTGCAGTCTTCCTGTGATTTTGCTTAGTGCAAATACCGTTTAATGTGGAATGTTAAATTCGTGGATACCAGAAGAACGACAATTCTCGTGACAGGCGGAGCTGGCTATATCGGCTCGCATACTTGTGTTCAGCTGATTGAAGCTGGCTATGACGTCGTGATCGTTGATAATTTTGCCAACAGCCATCCGGAAGCTTTGCATCGCATAGAAAAAATCACCGGACGCGCACCACGCCGCGAAGCTGGTGATATTCGTGACCGAATTTTTCTGGAACAGGTTATACGACAGAATAAATGCACCGCAGTTATTCACTTTGCGGGCCTCAAGGCGGTTGGTGAATCGACCGAGAAGCCCTTATTTTACTATGACTGCAATGTCGTGGGCACCCTGCGCCTGTTGCAGGCTATGGAAGCCACTGGCATCAAGACATTGGTGTTCAGTTCCTCGGCAACCGTATATGGCGAGCCGCAAAAATTGCCGATTCTTGAAAACGAGCCTCTCAATGCGGCCAATCCTTATGGCCGTACTAAGCGGGTCATTGAAGACATCCTGCGCGACCTTTATAACAGCGACAATAGCTGGAAGATTGGCATTCTGCGCTATTTCAACCCCGTCGGCGCACATGAAAGTGGCCTGATTGGGGAAGACCCCAAAGGGCTTACCAACAATCTTATGCCCATCATCGCGCAGGTCGCGACCGGACATCGCGAAAAGCTCAGCATATGGGGCAACGATTATCCTACCCCTGATGGTACCGGGGTTCGCGAATATATTCATGTGGTCGATCTGGCGGCGGGCCATCTCAAGGCGCTTGAAAAGCTTGATGAACCACAATGTTTTTCGGTCAATCTGGGTACCGGGCAAGGCCATAGTGTTCTGGAAGTCATTAAGGCGTTCGAACATGCCTCAAATCGTGAAATCAAATATGAAATAGCCCCTCGCCGCCCGGGTGACATAGCCGCGTACTATGCGGACCCAAGTTTCGCGCGCAATTTCTTGGGCTGGTCGGCTGAAAAGAACCTGCGCGAGATGTGTCAAGATATGTGGAACTGGCAATCAAAGAATCCGAACGGATATGAGTGAGCCCCCTTTAAGATTGCACTCGCCGTCTCGGCTTCTCTTTTTCTTTTTTAAACCAGGGCGCAGGTTCTTTTGCCTCGACGTACGGCAGCAAACATAAAGGCTGCGGTTGCAGATGGCTCGTAATGACCGGATACACGGAGATTGCTTTTTTCATCACGGTCAAGCTGGCAATATTCGTATAACGTGTTTCTCCTTCCGTTCGGCCCAGATGCCCGGTAATGTCTTCCATAATCGACATTTCTATCCCCTTCTGTTTCAGCGTGTTGCTGAAACCGTGCCGCAACGCATGGATTGCGCTTCCCCAAAGCTGATCACCAAGCCCCGTTTCCGCTTTCAGCAAAGGGACAAAGCTCTTGTAGAAACGATCACCGGTATCGTTTTTGCGTCTTGGAGCGACCAATTCCGGAAATAAACATCTGTGTCCGAGTTCCTTCAAACGCTTTGCGTAGTCGATAAAACCCAGTCGGATAAGCTCATCTGGCACGGGGAGATCGCGGACTGATTGGAGGTTCTTCAGTCCTCGGAGCTCATTTTCCCGAATTTTGATGGACCAGATACCTTCATCCTTTGCGTAAACCACATCATCGACCATGAGGCCCGTAAATTCGGCGCGTCTTGCGCCCAGATATGCGTAAAGCATTGGCACATAATAAAGGGACGAATGATATACGGCCTGCCCGAACTCCCGCATTTCCTGCGAGATGGGCCCGGCACAACCGGTGAACACCGGAATCTGGAAGATCGGTTCAACCTGCTCAGGGCCGGGTTTAGCAGTCAGCGCCCGAACGGATGCGAGGCTGCGTTTCTTCGGCTTGATTCCTTTAAACGTGAACGCCCGTAACATGAAACCTGAGGCGACAAGATGGTTCAGGAACTGTTCGAGATTACCAAGGTGACGCCTGATTGTTCCACTCGACAAGCCGACCTTGGGTGCTGGCAAATTAAGTTTTTGTGCACGGATTACTTCCCGTTGTGTCGCTTCGCGCAATTGCACGGTCGTCATCGCCACGTAACGCGAACTGCTTCCCCATCTGGCAAGAATGTTATTGAAATGCTGGCGCAACGCCGCCAAGTGGGTCTGATTAATGGCACTGCTCGTGAGAACATTGTGCTCGCCCAGAATGCCACAAAAAATGCGAACAACTGTCTTGACGTCCTTTGCCGTGCCTTCGTTCCAGTTCTCACGGTTATTGGCAATCAGAAGGTCGCACTGCTTCATGAAATGCTTCACTGGCAGGTCCTCCCCAGTGAGCCCCAGCATGTCAGATGCTGATGCAAGAACAGGATTTTCCGCAACTGGCTGTGGCTGTGGCTGTGGCTGTGGCTGTGGCTGTGGCTGTGGCTGTGGCTGTGGCTGTGGCTGTGGCTGTGGCTGTGGCTGTGGCTGTGGCTGTGGCTGTGGCTGTGGAATGATATCCAGCACAGGTTCCACATTTACAACCGAAACAATTGGTGCTGACCGGGCCGGGTCTGGTTCAGCCTGTTCGTCAGGATAATCGATGAGATAGCGATCATCAGTATCGAGCAGAACGTCTGCACGCGCTTTGAAATATTCAGCCTTGGCCTTCTCAAAATTAAGGGTCGAATAAGACAGACCATACTCTTGCATGAGAGCACGCATTTCGTCGACGAAGCGCGAAGATTCTGCATCCTGGCGTTCAGCACGATAAGATATCGCGATGCCGTGATGGAGGCTCTGCGGTACCTTCGATTGCTCCAGAAAACGCCAGCCCTGACAGCTTTCCTCTTCAAACAAGACGCGACGGGTACCAAATTTTTCCAGAAGCCTGTAAGCCCACCCGACTTCCAGATCGGCGGCCAGATTATCGATCTGATGGAAACCTGTCGGGGTGCGCTGGCCTGCAAATTGCAGGTTCTCCATATGATCATTCATCCGCGCGATTTCGGACTGAAACAATCGTTCGAGGGCTTCTTTCGACATCAATGCACTTCGCGGATGTTCTGCTATTTCAAACAGCATCAGATTAAGCTTGCGGGCCATACGACCCGCCTGCCGATGATCCGATTGTTTAAGGCTGAATGCAAGATGACGCGCGCCGATATGCTCGCTCATCCGTGACGGAAGACGCGGACGCCAGTAAAAAATATTTCCGCGCCGTTGAAGATTCTGAACCTGATGTCTGATTGCCATGATGGACTCGCCGTTTGGAGCCACGAGACAAACCGACCAGGGCGAATCGGCATGTGTCATAGCTCTGTGTCACAGTTTTGTGCACAGTCGGCGAAATAGAGAAAAGCTTGAGGATTCCCAGCCGGGAAACATTAAGTAAAATCAATAAGTCATTGATTTTACGCATGATTCATGGCTGGGGCGCCTGGATTCGAACCAGGGAATGGCGGTACCAAAAACCGCTGCCTTACCGCTTGGCTACGCCCCAACAAATCAAACCGAAGCAATCGGTTGCGCGGCCTTATAACCGCTTCGAAACCCGAGCGCAATCGCCTAATCACGAAATCCCGCATAAGCTTACAAGCCCTGTGAAGAACGTTTTCAACCGCATATCGTCGCCACTTGTTCCCTAAAACGAAACCGCCGATTTGCGTCCGGCTTCAAAGCTGCTACTTCCTAAAGGACAGGTGTATTTTCGGTATTCACTATGCTGTTTTTGCTGATTTCGTTTCTCGTCAGCGCTGTCTTGTGCAGCGTCGGTCTATATCTGCTGAACCGGCTCTTGCCCGAGCGCTTTCTCGCGGCGCGCATGAGTTCTCGCTCCAACCATACGACGGTAGCGCGGCAAATCGGCGGATTGGCACTTATTCCCGCAATTATCGCAACGCTGTTGATCTTTGCGCCGGATCTGGAAATCAACGCATTTCTGGCGCTTTGCCTTTCCGGGGCCTCGCTGCTGCTCTGGATCGTCGGCGGACTGGATGACCACTATGAGCTTTCAGAGATCATCAGACTGGGATCGCAGTTCATTGCCGCCGGACTGGTTGTCTACGGCCTGGGCCCGGATTTCCGGTTGCTGCCGGACCTCCTGCCCTACTGGCTGGAGGCAACTCTCATTGTCTTCGCGCTGGTGGTGGCCATCAATGTGACTAACTTCATGGACGGTCTCGATCTCATGACTGCCGCAGGCGTAGGGATTCCGCTGGCGGGGATCGGCAGTCTGGCCGCCCTTGGCCTTGCCGGGCTCGAAAGTGGCGGTATCGGCATCATCGCGGCAGGTGGAGTGCTGGGCTTTGCCCTGTTCAACCGTCCACCAGCAACGATCTTTCTGGGTGACTCTGGAAGTCTGCCACTTGGCCTGATCACAGGAACAGCGCTAATCCTGCTCGCACGGGAAACGCATATCGCCGTCGCGCTGATCCTGCCGCTCTATTATATTCTCGACGCAGGCACGACCATCGTGATGCGGTTAAGCCAAGGCGAGAACATCCTGAAAGCGCATTCCAAACATGCCTATCAGACGGCGAAGCGCTCAGGCTGGAGCGTGCTCAAGGTCGTCGGCCACGTGGCGCTTCTGAACATGATCCTCATTGCCTGTGCCATAGCGTTGCTCGCTCTCGATCACACAATTACCCAGATCGCGTTCCTGCTTGTAGCCATTGTCGCGACGCTGGTTCTGCTGCTGGATTTTCGCGGGCGCTTCAGGAAGCTATAACGTCGAACAGCACCTTGCGAACGGCATCAATATCGCCGCTTTCCATGGCAACACGGAGAGCCGTAAGGCTTGCCGGAACATCCACCGCAGCCTTTTTGCCCTGCGGGGCGCGCATGATCTTGGGATGGCGGGTCGGCTTCGCCTGTGAAGGATCGTAGAAGAGCTCTTCATACATCTTCTCGCCTTCACGAATCCCTGTCGTCTCAATTGCAATATCGCCGTGCGGATTCTCGTTATTTCGAACGGTCAGCCCTGCCAGCAGGATCATGTTCTCGGCCAGATCGCGGATCTTCACCGGTTCGCCCATTTCGAGCAGAACCGTATCGCCCGACGCGGCGATACCACCAGATTGCACGATAAGCTCGGCAGCTTCCTTGATCGACATGAAGTAGCGGGTCATGTCCTCATGCGTCAGCGTAATCGGACCACCACCGGCAATCTGCTCACGAAAAAGCGGGACGACAGAACCGTTCGACCCCAGCACATTGCCAAAACGGACAGAATAGAACGCCTTCTTCTTTCCCGATTGCTCGGCCAGCAAACCGCAATAATAGACGACCAGTTCAGCCCAGCGTTTGGTTGCGCCCATCACATTCGTCGGTCGCACCGCCTTGTCGGACGAGATGAGGACCATGCGTTCAACATCGGTATTGAGAGCGGCCTGCGCCACTTCCAGCGTGCCGAACACATTGTTGAATATACCGACCAGCGGGTTTTTCTCGACAAGCGGCACATGCTTGTATGCTGCACAATGATAGACCGTATCGACATTGTTGTCGCGAATGGCTTTCTCGACGCAGTCCCGGTTGCTGACCGTCCCAAGGATCGGCACAATCTCGCAACTGGCGATCTGCCTGAGCTGCCTTTCAATATTGTAAAGTGCGAATTCACTCGACTCGAACAAAACGATGCAGGCCGGGTTCCATTGTGAAATGGTACGGCAAAGCTGGCTGCCAATCGAGCCGCCCGCTCCCGTCACCATAATGCGCCGGCCTTCGACCACTTCTCGCAGCAAGGCCGCATCAGGCGGCACGGGGGAACGCCCGAGCAGATCATCGATCTCGACATTGCGTAGCGAGCTGACCAGATATTTCCCAGCCGTCAGATCGGCAATTGGCGGAAGAATACGCGTATTGACCGGAAGGCGCCCCAAAAGCCGCGCGAAATCCTGACGCTGTTTCTGTTCCAGCGACGGTTCAGATACCACGACCTGCTTGATACCGTAATTTTCGATCAAGGTGGGAATGTCTTCCACGCCATAGACCCGCAGCCCGATAATATCCATGCCATTAAGCTGGCCATCGGGATCGACGAAGCCGACGACCAGAGTATCGCTATGGCTGCGGAGCGCCGTTGCGAGTTGGCGAGCGGGCTCGCCCACGCCGATAATCAGTGCTGAACTCGTATAACGTTTGTCCGACTCGGAGCTACGCAAAAGCCATTTCGCACCAAAACGGCTAGCAGAGATGAATACAGTGCTCAAAAGCCAGTAAAGCAGAGGAACAGAGCGTGGCAGACCGGCACTACCGTAGAGCTCCATCAAGAACACCAGAGCAACCCAGAACAACGAGGCGATAGCAGTAGCCTGAAAGATCGGCCAGATCGCGCGTTCAGCCAGATAACGGATGATGGCGCGGTAGAGTCCGAAGCGAATGAAAACCGGAATTGCCAGAACGGGTGCGATGAAAATAAGAAACGTCTGCCCTTCGTTCGGCACGAAAACGAAGCCGAGACGGATGACAAAGGCCAGATAAGCACTCAACAACAGCAGGACACAGTCGCTCAGCATCAGAATGATCTGTTTGCTGGCGCGGGGCAAAAGCGCCAATCTCTGCCATGGATATTTCAAACTCATACGCGTGTTATCCCGCTCTCCGCCGGAGAGAAATACCGGAACGATTCCAGCGCCATAAGGCTATTTATACTACTAATGGGGATTAAAGCTTAGTCAATCCCTTCGCGGCGTGCTGCACGCCGTAGCTGCGAAGCATTCTAATTTCTCGCCACCGTTAACATGAGTCCTCCGGAAGGACTATATCAATTGCCGTTTCAGGCGCTTAACAAACATCTTTTGGCAAAATTACGGCTCGTAGACCGTCCGCGGCAACTGTAAGCGGCCAATCCGCCGCATTTGTTGTCAGGCAATTATGGTGTTGGTGCGAATGCTGCGCCAATTGGTGCCATCAGAATAGGCCATCTCAGTACCGGATAGAGCGTTGGTCACGAAGACCATTGCGCCTGCGCCGTGAATTGCGGGAAAGGGAAGCATCGAGACGGTATAGGATGCGGGACGTATAGGACCATCAACATCAAGCCGCGTCTGCGGCCAGATCGAACCGACTGCAACATTGCCGGTCGCGTGATCGATCCGGATTGCCTCCCGCCATTGTCCGGTATCGCTGCTTACCTTCACGCTGAAATCATTACTGCCGTTCAACCCCATTTCGGCGAAGCCGGTCCAGTTGGTCTGATACAGAAGGCTTGCCGTATCGGTCACCGCCTGCTTGTTCACCTTCACCTGATGCCCTGCACCGGCATGGTTGAACAGGCTGGCATCCGACGAGATGGCCAGCCGGTTAACCGCATCAGCAGTGGCATGAACGCCCAGCATGGATAGGGAGAGGTTTTCCGGAACCGACGAAACGCCCTTCCATAGCATGCCGTCGAAAACCAGCAACAAAGCTTCGTCCTCGACATAGGCCTGCCAGCCGATAGCAGGCGTCACGAAGAGCCACCCGCCATCAATGAAAAGAGGCAATTGCGCCGCCTTTTCCTGTCCATGCCCCGGCAGGCGCCGCAGCCACGAGATAGCGATCGCCGCTGGCAGGTGTTTCGGGCGCTTCAACTCGATTCCGTGATTTGACGCTCAGATGCACAACAGCATCGAGCAGCCGCAAGGCCTCATTGTGGGTGACATGTTTCTGCGCCTGACTGGGCAGAATATAGGTCATTTTCAGATTTGGGGTTTGGTCCATGAACAGCTCCTCGCAGTGGATAATGCGAAGAGTCTAGTTCGTCTGCCCGAAAAGAGGATAAGTCCGGATCAGCTTCCGCGATAGGTGGAATAGGACCACGGGCTGACAAGCAGCGGCACATGGTAATTTCCATCGACATCGGCGATTGCGAAGCGGATCGGAATAAGGTCGAGAAACGGAGGATTGGCTTGTTCCGCACCGCGTCCCTCAAAATATTCGGCAACATGGAACTGCAACTCGTAAGTGCCGGTGCGCAATTCATCACCGGAAAGCAGAGGCGCATCCGTGCGTCCGTCGAGATTGGTCACCGTCCGCTTGATGAGTTCGGAAACGCCGTTTGTGGCGATACGATAAAGCTCAATGCGCATCGCCGCCGCTGGACTGCCGTGGGCAGTGTCGAGAACATGTGTGGAAAGTTTACCCATAATATCCCTCGATAAAGCTCAGGCAGGTTGCGTCGTTTCAATGCGGTAGGCGGTATCGGAGAAGAAAAACTCCTCCAGATTGTCTTCCTTGCCTGCCCGGTCGACAATCAGAAAATCGGATTTCTGCTCAAGCGCCAGTAGCGGGTGGTGCCACACATTGCGCAGATAATTGACGCCCTGATCACCACGCGCAAGGAAAACACGCGGACGTGCAGGCTTGCCTCCGTTATCCTCGGCGACGACCACAAGGAACGGCCTGCCGTTCAATGGAACGAATGCCTGCGAGCCAAATGGATGACGTTCCATCATGACGATATCGATTGGCGCTTCGAACGATTGTCCGCGGAAAATATTGACGAGAACCCTTGCTTCCGTGCCAGCGGCTTCGACACGCGCGAGATCGTGGTATCGCTCGGTCGTTCCGTTGTTGATCAGACGAAGCTCAGCTCCTTCTGTCTCGATGACATCGCCAAATGGCGCAAAAGCGTCTTTTGTCAGCGGCTCGACCACCAGAGTTTCGACGTGCAAATCATCCTCCCCGTAAAAGCAGATTTCTTATAGCGACAAAGCTTGTTGAAGAGGTCTCTGTCAATTGCGAAGCAGTTTCAACCGAAACAAGAAAAAGCCGGGCCAACGACCCGGCTTTCAACATGCAGAACCGATAAAAATTCAGCGCTTCAAAAGTGACATCACCGCAGGGACACCGCATGCGGCAAGTGCGAGTTTCACGAGATCGCCGACGATAAAGGCGCCGAACCCGAAGGCAATCGCCTTTTCCAGACCGAAAAGATAAGCCATCCAGCCTGCCCCCATCAAAAGAATGACGGCTTCTGCGAGTAGCATTGCACCGCCGAGAGCGAGAGGGTTACGCGCCAGTCCCTTGTCGGCAGCACGTCCGACGATCCAGGCAGCGGCAAGATAGGAGAGCAGATAACCACCTGTCGGGCCAACCATATAGGCAAGGCCGATGCCCTTCTCCGGCGTTCCGGTGAAAACCGGCATGCCGAGCGCACCTTCGAGCAGATAAAGAGCGACAGTCGCCACGGCGAGCCGCGAACCGTAAAGCGCTGAAATTGCAAAGAGAGCGAAGGTCTGCATCGTCACATTGACGTAGACCAGATCGACTTTGATCTTGGCAGAAATGGTGAGAACAGCCGTTCCGATCAGCGCAAGCCCGACAAACCAGAAAGCACGGGCCAGTTGTCTTGTCGGCAGATATTCTGCTGCGAGAGAGGCGGTGGCGACGCGAGATTTTGCTCTATGAGGCATATCCAACTCCACTTTTGACGCGGCGACAGACACCGGGATCTGAAATTCTCGGGAACCTGTCCGCTGACGCGATTGTCAGCCCACGTGACCGTTCACGTTTGCAACCCGACTATATAAGGCCTATGCCGTTTCATCAATCAAACCAAAGAAGAATGGAAGCCGCTTCAATGGCGCTTGTTTTCGACAGCAGTTTCACGCCCCAATATGGGAAGCCGGTTGAACTGAGTAAAGGCATCTTGCGCCTCACCGTCAATAATCCGAGCGCTTTCACCTTTCACGGCACCAACAGCTATCTTATCGGCACAGATACGCTGGCGATCATCGATCCCGGCCCTGAAGATGAGGCGCATTACAACGCCTTGATCGCAGCTATTGCCGGTCGTCCGGTCAGCCATATCTTCGTCAGCCACACCCATCGCGATCATTCACCTTTGGCCCAGCGTCTGAAGGAAAGCCTTGGCGCTCGCACCGTTGCCGAGGGATCGCATCGCCCTGCCCGCCCCTATTATGCGGGCGAAACAAACATGCTTGAGGCAAGCGCCGATACGGAGTTCGTTCCGGATATTGCACTGACCGACGGAAGCACGATCGAAGGTGATGGCTGGGCTCTGGAAGGAATTCATACTCCCGGACATGCCGCCAATCACATGGCGTTCGGCCTGAAAGGAACCGGCATTCTTTTCTCCGCAGACCATGTCATGGCCTGGGCGACGTCCATCGTCGCACCGCCGGACGGCTCGATGAATGACTACATGGTCTCGCTCGAAAAACTGCTGGCACGCGACGACAAGGTCTATCTGCCGGGGCATGGCGGCGCCGTGACCAAGCCTGCCGCCTTCGTTCGTGGCCTGCGTGCCCATCGCAAGATGCGTGAACGTGCCATTTTAGAGCGTGTTCTACAGGGGGACCGGACAATCGGCCACATGGTGAAAGTGATTTATCGCGAGACTGATCCGCGATTGCACGGTGCGGCAGCGCTGTCCGTGCTCGCACATCTGGAATATCTGGTTGGACGTGGCGAGGTCACGACCGATGGCCACCCATCGCTCGACAGTATCTATCTTCCCGGCTGATTATTCCACGTCCGCTGGAGCCTTGTTGACCTCGCCTTCCAGCGCCCCCAGAAAATCGGTAATGAAACCGGCATTCTGCCCCATATCGCGCTTGCCATAGCGTGACAGCGAGCGCACATCGACATAGGTAGTTTCGCCTTCGTCGAGCAGGCGGATGACGATATCGCTTTTCAGACCCAGTATGAAACTATGCGCGGTCACGGCAAATCGCGTCGCGTTCTGTTCCGGCGAAGACACATTGCGCGCGATCTCCTGCCACCCGAAAGTCCTCAGAACCGTCTCGACCCCTTGCGCAACGCGGTCCGGTGCGGCTTCATAGCGGCGTCCGACCACATCGGGATAGGCGGTCAACTGGGTCAGCGCATCGCCACTCACGGCCACGGTCAGCGGATTCATCCATTGCAGGCGTGGTGGCATATTGGACGGGAATTGCGGCGGCGTCTCGAAATCCGTGGATATGTCGTAGAGGGGTGGAGAGAGATACCAAAGTGCCGTGACCAGTCCGACTGGAAGCAGCACGGCAAAAGCGAATATGCCGCCCCAGAAGGAGCGTGCGCCACCCTTGTCGCCATTGACCCAGAGATTGCGAAAACCTTTAGCCGAGCACAGAAGGGCCAGAGCGGCAAGACCAGTGCTCAATCCGGCAAGCAGCACCAAATCCGGTGTCTCCAGTGTCCAGAAGCGATGCAGAAGAAACGCCATCGCAAGCAGCACGAGCGCAAAAACACCAAGCCGAAGCGCCCATACTGCAGAGCGCGACTGACGCCGCTGGTAGCGAAGTTTTCTCATGCAGTCTCCGAGAACATTTCCAGCTTATACTGAATCATTGGAGCCGCTCTGTCTCTCTGTTTTCACACAGTATGAATAGCAGAGAGATTTTCGATCGGCAAAACTTCGGCGTAGAAATTCAAATGCCCCACCTGGCTTGGACATGGCGGGGCACTTTTCCTGGCGATGTTCTTTAGAGCAGCTCCGGTCAAAACTGAGTTGCCGGAACCGCTCTAACTATTTGTTTCGTCGCATTGTCCCACGCAAAACCGCTTCGCACTTTTGCTGGAAATGCTCTAGTAACGCGCATCTTTCGGCTTCTTCATGTTCGGCCAGTCCTTCACCTTGCCTGCGAAGTCGGGACGCGGCATGTGGGTGAAATATTCCGACACATCAATGGCTTCCTGATCGGTCAGGACATCGCCCTGCCCGATGGGCAGATTGTAGTTCTGGGCTGGCGGCATCGCATATTTGACGAACTGCGCCGCCTTGTAAGTCCGGGCCAGTCCGGCTCCGATGTTGAAGCTTTCATCCCCCCAGAGCGGCGGGAAGATATAGTCACCGGCCTGGTCCTTCATGCCTTCGCCACCCGCGCCATGACAGGTCGAGCATTGTGCGGCATAGATTCTGGCGCCATTGACTGGATCGGGAACAAGGCTTTCATCGATGGGACCGGCATTGCGGATCGCCACTTTGGTGCCCTTTTTCACATCCTGCCGAAGCCAGTCCATATAGGCGACCATCGCCTTCATGTCGGCCCCCTCAGGCGGTAGCGGTTTGCCGTTCATCGAACGCTGGAAGCAGCCATTGATGCGCATCACCAGATCGACTTCCTTGCCTGCACGGGGCATGACGGCGGGATAGAAGTTGCTGCTGTTGATATAGGAAGCGACATTATCCATCTTGCCCTGCCCCATGTGGCAGGAGTTGCAATTCAGACCGTTGCCGACATTGTCGGGCAGAAGCCGCGCGGTTTCGTTGAGCAACCGCTTGCCATGCATGATTTCAGGCGCGTTCGGTTGCTTGAGAATGTCACGGTCCGGCGGGATGACATAGGTTCCGACCTGATTTTTATCCTTGTCCAGAACCGCATAGGCTTTGGGAGCCGGGGCATCCAGCGAAGGCCGCAGGTGATTGAAGAGGAATGCGCCGCCCGTTACTGCCACGGCAAAACTGGCACCAAGAACGACAATCGTACTGGTTTTCATTGCTTGTTCTCCGGAACGTAATGGACGGGCTTGTGAGCGATTTCACGCCGCATACGCGCGATATCCTGCTCCGTTATGGCAGCGCCGTGGTTGCCCCAGCCGTTGCGAATGAAGTTCAGGATTTCGGCGACCTGCCAGTTTGGAAGATTGGCAAAGCCCGGCATGGTGAAAGCCATCTTGTCCGCTGGCGTGTCAGGCGTCCTGCCCCCGGTCAGAGTGACCTGAATGAGCGAGCTTGGATCATCGGCAAAGACAATCGAATTGCCAGCAAGCGCCGGATAGATGCGCGGTGCACCCTTGCCGTCCATACGATGGCAGACCGAACATTGCTCGACATAGGACAGAGCGCCCGGTGCACTGAAATCTCCCACCTTGAGGGCCGCCGTCGTCACATCTTCCTTCTGTTGCCATTCACGTTCGCGTCCTTCGCTTGGTGGCAGCGACTTCAAATAACGGGCAATTGCGCGCAAATCATCTTCCGCAAGATATTGGGTCGAATGCTGCACGACATCGGCCATCGAGCCGAACGCCGCTGTGCGATCGGTACGCCCGGTCTTGAGGAAGGTGACGATCTCGTCTTCGGCCCAGCTCGAAAGGCCTGTATCCTGATCGCGCAGGTTTTTCGCATACCAGCCTTCCAGAACCGAACCGGACAGGAACTTGCCCTTCGGATCGTTCTTCACCGCTTTTTCTTCATAGGCGAGACCACGTGGCGTATGGCACGCGCCGCAATGACCGAGCCCCTCGACCAGATAAGCGCCGCGTGCGATCACCGGATCGGTGTCGGCTGCAATCTCAAACGAACGCGAATTTCGAAAGAAAAGCTGCCAGTAGGCGAGTGGCCAGCGCATGTAGGTTGGCCACGGCAAAGTGCTGGGCTGGTTATCCTGTTGTACCGGCTCCACCTTCGACATGAAGAACGCATAAAGCGCCTTCATGTCCTCGTCATTCACGACCGTATAGGAAACAAAGGGCATTGCCGGATAAAGATGGAAATTATCCTGACGCACCCCCTGCCGTACGGCGCGCTCGAAGTCGGCATAGCTGTAGCCACCGATACCGGTTTTGCTGTCTGGCGTGATGTTCGTGGAATAAATCGTGCCAAGCGGCGTCTGCATGCCAAGCCCGCCCGCAAACGCCTTGCCTCCCGGAGCCGTATGGCACGCAGCGCAGTCTCCCGCATGGGCGACATACTCGCCTTTTTCGATCAAAGCCTTGTCGGTGACATCGACGGCGGCTTCGTGTTTCGCCGTCAGCCAATGGGGTGTTGAAAGCGCAAAGAGCCAAGCTGCGGCTAGCGCACCCGCGCCGCCGACCGCCGCTTTCCAGATCAGTTTCATGTGCCCTCCGACACCAATTCCCTTGTGATGAAGAGAACGTCGAAGATTCGGGATGAAAGAGCATTGACCGCGATCAAAACCTGTCGGGGGAATATTTAGCGATCTACAAAAGCAATAGCTAATGCACGTTTGGCGTGCTTGATAGATTAGGCAAATCGCATTAGGGGCAGCACCCTCCAGGGGCGCCGTTCAATCTGATTACGGCAGATTGGCGCTCCAATTGTTTGTTCAGCACGCATCTGGTCCGAAAACCGTTTTGCACTTTTCGGGATGCGTTCTTAGCCTGCAAAGATCACCAGCTTTAAGAATAAGTGAGAAAAAGCTAGGTAAATCAAATAAAAAGGCATTGCAGCAACCGCTAACAGAAGGCATGATTGCGAATGTGGGGGCTTATATTGCAATCGTCGGAGAGGACGGAATGGATCGCGCCCTTCAAAATGGCAACCAGTCATCGGACGGCACAACCGCAGAGGATGCGATGACGCTTGAAGCCGTCGAACTGGAGTTTGCGCTTGGAGCCATCGACGTCCTTATCGAAGGTTTTGATTCCGCGCTCGCCAAGGCCGCAGAACGCGTTGGCGGCGAAGTTCTGTTCAATATGCCTGCTCTCGACACCAGCGAAGCACAACGCATCGGTGCAATTGCCATTGCCGGGCAACCGGAAGATCAGGTTATCTTCGTCACATTGCGCAACTGAACTGAAGGTGTCCGAGAGACGGGCGTGCCGAGTCTTGGGTCAGCATCGTTCCACGCAGCGCAAGATCGCCAAGACCCCGGATGATGAAGCATCATTGACTGCGGACATCACAGCGCTCGCCCTCCAATATGGTCGCTATGGCTATCGTCGCATCACGGCGATGCTGCACCAGGCTGGC
>NZ_BAABTE010000025.1:0-28184 GCF_040371715.1 Brucella sp. NBRC 14130
CGGTGACCATGATCCGGGGTGCACAGCCCTGTGCAGAGAGAAGCTTGCGCATGAAGCGCTTGGCGGCCTTGGTATTACGGCGTTTCTGGACCAGAACATCCAAAACAAAACCATCCTGATCAACTGCTCGCCAAAGAATGTGATGCTCACTTTTGATAGATATTACACATTCATCCAGGTGCCATTTATCGCCAAGCCGCGGTGTGCGGCGACGGATATTACTGGCATAAGCACGTGCGAATTTCTCCGCCCATTCGTACACGGTCTTATATGTGACGAAGATGCCACGATAAGCCAGCATGTCTTCAACCATGCGAAAGCTTAGCGGAAAGCGGAAATACAACCACACCGCCTCTGCAATAATCTCAGATGGATAACGATGGCGGCGGTAAAGCGAAGAACGAGGTTCGGTCATCACCCGTTATCGCAACTGATGTTTACACTTAGGTTAAGGTAACAGTGCCTTCAAAGGCGCCGAATAAAAACCTCGTAGCCCAGTTAAACAGCGAGCGCTGATCGCGAAGGAGATTATCAACTTCCGGCGCCCTTCCCCCCGTAGGTATCCTCGGCCAATTCTGCCACTTCTAGGATTCCAACAAGCTCTGCGACTCTTCCTGACGGCAGTGATCGTCCCTCGTTGGCCAACGCTTCGTCAGCATTAAATCAGGCCCAAGCTTCGGCGAGTTCAGCCGCTGACGCGCCGGTTCGGTTGATTTCCGCAACAAGACTGGAGTCTACCGGGCCCAGGACAGAACTAATTTCATCCAGCGTCATTTAGTTACCTCCTGCATTTCGGGTGCTATCCCGATCATTCACCTGGCTATTAGATAAGCGGCGCGGTCACAGAAAAAAAGTGTTAAGGTGCGCTCGGCGACCTCTTGAACAGGCAAATTGCCAAACCTAAATCGCAGTCGCCGGACGCCCATCGGGGTCTGGCCCGTCGAACGATGAATGACATCGCTGACGGAAATAGAAACTTGTACCCATGTTGCTTCACAAGGAGGATGTGGCTATGAGAACCACTTTCGATTTTACTCCCCTGTTCCGGTCGAGCATCGGCTTCGACCGAATGCTGAACGCGCTCGAAGCTGCGAGCCGTGTCGAGACCATCGACAACTGGCCGCCTTATGACATAGCCAAGACCGGCGAGGACGACTACCGCATCACCATGGCGGTGGCCGGCTTCTCGCAAGACGAACTGACCATCACCCAGGAGCAGAACATGCTCGTGGTGTCCGGTCAGAAGGCTGGCGAGGATAACAGCCAGTATCTGCATCGCGGAATTGCCGCGCGCACATTCCAGCGTCGCTTTGAACTGGCCGACCACGTGAAGGTCGTGGGCGCTAGCCTCGTCAATGGTCTGCTGACGATTGATCTCAAGCGTGAGATTCCCGAAGAGATGAAGCCGCGCAAGATCCAGATCGCGGCCGGCGAGGCACTGCCCAAGGTCGAGACCAGGCAGATCGAGGCCGACAAGCAGGCCGCCTGAGGTAGCTCTCTCAGCGTAATTCGCGCAAGGTGCCGGGCACTTCCCGGCGCCGACGGAAAGCATTGTCAATCGAACGAACAGAAAGGAGAAGAATAATGAGTGTCCGTGATCTGATCCCCTGGGGCCGCAGCAGCGGCAATCAGGTTCCCAGTGTCTTGCGCGATGGCGATCGTGATCCGTTCCTTTCGCTGCATCGCGAGGTAAACAGGCTGTTCGACGACGTCTTCCGCGGTCGGCTCGAACCTGCCCTCTATCGTGGGAGCTTCCGCCTTCAGCGGCGGCTGGCCGAGCGTGGAGATCTCCGACGGCGAGAAGGAAATCAAGGTGACAGCTGAGGTGCCGGGCCTCGAAGAGAAGGACATTGAGGTCCTGCTCGACGACGGCGTGCTGACGCTGCGGGGCGAGAAGCGCTCCGAGACGGAGGACAAGGACCGACAGTTCTCCGAGCGCTTCTATGGCCGCTTCGAGCGTCGCATCCCGCTCGGCTACGAGGTCAAGGACGACCAGGTCGACGCGCGGTTCAAAAACGGCGTGCTGACCGTGACCTTGCCCAAGAGCGAAAAGGCGCAGTCGCAGGTGAAGCGCATCGCCATCAAGAGCTGACGCATGGCAGGCGCCGGCGGCGGGCCATCTGGCCGCCGTCGGCTGCATCCTTCGCCAGAGAGGGAGGGATGAACAATGGAGATGACGAGACAGATCAACAGATCAACTGGAAATTCAATTCCGCAAGAGTGGCCGTCGAACGACAACCGGCACAAGCCCCTTTCGATGGGGCGCTCGGTCTTCCCGGATGGCGCGGTTGCGCGTATCTACAAGCCGTCCCGCGCGGTGACGACCTCCGGCAAGGCCCGCACGAAGGGCTGGCGACTTGTGTTCGAGCGGCGCACCGCGCCCTTCATTGAGCCGCTGATGGGCTACACGGGCGGCGACGATACGCTGACCCAGGTCGAGCTGAGCTTCCCGACATTGCAATCGGCCATCCGCTATGCCGAGCGACAGGGTCTGACCTATATGGTCCAGACACCGCCCCGGCAGAAGACAGGCAATGGCCGCAGCCAGCGCGCCGATGAGAAGCAGGCGTATGTAGGAAAATCAACCCACGCCTTCTCGGACGCGACCCTCGACCGGCTCGGGCTCGCCGCCCTTCAGGAGACCTACGGGCGTGCGCTCGACGGCGCGGTGAACCGCAACGACCCGTCCGGTCCTGAAAGCTGGACGACGCCCATGAAGGTGATCAGCGATCCGAAGCTAACGCTAGAGGCGAAGCGCGCGATTCTGATGAACTGGGCCTGGACCGAGTACCTGATCGACCAGGCCACCAACGAAGGCATGCCCGAGAACGACCGGCCGTCGCGGCTCTACGAGGTCGAGGAGGCGCTGCTCGCGCTTGAACGCGAGGTTGCGGATGATCGGGATGATTCAGACACACGAAAGGCAGCATGAGGTGCGGCGATGGATACGCATGTCGTTTTCGATTGCCAGAAGGTTCTGCCGAACCGGTTCGCGCTAACGCTTGCCGCTGCCTCCCGCATCCGGGCGCTCGCCCGGGGCGCGGAACCGAGGCTCGACGCAGTCGATCGCAGCGTGGGCGATCTTGCCCTGCACGAGATCGCAGCGGGCGTGTTCACGCGGGATGAACTCGCACCGTTTCTGCCTGGGGCGGATGAAAGGCAGCTTTTGCCTCCGCCCGATCCGGCTTCCAAGCTTCGTGATGGCGGTGTCGGAGGCGCCGCCGCACCCGCCTCCCGTTCGCGAAAGACGGTTCATTGAAGAGGCAAGCAAACCGACACGGAGGAATGAACGATGCTGAAGTCTTTGTCTTCCTATAACCGGACGGCTTTCGATGTCGTCAACATCATTGCCGGTCTCGGTCTTCTGCTCTCGCCCTGGTATCTCGGCTATGCGGCTGAAACCTATGCCGCATGGAATGCCTGGATCGTCGGTGCTGCCGTGACGCTGATCGCGGTCGCTGCGCTCTACACATTCCATCAGGTCGAGGAATGGACCAACGTGGCGCTCGGCCTTTGGTCCGTAATCGCGCCTTGGGCACTGGGCTTCTCTGCCCTCCCAGCCGCGATGTGGGTGCATGTGGTCGCCGGCCTCGTCGTCGCCGTGCTCGCTGCGGTCAGCCTGTGGTCCACGACAAACCGACCTCTTTCGACAGCATGATTTTGCAACGTGGCCCGGCACGCGCCGGGCCATTTTCTTGCACTCTCCGTCTAACCTCAGGCGGAACAGAGGAGCCAACAGACTGGCCAAACGGAGATCGCTCATGTTCAGGAATCTCATAGCCCTGCGTCCGCCCATCATCACATTATGCGCCATCCTCGCCTTCGCGGGGCTGCCGTGCGCGACAATCGGGCAGGCCGTGCCGGGCGTTGCGGGAGAGCTTCCCACCCTTGCCCCCGTGCTGGAACGGGTGACGCCGGCTGTCGTCAACATCTCGGTTGTCTCAGAAACACCTGGGGCATCAAATCCACTCTACAACGATCCTTACTTCCGACGCTTCTTTGATCTTCCGCATGCGCCGCCTCCGCAACAGCGCATGAGCGCCGGTTCCGGGGTGATCGTCGACGCGGCCAAAGGTCATGTGCTGACCAATCATCACGTGGTGGCCAATGCTCGCACGATCACGGTCACACTGAAGGACGGGCAACGCCTGCGTGCCGAGCTTGTCGGCTCCGATCAAGCAGCGGACATCGCGCTGCTCAAGGTCAAGAGGAGAAATCTCGTCGCGTAGGAGGTCGGCGATTCGGATCGCCTCAAGGTCGGCGACTATGTGGTCGCGATCGGGAACCCCTTCGGCCTGGGACAAACGGTAACCTCCGGTATTGTCAGCGCGCTCGGTCGCAGCGGCATCAGCAATGACGGCTACGAGGACTTCATTCAGACTGACGCCTCAATCAATCCGGGCAATTCCGGCGGTGCCCTGGTGACCCTAGACGGCACGCTAGTCGGCATCAATACGGCGATCCTTACGCCTGCGGGTGGCAACATCGGCATCGGCTTCGCGGTGCCTAGTAACATGGCCGTAACCGTCATGAAGCAGTTGATCGAACACGGTGAAGTGCGGCGCGGCAGGCTGGGCGTCGGTATCCAGGACCTTACGCCGGATATCGCGGAGGCGCTCAAGCTTGGCGAACTGCGCGGAGCTGTGATCGTCAGCATCGAGCCCGGCTCTCCGGCACAGCGCGCCGGCTTGCAGGTGGGCGATGTGGTCACCGCGATCGGCGGGCGTGCTGTTCAGGGCGCGACAGACCTGAGAAACCGCATCGGCCTCACGCCAGTCGGCAGCACGATCAGCTTTACAATCAAGCGTGGTAGTAGCGAGCGGGTCGTCAGCGCTAAGATCGCTTCAGAAACTGGTGCATCCGCCGATCTATCCGGCACCCCGCTCGATGGCGCGCACATGCGCGCCGCTTCCGTTAACGAGGCGCGGCAAGCCGGCGCCCCAGGCATTTTGATTGAAAGCATCACGCCGAGCAGTCCGGCTGCGCGTGCTGGCCTTCGAGCGGGCGACTTGATCGTTGCGGTCAACCGGTCGCCTGTTTCTTCCTTGGCTGATTTGCGCAGCGCGATCGCGCGCCAGCGTGCCATCCTAGCGCTGGAACTGTTTCGCGATGGCGGCCGCCTTCTGCTGGTCGTGAGATAACCGGGAGCGGCCACAATGGAAATGAACAAGAAAACGCAGTTCAACATCTGGTACTGGATCGCCGCCTTCTTCCTCCTGATGGCGTTCCAGTATTTCTTCACCACCGCCACCCAGGTGACGCAGATTCCCTACAGCCAGTTCGAGACCTACCTTGACGAGGGCAGGATAGCGGAGGTGGCGGTATCCGACCGCTTCATCCAGGGAACCTTCAAGCAGCCGGTCGACGGCCGGCCAATGTTCATCACCACCCGCGTCGAGCCCGACCTCGCACGTCAGCTTCAGGAGCGCGGCGTGGTGGTCACCGGTCAGATCGAAAGCACCTTCCTGCGCGACCTGCTGTCCTGGATCGTGCCAGTCCTCCTTATCGTCAGCATCTGGATGTTCGCGCTGAAGCGCATGGGGGGCGGCATCGGCGGCGGGCTCATGCAGATCGGCAAGTCGAAGGCGAAGGTCTACGTCCAGTCTGACACCGGCGTCACCTTCAAGGACGTGGCCGGCGTCGACGAGGCCAAGGACGAGTTGAAGGAGATCGTCGACTTCCTCAAGGATCCGCAGGGCTACGGCCGGCTGGGCGGGCGCATGCCAAAGGGCGTGCTGTTGGTCGGCCCGCCGGGCACCGGCAAGACGCTGCTGGCAAGGGCCGTGGCGGGCGAGGCCGGCGTGCCGTTCTTCTCCATCTCGGGCTCCGAGTTCGTGGAAATGTTCGTCGGCGTCGGCGCAGCGCGCGTGCGCGACCTCTTCGAGCAGGCCCGGGCCAAGGCGCCGGCCATCATCTTCATCGACGAGCTGGACGCGCTCGGTCGCGCCCGCGGCATCGGCCCCATGGCCGGCGGCCACGATGAGAAGGAGCAGACGCTCAACCAGCTCCTTGTCGAGCTGGACGGCTTCGATCCCTCGACCGGCCTCGTGCTGCTCGCCGCCACGAACCGGCCGGAAATCCTCGACCCGGCGCTCCTGCGCGCCGGCCGCTTCGACCGGCAGGTTCTCGTCGACCGCCCGAACAGAAAAGGCCGCGTGCAGATCCTGAACGTGCGACTGAAGAAGGCGAAGCTCGCGCCGGACGTCGAGCCGGAAAAGATCGCGGCGCTGACCCCCGGCTTCACCGGCGCGGACCTCGCCAATCTCGTCAACGAGGCGACGCTGCTTGCCACCCGCCGCAAGGCCGGCGCGGTGACGATGGAGGATTTCAACAATGCGGTGGAGCGCATCGTGGCGGGTCTCGAAAAGCGCAACCGGCTGCTCAACCCGAAGGAGCGCGAGATCGTCGCCTATCACGAGATGGGCCACGCGCTCGTGGCCATGGCGCTGCCGGGCGTCGATCCGGTCCACAAGGTCTCGATCATCCCGCGCGGTATCGGCGCGCTGGGCTACACCATCCAGCGGCCGACGGAGGACCGTTTCCTGATGACGCTGGAGGAACTGGAGAACAAGATGGCGGTGCTCCTCGGCGGCCGCGCGGCGGAAAAGATCGTGTTCGGCCATCTGTCCACCGGCGCCGCGGACGACCTCGCCAAGGTCACCGACATCGCCCGTGCCATCGTCACGCGCTACGGCATGTCGGAGAGGCTCGGCCATATCGCACTGGAGAAGGACCGGCGCTCGTTCCTCGCCACCGACCAGCCATATTATGGCCCGCAGGAACGCACCTATTCCGACGAGACGGCCGCCGCCGTCGACAAGGAGGTGCGCCGGATCGTCGACGAGACGTTCGAGCGGACCGTCGGCCTGCTGGCGGAACGCCGGGACATGCTCGAGCGCACCGCCCGCCGCCTGCTGGAGAAGGAGACCCTGGATGGGTTGGAAATACAAGAGCTTGTCGGCAAGCTCGAGGAATCAGTCACGAGTGCCGCTGTCTGATGCCGCAGATCTGGCTTGGAGAGGGGCATGCGGCAAACTCGGTCTACTGGCTGATGATGTCCACCGGCCCCAAGGCGTCGGAATGTGCTGAAGATGCTCTAAAGCCGGAGGAGCCGGATAATCTGGTCTACCACCGAAGCATGGCGCGCTTGGACAGGGCCGCCTTCGTGGCTTCGTCGGCCAAAAGCAGACAGGCAAAACAACCATCCCAATTTGCAATGCGACAATTGCACTAATTTGAAGTGCCATGGAGGGATATGGAGTAGATATAGTTCTCATGGCTATCCGTTTTTTCCCAGCCATCTTGGTCGGGCCAATCCGTGTCCGAGATCTGCCGCCGCCAATGACTGCCTTTTCCCGCTTCAATCATTTTTCTCAAAGTGCCTCTTGAAGCATCGAGAGAAACGCGCGGACAGCAGGATTTGCGCGTCGGCTTTCTGGCCACAGCGCCGTAATATTATGGCGCTCGACAGCAAAGTCCGAGAGCACCGGCACCAGTTCGCCGCGGGTCACATAAGGTGCCGTGACGAATGTTGCGCACATTCCAATGCCCGCGCCCGCTGCCAGAGCGGCAATCAGAGCATCGCTTGCATCGAGCCTCATGCCGGAAGCTGGCGTGATCTCCAGAAGGCGGCCTCGCAGGAAGATGGGCAGAAGGTTCGCCTTCGGGCGGAAAGCTTTGCCGACCATTACAGCCAGGCGCGCCAGTTCTACCTGAGCCAGACCGAGACGGAGCAGAAGCATATAGCGATGGCGCTGACCTTCGAACTGTCGAAGGTGGAAACGCCTGTGATCCGCGAGCGTATTGTGTCTCATCTGCTCAACATCGATGCCAACCTTGCGGAAGCGGTCGCCGGCAAGCTTGGCATCCGCAAGATGCCGAAAGCTGCGGATGCGATGGTGCCCGTACGTGACGATCTTGCTCCGTCTCCTGCACTCAGCATTATTGAGAACGGACCCGGCAGCTTCAAGGGCAGAAAGATCGGCGTGCTTGTTGCCAATGGCACTGATGCGCAGGTGCTCAAGGGTATCCGGCACGCCGCGGAGAAGGAAGGCGCAACGTTGGAACTGGTTGCGCCTACGGTCGGAGGTTTCGAGGCCTCCAGCGGCGACTGGATGGAGGCCGATCATATGATCGATGGCGGTCCATCCGTCTTGTTCGACGCTGTCGCACTTGTACTGTCCGAGGAGGCAGCGGATCGATTGACCAGAGAAGCCGCGGCGCGGGATTTCGTTGCCGACGCCTTTGCCCATTGTAAGTTTATCGGGTTTACCGCAGGCGCGATGCCGCTACTGGCAAAGGCGGGCATTGAACCCGATATGGATGAGGGACTAATCTCGCTGGACAATGAAAAGGCAGCGTCGGAATTTGTTACATCCTGCCGCAATCTCCGATTGTGGGCGCGGGAAAATGCCGTCAAGCTTTGACATGCGGCACAAGGCGGATGTGAAGAGGACTTTCGAAGACTGATCACAATGCGGGCCGGCCCAGCTGGGCCGTTTACCACGCGTATTGGAATGTGGAGAAATTGGTAATCGCCCATGAAGAACATTGCTATTGTCGGCACCGGTCCGACCGGGATCTACACTTTCTTTTCGCTGCTCAAATTCGCAGAGCCAATGTCCATCTCGATCTACGAGAAGGAAGATGAAGCTGGCGTAGGCATGCCTTATAATGACGATGAGAACAGCCGGATGATGCTGGCCAACATCGCCAGCATCGAGATTCCGCCGATTACCTCGACCTATCTGGACTGGCTGCGCAAGCAGGACGAGACGCGTCTCGCTCGATACCGGGTCGACAAGGAAGGTCTTCACGATCGACAATTCCTGCCTCGCATTCTGCTGGGCGAATATTTCCGGGATCAGTTTCTGGCTCTTGTCGAGGCAGCGCGTCGAAAAAACTTTGAAGTCGAAGTGCACGAATCCTGCGAGGTCACGGATATCGAAGCCACGGCCGATGGTGTCAAACTCTGGACTGAGGGGAAGCTCGATTCGAAACTCCTCGATCTCGTCGTCATCGCCACCGGCCACGTCTGGCCCGACGGCGACGAAGCAACGCGCAGTTATTTTCCCAGCCCCTGGTCTGGACTGATCGAAGCCAGGATACCAGCGTGTAAAGTGGGCATTATGGGGACATCGCTCAGCGCCATCGACGCAGCAATGGCGGTCGTTGCCCAACATGGAAGCTTTATCGAGGAAGAAGACGAAAACCTGCGCTTCGACCTTGACCCGGACAGTAAAGGTCTGGCGATAACGCTTATGTCCCGTTCAGGCATCCTGCCAGAAGCGGATTTTTATTGCCCGATCCCTTACGAGCCCTTGCAGATTGCCACGGAGCAGGCGATCAACAGGGAGATCGAGAGCGGTGCCAGTGGCTTGCTTGACAGGATATTTGCCTTGGTCGCGCGCGAAATCGAGGACGCCGATCCGGCCTGGAGCGAGCGTGTTTCGCTTTCGGAACTCAACGCTGACAGCTTCGCTGATGCCTACTTTGCCGACCGCCAAAACCACGATGCGTTCCGCTGGGCAGAATACAATCTCAAAGAAGTCGAGCGCAACAAGCGGGAGAAGCATACCGTCCCCTGGCGCTATGCAATCCTTCGGCTGCACGAGGTCGTTCAGGAGATTATTCCGCGTCTCAATGAAGAGGACCGCAAGCGGTTCGATACAGGACTCTGCAAGGTCTTCGTCGACAACTATGCTGCAATCCCGTCGGAATCGATCCGCAGGCTACTGGCGCTGCGCAAGGCCGGCCTGATAGACGTCCTCGAACTAGGGCACGATTACGACATGGAGGTAAGGAACGATCACACCGTCATCGCCATCGGCTCGGAAGTACGGACATTCGACGTGTTCATCGACGCCCGAGGCCAGAAGCCACTCAAGACGAAGGATTTGCCGTTTCCGTCACTGCGCCGGCAACTCGTTTCGGTCGGAGAGGATATTCCGGAGGTCTCAGACGACTACACTCTGCTGGTACCGGACATTGCATGTGGCAAGATTGCGTTCGGCGCGCTGCCGTATCTGATGCACGACCAGCCCTTCGTGCAGGGAATTACGGCAAGTGCCGACATTGGAGCAGCAATGGCCACTGCTGTCAGTGAACTAAAACACCAAACGCGCCGGCGGCTTCCTTTTATTGATCTCTCCTGATCGAAGCTGAAACATTGACGGGTCAGACAGATACGCCCATGCGAGCGGCCTGGATTATATCTTCGATCAATTCACGCCTTGCACGTTCTCTCGCGACACTGTCGTTTAACCGCAAGATATAGGATGGATGCCAGGAGATCAGCACCGGTCCACCATGTAACCCGATTTCAGCCTGACCGCGTCGCGAAGTAAGAGGAGCGTTGTTATCCGTCAGAGCGAACGCCGCAGAGGCCCCCAACGCAACCACCATGCGTGGACGGATGAAAGCCAATTCGAGCCCCAGCCACCAGCGACAATGCAGAATTTCCTGCCGGTCAGGATTTTGATGCAGGCGGCGCTTGCCACGCGGCATGAACTTGAAGTGCTTAACTGCATTGGTCAGCCATGTCTGCCTGACTTCTGCTCCTGCTGCAACCATGGCTTCACGCAAGAGGTGACCTGCCGGACCTACGAACGGTCGACCTTCCAGATCCTCACGATCACCCGGCTGTTCTCCTACAATCATGAGCTCAGCGTCTTCGGGCCCCTCACCCCAAACCGTCTGGGTTGCGGCCTCGCATAATCCACATCGCCGACAATGTCCGGCAGCCGCTCGCGCTTCGACCATTGTCTGAGGGAACTCGGGCGTTTGCGGCATCGCAGCGCGATAACGGGTCGAAATCGCGACTGCGCCAGCCGCTGGTGACGTTTCTGCGGCCGCGCGCATTCGCTCCACTCGCGACTCGGCATCTCGTAACATATCTGGAATCAGGCGCGTTTCGGGTAGGTTCTTCCAATACTTCTTAGGCATTTCCGCGCGCATCGCATTCAACTTTACCCGTGCCGGATTGAAGATGTTCGCGAAATAGGTGCCCCAAAGCGTTTCGGTGGCATCTTCCGATAAGTCAGGGCGTGAACCGCCTGGATGGTAGCTAAGTCTGCCGGCTTCAAATCGAGCTGTAAGCCTTGGCGTGGCGATCACCCAGTCCATATCCGCGAAACGCTTTGCGAAAAAGGAACTACCCGGCTCGACTATATTATGCTCCGGCTCAAACCAAGCAGCAAAGCGACGACGCAATCCAGTCTCAGGTAATTCGCGAAACCGTACGAAAGCATGCATCTTGTGGATATCACGACCAACCGATTTTGCCATGAGATGCAGCCGCCGCCCAAGCGGGTCCGCATGGCTTAAAGGTTCTCCCGCGTTTCGGTCAAGCCGCCACAACGCCTGATAGAGCAGTCCGAACCGTTCCGGATTAGAATGCCAGATAACCGAATGCGCAAGCTTCAAAAACCCCTGCGTAACGCTTGCCTTATGCTCACCAGGCGCATTGGGCAGCGACGCCCCATCAAACAATCCGTCTGCTCCGATCCAATCGATATCATTTGGCTCGATACCATGTGATATCGCGATGCGCGCCATCTCACGCCACGCATCGAAGGTGCCGCCGTCGGGTAGTTTAACGGAATAGATCATAATAGCCGCAGTTGCTCAGCGGGAGGTGCACATCGAGCGCGTAAATCGACGTTGTCGATGAGCCGCCCCGGCGACCAGCCAGGTGTCATGATAAAAGGGCGTGCCTTGTTCATGTTGGCACCTATCCGCACCAGATCTTCGTATCTTAAACCGCCGTTCTGGCGCGCAACGATTATGCGATCCACCGTGCGGGTGCCAAATCCAGGAACACGCAGCAGCAATTCACGGCTTGCACGGTTTACATCCAGAGGGAACAGGCCACGGTGCTGTATGGCCCAGGCAAGTTTTGGGTCCAGTTCCAGATCAAGATGACCAGCCTTCATGCCGGTAGCGATTTCCTCGGCAGTGAAACCATAAAAACGCAAAAGCCAATCTGCCTGATATAGGCGGTGTTCACGCAGTAGAGGAGGCTGGATCAAGGGCAGAGCTGCGGAGGCGTCCGGGATCGGGGAGAATGCTGAATAATAAACCCGTCGCAGCTTGTAACCACTGTAAAGCCGTGTCGACATTTTGAGGATGGTCACATCGTCTGCCCCATCCGCGCCGATGATCATCTGCGTACTTTGCCCGGCCGGTGCAAACCGGCGCGGCTTACGCCCGGTATGGGTCTTATCTTTTGCCGCCTCGCCTTCCAGCCGCACTTGTGCCATCGCACCACGGATCGTTTCAGGGCGTTTTTCCGGAGCGAATTTGCGCACACTTGCGTCCTCCGGCAATTCGACATTAATCGATAGCCGATCAGCCCAAAGCCCGGCCTCCCGGATCAAGTCCGGACTTGCATCGGGAATCGTCTTGAGATGGATATAGCCGCGGAAGCCGTGACCCTCCCGCAATGTCCGCGCGATGCGTACCATATCGGACATGGTCTGGTCGGGGGACTTGATGATGCCCGAGGACAAGAACAGGCCCTCGATGTAATTGCGTCGATAAAATTCCAGCGTGAGTGAGACAACTTCCTCGACTGAGAACCGCGCCCGTTCCACGTTCGAGCTGACCCGGTTTATGCAATAGGCACAGTCGAAGATGCAGAAGTTGGTCATAAGAATTTTCAGCAGGCTGATACAGCGCCCATCCGGAGTGTAAGCATGGCAAATCCCTGCGCCTCCCGACGATCCGACACCGCCCTTGCTAGCATCGCGCTTCTCGCCACCGCTTGACGCACAAGATGCATCGTATTTTGCCGCATCCGATAGGATGGCAAGTTTATCCTGAAGGCTCTTTTTCACCATGTGAGCGAAGATACATGTTCATGTTTTGTTCGTCAATAAAAGAGATTTTTGCGGATCGCTCACCACGACTTGACCTGTCGCCTGCAAACTTGTTCCCGAAGCCACCGACGCACCGATCTTCCCGATTTCCCAAATGCCAATAGACACCCGATCGAAGTGGGAAAGCGTGCGTCTAATGGCGGCTGCCTTCGACATAAGCCTCGCAAGCGGCCCCCTGCAGGACACGCGCGACGGCGGCAAAGACCTCTTTGCGTTCCTTGATGCTGAGGTCTTTGAAAAGGCAACGGTTTCGCCTGTCCTGACAAAAAGGTTCAGGCCTTCAAGAACAGGCCTGCCCGACGTGTAGCCGAAACGAACACCGCAATAGTCGATATCACCGTTCAGCCGCTCGACAGAACGTGCGTATTGCCGGTGGGCAATATCCGGCCTCGTATCGAGAAACCGCGTATAGCGCTGGAAACCGGCAATACCCTTCGGATAACTCTCGATGATCGAATTGAACTTGTCGATGGGCCGGAAGAACACCCCGAGCAGAAGCAGAAAGCCGACAAAGGCGCCAGCGGTCAACTCGCCGCACACAATCCGTTGGCGTCTGTTCTGCTCGGCCAGGGGGTAGTCTATGGATGCGCGACAAGTGCCTGAAACTGGCGGCAGAGAAAGCGAGACAGAAAAGCCCGCGTTATAAACACTATTCTTTTTCATACACCTGCCCCACGTCAACCTCAGACAGCCGGCGCTGATTGAAGCGATATCGTCCGCGACACACACGAATGAAAATTGGGTTCCTGTCTTTTGGCGACAAAGCAGAATGTCTTGTCAAAAACGATGCAACCCGATCGACGGAAATCCCAGGCATATGGCGAGCGACACACCGCGAGCTGAATGGCTCACGAACAACCTGATCGATGACAACCAATCTGAAAATAGCCCGTAACATTTCCCTATCCCGATCCTATTGTGCAATCGATTGGCCAGTTTCGCAAGTTGCGTATAATAATTAGTGAGCTATACTTTTATTGTGCCTAGTCGCTTCGATCGGCAGATATAATGATTGCCAGTCAGAAGTTTTACGCTTTGCATGGTATCATGGCTTCAAAAGGGACTTAACGCTCTGTCGCACAAGATTTTCATATCAAGTCGCCTCAAGAGGTAGCGCCCTAAGAGATAAACAAGCCGTTACAGAACGGTGAGCCGGTTTCTGGCACTGCTCCTGTCAAGATTGTTCAGACTTCACATGCGGAACCAGCTATCGCCCTGAATGATCCTCGACAATCCGGCATAACCTAGCGGGATAAGACCGGTTGCCGGCGTTTCTTCTCGACTGTCATACCACACGGACATCGAAGCAATATTTTTGCGCGACCAATGCGTCCGCCGAAATTTTCCATTGACATACATAATCAGTCAGATGCATAAAGCGCATCATGTTGCAAAATACGCAACATGATGCACTGAGATATTTACGAATTGCGCAGGGTTGAGCACAATTCAAATGAGGAGTTCCATGACTAGCACAGCGCTTCCACGCAATCGCCGTTTCAAATTGACCGAGACACGCCGCGTTCTCTCTCGCGAAATGATCTCCGACGCTGGCAATCTTGCATTTCCTATGGCGGTCGATGCGAATATCTCCGAGCCGGTTGAATCGACCCAGATGCCGGGAACCTATCGGTATCCGCTCGAAGCCGTGGCAGACAAGGCGCGAGAACTGGTGGCGTGCGGAGTCCCGGCTGTTTACCTCATCGGCATTCCGAAGCACCGCGACGGCAAGGGTAGCGATGCCTTTTCGGCAAATGGCGTCATCGTTCAGGCCGCCAAGCGGATGAAGGATGCGGTTGGCGACAGGCTGGTCATCATCGGCGACAGCTATATGGGTTACTTTACCGATCACATGATCGGCGGTGTGCTGGATTCCGACAATCGCATTCTCGACAAGGAAACGCTCGATTCAGTTGCCAGGACCGCAGTTGCCTGGGGCAAGGCTGGCGTGGATATCCTGTGCTGCTCGACGATGGTGGATGGCCGCGTCAGCGCGGCGCGCGAAGCGCTCGACGCTGAGAATCTGGACGATATGCTGCTGATGTCATCGATCAAGTACAATTCGGCTTTCTTCAAGGCTGGTACGGGAACGACGGCAACGGGCGCCAGCTACGGCTTTGACAAAAAGCTGTTTTACCTTGAGCCGCATAACGCCAAGGACGCGTTGCGCATCATGGAAGCCGACGTGGCTCAGGGTGCGGAAATGATCAACATTAAGCCCGCCATTCCATATATGGACCTGGTGCGTATGGCGGCAGACCGTTATGAACTGCCGGTTTCTGCCTATTCGATCAGTGGCGACTACGCCATGATCCATTTTGGTGCCAACGGTGCACAGATGGATGAGATGGAATGCGCGATGGAACTGTTCACCTGCCTGCGTCGCGCTGGTGCCGATATGGTCATTACCTATTGGGCACCACGACTGGCACAGATGATGAACCGGAAATAAGAAACGCTCAGGTGTCAACGGGAGGGCTCATCGTGAAAAGCTCTATTTTCACTCCAGATTTTGTGGACCGGTCCTATTGGCTGACTTCGCTGCCGCAGATGGGCTCTTCCGCTGAACCGTTGCCTGCCCGGATTGATGTCCTGATCGTTGGCGCAGGCTTGACCGGTCTGACTGCCGGGCATGATTTGTCACGCAGTGGGCGTCGAGTCGTCATTCTGGATTCCGGGGAGCCCGGTGAAGGAGCCAGTTCGCGTAATGCAGGCATGCTTGGTCGTAACACCAAACATTCCTTTTTAGGCTTGTCGAAAAGCGCGGGGCAGGACGTGGCAATCCGCTATTTCCGTGATCTGCACCGCGTGTTCCTGTCATCTGTCGAGCGCATCGAAGCTGAAAAGATCAGCTGCAATTATCAGCAGAACGGACGCGTTGTCGTTGCCCACACGCAACAACAATTTAATGGGCTTCGCGCTGAATATGAGGCGCGGGCCGAGTATCTTGGTGAAAAGATCAGCATACTGGATGAGGGTGTCCAGAGCGAAGTCGGTTCAAAAAGCTTCGTCGGTGGCGTGTATGTTCACGACAACGGTGCGGTGCATCCAGGCCAATATACACGCGCGTTCAATGCACGCGCCAGGGCTGCCGGGGCTTCGATCATTGGTAAAACCGTCGTACAGTCGATCCAGAGAGAAAAAGACGGCTTTCTGGTAAAGACGTCGAATGGCATGGTTCGGGCGCGTGATGTGCTTCTATGTTCCAATGGCTATACCGCAAGCCTGATCCCATGGATTGCTCGCCGTCTCATTCAGATTGAGAGCTATATCGTTGCGACGGAACCTCTTCCTGCCGATGTTGTGCAAAGTGTGTTTCCGCGCAACCGCACCTATATAGACTCCACGCGTCGTCCGATGTCGATGCGCCTGTCGTCTGACGGTATGCGCATTGTGTTCGGCGCACGTACCGGCGAGCCAAAGAACCAGCCCATTCGTGAAACCGCTCGTCTGATCTATGACGATCTGACGACGACGTTCCCACAATTGCGAGGCTATCGCCTGACGAATGCCTGGGGCGGACGTTGCGGCGTCACATGGGATCACTTCCCGCATGTTGGCCAGCATGAGGGTATGCACTATGCGCTCGGTTATAATTTTTCCGGCCTGGCGATGGCGCCTTATCTTGGTGAAATTCTTGCCAAGCAGGTTCTCGGGGCAGCGCCCGATACTGATTTTCAGACGCGCAGTTTCCCAAGCGTACTCATGCCCGCCCGTGCTTTCGATGCCGCAGTGACCAGGCGGGTGATCCGCTATTACGGCTGGCGCGACCACGCTTCAATGCGGCCCGCTTGGTGATTTCGAAAGATTGAACATGTCGAATGATATCCTTTCCCGGGACTTCCGCGAAACTCCCTTCTGGAGCGACGGAATGGTCACCGTTGCGGCGCCAGAACTCCCGCGCCGGGTTGATGTTGCCATCGTTGGCGCTGGTCTGACCGGCCTGTCGGCGGCGCACCGGTTGGCTTCGGCAGGTCGTGACGTGGTCGTGCTGGATGCTGCAGAGCCGGGCATGGCTGCCAGTTCACGCAATGCGGGAATGCTGGGCAAGGCCGGTCGGCAATCTTTATTGTTGCTTTCCAAGGCGGTCGGCGAGGAGAAGGCTGTTGCTTTCTTTCAGGAACAGAACGCAATCTTTCAGGAAAGCGTTTCACGTATCAAGGATGAGCAGCTTGACTGCGATTTTCGTATGTCCGGGCGCTTCATTGGCGCGCTGAGCCAGAAGCATTATGACGGATTGGCGAGGGAATATGAGGCTCGCGGAAAGCTGCTGGGCGAAGACTACCAACTGGTGCCGGGCAGTGCAGCCGGTGAGATGGCTTCCGAGTGCTATTTTGGCGGGGTTGTCGTGCGCGAGAATGCGGCGCTTAATCCGGCTAAATATACCCGTGCAATGCTGGAACGCGCGCAGCGCGCGGGCGCGCGGATTATTGGCCATGCACGTGTCGGCGGCCTGGAACGTAAAGGTGGTGACTGGACTGTTCATGTTGGTCGGCAATCGATCATTGCGCGCGATGTGCTCATTGCTACCAACGGCTATTCGGACGATCTGGTGCCGTGGCTTAACCGGCGGCTGCTGCCAATCAATGCCTATATGGTGGCAACGGAAGAGCTGCCACAGGGGCTGGCGCGGGAAATCCTCCCGCATAATCGCACCTATATCGATAATACGCGCGCAACGCGCTACATGCAGCTTTCAGCCGATGGCAAACGGTTGCTCTATGGCGCCAAAACCGGCAGGCGTCCAATTTTCGGATTGAAGCGCCTTGCCCGGGAGATCCATCGCGACATGAGGGCGTTTCTGCCACTTCTGCGGGACGTCAGGCTGACCCATGCCTGGACCGGGAGATGCGCAGCCACATGGGATTTCTATCCACATCTTGGAACGCATGAAGGATTGCATTACGCCCTCGGCTATTGCTTCGGAGGGCTTTTGTTCGCGCCTTATCTGGGCCGTAAGGCTGCGGAACGAATCTTGCAGAGCGACGATCAGCCAACAGCCTATGCACGGGACTTTCCGGAAGTGCCTTTGCAGGCGCGTATCATGAAGCGTTATACCACTCCGATTGCTGCGCGCTACTACGCATGGGCAGACCGACCACAGCCGAAGAACTAGCCATTTTCGCGCGACGCGTTGTATATAGCGAAACACGTTGCAGTAAGAGAAGGAATTCGATCGTGAAGGTTGCGGAAAATGTCGTTGAAGTCCTGAAACTGCTCATGCGGTCTGACGGCGAGGTTTCCGTTTCCGAAGTGGCTCGGCATCTGGGGCTGAACCGAAGCACAGCATCGCGTTTGCTGGCGTCTCTGCGCAAGGAGGGGCTTCTTTTACAGGACAGCCGCAGTGCCAAATATCAGCTTGGGGTGCTGGCAATTCAACTTGGCGCATTCGCACAGCAGAGTTTCAATTATTTCGATTGGGTTCACTCCTGCCTGCCGGAACTGGTTGAGGATGCAAAGCGGACAGCTTGTATCGGGCTTCTCGACGGAGCAGAACTTGTTATTGCCGATAGCCATCGTCATCGGGACAATGCCGTGAACCTCTCATTTGACATAGGTGCGCGTATTCCGGCGGACATCAGCTCGCTCGGCAAGGTGTTGCTCGCGCGCAAGTCGCAACCGGAATTGACTGAGTTGCTGAAAGACAGTCCCAACAAGGACAAGTTTTTTCCGAAAGTCGAAAAGATTCGCCACGAGGGGTTTGCCATGTCCCGCAATGAATTGGCACATGGCGTTGTCTCTTATGCGGTGTGCCTGACAGGGGACCCACGACTGGAAATAGCGGTCGGGATCGCGATGTTGTCTTCGCCAGAAACGCAGGAAGACGAAGACAGGGTCAAGAAAGCGCTTCTTAATTTCAAAACACGTATGGAAGCGCGACCGGGACGATGAGGTTTTGGCTGCTCCGTTCACGCAGGTGAGGCCGGGCAGTCACGTTGGTTCAGATCGGGCAATCAACATCGAATGAGCAGATGGAAAAGCGGCGGGACAGTAGCCGGGTTGCTTGACACAAATAACCATCATGATGCAATATATGCATCATGATGTGATATACGCAACAAAAGAAAGGGATGCGCGAGACGCAATTTCGCGCAAAAAAACGAGGAGGAGGAACAAATGAAGCATCTGTTTGCGCGCTTATGGGTGCCCGTGCTGGCCGGGCTTTTGATGATTGCGGCTTCGGCAATGCCGACCAAAGCGCAGGAATCTGTCTGGCAGCGTATCAATGAAACCAAAACCGTACGCCTGGGCGTAGCTCCATATGCACCGTTCTCCTACAAGGATGCACTCGGGAAGGGCGATGTCGGCGTCAAACAGGGCAGCGATACCTGGCGCGGCGTGGCTGTGATCATAGGCCAGCGCATTGCCGATTCACTCGGCGCAAAAGTAGAGATCGTCGAATTGTCGTGGTCCGGTGCAATCGCCGCGATCCAGACCGGGCAGGTTGATCTTTTCTTTGGGCTTGATGGCACCCCGCAGCGTGCCGCTGCAGTCGAGTTCATTCATACGCCGGTTTATAAATACGGCGTCGTATTCTTCGGGCGCGACGATCTGCCTGCCAATAGCTGGGCTGATCTGAACAAGCCTGAAGTGAAACTTGGGATCGTGAATGGTACCAATTTTGATTCCATGCTGCAGGAACATGCACCGAATGCGAGCGTGCAGCGTTTCCCTTCGACCTCTGAAGTCATGGCTGCTTTTCAGACCGGTCAGATCGACGGGACGATAGCGACGCCGTCCAATGCCGATGCGGCGCGTGCAAAAATGCGCAAGGGACAGGTGAAGCTTCTGGATGGCCCGGCAATCTATCTGCCTATTCTGGCGGCCATTCCGCCACAGCAAGATCAGCGCTGGCGCGATTTTCTCGAAACCACCTTCGCGTACATGACGGACTCCGGTGAAACCAAGAAAATCTATCAGACTGAAATCGCTGCAAGCGGCGTAAAGCCTGAAGACGTGACGGTCAACTTCATCCAGTAGTCCCTCCGCAGATACCGCAAGCGGCTGGAAATAATATAGTCAAGCACCCGAGTACCTTTATGTATGAATGGAACTTTGAACCCGTCCTGCGTCAAAAGGGTCTGTTGATCGAAGGCGTACTCGGTACCTTGCAACTGTCCGCAAGCGCTCTGGCGATTGCTATCCCTTTTGGCCTCGTACTTGCGCTCATGCGTCTGTCCAAAAATGGGGTGGCTGCACACACAGGCACAGCCGCTGTCTACATCCTGCGCTCATCGGCGCTGATGGTCATGATCTTCTGGACCTATTTCGCGCTGCCAGCTATCATCGGTCATCCAATATCGCCGTTCGTCGCCGCAACGCTGGCGCTTGGAATTCAGAACTCGGGCTATTTTGCGGAACTGTTTCGAGGCGGCATCATTTCGATACCGCCCGGCCAATATGAGGCTGCCGGAAGCCTTGGCATGACGCGGGGACAAGCCATGCGCTGGATCATCCTGCCGCAGGCCGTACGCCGCATGTTGCCCGTGTTTCTTCTCACCACGATCGATCTCGTCAAAGCCACATCGCTTGCAGCTGCAATTACCTTTCAGGATCTCACCTTTCAGGCGACGCGCATTGCAGCTGAAACCTATCGGCCTCTGGAAACCTTCGCCGTTGTTGCAGCCATCTATTTTGTCCTTTTCTCGGCTGCTTCATCTCTCACCTATTATGTCGAACGGCGTTTAGCCGTTTCGGATCGCTGATCGGGAGCGGTTTGATGAGCGAATATTTCGATATCCAGATACTGCTGAACTATCACGAACTGTTCTGGCGCGGTCTGCTCAACACCTTGTTGCTAACGATGACCACGATGGCCGCAGGGCTGACAGGTGGCTTGCTGGTTGGACTGGCAAAGACAACCAGGTCCCGTTGGTTGCGCTATCCTGCGACCATCTATGTCGGGATGATCCGCAATACACCGATCCTGATCCAGCTGTTCTTCTTCCAGGCATTTGCGCCCATTCTGCTTGGCGTGCAGAACAACCCGCTCTTCGTGGCGATTGCGTCATTTGCGATCTACAACATCGCTTATTGCGCCGACATTTACCGCAGTGGTTTGCAGTCCATTCATGTCGGTCAATACGAGGCCGCGCGTGCCCTCGGCATGCGGCGCATGCAGCAGTTGATCTATATCGTGATCCCGCAGGCATTCCGCCGCATGGTGCCAGCCTTCACCAACCGCGCAATCGAGATTGCCAAGCTTACTACCGTGGCATCTGCTGTCGCATATGGCGATCTGCTCTATTACGCCAAGCTGGTCGCCGATACCGAATATCGCCCCATCGAAACCTTCACGATCGTGGCGCTCATTTTCATCATCGTCATTGTCCCCTTCAGTGTCCTTGCAAAAAGCCTTGAGGACAGACTTCATACAGCGAGGTAATAGTCCCATGACGGAAGTTCTCCGCGTCGAAGGACTTAGCAAAAGCTTTGGTCCTCTGCAGGTTCTCAAATCCATCGACCTCACCGTTAATGAAGGTGAGACCGTCGTTCTGCTCGGCTCCAGCGGTTCGGGCAAGAGTACTCTGCTGCGTTGCCTCAATCTCCTGGAAGTTCCCAGTGCAGGCCGCGTCTGGCTCAACCGAACGCAGGTTGGAACGACTGCATCCGGCACCATTCAGTATCGGGAGAAGGATCTGACTGCTATCCGCACGAAAGTGGGCATGGTGTTTCAGCAGTTCAACCTGTTTCCCCATCTGACGGTGGCCGAAAATATCGCTATCGCCCCTATAAAGGTGAAAGGCGTTAGCAAGGAAAAGGCGCGTGAACGTGCGCTCGAGGAATTAGCGCGAGTAGGTATCGCCGATAAAGCAGACGTTTATCCGTCGCGCCTGTCAGGCGGCCAGCAGCAGCGCGTTGCCATTGCCCGGTCTTTGGCGATGGATCCACAGGTCATGTTGTTCGACGAAGCCACCTCAGCCCTTGATCCGGAGTTGGTGGGCGAGGTGCTGGAAGTGATGCGTTCGCTGAGCCGGGATCGCGTAACCATGGTCATCGTTACGCACGAGCTAGGCTTTGCCTATCACGTCGCAGATCGCGTCGTGTTCCTGCATCAGGGGTTGATCCATGAACAGGGCACGCCAGCAGAAGTTTTGATGGCACCCAAACAGGAGCGCACGCGTGAATTTCTACGCGGGCATGACAAATTCCGTCTGCCGGAACCTCTGCGGGCTTGAGGAAACCAACGTGAAACTACACCATTCAGGCTTGTCGCCTTTTGTACGCAAAGTCACCATTCTGGCAGGCTTTCTGCGCATTTCGAAGAAGATCGAACTGGTTGCCGGCAAGGGCAATCTGATGCTGCGTGACCCGGAGTTCCGCAAGCTCAACCCGTCCGGCCAAATTCCCATGCTGGTGACCGACGAGGGGGAAGCGCTCTTCGATAGTCCGGTGATCTGCGAGTATTTGAACGATTTTGCCAAAGGCAAGCTGATCGGTCGCGGTGACGAACGCTGGCGTAACCTGCGCGATCAGGCGCTGGGTGACTCCATGTGCGACGCTGCACTACAATTACGCTACGAGATCGGCCTGCGACCCAGTGAACTGCAATGGCAGCAATGGCGGAATGCATGGGCATCGAAAATCATCGATACTCTGACGTGGCTCGAAACGCGGCCCGAGCATCTCAGTGGACGTCATGATATAGGCGCTATTTCGATCTTCGTGCCCCTTGCTTTTATCGACAATCGTATTCCAGAATTGAGCTGGCGGGGCGACTTTCCAAAAGTTGCAGCATGGTTCGATGCGTTTTCGGCATTGCCGCAAGTCGCAGCGACCAATCCTTATTGATCCAGTCGCGTCTTCTCTGACACAACAGTGAGTAGAGCCATGTCGAACACACCTCCCAACGACGATCCTTATCTGATCGGTGCTGAAGCGCTTGTGCACACCCTGATCGCCGGGGATGTCACCACCTGCTTTGCCAATCCGGGAACGAGCGAGATGCATTTCGTATCGGCGCTTGACCGCATTCCGGGCATTCGTTGCGTGCTGGGCTTGCAGGAAAACGTTGTGACGGGCATGGCCGACGGATATTTCCGCGTCACCGGAAAACCGGCATCGACATTGCTGCATTGCGGCCCTGGGCTCGCCAACGGTATTGCCAATCTGCACAATGCACGTCGCGCGGGTGCAGGCATCGTCAATATCGTCGGTGATCATGCTGTCCCGCATGTCGCTTTCGACAGCCCGCTGACGGCCGACGTGGTTTCGCTGGCTGAAACCTGCTCTGACTGGGTTGCCTATTCCGCCTCACCGGCAAGCATAGGTGTGGATGCGGCACGAGCGATTCAGGCTGCGCGCGCTGATAACGGTCATGTCGCTTCGTTGATCTTGCCTGCCGATGTTTCATGGAATGAGGGTGGCAAGGTGGGTGGTATCCTGCCTGATATCAATCCGCAGAGCCCATCACCCTTGCAGATTGATCGCGCTGTTGCGGCGTGCCGCAGTGGTGGGCGTGTTGTGATGGTTCTTGGAAGTGCGGCACTTGGGGTTGAGGCGCAGCCGCTGCTGGCGGGTTTGCAGCAGGCCGGTATCGATTTGCGGATAAGCCAGCTTGCCGGACTGGTCCCTGTCGGGCGCGGTCGGATGGCAATCCCGCGCGTGCCTTATGTTGTCGATGTCGCTCTGGAAGCGCTCGCTGCCTACGACCACGTCATTCTGGTCAATTGCCCGCCGCCGACTGCTTTCTTCCTCTATCCGGGACGTCCCAGCCGTGTCACCCGGCCCGATGCCGAAGTATTTCACCTTTCGCGTCCCGAGGAGGATGCCATTGCTGCGTTGCAGGCTCTGGCCGGCAGACTGGAAATCGAACCGTGTAGCCCGCCGGTGGTTGCGCGCCCGTTTACAGAGGTCGAAGGCCGCATCACGCCTGATGGCCTGGCGGAAATTGTTTGTTCCCTGGTGCCGGAAAATGCGATCATCTCCGATGAATCCCTGACGCAGGGTGCGGGCTTTCCGTCTCGCATCGCCAGCATGGCCCCTTGCCAATGGATGACGATGGTGGGCGGAGCCATTGGCGGCGGGTTGCCGATGGCAACTGGTGCTGCGATTGGTGCAGCCGAAAACGGCGAGAGTGAACGGCGAATTGTATCACTTCAGGCAGACGGTTCTGCCGCCTATACGATGCAATCACTGTGGACGCAGGCGCGTGAAAATCTGCCCTGTACAACCGTACTTCTGAACAATCGGAAATATGAAATCCTGCTGGGCGAATATGCCAAGGTTGGCGCCAATCCGGGCGAGACGGCGCATTCTATGTTATCACTGGACAAGCCTGCCATCGACTGGGCCGGCCTTGCACAATCATTTGGCGTTATGGCGAAAACCGTCACCACGCTTGAAGAATTGCGCGATGCCTTTGAAGAAGCAATCGCGCATGACGGACCGTATCTCATCAACGCGATGATGGGCTGAGCTACCCGGAACAGTGAGCACAAAAAATGCCTTTGATCGATCGGCTGGCCGTAATAGGCTACTGCCGCTGAAAACTTTCAATCTTTTCAATCAGTCTTGAAAACCGGATGGGACCGCTCCCCGATGACTAACGATTATCCGTGGCGTGGCGTTCTCAACGACGAACTTCACTCGCGTCCATCGATTTATTTCGATGCTCCGGCGGTGGTCTGGCACGAAGCTTTTTTCGTCGGCAACGAGGCCACACATGCTCCCGATACTCTTTTAAAGCTTGGTTTGACGAATACGAGCGACGGCAAAAGTGGCATTGCGCAAACGACGAGCGGTCGCATCAAGTGGGAAATTCACGCCGAGTTTGTATCGCTTACCTATGTCATTCAATGGAGCGGCGACTACAATGCCATCCCGCTCAGAGAAGAAATCTGGATCAAGCTCGTCAATGAAATGCCGGGACAGCGCATCAATTCCATTGAAATTGTCGTTGGTCTCGCGGGTACGCATGATGCGAAGCTTATGCTTGGTGCGGAGACGGATATGGATGTTGCGGTTTCTGCCATAGGCAATTGCGATGCTGAAATCTGGTCAACGTTCCGCTTCAATGAGGCCAATGCGACGCGCTTCGTCCTGCTCAACAATAACCTCAATGCATTCCGGACCGGACGTATGGTTCGGCGATTGCTTGAAATCGAAGATTACCGTCTTATGGCATTGATCAGCCTGCCGCTGGCGCAGGACACTTTCTCACGCTGTTCCGTGTTCGAGACCCGGTTGCAGACAATCGTTGATGCGCTTGGCAAACAAGCCCACCAGCAGGAACGTCTTCTCAAGGATTTGGCACAGCTTGCCAGCGAAATTCTCGACGTATCGGTCAATACGGGTGAGCGCTTCAGTGCAACTGCAGCCTATTCAGAACTCGTGTTTGCGCGGCTTGCCGAATTGCGTGAACAGCACGTCGACGGTTATCAAAGGCTCGGCGTATTTATTGAGCGTCGTTTCCGCCCTGCTATCAGGTTTTGCGCGCAAGCCAGCAAACGCATCGAAAACTCGGCAACCCGCGTCTCGCGCGCCAGCGATTTGTTGCGGACATCGGTTCAGGTCGAACTGGAACAGCAAAACCTGCAATTGCTGGAATCGATGGAAAAGCGCGTGCAGGTGCAGACCAAGCTGCAAGAAGCAGTCGAGGGGTTCTCAATCGTCGCCATCAGCTATTACGCCATCGGTCTCTACAAGACGCTTCTGGAAAGCCTCGGCCATGTTGAGGCGATCTCCGGCATGAAGACATTCCTGACATTGGCAGGCTTCCCGGTCATCATTCTTGCCGTGTGGTACCTTGTGCACCGGGCAAGGAAACTCGTTCATTTTTGACGGATGGTACTACCCCACCGCCCATTGTGCAGCCCTAACAAAATGAATTGATTGTATCGCTTAGAGTACATGGATCTGATTTAATCAGACTAGTACTCCTTGTTTGACGCGCATCTTTTCCGAAATCTGATTTGCACCTTTTTGCCATGCGATCCCATTAATCAAAATCGACGACTGAGGCTGACACAGATACACGTCCGATTGTATTGCGCCATGGCGCGTCAAAGACGCACAGGCAGATTCTTGGCAATGTTGACGAAATGGCGCACGGATTTGCGCGATTCACGCGCTTCCACGCCAGCACTGTCTGGATACGGAAATCAGGATGCAAAATCCGACGTACTTCGACGTTGCGGCCGAGAAAACCGATCAGGCTTTCTGGGTAGATAGTCACACCCAGCCCTGCTGCCACCAACCCCAGTAAGGCCAATGTATTCGATGCTTCAAGCTTGATATTATTAACACGCCTTCGGCGGAAAACAACTCATTGAGCTGCCAGCGATAAGCTTCCCATTCGATCATATCGCCCAGAATCAAATCGCAACCGACCAAATCTGCCGGCCTGATGTCTAGCTTGTGCAGAAGTGCATGATTCTTTGGCGTGACGACATAAAGCGGATCGGATGTCAGAAGCAGGCTATGAAAATCGCTGTGCTCGAACGAGCCGATCATATAACCGATATCGACCTCATCGTGGGCAATCGCCAGTTTCTGGCCTTGAGTGCGAATATAGCGCAGATTGACGTCCACATGCGGATAGGCGGTACGGAAACGCTGCACTGCGCTTGGCATCAACTCGGTCGCGGCAAAGGCCATATAGGCCACCCGCAATATACCCGTCTTGCCTTCGGCAACCAGACGCGCGGCCTTCACAGAACGATTATAATCGTAGATCAGCCGGGCATTTTCCTCGTAGAAGGCACGTCCGGCGGGCGTCAGCGATACTTCCCGGGTGGTCCGTTCAAACAGCGAAAAGCCAAGCAGATACTCAAGCTTCTGAATACGCCGGGTCAGCGCCGATTGATCGATGTTCAACCTCTCCGCGCTGCGGCGAAAATTCAGTTCTTCGGCAACGATAAGAAAGGATTGCGTGAGCTCAAGCCCGGCTTCTGCTTCTGTCGACACGTGGTTCCCCGTTTTTTCTTGATCCTTACTGATTGATGCATTGCGCGCAATAGTAATTGGCAAATGACCAATTCCGTCCGCCTCTTCAAAACGACATCCTCGCGTCCAGATAACCGACACCATCCCTTGCTGGTGGCGGTCATCGCAGCCAGACCAAGCGGCCAGCGCCGCATAGTTGAGAGGACATTCAATGAGCGACATCGACAGGTTGTGTCGCAAAATTTTCAGCGGGTTAAAGGCAGGCGTATCTCCGGGCGCAATTATGCTGCGAGTTCCGCAAAGACCATGAATGGTGAACAATTGTCGTTTGCGAATTGCCTCTTGCGGATCATATGCGCAACTTCGATACCCGCGATTGTCGCTGCGGCTGAATGAAATGCCTTGAACCCCAACATCTGATTGGTAATCCGCTTGATGAAACGATGGTCCTGTTCAAGAATATTGTTGAGATATTTGATCTGCCGGATTTCAATCATCTTGCTGTAACCTGTGATTCTAAGGATTGTATTTACAGCTTGGGCTCCCTCCAGATTGGCGCCGCTTTTATCAATGACAATCTTGTCTGGAACACCGTTGGCTGCGATGGCTTTCTTGAAGAAACGTCGTGCAGAACCGAGATTTCGGCGTTCGGAGAGCATGAAATCAAGCGTTTGTCCGTCACGATCAACGGCCCGGTACAAATATGTCCATTTGCCTTTGACCTTTAGATAGGTTTCGTCAACACGCCATGAGCCTAGCGTTCGACGCTTACGTTTCTGTGCCTGATCTGCAATCTGTGGCGCGTAACGGACAACCCAGCGGTTCAATGTTGCATGGTCAACGTTCACGCCACGTTCGGCCATGATTTCTTGAAGGTCACGATAGGAAACGGAATAACGAACATAGAAGAACACCGCATAAAGGATGACATTTTTGGGGAAATGAGACCCTTTGAAATCGATCGCCATACCCAGTCACCTCGCCCAATTATGCGCACCGAAGCGACAATAACGCAGCAGAAGTGAAAAATTCGCGACAGAACCCTTGTCGGAAACGGCTTCGAGGCGGGACACCTCATAGAAGGGGCGAAATGCTTCCATGATGTCATCCGTCGTGTTGGCACTGTTACTTTAACGAGAGTGCAGACGTAACGTATTCTTTGGCGCATCTGTCATGCGGATTTCAGGCACGTGATTTCGCGCCACATGTCAGTGGCGGCTTGTCGTAACTCACGATGATCGGCGGCATTGAATTGGTTTCGGGGGAAATAATTTAGGTTGTAGATCGGATCCTGTATCGACGTGAAATTTTGCACATGTCGCGCCGATTTAAAGCGCTTCATAACCCGCTCTCGTCGTCGGATCGGCTGATGCGAATTCTCTGCCCGATTGTTCAAACCCTTATGCTGGCGATGATCGC
>NZ_BAABTE010000026.1:0-21381 GCF_040371715.1 Brucella sp. NBRC 14130
TGAAGCAATGCTGTGCAGATGAAACGACGACTTTCCGAGATCGATTGCGAGCAATTCGAATGTCATGACTTCCTCCTTTGGTTGGCCTTTCATTCTGAAGGTTCGGAGGGAGGCGTCCATCCCATAATATGAAGACCGCAGTGGAAACGGTCTTCGTCGGTAAAGAGCGGCAATACAATCGACGCTTTCAGCAAATGTGAAGTCATTTTCTGGTCGAGCCAGTGGCCTGTACACCGGCGTCGGGCTGGGAGAAGGGTCAGGTCGAGAACCAAGTTAATCTGGTCCGGGAACGCTTCTTCACGCCACGGCTACGCTTCAAATCTTACGATGAGTTGAACGGCTGGCTACTGGATAAATGCATCAGCTACGCGCGCGCTCATAAGCATGTCGATCAGACGGAGCGCACGATCTGGGAGGTATTCGAAGAGGAGAAGGCTCATCTGGTCGGTTATCCCGGCAAGTTCGATGGCTTCCACGCAATACAGGCCTCGATCGGCAAGACCTGCCTCGTGCGTTTCGACAACAACAAATATTCGGTGCTATCGACTGCCGTTGGCCGCCCGGCCGAGATACATGCTTATGCCGACCGCATCGTCATACGGCAAAATGGTGTCGAGATCGGCCAGCATGAACGCTGCTTCGGCCGTGGCGAGACGATTTATAATCCATGGCATTATGTTCCGGTCCTGACGCGCAAGCCGGGAGCACTGAGGAACGGTGCACCATTCCTTGATTGGGTCCTGCCAGCCTCCATGGAGCATGTTCGGCGAAAGCTCAAGGCCATGCATGATGGGGACCGGCAGATGGTGTCGATCCTGGAATGTGTCAGTATCGACGGCCTTCCTGCAGTCGAAGCGGCCTGCCAGGAGGCGCTTGATCAAGGCGTATTCTCCGCCGCTGTGATCATCAACATTCTGGCTCGCAAGCGAGACCCACAGCCCGCCGCCATTCTTTCCATCCCCGATGCGCTGCGCCTGACCCATGAGCCTGTGGCAGACTGCGCACGTTATGACAGCCTCAGGAGGGCAAGCTGATATGGAACGATCCCAAATCTTCGACATGATGAGCACGCTGAAGCTTTACGGCATGCGCAGCGCCTATGACGAGATCATGGCCTCTGGCATCAAGCGCCAGCACGAACCACCGCGCATTGTCGGCGACCTGACACGCCGGTCAATGAAGGACTGGTGCGCCAGCTTGCGAGCGGAGCTTTCCTTGCCGAGCAGCACAATATCGTTTTCGTTGGAGGAACTGGCACTGGAAAATCCCATTTGTCCATCGCACTTGCCCGTGCCTTGATCCGCAACGGCGCGCGCGCGCGCTTCTACAACGTCGTCGATCTCGTCAATCGTCTTGAAACGGAAGCGCGTAATGGTAAGCAGGGGCGTCTTGCCGACTTTATCTCCAGGCTCGATTTCGTCATTATGGACGAGCTTGGCTATCTTCCGTTCGCCCAGGCCGGCGGACAGTTGCTGTTCCACCTCATCAGTAAGCTCTACGAGCGGACTTCAATCATCGTCACCACAAACCTGACGTTCGGCGAATGGCCGACAGTCTTCGGCGATGCAAAAATGACCGCCGCTCTGCTCGACCGGCTTACCCATCATTGCGAGATCGTTGAAACGGGAAATGAATCGTGGCGCTTCAAAAATCGCTCTCAAAGCTAAAGCCGAAGAACGCTAACGATCCGCGCGCGCAGACCCTGCACTAAATTTAAAGTTCCGGGCCCGCGCACGCTATACCTTGCAACCTAAAGGAGGGGTACTTTTTGGACGCCGATAAGGGGTCCCGTTTAAACGCCGATTGACAGCGTGATATCGCATGGGACAGTGCCGTCCGAACATTCCACATATACGCACTATCTACGCCGGAGATCGTTAAGGCGACGCCACCTCACTGGCCGGAATTTTGTTATACACAAATTGCGAATTGTTTATAACCTTTGCTCCATTACTAAGTCTGTGCTATCGGTTGTACACAAATTGCGGAAGAGGTACAACGCCCGATGAAAGAGATCGACATCACGTTTAAAACCATGTTCTCGGAGCTCGAACAGCGATCCCTGGATGCATCGTTTGCGACAGAGTTCTCGACCGATGGCAATTTTGTCAGGCAGACATCTAAAGACAAAGAATTCTGGTATTTCCAAATCAGAACGGATGGTGTAGCCCACCGAAAATATGTTGGACCGATCTCAGACGAGGAGATCACAAAACGCGTTCGGGCGTTCAATGAAATCAAGAACGATCTCAAATCACGTCGGCAACTCGTTTCGACCTTGACCCGAAATGCAGGCTTGCCGAAGCCGGAGAATTTCACCGGTGATGTTGTCGAGGCCCTCGGCAACGCGGGCTTCTTCCGGCTGCACGGCGTCTTGGTAGGGACGGTCGCATTTCAATGCTATTCAGGTCTTCTGGGGATCAAGCTGCCGATCAGTGCTATGCAGACAGGCGATACTGATTTCGCCCAATTCCATTCTGTGTCGGTTGCTGTGGGGGACAGTCTGCCGCCGATGCTCGATCTTTTGAAGCAGCTTGATGAAACGTTCAGGGAAATCCCCCATCACAATGACGGCCGATACACCACACAATATGAAAATTCGAAACGCTACAAGGTCGAGTTCTTGACGCCAAATCGTGGCAGTGATGACCTGTCGGGACATGCTTCGCCAATGCCTGCCCTTGGGGGTGCGAGTGCTCAGCCGTTGCGGTTTCTGGATTTCTTGATCCATGAGCCGATCCGAACCGTAATGCTCCATAAAAGCGGTGTGCCTGTCACGATTCCGGCTCCAGAACGCTTTGCCGTGCATAAGTTGATAGTCAGCACCCGCAGGCGAACGGATGCGGCAGGCTATTCGAAGCGGGATAAGGATCTGATGCAGTCGAAAGCCTTAATTGACGCCCTCATTCAGACCCGCAGAGAAGGCGATCTGGCAACAGCGTTTTCGGAAGCTTGGCACAGAGGCCCCTCATGGCAGGAAGCTCTTAAATTGGCACTTGGAACGTTTTCAAGAGGCGAGTTTGGAAACGTGGTGGAGGCGCTGCATCTCGGGTTTAGGCAGATTGGTGAAAAGGCGTCCAATTTTCATTTCTAACGCGAACGCACTTCCCAAATGGTAGAACGTCAAAATCCCCCGGGGCGAGCCATGGGTTTTGAAGTCATTTAGGAGGAGACTTGCCTGAAAAGTGCTTCGACTTTCTAACTCACTCGAAGAATTCGAAAACAAGTTCGGCATTTTTCAACTTCGAAGGGTGGGGTCGCCTTAACGGAAATGTGCGTAGTTGGATGATAAGGCTGGGCATGACCGAAGAACACCAGTTTCACTATCACCGCCATCGTTTTCCTGCTGAGATCATCGCGCATGCGGTTTGGCTTTATTATCGGTTTCCGCTCAGTTTTCGCGACGTTGAAGACCTCTTTGCCGAGCGCGGCATTGAGGTCTCGTTTCAGCTCCAGCACTGAAAGAATAGTGCATTTACGTTCCTCGGGTCCCATCGGCGCGTCGATCATGTCCGATCTGGATCACCACTTGCTTACCGTCTTTTCGTTGATCCCATAGCGACGCGGCAGTTCCGCGACCGGAGCTATCGACCGCTGTAGCTTTGCTCGAATGGCGTCCGTGCCTGAGCGCTCCCGAGCGGAAATTGACCCATAGAGCTTCCCTTTGTATTGGCGTCAAAGATACACCAACACATGCTGGGACCAAACACCTAAAGTGCTAGCAAGCTTTTGATGGGGTGAAGATGGGAAGTGGATAAGTCTGTCCTAAAACCACTCCGGCTTCGCGCAAAACCGCCGGGGGCGCAGCAAAGGGTTTATGAATCCAACAATCCGGTAGTGCTGCAATCTCGGGCACCCATTTGCGCACATAAACGCCTTTTGTATCGAATTTTTCTCCTTGCAGGACCGGATTGAAAACCCGGAAATATGGGGCGGCATCCATCCCGCAACCGGCTACCCACTGCCAGTTCCCCGGATTGCTCGCGACATCCGCGTCCACTAAGGTATCCCAGAACCATTTTTCCCCTTCGCGCCAATCGATTTGCATGTTCTTGCATAAGGCCGATGCCACCAACATTCTCACGCGGTTGTGCATCCAGCCTGTCGCCCAGAGCTGACGCATACCAGCATCGATTATCGGGATGCCTGTTTTACCCCTCCTCCAGGAATTGATCCCCACTGAATTGCTTTGCCAGCGAGTATTGGCCAGAGTGTCGCGCATGTCTATTTCAGCAATATCTGGACGATAATAAAGTTGATGATAATGGAAATCTCGCCAAATCAGTTCAGAAAGAAATTTTTGACCACCAGGCACAGTACTATGATCTTGATCCATAAGTGACACAGTAGCATGCCAGACTTGTCTCGGGCTAATTTCGCCGAAGCGCAAATGGGCCGAAAGTTTTGATGTGCTGTCAAGATCGGGACGATCTCGATCTCCGGCATAATCGCGAATAGTTGTATCGAAGAAATGATACAGTTGGTCAATGGCAGCCGCTTCGCCGATCATCCAAAGACCGCTCATCTTTCTGGACCAGACAGCCTCTTTGTAGTTTTTCTGCTTGGGCGTGTGTTTGACGGTCGTCGTCTCGACACTTCGGTCTGGCAAGGGTAGTGGTCTGCTCACACCATGCTGGCGCAGTGATTTGGCATATGGTGTAAAAACTTGATAAGATCCGCCGTTGCCGGATTTGATCTCCCAGGGTTCCACCAGCAGATTGCCTGCAAAAGACTCCACGCGCAGTCCTTTGTCCTTTAAGCCGGATTTGATGACTGCATCGACTTCTCGCTCTTGAGGAGCATAACGACGGTTCCAGAAAACGGTATCAAAGTTGTTTTCCTCAATTAATTGTTCGATGATATTGAGCGCTTCGCCGTCGGCAACAATCAACTCTATATTTCGTTCATTGAGACTTCTTGCCAGCAAGTCCAGGCTCTGTTCCAGCCACCAACGGACGGCAGCGCCCGGGTCACGCAATTGCGGATTGGACTCATGCACAAAAAGGGCCGTGATCGCGCCACCCAGCTTGAATGCGGCATGAAGGGCAGGATTGTCAGCAAGGCGCAGATCGTTGCGCAACCATACAAGCGCTTTGGCAATCATTCATTGCTCCTTCGTTAAACGGTTGCAGGACATGTTTTCAGACGCAAAAATCTCACCATATTCATGACGAACGCCGTAATCTTCCCGGTGTTTTTCGGGGACCAGGGAAAAACGCGTTGACCCGGCCTTGCAGAGCACGGAATTTTTCACCCCGCGATCTCAGCATGTGTTCTTCAAGCGCAGGGATGCCGGAGACATGCACCAGCAGCCAATACATCTGGATCGGAGCAAGCAGCGACAGCCAACTCCATGGCGATCCGGTAATTGCCATCGACGGCCACGCGCACCAGAACAGCCATTCAAAGAAATAGTTGGGATGTCTGGAAAAAGCCCAAAGACCGGTTTCGCAAATTTCTGTTTTGGCTTCTGGAGTCATGCGAAACTGCGCAAGCTGCGCATCAGACAGCGCTTCACCAATCAACGCTATGGCGATGATTGCAACCCCGACCATATCCCCGACATATGGAAAACCGGGGCGACCAACCACAGCGAGATAGACAGTCCCAACCAAAATGAAGGCTGCGAGAGCCTGTATCTGCAAAAACCAATATAAGCGAACGGAAGCGTTTTCGCCCCATTCTTTTAGCAGCTTTGCATAACGCGGGTCTTCGCCATGGCGCATGCTGCGCTTGGCGATATGAAAGCCAAGACGCAGCGACCACACCAGAATGAGGATCATGATAGCTATGCGCCGTTGCCATGTCGCATCTGCAAGAATAATGGCTATGACTGAGCCCACCCCCACTGAAAACGACCAGATGGCATCGATCCAGCCGCTTTTACCGGTCTTTCGTTCAAGCGCCCAGGCAAATGCCATGATGGCAGACAGGCTGATGGCAACAACTAAGAGCAGACCGGGTTGCATGGCGGACCTTTATTGGGAGTTCGCTTTTCCTCATGCAATACGTTCTGTTTGTCTGCTTGGTTTCTTAAGCGGCTCAAAAAAATCAAAAAGTTTGGTCGCCGATTGAACCAAACTTCTTCTCAAAACGTAAAACGATGAAAATGCAGCACACACGCAGCCTCAACTCGCGGTGAAGAGAGGGACTATGGATATCACGAACAGTCCGGGCAGCCATAAGCATCTCAGCGTCGCGATCATCGGTAGCGGGATTTCCGGATTGTCTGCTGCATGGCTGCTTTCGCAACGCCACGATGTGACTTTATTTGAAGCATCGGACCGCATTGGCGGTCATAGCAACACCGTCGAATTTGAGAGCGGTCATGGTCCTGTGGCCGTCGATACCGGGTTCATTGTCTATAATGAAGTGACCTATCCCAATCTGACCGCCCTGTTTCGCGCGCTTGAAGTTCCAACCGCCGCGTCGAACATGTCGTTTGCCGTTTCAGTCGGAAACGGCGCTTACGAATATTCCGGCGGTACCCGCCTCGGCCTCTTTTCCCAGCGCTCCAATCTGGTCAGCCCGCGCTTCTGGTCGATGATCCGCGATCTCTTGCGATTTTATCGCAATGCACCAAAAGACCTGAGTATCATGGGCGGTATTTCGCTTGATGATTATCTTGAACGCAATGGTTATGGCCGGGCTTTTCGTGATGATCATCTTTATCCGATGGCGGCAGCGATCTGGTCCACCCCTGCCATGGAAGTCGGGCAATATCCGGCTGCAAGCTTCGTCCGCTTCTGTTGCAATCACGGTCTTCTTGCTCTTCGTGACAGGCCAATCTGGCGTACGGTAACTGGCGGCAGTCGGGAATATCTAAGGCGGATCACAAAGCCCTATGCGGACCGGATCAGGCTCTCAACACCGATCAAATCCGTGCGACGTGCCGAACATTCCGTCGAGTTGATCGACGGAAACGGCATTTCCCATGTGTTCGACGATGTTGTGATTGCCACGCATGCCGATCAGGCTTTGCGGATGTTGGCCGATCGGAGCGGGGATGAAAGCCGCATTCTTGGCGCGTTTCAATATTCACGAAATGAAGCGGTGCTGCACAACGATATTTCACTGATGCCCAATCGTCGTGCGGCGTGGTCCAGTTGGAATTACCTTACCAACGCAGCCACTGGCCCGACGCAACCATCCATTACTTACTGGATGAACCGCCTGCAACCGCTGGGCAACGCGCCTGAGACTTTTGTTACGCTCAATCCTTGTCGTGCACCGCGCGAGGAACTGGTGATCCGTCGCGAGATCTATGAACATCCGATTTTCGACATGGCAACGGATCGTGCGCAGAAAGAAATCTGGTCCTTGCAAGGGCAGCGCCGGACATGGTTTTGCGGCGCGCATTTCGGCTCCGGCTTTCATGAGGACGGTCTTCAGGCCGGTCTCGCCGTGGCAGAAGATCTGGGCGGTATGCGCCGCCCATGGCTGGTCGAGCAGGAAAGTGGGCGCATCGTTCGCCAGAGTTTGACTCTCCGGGAAAGGGCACTGGCATGACCGACAGCTTCCAGTCGGCACTGTTTCCCGGTCATGTGACCCATGCGCGGTTACGACCGAAGGTTCACAAATTGGCCTATAAAATCTACTCGCTCCTGCTCGACCTTGATGAAGTGGAAGCCCTCGATCGCAAATTGAAGCTGTTTTCACTTGACCGTTTCAATCTGTTTTCTTTCTACAGGAAAGACAGAGGCGATGGATCGGCTCTGCCGCTGCGTAAGCAGGTGGAACATGCCATGGAGGCAGCCGGAATACTGCCTGATGGCGGTGCGATCCGCCTGCTCACTATGCCGCGTATTGCGGGCTGGGCATTTAACCCGCTCAGTGTTTTCTTCTGCTATAATTGTGGCGGTGAGCTTGTGGCAATCCTTTGGGAAGTTGATAATACTTTCCGCCAGCGCCACGGCTATATGATCCCGGTCCATAACTGCGTTAACGGACGCATCGTACAAAGCTGCGACAAGGCTTTTTACGTCTCGCCCTTCATGGACATGAAGCTGCGATATGAGTTTGAAGTCACGCCTCCCGCAGACTGGCTTTCCATCCGGATCAACAGTTTTGACGATGAAGGCCTGCTTTTGACTGCTCGCCATCTGGCGCGCCGGGTTGAATTGAGCGACGCCGCCTTGCTACGCGCCTTTCTTACAATTCCGTTTCTCACCTTGAAAGTGATTGGCGGCATTCACTGGGAGGCGCTGAAAATATGGTTGAAGGGCATCGGTTTACGCAAACGACCCGCAGCGCCTGAGATTTCCATCACATCTGTTCGTAACGAGACCGCCCAGCAGAGGAACAAGGCCGCATGAGCCAGCTCGACGAATATCATCAACTATCGGCATCAAGCCGGACTGAACGACCGGCTTTCAGCCCCTCGGCTATCGTGTTGAAACGGCTGCTGAAGCAGGTTCAGCATGGGCGATTGGTGCTTTCGCTGCCCGACGGTCAGGTCATTGCCGTTAACGGTCGATTGCCCGGACCGGAAGCCAAAATTGCAATTGTTAAATGGAACAGCCTGCGTCGCCTGCTGACGGGCGGGGATATCGGCTTTGCCCAAGCCTATATCGAAGGCGAATGGACATCGCCCCATCTCACATCGGTCATCCGTTTTGCGGCGCGCAATCGCGATACGCTTGTATCCACATTACGCGGATCTGGTTGGACGCGAGCGCTGAACCGTATCGGACATCTGCTCAATGCAAACACGCGTCGCGGCAGCCGGCGCAACATCGAAGCCCACTACGATCTCGGCAATGATTTCTATGCCCGGTGGCTCGACTCTTCGATGCTTTATTCATCAGCGATCTGGACTGAGACGACCCTTAGCCTTGAAAGTGCCCAAGAGCAGAAGTTGCAGTATATTTCTGAAAAACTGGCGCTTGAGGGCGGCGAAAGAATTCTGGAGATCGGTTGTGGCTGGGGTGCTTTAGCTGGCTATCTCGCAAACTGTCGTAATGCCCATGTGACAGGAATAACCCTGTCGCCGTCGCAGCTCACCTGGGCAAATGCCGCAGTTGAAAACGTCGGGCTCAGCGAAGCCGTTGACTTTCGCTTGCAGGATTACCGCGATGTCCAGGGCCAGTTCGACCGCATTGTATCAATCGAAATGTTTGAAGCCGTTGGCGAAGCCTATTGGCCGGAATATTTCGCAACCCTGAAACGCTGTCTCAAGCCCGGCGGTCGAGCCGTCCTGCAAGTCATTTCGATAGAAGAAACACGCTACGAAAACTATCGTCGCAAGGCCGATTTCATCCAGAAATTCATCTTTCCGGGAGGCTTTCTGCCGTCGGATAAAGTGCTTGAACGCGACCTTGCAAAGGCCGGTCTGGTTTTGAAGGAGACCGAGCATTTCGGCCGTTCCTATGCGCTTACGCTTGCCGAATGGCGTCAGCGCTTTATCGCCAACTGGCCTGAAATCGAGAAGCTTGGATTTGACGATAAATTCCGGCGGCTTTGGGAATACTACCTTTGCTATTGCGAAGGTGGGTTCGAGGAAGGAGCAATCAACGTTGGGCTCTACACGATTGAACATGCTTAGACTCCACACCTACTAACGAAGGAAGCGTCGATGAAATGGATACTGACGGTCGGCACGATGATGGTGTTGTTTCCTTTCTCGGCGCAGCCGGCTGAGATCAACGGTAACTGGGCGCGCGGAGATGGCAACGCGCGGGTGAGAGTTGTGGGATGCGGCAAGGATCTCTGCGCGACCAACACCTGGATCAAGCCCGGAACACCAAAAGAGAAAACCGGCGACCGGCTGGTGATGAGCATTAACGAAACTGCGGACGGGCAATATTCTGGTACGGCTTTCGATCCGCAACGCAACCTGACCTACAAGATCAGGGTGAAAGTCGACGGCGACACTATGACGACCAATGGCTGCGTTCTGGCTAGCCTCCTGTGTCGCAATGTGGGCTGGACCCGCATCAAGTAAGAGAGCGAGCTATCGATGAAAGATTATCTCATAGCCTATTTAGTGACAGCGGTTGCATTTCTGGCAATCGACTCCGTTTGGTTGTCAAACATGGCGAACGTGTTTTACCGCCCTGTCATGGGTGACATGCTTGCGCCGGGTTTTCGTCTCGCACCAGCTGTCGTTTTCTATGTGATTTTCGTGTTTGGACTGGTTTTCTTCGCGGTCAAGCCCGGACTTCTGGCCGGTAGTGGTACAGTCACACTCGTTCACGGGGCGCTTCTCGGATTTGTCGCTTATGCGACTTATGATCTGACCAATCAGGCCACTTTGAAAAACTGGTCATGGACCCTGACAATCGCAGACATGGTCTGGGGCACTCTCCTGTCTACCGCGTCAGCCTATGTTGGCTATTGTGTTACGTCACGGATCAGCGGCTAGGTTGGAGTAAGAATATGCAAAAATGGGGTCTTCTGGCCGCCGTCGTCCTCGTCATCATTGTCGTAGGAATGGCAATCGGTATCGGTTTCCCGCCGGGCGAATGGTATGCAGCGCTTCAAAAACCTTGGTTTACCCCGCCTAACGCTGCCTTTGGCCCCATGTGGACGATACTTTATATCTTCATTGCCACTGCAGGCTGGCGCACATGGATAAACGATCGTGGTTGGCAGCGGCGCGGACCGTGGTTTGGCCAGATGGTATTGAACTTCCTCTGGACGCCTATTTTCTTCGGCGCTCACATGACCGTGCTGGGGCTTGTCGTAATCATCGGCGTCTGGCTTTGCGTGCTTTTGTTTATCATTCGCGCATGGCAACCAGATCGCATCTCGGCACTGCTATTCGTGCCTTACCTCATATGGCTGTCGCTGGCGACAGCATTGAATGCGGCAATTGTCGTGTTGAACTAATGAAAAAGGCGGCAAATATGCCGCCTTTCTTTAGATGCCGATCAATGGCTGCATGAGCCGCATAAGCCAGCTCTGGAATTTGAGCGGTGCGTCAGTCACCGCAAGACAGATGCAATCGCCATCCGATGAGGCAATCGGTTGATGCACGAGATCAGCATCCGCTTCCTCAATATCACCGCGCGCAAAAAGCCCGGTTCCATCATGGAAACTGCCGCTCAACACCAATGTCAGTTCGCGACCGCCATGCCCATGTTCTGGCACCGGCTTTCCTGCGGGAATTCGCAAAAGTCGAACCTGCGTTTCGCTGTCTCGAGTTTCAATTGACACCTGATAGGCACCCCGGCCAAGCGATTTCCATTTCAGCTCCGGCAAATCGCCACCGACGTAGGATCGCAGTGGTTCCGGTATCACGGCAGGCTGCTTTATCTCGAAGCGCGGTGCCGAAGGTTCCCTTGATTGCGGTGTCTTCTGCAACCTGTCCTTGAAACTATCCCATGTGGATACTTCGAGTTTCTGCGGCTCAACCGCGTCAAGAAGCTGTCCGCCAATCTGTTCAAACTGCTTGAGCCTTGAACGGCAGGCCGGGCAGAGCGCAAGATGAGTGGCGACTGCGATGCTCCAACCCTCGGCCAACGTGCCTGCAGCATAGCCTGAAAGGAGTTCGTCGCTCAAATGATGCTTGATATCCATCAGTGCGCTCCCGAATTATCGAGCGCTGCGCGCAATTTGTTGAATGCCAGCCGCAGGCGGGATTTAACCGTACCAAGCGGGAGGTTCAGCTTCTTTGCGATGGCGCTATGCGTGCGTTCCTCGAAATAAGCGAGTTCAAGCAAGACAGATTGCTCCTTCGGCAAGTCGGCCATTGCAGCGCGCAACTGGCTGGCGGATTGCCGCTCGGCAATACTCAGGTCAGCGAGCTGTTCCTCATCGGGCACAAAGGCCGGATCGGTTGGGTCGAACTCCGGGCGCCGGGCGCGTCGCACTGCATCGATGCGCTGGTTTCGTGCAATGGTGAAAATCCAGGTGGACAAGGCTCCTTTGGCAACATCGAACTGATCTGCCTTGTTCCAGACCGCAATCATAGTCTCTTGCATTAATTCTTCCGCTGTTTGCGTATCAGCAGACAGTTTGGCCATATAAGCCTTCACCCGGGGTGCGAAATGCTTGAAAATCACCTCGAAAGCGTCCACGTCGCGTCGGGAACTGACCGCCAGCATCAATTCTTCCATTGAAGGCTGATCTTCAGTTGCGGTCTGTCCATTCATCCGTATTAAACCCCATCCGCTCAGAAGTAGCGAAGTCAGAACCTGTAAATTAATGCTGAGCTTCCATGTGCCACTATTGCGAGAGGAACGAAAATTTTGTGTTCATCAGCATTATACGCAACCAGATTTAAACTGGATCACACCAGATTTCAAATGTTGGGGGTCAGCGCACGCAGCACTCTCGAACTCTGCCTTTTCAACACTAAATCATGCATCAGCTGAGTTAATTCTAGCCGGCGCGAAGCCTTATCGAAAACGCACTCAAACACGGCGCACAGGACATGCCTGCTGGAGGTGATTTAGAAAGTCGTTTTACGTGCATCTTCTCTCGGGACTGCCAGATTCAGATTTGAATGACGGAAACTGGCGCACGGATTTCCTCCACAATACCGTCGGTGAGGGATAGGGGTGACTTCTATTACTCATAAATATATGTCGTTGAGAGCGATAGAAACGGGAAGCCTCTTAGTCTTGATTGAGTTCGCGCGCCACAGCAGCCTGCTGGCTACTATCCATTGACCGCATATCGACCACAAGAGCGGCAGCCTGTGCATTGTGGTCCTTGCTGTCTGCATTGCTGAAGTTTTTTGATGATGGTGCTGGCGATGACGCTTGTTCCGATGATTGGGCTGGACAAAACGCAGTTCCTCACTTGCCGCAACCCAAAAGACTGCGTTCACCGTCGTCCCGCACAGCAGGCGGGCAGCTGTTCCGACGTCCACCCGCCTGACGGGCTGCGCCGCTATCAGCCTGCCTATCGTTTGCTTTGTCACTTCCACGCAAGCGTTCTGGGTCGACCACTGCGTCGGATCTCTAAGAAAAGCATGTTCAACGAACGAGGCGGTGCGGCGCATCCGAGGATCGAGCGCCATTTCAACCTATATCGCGCCTTCCAGCAGTAAGGCTTCACATTCGTTCGGCACGCTTATCGCCGCCTGCTGCGCGCGCAGTGCCACTTTTAAGTCGACTGGAGCGACGATCACTGCCAGCAAACCCTTCTTGTCACCGACATTATGATAGAGCGTCCCTCGTGCAATCCCGGCATCTGCAGTCAAACTGCGAGGAAATTTCAGAGGAGCAGGTCATCGCACATCTCTTGACGTGACGGGGAATAGGCAGCGCTTCACCAAAATCTGCTTACTTGCTCATTAATTATCATCCATACCGTTCTGCTTGAGTTCGGCAAACTTGATGGCCATCGTTGGATTTCCGCGGGTGAGCCGTTTGACCGTCAGGTCTTCCGCCTTGTCGTTTGCAAGCCGCAAGTTATTGGCAGACTTGTGAAGCGCTTCCTTCGTTTTCTCCAGATCCTTGATGGCTTCGTCGATGCGTTTGACTGCTTCCTCAAAGCCATCTGAAGCCAGACGCCAGTTGCGCCCGAATGCGGCTTTGAAGTCGTCAAGCTGGGATTCGAAGTTTGTGATGTCGACATTTTGTGCCTTCACCAGTGCCAGCTCATTCTTGTAGTGGAGCGAGTTCATCGCCGCATTGCGCAGCAGCGTGATAATCGGGATGAAAAACTGCGGTCGCACGACGTACATTTTCGGATAGCGGTGGGATACGTCAATGATCCCGGTGTTGTAGAGCTCATTCTCAGGCTCAAGCAACGAGACCAGAACGGCGTATTCACAGCCTTTCGCGCTCCGGTCCTTGTCTAATTCCCTGAGAAAGTCTTCGTTCTTCTTCTTGGTAGCCGTCTCGTCATTTTCGTTCTTCATCTCGAACATGATCGAGACGATTTCAGAACCTGCATCATCCCTCTCGCGGAAGATGAAGTCCCCCTTGCTACCGTTGCGCGCGTCGTTATCCTTCTCAAAATACGCGCGGGGGAAAGCGGTCGCACGAATGCGGTCAAACTCGATTGAGCAGTGCTGCTCCAGCGTCTCGCCGACCATTTTTGTCGATAGTTTCGCTTTCATATCCCTCAGACGCTCGATTGCGTCGTTGCGATCCTTCAGCTGCGTTTCGTATTTGTCCCTAAGTGCAGTTTCAGCAAGCTGCTTTTCGAGCGTGATCCGAGCAAGTCCATTCTTCAGTTCGTCACGCTCTTTCTCAACTGTTATGACGGCTTCGGTAACCGCGAGCTTCTGCGAAAGCGCCCCCGCATCGAGCCTGGCCTTCAGGCTCTGGATCTCCGCGTCTTTAGTAGCGGCTATTTTCTGTAGTTCGGCAATAAGCGTCGCCTGGGCCAGTTTTGATGCAGTTTCTTGCTCCCTTCTTGCTTTCTCAAGCTCATACAAAAGAGTATCGCGTTGTTTTTCGACAGCACCCAGCGCCTCAGCAACTGCGAGTTTCTGCGCGACTTCACCGGATTCAAGTCTCGCCCTCAGTTCCTGGATTTCAGAATCCTTGGCTGCGGCAGTCTTCTGCAGTTCATTGGCAACTTTAGCCTGTGCAAGCTTAACAGCGTTACGCTTGTCCTGATCAGCCAACTCCAAGCGCTCATGCAGCTGTTTCTCGAAATCACTGTCACGCACCTGCCTCAGTATATCGGCATAGCCCGTCTCATCAATTTTGAATGCCTTGTTGCAATGCGGGCAGATGATTTCATTCATGATTATTTCCATTCGCCTTGGCCAGACGCTCTTGGACAAACTCCCGGAGCTTCTGTTGATCCGTCATCTTGTGAACGATCACTGTCTGCGCGGTCAAGGTTGTTTACGGTTGCTTAACAAGCCTGCGGTCTAGCGAACCGAACACCCCGGCTTAGATCAGCCACGCTACAAACATGAAGCAGTGCTCGCCGACTACACAGAAGGCCGATTGTTGGTCAAACGGCTGTACCAACAACGCACGGATAGGCATCCGGCTTGCCTGAAATTTCAACTGTCGGCTTTAAACCAATAAATATGTCGCGGCCTGCTGGTCGAAGCCAACAATACGCTTACCTTCGTCGAAGGCAGTCAGCAGCTGTTGGCGAAGCGACACCCTTGCATTCATTGCAGCCGCCGGATCAATTGCAAGCAGGTGATCGATATCGCCCGGTATTTTCACGCGTCGAGCATCTGCGGGAAACTCAAGTTTCTGGCCGCGAGATCGAGCTTCTACACGCAGATCGTCCAATTGCCAGTCAGCCACGATTCGGTCCGAAGGCAAGCCAGAATTGATGCCGACCATTGGGCCGTAATAGTCGATATGATAAGTGGACGATGTGGCCCCAAGGCTCGCAATGTTCAGACTGGCGTTGACCGCCCGGATCGGATCATAGGTCCAGCGCACATGCGTAATGCCTCTCGCAAGGCACCAATCGCGCTGGAACCACTTCATCCGCGCGCCAAGTTTCAAGCCTCTTGCTTCCGGAAGAACCGCCAGACGGTGAGAATGCTGAACGCCCGGCGTTGCACTTGGGAAACCAAAGATGAAGCCAATCATCTTCCCGCCATCGAACGCTCCGGCAACAAGGCCGCCTTCGTGCTGGATTGCAAGCAACAGGTCTGAGGCATCGACAGGATCGTCCTCTCCCCACACCAGCCGCTGAACGGTCTCCGAATCCTTCATCTCGTGGAGAGAGGCGAGCTCGCGGACCAATATTACGCTCATGCGACGAAATCCTCACGGTGGCTGGTGACCGTATCGAGAAATGCATGGTCCAACGTCACACCGATACCCGGACCGTTCTTGGGAACGGCCATTCGTCCATTTTCAGCTTCCAGCGGCTCGTTGACAATATCGCGCGGGAAATAGCGGCTGGCGGATGATGTGTCCCCCGGTTTGGTGAAATTCGGCAGGGTGGACAGATGAATATTGTGGGCCCGGCCAATGCCTGCTTCAAGCATCCCGCCGCACCATACAGGTACATCGAAGGCTGCGCAAACATCGTGAATCGCGCGTGACGTACTATGTCCACCGACCCGACCCACCTTGATATTTATGACACGGCAAGCTCCTGCGACAAGCGCCTTGCGCGCATCCACCGAAGACCGAATGCTCTCGTCCAGGCAGATGGCAGTCAGCAGCTTTTCCTGCACATGGACATGGTCGCTAATGTCATCGAAAGCCAGGGGTTGTTCGATATAATCGAGTGCGAAAGCATCCATTGCTTTCAGAAGAGGCAAGTCGGAAAGCCGGTAGTCCGTATTGGCATCAACTGTCAGCTTGGCATCTGGGAAACGCTCGCGGACCGCCTGAATCATTGCGAGATCATGACCGCGCCTGATCTTCAGCTTAACGCGCTTGTAACCGGCATCGAGCGAGGCCGCGACCCGGTCAATCGTCGTTGGAATATCGGCAATCCCAAGGCTGACACCCACATCGATAGCATCGCGAACGCCGCCAAGCGCAACGCTCAATGGCAGGTTCAGTGCTTTCGCCCAAAGGTCCCACACGGCCATTTCAACCATGGCCTTGCTCATTCTATGCCCGCGCCACGGATCAAGAATTGCGGACAGATCCGCCGGACCGGAGAAGCGTTTCCCAACGATCTGTGGCAGCAGGACGTCCCGCAGGAAAGAGAGCGAACCGGAGATAGTCTCCTCCAGATAATCCGGCAACGGATCCATCACGCCTTCGGCGTATCCTTCCAGTCCTCCAGATCGCAGGGTGAGGACCGGAATGATCTTTTCAGTCATTGTTCCGGTGGAAATCACGAAAGGCACGAGCAGCGGCAAACGTATGACACGTATTTCAGCCGCCTCGATTTTTAACCCGGCGAAGATTGGCGCTGCGTGCATCGGACACCCCATCCATGAGTACAAATGATCAATCTGGTCCAGGAGTTCGATGGTGACGAAACGTCATCCTGATTGTTCCCCTCTACCGAATTAAATTCCCTGTTCGCTGTCAAAAGTCCAATAGTTTCACCAGCACACTTAGTGATGTTGATCCGGCAGTGTGTCCAGGGGGAAAATCGGACGCCGCACGCGAGCATAAGTCCGTCTCGACAGGTCAGGCGAGCTCAGGCCACCAGCATCGGTGACAAGGATCTGTGTCGCAATCGCGCCGAACGCCCCTTTGAAATGCTGCATTGATTTGACCGCCAGAATGGATTTTTCTTTCGGCTCGATGCCGACGATACGAAAAATGTTCTGGTCCAGCATCTGCATGCGTTCCGACACAATCATGATATCGATCCCCTCGACGCGGAGGCACACGGCTTTTCCGGTTGTGCCGGGCAAACCCGTAAACATCGGCCCCTCAAAGACGAAGGCACCGTCGCTGACCGACATGACACGACCTGTCACGGTCAAAGGACCGCCACCGACTGATGGATCAGATTTGCCGCCGATCGTTACCGTAACAGTCTCTCCTATCGCCTTGGCTGCAATCTCCGCCACCGCTTCGGGGTCGAGAATCGCGCCTGCGGCAGCATTGGTCACACCTGCCTGAAGCATCGCTGCAATGAGCGCAGTGCAATCGCTATAGGCCCCCGAACCGGGATTATCGGAAAAATCAGCGACGACAATCGTGCCTTCGGCCCCTCGGGCCTCCTTCAATTGCCGAATACATTCATCGAGAGGTATCGGCTGCGACCACTGATCCTTATAAGCCCAGATTTCATCGCACATCTTGTCCGCGACATCGCAAGCGGTTTGTCGGCTAACGCGTTTACAGTCGAAGGTGACGATCACACTCGGGCCCGCCGCCCAGACATCAGCATCGGTAAAACCGGCATTGACCGCCACATTAAGGATTCCCGGTTGTTGCATCTCACCGTATGCACTTTCGAGCAGGCGGCACATGGGACCGTTATCTGTTGTGCGACCATCATCACAACCAAGAAGCATTGGTGGGCGCCCAATGGCCAGCGCAGGTTCGATTTCCCCTTTCATGGCTTGATCCAGCAACGAACAGGCCTCTACTCCGACCTCACTCATATCGATATGAGGATAAGTCCGGAATGAAACTGCGATCTGCGCCAGATCAGCCAATTCATCAAAAATGTTCGCGTGAAGGTCCAGGGTGATGGCGATCGGCACAGCGTAACCAACCACCGACCGGATCTCCCGAAGGAACTGGCTGTCGCCATCCTGATCGGTCTCCGTCACCATGGCACCATGCAGAGCAACAAATATGCCGTCAAAAGGTCCGGCTTCCTTCAGCCGCCGCAGGCACTCGCCGGTGATTTCCTGACGCGCAGTTTCAAGCACCGGTCCGTTAGGTTCCGCATGGGCTGCGGTGATATAAACAGGCGTCCAGCTCTTTTCATCCGCAACCTTTATCGCGCCACCGACCTCTGAGCCGGTGCCTCGGAAATTGGCTGGAATCTCATCGCCCTTGAAATAATGCGACGCCCGAAAATCACTGATGCTCGTGCGATTTTGCGTGAAGGTATTACTTTCATTGATGAGTTCAATGATCGCAACGCGATAGGACACGGATGGACCTTTCTTTTGTCGGCGAAGACCACTCTGTGTTGGTCGAAACGAAATGGCTGACCTGACAATGCCACACGCAGTGAGCACCTGATCTGATGTGGTGTCTCAAATCAGGTACTCTGGGTGGCAATGGGAGCAAACTACTTCGCGAAGATTTCACTCGCGAATTTCGGCTTTTCCCTGATGTCGAAATCAAAGTACCTGGCACTGATCTTGTCGTAGCTACCGTCTCGGATGATCTCCGCAAGCGCCTTGTTGACGCGCGTTCGCAGTTCAACGTCATCCTTGCGGAAGGCCATTCCGGCACCCAGAGTTCCATCCAGAAGGAACTCGTTGCCGACAAATTCGCAGCAATCTGCACCCTTCTTAATCCAATCGCTGAGAGCGAACTTGGATTCCAGCAAGAGGTCAATGCGGCCATTCTCGATATCCAGGAAGGCTTCTTCAAGTGTCGGATAGAGTTTCACCTCATTATTGGGGAAAAAGCGCTGCAAAGCATCGACTGCGATAGAGCCTGTCTGGGTGCCTATGACCTTGCCCTTGGCACTTTCCGGCGTCACATCCTTGAGGCCAAGCTCCTTCAAAGCAACAAACCGCATGGTGTTGTAATAATAGGGATCGGAGAAGCTGACCTGCTGCATACGCGATTCAGTAATAGCCATTGACGAAGCCATGATGTCGAACTTCTTTGACTGAAGCGCCGGAATAATCCCGCTCCACTCGTTAGCGCTCCATACGCAATCAGCTTTCAGCTTCTCACAGATCGCATTGCCGACGTCGATATCAAAGCCTTTGAGCTGCCCGCTCGGGTCCAGATAATTGAAGGGGGCATAAGCACCTTCAGCTCCCATGCGGATTTCTTCAGCGTGGGCCGGAAGCGCGCCACATACGGCAACAAGAGCAGCAACAATTCCCATTTTAGCTTGCGTAAGCACGTTTCGTTCTCCTTTTATACGCCGTTGTCCGGTACATCTGAGATGCTCTCTGAAGTGCGAGACCAGAACCAAATGATACCCAAGGGCGTTTTTTGTTTATTGACGATTATGCTTGTGCCGTGGGTCGATCAATGCAAAAGAACTATTCAATGGTATTAGAAAAATTCATGACGATATGACTTCAAGGGCGAAGCGGCGAAAACTCCCAAGCTTGAAAGCCTTAAGGGCTTTTGAGGCCGTTTCACATTGCCAAAGCTTCACTGCCGCCGCAGAAGAGCTTGCAGTCAGTCAGGGCGCTGTGAGCCATCAAATCAAACTCCTGGAACAGTCGTTGGGTTGTCAGTTGCTTATTCGCGGCTCGCGCGGTGTATCCGTTACCGCAGAAGGCGCGCTGCTGCTGGAGGTTTGTGCTCGCGCATTTGATGAAATCGGCGCAGTTGCGACGCTGATCGGACAGGACAACAAGACCAAAATCCTCCGGGTTCGCGCCGGTCCTTTTTTCGCAATGGAAGTGATCGCGAGCAGGATTGCTGGCTTCTTGAAGCAAAATCCAGGCATCCAGCTTCACCTGAATAATATCGACATAGATTCCATCGCTCAGGATACAGAAGACGCACAGATAAAATATTGTCTGCATCCGCCAGCAGGCATGTACAACATCGAACTTCTAAAAGAAAAACTGGTACCTGTCTGCAGTCCCTTACTTCTGGCCAATGTGGCAAATCCAGAAGATCTTCTCGTGGACCCTGGCATTCCTCGCTTGCATTATCGGGACGTAAAGGACTGGAAAAGATGGATATCCCACCACGGATTTGATGATCTAACCGCCAATTCAAACCTCTTTTTTGACGACCAACACACATTGTTGGCGGCTGCTCGTTCCGGACAGGGCATCGGTTTTTCTCATCGACCTCTGGTCAAAAACGACGTGGAGCGCGGAAGCCTGTGTATTGTGTCCGAGCGCTATTTCGAGCCCGAGGAATCCTACAAGTTTATATGCTCCCAAGAAAACATTGCCACCAACCAGGCGCTGCAGCTTTTTCGCGACTGGCTCGTCAACGAAGTGTCGACCATCTGTTAGTTAAACATTTGATCCCAGATGGAGAGAGGTAACAGATTTAAACGTGTCGGGCGTTTGGTCATGCTCAGAGGTTTTCCTTGTGAAATGGCGTCAGTTTCGCCAACGCCTTTCCGCCCGGTTTCCGGCTTGTCTTAAACATCGTAGTGCAACCAACGCTCAACGGCGACCAATACGCAGAGAGGTTCGACTATTGCAATATCTCCAAATGGCACGGCGGACAGGCGTAGAGGCTATTAGCGCGAGAAACCCAGTCCTCCATCGCAGCTTAATCGCCAGAGAGCTATGCATCTACTTTAATGATCAAGTCCTATCCTTGTTTATATTGCATTGTTTATGTGGTCGGTTGGCAATGAAGTCGTTGCTGATATATAAAGCTGCAACGTAGTAGCTAACTGCGAAACAGGGGGCCAGTAATGGGGCATAATTTTTCTAAAACCAGATCTTCGCAAAACCAGGTTTTACCGCGTGCTCGAAAATCATTTTGGTTTGCTTCAACTGCATTTGTTCCCAACGTTTTTCTCATTGCCCTCCTCCCCATACAGGTATTGCTTATTAGTCCAGGTGGGATCACACCATCCTGGGCTGGCATATGTAGCCCGAGCGATTTTACGGGCTGTGGTGCGCCAGGCGGCCTTGGTGTCCCCGGGCGCAGCGGCGACGGAGGGGTCGGCAATGGCCAAGGGGGCGGTTCCAGTCACATCGATAATAATGGCGTAACGCAACAGGACTCCGGCAATTGGGGCGCAGACGGGGCCGGAGGATCCGGCGCACAAGGAGATGGAGGTCTGCCCGCTGATGGAGGCGGACCGGGTTTCATCACATCTGCAGATGGCACTGTTACTTTAACGAGAGTGCAGACGTAACGTATTCTTTGGCGCATCTGTCATGCGGATTTCAGGCACGTGATTTCGCGCCACATGTCAGTGGCGGCTTGTCGTAACTCACGATGATCGGCG
>NZ_BAABTE010000027.1:0-20188 GCF_040371715.1 Brucella sp. NBRC 14130
TCGGAAAGACCGCGCTCTACGAGGCCCTCAAAGCCGAAAAATCCCCCGCATCTACCGTCAAGCCGGCGTGAGTTCTTCATACGTTCTCAAAAGTCGGACAGATTCACCACTTTCGTGTCGTGACGCCTGCAGAACCGTGATTGAACGGTCCTGCAAGGCGAAGCTGTCCTTCGTCTCGCCGATGTCGTTGAAGACCTTCCATTTGTTGACCGCCTTGCTCGGGCCGCGATCAGCCGTTTCGAGCTGGCCTTTCACCAAGGCAAGCGTCATCGGCCGCCCGTGGGGCGTTGTTACACGTCCTATCTGCATTTTCCTTCACCTCTCAAAAGGCAAAAGAAATCCACTCACCAAAACGGTGCCAAAGACTCTTGACTGTGATTCGTGGAAATGCGATTCTCGATCTTGCTACAGAATACGAGGAAGGCTTCCACGGGTTACCGATTGGGGGCCTTTTTCTTTTGCGGTTCGATCCTTTCCATCCAGTCCTACGTCAAAACATCAAAACCTATCAGCTCTCCATCGAAGCCTGATACTCGCGATGAAGCTGCTCAAGTTTGCGGATCACATAATCGCCGAAAGCCGGCGCGGTTTTCTCATCGAAACTCACATTGAGGGCCTTGGCAGATCGCTGCACAGTCGCAAGCCTCTGCCCGCTTTCTGACTTGATCGTCTCGGGTTTGCTCCCCTTGCGCTTTGCGGTGAGTGCATCCATCACCTGCGCAAAGCGGTCATCGGTATCAGCCGCACGGAATTCCCGGCTCTGAAGAAGAGCGTCAAGGGCCTTAGGCTTGCTTGCGGCGAGCTTCTCTGCCAATCCCATCCAGCGCGGCCGCCCGGCTTTTGGGGCGGGGCCGATTGCCTCGATGATCGGCCTGGGTACGGAATGAGCTACGCTCATGAGCTTCGAGAGCTGCGTTTTCTCCATCCCCAACGCAGACATGATCACCTGGCGGTCGAACCCTCGCTCTTCGAGAGCAACAGCAAACAGGCCACGCTCGATATAGCTAAGGTCCGTCCGGGATGCGTTTTCCTGACCTTGCGCAACAACCAACTCTTCATCGGAAAGGTATTGTACGACCGCCTTGACGGGGCGACTGAGCGTTGCCGCTACACGCACACGCCTATGGCCAAACACGATCTGGTATCGGTCAGCCTTTTCAGGATGCGGCCGCAACAAGACCGGGCTCCTCTGGCCGGACTGGCGGATCGCTTCAAGCAGTTCCTTGAACCCCTCACCGTCATCCGGAAGACGATCGGCCACAAATGAGCTGTCGATCTTATCTGGGGAAATATCGACAACCGCTGCTCCCTCTGCGATCAGAGCACGCGCCTGATCGGCGGCACTCACGATATTGCCGAGCGATCGGCCCATCGCGCCAACCGCACCGGATCGGATGTGCTGAAGTTTCTTCTCCGGAGCCATTTCCGCTTCCTGCTCGTCGACTTCGGAGTTGCCATGTGGCAACTCGCTGTCTCGCCTGGAAAGCATGGCTTTGAGCGTATCCTTGCGGCTCATGTCGCCCTCCCCCAAGCCTGCTTCATCAGGCTCTCGATTTCCCCATTGACGGCGTCGAGCGACTCGATCGCTCTGTCATATGTCGTCTTGGCAAAATTCTCGCGGCCGACCTCGTATAGGGACTGCTTCGACAACCCAGCGTCGGAAATCGCCGTCGATTTCAACATCGTGCTGGTGAGCACCCTTTCGCGAAAAAGCGACCTCATGAAACCAACCATCTGCGCCTGGGGACCATCAGACGGTTCGTAGCGCGTAACGACATAGCGGATGAAGTCGTAGTCGAGATCCCCGCCGGCGTCCTGCACCACACCGAGGAGGTCAGAGGTCATGAGGAGGAACTGGCACATCGACATGACGTCCAGCATCTGCGGATGGGCAGTGATCAACAATCCCGTGGATGCGCAAAGCGCGCCGAGTGTCAGAAAGCCGAGTTGGGGCGGGCAATCGAGCACCATCACGTCGTATCGGTCCTCCACGGAACCAAGCGCCGATGCAACGCGCCCAAAAAAGGGCTCCGTGGAACGCTCTGCAAGCGCTCGCGGAGTATCGTGCTCATATTCCATAAGCTCCAGATTGCCCGGAACAAGATCAAGCCCGGTGAAGTAGGTGGGCTTGATAATCTCCGCGAGGGGGCGCCGTTTTTCGTCGTAACGGATTGCGGCGTACATGGTCTCGTTCGCCTCGACGTCATATTCGGGCTGATATCCATGCAGGGCAGTCATGGAGGCTTGCGGATCGAGGTCGACAGCCAGAACCCGATATCCTTGGAGCGCGAGATATTGGGCGAGATGAGCAGCAGTGGTCGTCTTCCCGCTTCCGCCTTTGAAATTGACGACGGCCATGACTTGGCAATGCTCGCCCGGCCGACGCCGGGGAATGTAATTCTTGCTCTTGGAATTTTCGTCCAGGACGGCACGAATCTGGTTAATCTGGTCAAGGCTGTACCATCGTCTGCCGCCAGAACCGATACTGGGCTGAGGCCCCTTACCGCTCAAGGAAAGCTGACGAAGGTAGGCATCGCCGATGCCGATGAGCTTCGCAGATTCCACGGAGGAAAAGGACCGGAGCGTCTTTTTCGACACCGGTGGGAAAAGCGCTTTGCGCATGGCAAGTAGCTCTTCGGAAAGCGCAGCACCATCCCCCGCGATGACATCGGTCATCAAGGGCTTCGGTGCCTCTGTCACGGCGGCTTGACTACGAGCCTTCAACATAACTACGAAAATTCTCCAAAGTGGGCGAATAAGTCGTAGGCGAGAATGCTCCGAGTCGCAATCGTTGGCAAGGAGAATAGGGTTAACAAAACCTTAACGCGATTTACTGATCGTCGCCATGCAATGAGCGCTCCTGTTTTCGAGGTATTTTCAGACGGAGTTGCCATGTGGCAACTCGCCAAAACGCCTGAAAATTAAGGGGTCTGCGCAGTCGCCATTACAAGCGGCCCTCAAGGGAGAGGGATAGGGGTTTGGGGAAAGGGAGGAGGGAACCGTCCCCTTTCCCCATGGGGTGGGTTCAAGGGAGGGGCTTGCCCTTCCCTTCGGGAGGCGGTTTGGAGGAGGGGGCTTGCCCCTTCCTCCATGGGGTGAGTGTTGAGAGGGGGGCTTGCCCCTCTTTCATCAGCCTGGTCGGCCGGTCAAACCGGCTGACCAGGCTCACAATTCGAGGTAAAGGCGAAAGGCGGCCGCAGCCGCCTTTCGCCTACATCTCAGTCGGTGTCCGGCCCCCAGAGCGGATTGCGTTCCGGATCCTCGATGCCATCATAATCGGGCGCCATCGCATTTATCACTGCCCTGATCTCGCAGTTGCCTATCTTGGTGCGACCTTGCGCCACCAGGATGCTCACGGCAGTCTCGTTCCCCTCGATCGCCCGGATCGCATCCGCCATGTCATCATCGGGTCCGAGATTTTCTATGGCGATCACGTCTCCATCCTCGTCGTAGCCGCCGTGAAGATACATCGGTGCATCAGCCAGTCGCTCCGCAGCACGCTCTGCTTCGTGGATCAGCCGGAAGCCATCCTTCCGCTGCCTCCAGTATTCTGCGCTGCCGCCGTCGATAACGGTGATTTTCCGTTCTGTCATAGAAGCCTCCTTTTCGCTCTGACGAAAAGGTGACCGCATTGGCGACCCAAGCGGTCAAGGAGCGCGCAGCGACCGCCGAAGGCGGCGGGTGGGGGAGCCGAAATGCGTCAGCATTTTGATGATGTGGACGGCCCTCCGAGACCTCAGCGCAAAGGTGCTATTCTCAGTCGGCACAATTCGGACAAGGAACCACGTCATGGCTTTTGAGAAGATAAGTGTTATCGGCCTCGATCTGGCCAAGAATGTTTTCCAGCTACATGCTGTCGATGAAGCCGGCGATGTCATCATCCGTCGCCAGCTCCGCCGGAATCAGCTTCTACAATTCTTCGAGCACCTGCCCCGCTGCCTTGTCGGCATGGAAGCATGTTCGACGTCACACTATTGGGCACGTGAGCTCGTCCGCCTGGGCTTCGAGGTCAAGCTAATGCCGCCAGCTTATGTGAAGCCCTACGTCAAGCGCGGCAAGAATGATGCGGCGGATGCCGAGGCCATTTGCGAAGCCGTGACTCGTCCCACGATGCGTTTCGTTCCCGTGAAGAGCTGTGAGCGTCAGGCACTCCTGATGCAGCATAAGACGCGGGATCTGCTGGTGCGGCAGCGGACCGCTCTTATCAACGCCTTGCGTGGGCATCTCGCGGAATTCGGGATTGTCACGTCGCAAGGAAGATTAGGCTTGAGAGCGGCAATTGAAGCGCTGAGCGCTGCCCAGGAATTCCTTCCAGAGCCCTCCTGGCAACCGTTCGAACACATAAGGAAGCAATTGGAGGAGCTGACCCACAAGATCGCTGAACTCGATAGGATTATATTGCGGTGGTGCCGCAACGAAGCGGCTGCCCGGCGTTTGATGACCATTCCCGGCGTCGGTTTCCTAACGGCAGCGGCGATCGCAGCTTCGGTCGGTGACGCCACCGAGTTCAAATCTGGCCGTCAGTTCGCAGCCTGGCTTGGATTGACCCCACGACAAAACAGTAGCGGTGGGAAGGAGAGGCTTGGCCGGATAAGCAAACAAGGCGATCGCACGATCCGACGGTTGCTGGTAGTCGGCGCCACCGCCGTCGTGCGCAGAGCCCGTCTTGACGCTGCGTCATTTCCCTGGATCGCTCGCTTGTTAGATCGCAAGCCCGCCAAGCTGGTTTCGGTAGCGATCGCAAACAAAACCGCACGCATCGCGTGGGCAATACTCAGGCGGAGGGAAAACTATCGTTTTGCCACCGCCTGAAAAGATCCATTCGGCCCAAGTGTGGCCGGATGGAGGAGTGAAGGACTTAGTTTGATGGCGAACCGGTTAGACCGGGGACGGAGGAAAGCCGGGGTTCCCCCAGCGCCTCGAGCGCGACAATTTGATTGGCTCTCCGTCTGCGGATCTCATCAGGGCCAGTGGCGTTGATGCCACGATTATAGGCCGGACACATGACTGAACCTAATTGGTCGCTTACAAGCAAAAGTCTTGCATTCCACGGGCCGTCCACACATGGGGGAACCGCCCGTCCTTTACGGCGCAGGGGCGAATGCGACACTAGGAATTCAGAGAGAGAGAGATGAGTCCGCGGCCCCGATCAGGGGCCGCGACCGCATGGGCCGGGGAGGTTTGGAGGGGGTGGTCCACCCCCTTCATGGGTGGGGGTTTTGAAGGGGGCGGGGCTCTGCCCTGCCCCCTCATGGGGGAGAGATTGAGAGGGGCCGGCCAGCCCCCCTCTCAAAGAAGCTCTGGCCGGTCAATCCGGTCGGAGCTTCTAGCCTGTACCCTGCAATTTAGAACAGGCGCAGTTGCCCATTCCTCTCAATGACCGGCGCGGATGTTGCTTGCTTCGGTGCGGCGGAACCACCCGCGACCACCGCAGCCCGGCGCGGCACAGCAACAGGAGGAGCCGCCTCCGGTTGCCCCTCCCCTGCCCCGGCGTTTTCTCTTGCGCGCCGCAACTTGGCAGACCACCCGCCCATGACATGGGCCATCGTGTGCCATTCCTCCCGAAACCGCATTGCCAGGCTGTCGCCCACGATGACGGTCGCCGGAATATGCAGGAGCGAAAACTGGATATAGGCCATGTGGACGGCGCGCGGGTCGATGTCCACGGCGGTCACATGGAGAAGCTGCTGGTAGTTGAAACCCGCTTCAAGGATGGCCTCGGCAAGCGCGACGATCATTGCGCCGCTCCCTACGGCGGGTTCCTGCGCAAGCATGAAGCCGCGCTTGGCAATCGCCTGCTGCATTTCCTCGGCACCCCCGGCGATGATGCGGGCCATCAATTGGCAGATGGGATACGGCGTGAAGAATTGCCCCCTCGCCTTGTTGTGCAATTCGAGCGCATGGAACGTCATGCCCAAGATGTCCTGCGGCTTTTCCTCCAGCGCCATGACCACTTCACCGAATATTTTCGAGAATGTCGCCATGGTTTCGCTCCCGTATTTTCGAGCGATTTCGACATAGCGAGCCTCGCGCTTCTCGAAGTTCGCCAGATCGACGGCATTGCTCATGGATATCGCGGAGCATTCGCACCAGTCGCCAAAGACGGTGTAGAGATCATGCTTGTAGCGGCAGGTTTCAAACAGCTTCACGATGGAATTGAGACGGGGGGAGGTCATGGGATCACCTGTCCGGGCCGGGCCGCAGGGCGCACGTCGCCAATCGCCGGGGCCATGCCCGGCGTTTCGTTGCGGCTTGTTTTGGGAATTCAGCGGGGGGAACAGGCCGCGCCGGAGACTGGCGCGACCTGCCGCAACCGATTACTCGGCTGCTTCGGGGAACTGCTGGTGTTCGGCGTTCGGCTTGTCCTCGATGTCGAACGGGCAAACGCCGTCATCTTCGCCATCGGCCTCCGTCATCCGCTCGCGCTCCTGCTCGGCCGTGAGAGCAATCCGCACCGGCGCGGGCAGCCATCCGGTTCCGGTGATCTTCCGTTCGGCATATTCCACGGCTTTCGCCTTCTCCATGCCGGGAACGCCGAGCGCGTAATCCTCGCCAGCGGCTTCGGTGACCGCCTGCTTGATCCCGATCTTGCTGATCCGGCCGAAGTAGTTTTCGCCGGTCGGTTCGTACCACTGCGTCATGTCGATCTTGAGGGCCTGTGCCAGCCGTTCGGCATGGGCGCGCTGCGACTTCCGCTCATAGTGCGGGTGTTGCACGGCATTGACGGACTTTGCCGCCGCATAGGCCAGGAGGTCGAGGAGCGTTGACGTCGGCTGCTCAAGGCACCATTCCAGAAGATCGCTCGGCTTGCCCGGAATGGTATGCCCGTAGTTTTCCTTGAGTTCGTCCAGCGCCACGATGCCCTTGCACTCCGCTGGATTGGCAATGCTGTTTTCCAGCCTTTCGCTTTTCACCGTTACCTCAAGGGACGTGTACTCATTGCCGCCGTAGTTGCCGAAGAGGTTCACCAGCATGGCATGCACCACGACGGCGAGGGCGACGTCCGGATTATGCGCAAGCTCGGCCCGGATGGCGGCGGTCTTCTGCGCCGTAAGCTCCTGCACAAGCAGGGCAGGTATTTTGAACGTCGGTTCGGGGCGCTGTTCGGGCTGCTGCGCAACCGTCATCTCACCTGCTTCCGTCTCCTCGTTATCGCCTTCGGCGCTTTCGTCGCCGTCTTCCCCCTCGTCTCCGGCCTCGACTTCATCATCGGGCCGGACAAGACCGCGCTCGATTTCGACGTTGCCGTAATAGTCCATCGTGACATAGCAACCGGCCTTGGCGATGTCCTCCGAGGTGTAGGCTTCCTGCGCCGTCGATAGAACCGCCAGCCTCGCCCGAATGGTTTCGATGCGCGGCTCGGCCTCGCCGTCGGCCACCCCTGCCTCGATCTGCTCCGCCAGCTCGTCATGTTCGTCTTCCAGCCGTTCCTCCTCGGCCTGTTCGTCGTCTGTCAACGGAACGTCGGTGGGATAAACCCGGTGCATGCGATGGGCTTCGTCCGGGATGACCGGCACGACCTCCACCCATTTCCAGCCTTCCCGGCGAACTGTTTCGGCCTCGGCTTCAAGCCGGTCGCCGACAAGCTTTTCGACAAGAGCGACGTCTAGCGCGTAGCCGCCGTTCTGCTCATCGAAGAGATCGCGCTTGACGGCTCCACCAGCGGCTTCATAGGCGTCGAGCCCGCCGATGAATTTCACGCGCTTGTCCGTGGCCTTTAAGGCTTCGCCTTGCAGAGCCGCACGAATGGCGCGGTGATCGCAATTCCACGACGGCAAGCTATTCCAGACTTCCACCTGCCTTTCGTGATCGCCGGACACGGTGAAGGCGGTAAGCTGCTGGAAGCTGATATTTTCGTTGCGGTAAAGTTCGAGCAGGGCAGGGGCGACACGGCCCAGGGCGAGGCGCTTGCGCACCATGACTTCGGTGGTGCCGAAACGGGCGGCGATATCCTCGACGGACTTTCCGGCATCGGCCATGACGCGGAACGCCTCATATTCATCGACCGGGTGCATGGCTTCCCGCTGCGTGTTTTCGATGAGGCTGATTTCGGTCGCCTCGGCGGCGCTGCGCTCCTTGCATTCGACCGCGAAATCCTTCGCAATCTCGCCCGCCTCGGCCAGAAGGTCGAGCGCGGCATGGCGCCGACCGCCGGCTGTCACGAAGAAGCGACCCCGTTTGTCGCCTTTGCGGACGACGAGGTTCTGCAGAATACGGTAGCCGTCACCGCGAATGGTCGCGGCCAGCTCCTCGATGCCTTCCTTGCTATAGGTCTTGCGCACGTTCAGAGGGTCGCGGTCCAGCTTGTTGAGCGCCACCATGATGGTTTCGGTTCCTGCATTGGTATCGGTCATTGTCGGTCTCCTTGGTTTCCCGTTTCCCGAAGGGGAAGCCCCCTTGGGCGAAGCCTCCCCGGTCTTTCCGGGGGAATGGCCTCTGACGGGCGTGTCGCAAACACTTCTGGAGGCAGCTATCACCCAGCCAAGGCCGGTATTTTCATGCTTTGTTAACCTTTTGCAGTCCGAAGAGGCGCGCAAGCAAATCATTCTGGTCATTGACGGTCCAGCCGCCTGAAAAGCCAAAGCCCTTCCGCAGCCACAGCATCGCCTCGAAACCCGCGATGGTTCGCCGCGCCGTGTTAAAGGATTGGAAACCGCCGATCTTCGGCATGTTCTTCTTCACCCGGAAATGGTCGCTCTCAATCCCCTGCTGGAGATGTTTGGTCACATAATGCACGGGATCGGGATGGAGAAGCCCATCATCAACCGACGTTTTGATCGTTGACGGGAAGGTGTTGGCCCCGTCCGTCCCAATCCTGTTCGGCGACAACAAGGGTTCATCTTTAAGCATCTTTCGGAAGAACCGCTTGGCAGCGTCGAGATCGCGCTTAGCGGTCAGCAGGAAATCCACCGGATTGCCATGCTTATCGATGGCTCGGTACAGATAGCGCCATTTGCCGCGGATCTTGACATAGGTCTCATCAATCCGGACCGAGCCGCAATGGGGTCGACGAAACTGCCGCAGCCGTTTCTCGATGACAGGTGCATAAGCCAATACCCAGCGGTTGATCGTGCTATGATCGACCTCGAAGCCCCGCTCGCGAAACATCTCTTCCAAGTCACGATAGCTGAGCGGGTAGCGCAAGTACCAGGCAACCGCCTGTACAATCAGCCAGGCCTCGAAATGCCTGCCCTTGAAATCATCCTTCGACTGGCGCTTCAGCTTTTCGGCAATGGTATTCAAAATCATCGGCTCGCTCCGCAATATCAGGAGCGGCAACTTCTCTCCCCATGGTCAACATCGAGTTAACCTGAAGAATTTGCGACAAGGCCCCTCTGACATTCCCCCGGACAGAGGGGGGAGGGCGCAGCCCGCCCCACGGCGGCGGTCGTTCGGGTCAAGGGGTCGTGGCGGGGAAAAAACGGAAGGTTCGGCGCGCAGCGGTGAAAGCCGTTTTTTTTCCGACGCGACAAGCGGCTTGCCGCGCCTGCCCCTTGATCCGGGCGGCCGGCGATGTCAGGGGCGAAAGAGATGATGCGGCCCGTCGCCGGGCCTCAGTGCCGGGGGCGCAAGCCGCCGACGGACAAGCGATCGTTACCGGGATCGGCGGAGACGGCCTCCGGCTGGCTCCGTGCTCGCATAGAGCGCGGCCGACTGGGACGGGCGGTGGCCCCTCCCATCCACAGGATCACAAACGAGACGGATTGACTCTAAATCCAAAGCAGGACAAACTAGGAACATGTACCCATCCCGAGCGATTATTCCTATGCGCGTATAAGCACATGGGCCGATCCTGCTCGCCCGATATTTCTTGCGGAGCCGGCCATGCGAAAACCTGACGATATCGCGCGGCTTTACCTTGATTTCGATGGGTTTTTTGCCTCGGTCGAGCAACAGGCGGACCCTCGTCTCCGCGGCCGCCCGATCGGCGTCGTGCCGTTCGCCGGGACGGATCGCACGGCCGTCATCGCCTGCTCAAAGGAAGCCAAGGCCGCCGGCGTCAAGAACGTGATGCCGATCCGGGAGGCCAAGCAGGTCTGTCCCGACCTGATCCTCGTTCCCCAGAAGCCGGACCTCTACCGGCGCGCCCACAATGCGCTGCTCTGCGAGATCGAAACCGTCATCGCCATCGACACCGCCAAGAGCATCGACGAGCTGACCTGCGTCCTCGACGAAAGCGGCCAGCGCGACCCCGAGCTGCTGGCCGCCCAGATCAAGGCGGCGATCGCCACGAACATCGGGACGTATATCACGAGTTCGATCGGTTTCGCGGCGAACCGCCAGTTGGCGAAGATCGCGTGCAAGCGGGGCAAGGAGGAGAGCCGGCGACTGGGCAGCTATGGCAATGGCCTAGCGATCTGGAGACCGTCGGACATGCCCGCGCCGTTGCTGCGCGTCGCGCTGAAGGACATTCCGGGCGTCGGCGCAAGCATGATCGGACGGCTTGCGCGCAACAGGGTCTTCACCACCGCGGAGCTTTATGCGCTCGAAGCCAAGCACATGCGCAAGATCTGGAACAATGTGAACGGAGAGCGCCTTTGGTACGCGCTGCATGGTTATGCCATCCAGGCACTGCCGCAGAAGCGCGGCATGTTCGGGCATGGGCGCGTCCTGCCACCCGAAGGCCGGACGGTCGCCGGCGCATCCGAGATTTCCCGGCTGCTGCTGACCAAGGCGGCCCGGCGCCTGCGCCGGGAGAACTTCTATGCCGGCGGCGTCTGGCTGTGGTTGTCGGTGACGGACGGATCGTGGATGGGCAAGCACCATCTGGCCGTCGTCAACGACGACCAGGCCATCCTGTCCGCGCTGCGCTCCCTTTGGGCGCGCGTGCGCCGGGATTATCCGCGTGGCGTGACCATCTTCCGGGTCGGGGTCACTCTCTATGACCTCTCGCCGGCGGACGAACGGCAAATCGACATGCTCGACAATGACGATTCCATCAGGCGGAAATGGGAGAAGGTGAACAGTGCCGTCGACACGCTGAACACGCGCTATTCGGGCACGATCGTCAGCCTTGGCGAGTGGAAGCCGCCGGCCGGCGGCCATGCCGGCGGCAAGATCAGCTACACACGCATTCCCTCGGCCGAGGACTTCTGGTGATGGGAAACTGGAAGACGACGATCCAGGTGCGCGATCTGGCCGACGATCAAAAGCTTGAGCTGGTTTGCCGCAAATGCGGACGGCTCATCTATATCGATCGCACCATCATCTGCGCGGAGATGGACCGCTCGCAGCTCTATCTCGATGAGATCGAAGCGAAGGCGAGTTGCAAGAAGCGCGGCTGCAACGGCCGGATGCGGCTTGCCATGGTGCGGCTGAAGGAATTGAGCGGCTTCATCGGCGGTCTCGCATAGCGCATCGACGCTGCGTCGGGGGAGGGGAGGGCGCAACGCACCGGACGCGCCGCCGCGACGTGAAACGAGCAGGCGCGATCCTCGGATGATGGAGAGCATTGGAGAAATCAGCATCGCGCCGCCTGCAAGGCGGGATTTCGGGAATTCTCGTCGCGCGAGGGCGGATAGAGGGCAGCCGCAGGAGGCTCAGCATAGCGGCCCGCAGGGCGAGCCGGGACCGACTGCCCCCGCTCGCAGCGCTCCGCTTTTTTCCGGGTCGGGCAGGGGTGCTCGAGGGGTGGGGCTTCGGGGCACCCCTCGTCCTGGCCCGCGCCGCTCGATGCGGTAAGGGCCAGGCACGCTGCATGGATGGGCTGGCCCCGTCTCCCGAGCCGGCCATGCCCTCCGCGTCAAGGCCGTCAAACAAGGCGCTGGCGAATCCGGTCCTCGATTTCAAAGCTCCTCTCGCAGATATAGGCTTTGCTATAGCCTTCGGCCTTCAGCCGGACGATTTCCTTCGCTACCGCCTGCGCAAACTCCAATTCGGTCGTTTCGGTGGTTCTGTCGCGGGCAGCGCTATTCGTCGTGTTCTCCATCAGACTATTCCTCTTTGTCGTCTATCGGCGTCACGTCGCGCAATTCGATGAAAATCACCTTTTCGCTGCGCTCCTGACCAACCAGGTCGAGATTAATGTAGACGTAATCGGCGAAGGTCGGGCTGCACAATCGCCAGACGACGCCGACGCGGCCAACGCGGCGCTCATTGCCGCCGTCGATGGACGGCGACGTGCCGGTGATGCGCACGCGCTGACCGAGCCGGAGCCAGTTCGCCGCGCTGGCGATCATCGCAGCCTTTTCCTCCGGGGTCAGCGCCTTGCGGGTCGTCCGCGCCCAAGGCGTATGGGGATCAGCGACGAGTTGCTGTTTCTGCTCGTCCGGCGAAAGATCGTGAAACCGCGTGATGTCATAATCGTGCGGCCAATCCTCTGCCTTGGGCGGCTTCGGATTCCGGTGGAAATGCTCGGTCGCTGGCGGGCCGAACATATCGGGCTGAACACCGGCAAGCCGGCGCTGGCGCTGTGCGTTGCGATAGTCAGCCCGCCATCGACCTTCGGGGGTTAGAGTAGGGGATTCGGTTTCGCCTAACAGGCGCTCCAGTTCTTCCCGGTCATCCATGGCGGGTTCCTCCGGCGGTATCGCTTCGTCTGGCGGGGAGGGGAGCGGGACGGCAGGGCCGCCCCGCTTCCTTCATCGCTCAAGCCTCGGCGGCCTCCAGAACCGTCGGCGCGCTCCGGTCGAGGATGATTTCGACGCGGGCAATCTCGGCCGCGATGACACCGGGGCGCTCTGACACCACGATGACGGGGCGAAGAACCGGACGGGCAATGACGAAAAGCGCGGCGACCGCCTCGATAGCCTCGGTTACGTCCGCCAGCTCGCCGAGCCTGTCGGATTTGGTGACCAGAAGATTTCCGGCCAGCGGCGTGGGCGCGCCCGCGACTTCCGTGAGGCACGGCACAGTGTCGCCCAGTCCGTTGTCATCCACGATAATGTCGAGACCGTTCACCCGGACGATGTCGATCATGTCGCATTTCACGAAATCCTTGATCTCGGCATAGCTGCCCTCAAGGTTGATCGTCACCGGACGAATGGTGCCTGCCATTGGCTCGATCAGAAAGGCTTTGACTGCGCTCATTTTCTGTCTCCATGTTTCCCGAACTCCCGCAGGGGAAGCCCCCTTGGGCGAAGCCTCCCCGGTCTTTCCGGGGGAATGGCCTCTGACATTCCCCCGGACAGAGGGGGGAGGGCGCAAGCCGCCGACGGACAAGCGATCGTTACCGGGATCGGCGGAGACGGCCGAAGGCTGGCTCCGTGCCTGCATAGAGCGCGGCCGACCGGAACGGGCGGTGGCCCATACGGATTTCGAAGAAAATCACCATCATGAAAAAACGCCCGTTCCCCACGAGGCTCCGGAAAACCCTACGGCGCTATTGGGGAGCGCGGGTTTCCTCCGCCTGCTCCGCTCACCGGCACGGCCGGTTCGCTGCGGCCGCGGCCGCGCCGTCTCACGGCGCTGCGGCTGGAAAACGGGCTTCATCACCGCAAAACAGTCGGAACAAGAAGAGAGTGTCGGCTGACAGAAACCGATTGCAGCACCGCGCATAGGCGCGTGGTTGGATCAAAGGATCGAACACGTTCCAGGCGCAGGGCTACAGCCAACCGTGTTGGTTGGAAGCGAAAGCATGAATCGATTTCAGAATCTCTTTCCACCGCTGAACATGACGGCGGGACCGAATCGTCGGAATGCTATTCCGAGAGGTCCCACGGATTGACGAGCGCGACACCCATGCCGTCGAAATCCCTCACATTGCGCGTCACCAGGGTCATGCGACGGGTGAACGCCGTCGCCGCGATATAGGCGTCGTTGATAGGCTTTGGATCAGGCACATGCCATCGGGCCGCCTGAACGGCCGCCGCCTCGTCCAGAGGCAGGATACGGCCTTCAAACGTCGTGAGGACGATGTTTTCGAGCCAGTTGCGCAATACTTTGCCGGCGGCGGGATCATTATGCTCCACCAGCCGCACACCAATCTCCAGTTCGTGCAGCACAAAAGAGGAAATGAAGGTTTCGGCCGGATCGACGGTTTCGTTCCAGACCACGACGTTGGGATGCGCCCTGCCGCTCGCAACCTTGCGCAGCTCGGACACGACATTGGTATCGAGCAACAGCATCAGGACAGATCGACCGGCTGGGCATGCTCTGTTCGCTGCGGGAGAGGCAAGTCGACGTCTTCCGCTCCCGGCGCGGCCAGCATGTCACCGAGCGTCCGCATTTTGCCGGTAAGCCGCTTGTACTCGTCAAACGACAAAAGGACATGCGCTGGCCGCCCCCTGTCGGTGATGATGACAGGGCCCCCGTTCGCGGCGCGCTTTGCGCGGCCAAGGTCCTGATTGAGTTCCCGGCCTGAAAGTGTGGTGATGCCCATAACAAGCCTCCGACAATTGTGGTTACGTAACCACAATTAACGCGTATAGGCCGGAATTACAAGACGGGACTGCGCCGAGAGCGCAGTCCCGTGCGAATTGTGACAAAATCTCAAAACCAACAGAGCGACAGAAATCCGTATTGTCCCCTGACGCGAGGGCCTTTCGGGGCGGGAAGGGGAGGGCGAGGGGAGGGGTTTTGGGGCTCCTCTCGTACCGCATCGCGTCCGCTCGATGCGGGTGCGAAGCGGTCACTGGCGCTGCTGCCCCTCCGCGTCGGGAGGAGGAGGGGCAGGCGGGTTTGCTACCGGATGAAACCGAGCTTCTCGGCGATGGATGGCTCATAGTCGTGGCCCGCCTCCGCCAGAAGCGCAATCATGTCGGCGTGATCAAGGTTGCGGACCTCGTAGCCCTGCCGGCGTGCCGCCTCGACGATCGCTTCCAAGGTCGGGAATTCCTCCAAGAGCGTACCGAGCCAGATTTCCGGCGTGCCGAAATCGTCATCGCTCTCGAAGCCCTGAAGAAAGAAGGTGCGTAGCGGTGGATCGAAGCCGATGACAGCCTCGGCGTCCGTTCTCTCGCCTTTCAGGAGGGTAACGGTGTAGCGGCTCATTCGTAGGCCTCGCTTTGCAAATTCCACTCCGTTGTCCACCTTGGATCGTCAAAGTCTGGAACCTCGGCGCTACCATTCTGGAACCCCTCGATGGCGCTCTCGTGATCTGCCGCATCGACATCGACGTTTATGAGGCGCTCGGCGCGGAATATTTGGATGATGGTGACTGTCTGCTTGCTCGCTGGAGATTTCCTTTCCGTTCGGGCCATCGTCAAAAGGCGAAGGCGGCTTGGCCGCTGGCCTGCATGTAGGTGGCGCTATCGCCCGCCGCGTAACGCTCCCGACCCAGCGCAGACCACTGGAGGAAACCGGCACGGTCATAGCGAAACCAGCCGTCCTCGATGCCGAAGATCATTCCCCAAACCTCGGCCTCGGCGGATAGACGGCCGGTATTGATCGGCCAATGCTCGCTGCCCTTGTCCTGACGGCAGACGCTCGGGGCAGAGAAAGCGCGGATGGTGGCGCTTCGGTCGCCGGGTTCGCTCGCCCTGACCGCGCCCATGACCTTGCGGGCGTCGGCGATGGAGATATAGCCCGACGCCTTTTTGTCCTCGTGATGGGAATAGCGGCACCCGAAGGCCACGGCGTGCATGATACAATCTCGCTCCGTGAACTCCCGCGTCGCCAGCAATTCGCGCCATTTCCGCGCCGTGATCAGGTCGACGGCGTGCCACCAGCGCGCGGTCGGGCCAGACGAATAGCCGTGGCGGTTCGGCGCGCCGTTTCGGTCTATCTTGAAACCTAACCGGGCCTCGACATGCTGCACATAGGGATGGTCGGCCAGCAGGGGATGGCGAAGTCCGATTTTGCGCGGCTGCGTTCCATCGGGAGGGCAAACCTCGATGGGATGCCGGAACATGCGCGACGGCAGGTTCCACGGCTCGGGCAGCTCGAAGCCATGTGGGACGGCCAGCGAATTGTTGATGTCTAGAATGGCGAGGTTCGGCGCGAAGCCGTTCTCCACCAGCGCATCGCCCATCGTGTCGGTGTTCGGCGTGTCCACGATTTGCTCCTCCTGAGTTCATCCTTGAAGGTTCGGCTTACGCCGAAGGGGATCGCTCCCCTTCGGGCAGGGCCAGTGTTTCGGTCGCGCCATCAATCCCACGGAATGACAGCCATGAGGTCTTCGTCGTCCTGACCGGGGAACCGGCCAAGATTAGCGTTGAGCCTGCCGTGGCCCGTGCTGACGGAGAGGCTGAGATAGTCGCCGCCGTTCTGGTTCTTCTTCTTCCAGATACCGCCGAGTTCTACGCGTCGGCCGCGAGGGGACTTGGCAAAGATGCGGTAAACCGGGGCATCCTTGTTGGTGCTGGCGTAGGCTTCGCCGGCGACGTCGATGTCATAGGCGATGGATGCGATATTGCCGCTGAGGGTGCCGTATTCGTTGAAACGGATGAAGTTGGAAAGTTCGGTCATTGTCTGTCTCCTGAGTTTGCGTTTCCCGAAGGGGAGCCCCCTTGGGCGAAGCCTCCCCGGTCTTTCCGGGGGAATGGCCTCTGACATTCCCCCGGACAGAGGGGGGAGGGCGCAGCCCGCCCCATGGCGGCGGTCGTTCGGGTCAAGGGGTCGTGGCGGGGAAAAAACGGAAGGTTCGGCCGCAGGCGGAAAGCCGTTTTTTTCCCGACGCGACAAGCGGCTTGCCGCGCCTGCCCCTTGATCCGGGCGGCCGGCGATGTCAGGGGCGAAAGAGATGACGCGGCCCGTTGCCGGGCCTCAGTGCCGGGGGCGCAAGCCACCGACCGGACAAGCGATCGTTACCGGGATCGGCGGAGACGGCCTCCGGCTGGCTCCGTGCTCGCATAGAGCGCGGCCGACCGGAACGGGCGGTGGCCCAACCAACTATGTCATTGCATATTTCGCATGAAATACGTATATTAGGTACATCCAGAATCGAGGCCGGCGATGAAGCAGTTCACCTTTTCCGACATGAATCGGGCATCGGGGGAAATCCTCGAAGCCGCCCTTATCGAACCCGTCGCGCTCACCAAGCGCGGCAAGCAAAAGCTGGTGATCTTGACGGCCGATGCCTATCAGCGCCTGAAGGGCGAGACACATGCGAAGGCATACCGCCTGGAAGATGCGCCCGACGAAATCCACGATGAGTTGATGACCGGCATCGACGCGATCCTCGACGATGCAGGCCGCGATGTTTGAGCGGGGACAGGTCGTCCGTTTCCATTATCTGTGGGCGCGGCAAGCAAGCGTGGGCGAGGAATCCGGCCGCAAAGCGCGTCCGGTCTGCATTGTCGTGCGCACGCCCGGAAATCCGGGGGCGGTCTATCTCTTCCCGATCACATCGCAAGAACCCCGGAGCGAGCGCATTTCCCTTTCGCTCTCGGAAATGGAATGCCGCCGCGTGGGCTTGTCGATGAATACAATCGTGTGGAACTCGACAAGGCATTCGATTTCGACTCGACCAAGCCTATTGGGAGCGTGAGCGCGGCATTCCTGGAAAAGATCGCAACGGTCATCAAGCAAGCTTCGGCCAGCCGCCAGGTCAAGGGCGTCAACCGATCGTAGGGGGAATGACATGGCAATGACCGATCATGAACGCGCCGCATTCGAGCAGCTCCTGTAAATCGCCGGAAGCGACACCGGACAGTCCCGGCGTGTGGCTGCATTTCTTCTGGCATGGTGGAATGCCGACAGCCTTGGCGGCTTCGATCTGGCGGACCTGTTCGGCGTCGATCAGGCGATTGCCGCCGATATGGGGACGATGTTCATCTGCCTCGGCCGCCAATCCCAGGCTTTCTACCCCGAAGACTATCGAGCAGAGATCGAGGCCCTTATCGAGGCTTGGCGGCCGGAGATCTGGGCCGAGAGCCAAAGCTAAGCGGCCCATGGGCGGGAAGGGAGTTCGAGGGGTGGGGCTCCGGGGCACCCCTCGTCCTGGCCGGCGCCGCTCGATGCGGCAAGGGACAGGAACACGACCGCCGGCGCGGAACAGTTTCCCAATCCGTAAATGCAAAGGGACGCCCCTCCTTTCGGCGGGGCATCCGTTCTGCCTGCGCGGCGTGATGGCTATGGCGCGATTTTCGCCGCCGGCCCCTCGGAAATCAGCCGTTTGATATGCGCGCGAAGCTCGGCTTCGGTTCCGGCAAACCGATCCTGCCCTTCGGGATAGGTGATCGTCCAAGCTTCGTTTTTCGAGGCCCTCGTAGCTTCGTAGATGTCGCCATTATCGGCGGTCACCAGTGATCGCAAAGGGCGGACGTTCGGATGGCGTTGCCGGTTTCGACAAGGAATAGGACACCAGCCAGTTCGGGCCATGCGAATTGCGCAGCGCTTGCAAGACGCCGGTCGTGCGGGCATTCATCCAATCGTCATTTAGCTTGGACTTCCAGCGGCGACCGTTCTCGAGCGCGTAAGCCTGAAGGGCGGCGTGCTCCTTCGGTGTCAGGGGGCGAAGCTTGGTCATTGCTGATCGCCTCCGGCATGCTCGCTCAATGCGGCACTGGCGGCGATACCATCCTCCAGGTAGGCGATTGCCGCCCTGATCGCTTCGAGATCATCGTCAATGCCATGCTGCAGGGGATCGCCTTCAAAGCCGGTCATGAACCGTTCGGCGCGCCGGAGTGCATCGAGCAAGCATATAATTGCGTAGCTCATGCGTCACCGCCTTTCGGTGCTGTCACGGTCGCGGGCTGGTCTCCATCCTCGCGGCCTGTCACGAGTTCGGCGAGCACATGGGGAACTGAACAAAAAGCAAGGCGATCCCGGACGATGCAGGAAAAGCCGCTATCGGTGGAAATCCGGAATCCTCCGGATGCCTCTTCCTCGAACCATCGGTCTCCGGCTTCGATGCAATCGCGGATATTGTTCAAGGTGATGAAAAATGCGCCGCCCCAGGACGAGGGAAAGCGAGAATGAATTGCATTGGCCAATGCCATGGGACGGACATGGCCAGTGATCTCCCGACAATTGGAGATAACGACGGGATGCGCGGGCTTCATGGTTTACCCTCCGATATGGTGGTGATGGATGCGAGCGCCGCCATTGCCAGCGGCGCTCCTATGGTCCCGTTCAGGATTTCAGGGCGGCCATCCGCTCGCCAAGCAGCCAAAGGGCCTTGTTCAGCTTGATATCCTGATCGATCCCGTTGACCGCGCGGGACGTCGTACGGCGCGGCCTGCCGAGGTCGTCGCGGCCGACGCCGCGCAAACCGCCCTTGATGGCGTTTTCCTGCACCACGTTCCACGTCGTCCAAAGATCGTTCGCACGGTCGTCGTGGCGGCGCGGGACAAGCAACTGCTCCGGCTTGATCGGCGTGGTCGTCTCGCCTTCATTGTCTCCGAAGCGGAGAACATGGGCGGCATCCGCCAGAATTTGAGCCTCCTCGGGCTTCATGCGCATGGTCGACCAATCTTGCGGGGCGGCAAGGGTGCGTTCTGCCTCGCCGAGAACGCGATAGGTGCCCTCGATGACCTTGTGCTGCACGTCGCCGGAATGGCGGACCTTGATGGCGTCGATGGTGCCGGTCTGCGTCACCAGGGAATTGAGGCAGCGGACGCGGAAAAGCCCGGCCATCAATTCGTAGGCGCTGGTTCCGTCATTGGCGTTCTTCAGGAGGATTTCGCAGACGGTATCCCCGACGTTATAGACCTTGCCGTCATCGACGCGGCGCATGCGAATGAGGTGCTTGGTAAAATCGGCCTTCCCTTCGGTGCGGCTGCGGGACTGTTTGGCGCCGACCGGCATGAAGCCTTCGTTCATGAGGCCGCGCAACACCTCGATGGTCGGGATGGGTTTGAAACGCTCGGACCTGCTCTCATGGGCGGTCACGGCAAAGATGGACGGCGCGAAGCTGCGCATTTCGGTTTCGGTCAGGGCGCGGCCGGTGTCGAAACGGGCGGTCTGGGTGTAGATGCTCATTGTCTGTCTCCATGTTTCCCGAAATCCCGCAGGGGAAGCCCCCTTGGGCGAAGCCTCCCGGTCTTTCCGGGGGAATGGCCTCTGACATTCCCCCGGACAGAGGGGGGAGGGCGCAGCCCGCCCCATGGCGGCGGTCGTTCGGGTCAAGGGGTCGTGGCGGGGAAAAAACGGAAGGTTCGGCGCGCAGCGATGAAAGCCGTTTTTTTTCCGACGCGACAAGCGGCTTGCCGCGCCTGCCCCTTGATCCGGGCGGCCGGCGATGTCAGGGGCGAAAGAGATGATGCGGCCCGTTGCCGGGCCTCAGTGCCGGGGGCGCAAGCCACCGACCGGACAAGCGATCGTTACCGGGATTGGCGGAGACGGCCGCAGGCTGGCTCCGTGCTCG
>NZ_BAABTE010000028.1:0-19868 GCF_040371715.1 Brucella sp. NBRC 14130
ACGAACGATGCGGCCCGCGCGCGGGCCTCAGTGCCGGATGCGCAGCAGCCGAGAAGGACAAGCGATCGTCACCGGCATCGGCGGAGACGGCCGCAGGCTGGCTCCGTGCCCCTTCGCATAGAGCGCGGCCGCCCGAAACGGGCGGTGGCCCATGGCACAATCGAAGAAGATCATCGACGTGGAGAAACCGACCGTTACCCACGAGGCTCCGGAAAACCCTACGGCGCTATTGGGGAGCGCGGGTTTCCTCCGCCTGCTCCGCTCACCGGCGGGGCCGGTTCGCTGCGGCCGCGGCCGCGCCGTCCTCACGGCGCTGCGGCTGGATAACGATCGGCACCATCGGGAAGCGGTCGTTACGAGAAGAGAAGGGCAGGGAGGACGAGGCCCGGCCTATTCCGTCCTGCTCAACCATGGGATCGCCGGCGGAACTTAAGCGGCCGGACAAAGACTTGCCTATCGAGATTCGGACGCCTACTCTGTGCCAGATCGCGGCGGATTCGCCGATGCAATGCGCCGGTGGCTGTCGAAACCGATTGACGTGGACGCCCCTCGACACTATGTTGAGAGGTAACAACTAACCCAGCATCCTGAGAGACATGGGCTCCGGGCGGTTGGGGGAAAAAGCCGGCGCAAGCCGGTTTTTTTATGTCTTGGGGGCAGGGCGTGCCGGCGTTACGAACACGCGTCTATATCGACGGCTACAATCTCTATTACGGGTGCCTGCGCAAGACGGCCTTCAAGTGGCTCGACGTCCTTGCCCTGTTCGAGACGCACATTCTGCCGACGATCCTCTACCGGCCCGCGCCGGATAGTCCGCCGGCGACGATGGCCCTGCATCCAGACTGCGCGATCAAGTATTTCACCGCGAAGATCATCGAGAGCGCGTCGAAGGGCGAGGATTCCGTGTCGTCGCAAGCCCACTATCACAATGCGCTGACGACGCATTGCGGCGGCCGGCTCTCCTTCGTGATGGGCCACTATGCTCTCTACAAGGCCAACCAGCATATCGTTCCCGCAGACGATCCGAAGCGCTGGCCGCGCGACTGCGACAAGATCCAGGTCTGGAAGCTCGAGGAGAAGCAGTCGGACGTCAACCTGGCGCTTCAGCTCTATGACGACGCGCTGAGCGGCGATATCGACCAGATCGTGCTCGTCACCAACGACACCGATCTGGCGCCGGCACTGGAGATGCTGGAGGCGCGATGCCCGCATATCGTCCGCGGCCTGGTTATTCCGACGCGGAAGGTCGGGGCCGGCGGTGACCTCGAACGCGAGGCGAATGTCTCGCTGGCGAAGCACGCCCATTGGGTGCGGCGGCATATCACCGATGACGAGCTTCGCGCTTCGCAGTTGCCGGATGTCGTTCCCGGACATCGCCGTGCGAGCGTGAAGCCGCATTCATGGTACGCCAAGCCGCACCACCTTGCGAAGATGCTGGAGATGGCCCGTCCGGTCCTACGCAGTGAGGGTGAGATCCTGAAATGGGCGCGCCGGGAAAGCGCCCATCTTGGCGGCCGTCGCCCGATCGATCTGATCGAGACGGACGCGGGCGCGGTGGAGGTCTTCGACTATATCGAGGCGTATATCCGCGACCAGCTCGACAAAACCGGCCAGCCGGACGATCTATCCTCGTAACCTTGATGCCGATGGGCGGGAAGGGAGTTCGAGGGGTGGGGCTTTGGGGCACCCCTCGTCCTGTTCCAAACCGCTCGACGCGGTGAGGATCAGGCGGTCGGCAATGCGTAGTCGATTTGGCCAAAGCCATAGTGGATGATGTCCGCAAGAATAGCTCGGAGGCGGTCATCCCGACACGCGTTGGGGAGGTCGTGACGGCGGATGGCACGATATGCGACGACACTCACCCGTTCGTTCAGGTTGAATCGCGTTATGAAACCGGATGGTTCCATGGGACCGTCGCAGTCGATGAGGAGGCCATCAACGAGCACGGCGGCGTGGTCGGCGCGATCTGCTGCGTCGATGAGCACAACGATCTCTCCGCCGATGCATTGCTGTAGCGCCTCAGCGAACACGACGCAGCCCCCATCAAAGGGACCGCACCCGACACCATGCAGCATGGCGGTATAGAGCTGGCCATTGATCTCGGTCAGCAATCTTCGCCAAACGCCCGCGTACATTTTGGTTTCCTTTGACTTGGACATGATGGAGAGGGAACGCCGCCTGAACTATCTCCAACGGCCAGATGAGGAGAGGGGCGCTCTACGCGCGCCCGTCCTCATCCTGGAGCTGCTTGACGACACGCTTCGCCGCCCACCGGCCGTTCTCGTTCAAATGGCGCTGCCATGCACCATAGGAGGGAGACCAGCGGAAGCCGTTGGATTTCAGGAGGCCGCGCGTCGCGTCGTCGGGCTTATCGGGGAAGAAAAGCTGGATGCGCGCCGCCTCGATATTCTCGATGATCTCGATTTCCCCAAGGCGGGTTTCCACCTTCGTTTCAGTGTCGCCGCGCTCCTGCAACTGCTCCAGGGAAGCGAGGCGATCTTGAAGGCGGCGGATTTCCGCCCGGTCTAGCGTCGTGTCGAATTTCACCGGCATGCGGAAGGTCTCGGCGTGCTGCAAGGCGCGACCGATGACGTGGATTTCAATATCGGTCTGCTCGACCACGGCGCGCATGATGTCTGCCATTTCGGCTTTCTTCGCCCGCATGGTGCGGATGATCCGGTTCGCGGCCTTCGCCTGCTCGCAATCGTTCTCCAGTCCGGCAATCTTTTTCCTGATCCTGTCGAGGGCTTCCGGATCATTCGAGCGGATGGCCTCGCCCTCCGCGCCATAGGGGAAGGCATGGCGCTTTGCGGCCTTACGTGCCTTCCTGTCATGCTCGCGGATTTCTGCGCTGCGCGCATCGGCCGACCGCTGGCGCTTCTCGTTCCGCGCAACCGGAAAGTTGGCCGATCCGGTGACGAACCAGCTCATGCAGCGGCTCTCCGCCGCCCAGAATGCGCGGGTGATCGCCACATGCTGGATGGCGAAAGTCTGCTTTTCGTCCACGGCATTGAAGCTGGCCGCGACACCCTCCCGAGCGGCGAGCTCGTCCACATAGTCGCCGAAGGCGTTGATGCGGATGGCAAGGTCGGACAGTTCGCCGGCCGCGCGCCGTTCGGGGAAATGGCTCAAGGCGTCAAAGCTGCTGGTGATGCTCGCGGCCGTGATTCTGGTCGCATAGCTGCCGACCGTGACGACAAGGGTGCTGTTTTCAACGATTGCTATGGTCATGCCCGTTCTCCTTTACGGTTTCGCCGTGGGCGGAGCCTTCTTCCTTTGGTCCGAAGGACGTGCCCACACGTCCTCGGGACGAAGGGAGGGGGCGAAGACCGCTCCCGGCAGGGCGGCGGTCCGGTCATGGGTCGGCCGGTGAAAAAATCGGAAGGTTCGGCGCGCAGCGGTGAAAGCCGATTTTTTCGCCGGGCGACAGCGCCCTTGGGCGCGCTTGCCCGTTGGCCGGATCGATGGCCTGTCGTATGAGCGGCAGGGAACACGCGGCCCGCGTGCGGGCCTCAGTGCCGGATGCGCAGCAGCCGAGAAGGACAAGCGATCGTCACCGGCATCGGCGGAGACGGCCGCAGGCTGGCTCCGTGCCCCTTCGCATAGAGCGCGGCCGCCCGAAACGGGCGGTGGCCCATGGCACAATCGAAGAAGATCATCGACGTGGAGAAACCGACCGTTACCCACGAGGCTCCGGAAAACCCTACGGCGCTATTGGGGAGCGCGGGTTTCCTCCGCCTGCTCCGCTCACGGCGCTGCGGCTGGATAACGATCGGCACCATCGGGGAAGAGCGATATGGAAAAGAATGCCGCCGGGGTGAGCGGCGGCATTCAGGGGGGCAGGTGCATACAGGGGAGGAGGGCTGGGCACCCGCCCAACGCTTATGCTTGACTATGCGCCCTGCTCTTTGAAATGAGGTTGAAGAGCTTCGCGATGACGTCCGTCGTATAGACCTGTTTGCCGCCCTTTTCGTAGCTGCTGTTGGAGATCCGCGACTCGATATAGACGAGATCGCCCTGACCGACATTTTCCTTGATCCATTTGACCTGATCCTTGTCGAGGACAGTGACCTGGACCCAATCGGTGGCGCTCTTCCGTTCCCCGTCAGCATGCCATTCACGATTGGTCGCCACGTTCACCTTCAATGCATTTTCCAGCGGTATGACGTTGCCGACGTGGCCAAGCAGAGTATGCCGGTTAACTGTACGCATGGATTAAACCTTCCTTAACCGAGAAAAACCGTCTATCTGTTGAGCCCGAACCAATGCCGCTCGGTTTGGCCAGAGGTGTCATTCTTGATGTCGAAGTAATATGGCTCTGACCTGAGCGGTCGGGATATGGAGACCGTTTGTATGCAGCTCCGCTGCCGATCAGAACTGTAGAGACCGTGCGTTTTGCCCTGGCAAATGTTGACTGTCTTGACGCAGAGATCGCCCTCTCGGGCGAATCCGTCGCGGTCCCGCCTGCTTCCGACCTGATAGCCCTCCGGGCACTCCGCATATCTCTCGTGGCCCGGCGAACCCGTTCCCGCTTCGGGGCAGGTCGGCCAGTGGAAGCCCGGTTTTTTCATCGCGGAGATCAGGCGCGTCATTGGCGGGTGACAAGCGGGGACGCCCCTCCAGGATGGGTTGGACGAGGACGCGCAAAGCAGAACCTCGCACCCCCATTCGCTTGCAGCAGCGGGAGCTGGAAGCACCGCGGTCGTCAAAAACAGTCCGAGGACGATATGTGAAGGCATGGCTTTCGCGAACATCGGCAATCTTCTCATCAAACCCAGTAACGAGTAAATTATAGTTTATCCGACGATGACGAGCAAGCGCAAGAAGGCTGACACCGAGCTTGGAACGATGATCCTGCGAAACATGGCGAGGGTCATAGAACGAGAGCGTGAGAGGCGCGGCCTCAACAAGAAGGAAATGGCTCGCCTTTGCGAAGTGACATATCCCTTTTATTTTCAGATCGTTGACGGGACGGCAAATCCCTCGTTGCAGACGATCACGCGAATTAGCATCAATCTCGATGTGCCTTTGCAGGAACTCATGAGCGGCTCCGCACCTCTTTGATCGGCAACGATAGCGTTGACTGAACTCCCTGATCTCGCGGGCAGAATTCGTTTCCACACGTTAAGAGTGCTTGCCGGCTTCATAAACTATATTTAGCTTCCCGGTCGTGTAGGGTCGCCGGATGAATCGCTGCGTTCCCGGCGTGATGTTGGGGCATTTCCGATCATGAACTATTTTGTGGCTTCTGCTTTCGTCGTGCTTGCCTCAACGGCATATGCGGGTGAAAACCCGATGTGGCCGAAGAGCCTCACCTGGACCTGCGGGTTTTCGTCGGTCATTCGGTGTGAACGATCGATCGATTGCGCTGCGACGGCGGAGGTGGGGGAGGTTGTTCTAGACTACAGCGAAAATCGCCTGACGGATTGGAGAGGCACTATCCATCCGATCAAGCGCCACTACGTCCAGACGATCGCCGGCAGCCCGATCGCAAGCGAAGTGAAGATCGAACTCAATACGAACGAGGTGGTCTGGCTTTCACCGGCTGATGGCGCAGGGGTGTTTTCCGACAACTGGATCGGTGCGATGGTGTCGCCGATGACGGGTGTGATCGTGCAGGAGCTTCGGCCGTTGATCTGCAAGCCGACGAAATAGGGCGCGGGCAGCATATCCTCGCCAGTTACCAGGTGCCCACCTTTTCAAAGGACAACCTGACGCCCAGCGCCTGCACGATAGCGACGACTTCTGTGAAGGACAGGTCGCCATAACCATCCTTGGTCAACGACGCTTCGAGCCGCTCGCCCGGCAGACCTGTTTGCTCTGCGATCACCGACACGCCCTTGGCGCGAACGGCTATTCCGAGGGCATCCGCGATCTTGTCAATATCCTCGGTGGCAAAGGCGTCATCCAAAAACGCCGCGATCGTCTCGCCGGACAAAAGTTCGTCAATAGAAGCAGGTGTGGATGGCTTTTCATTCATGGCTTCAGCCTACGCGGCTCGACGACTGTGGTTGAATCTTAGCTTCGAAGGCATGATCGTCTCGCTGTTATCGGCGCGGGTCGCCTGTAGCCAGGAGAAGCCAGGCACGATCGTCGGCTTTGCGGTGAATGCCACCGGAATCGAATAGATATCCGTGGCATAGCGGTTCTGAAACCGGGCTTCAGCATTCTCGACGAAGGTCGGGCCGATGTCTCTGAACATGGACAACAGCAACAATGCGATCGCTGCGCCCGAGATCACCAAATAAGTTCCGACAGGCGTCACTGCGGGACTGAAGGCTGAAGCGTATGGGTAGGCAACCGTCGGAACGATCAAGGCGATCACGAAAAGATGGAGTTCCCACCAGATCCTTGGAGAGCGTGGAAGTTTCCTGGTTTCGTCGACCATCATCAATCTCCTGTATATTCATTAGTCGGCGCAAAAGATAGGCTATGGCCAAACGTTGATCAATTTCCCATAGTGCTTCACGGCATAACGTTACGTTATAACATATCGCATAAGTTCTATTATGGAACCGATCGATCACCAAAAATGCCGATCAGCGCCAAAGCATGGCTATCCAGAAGCTATTCTTGCGCCACAATTATGCATGCAGCCATCCCACCATACGGAACTTGCACGCACATTCTCACCCTGTTTGATCGTAGTCGTAAGATTGAATCTTCCTATATCAATCATGGGGATCAGATTTCTGAGGGGGGTGCCCAGAGAACCGCTATCAGGTGAGCGTGCTGTTCTTCGCGTGCGATACGCTGAACGTGCCTTCAGCCATCGGAGCCAGCGTCCGCACACGATTCTGATCGTGTTGGGGCGATTCCAGAATCTGTTGATGCGGTTTTCGGAGACGCTGATCAGGCCCATCCGCGCCGCATCCCGAATAGCATAGCGTGCCGTTGTGCATCCGACGCCGGCGCGTGCGGCGATTTCAGGCAATGACATATTCGATTGTCCGCGGTCCATCACCGCCCGCGCAATGACCGAAAGCACCGCAAGTTTGCTGACAGTGAAGGCTTCTGCCAAGCATGTAGGAATGATGCAGTCTTTGGCGAGCGCGCGCCGGCGAAGCCAGACAGATGACCGCATTTTCGACGGAATTGCAGGACGGCAACGGCCGACGCACGCTGGAGACCGAACCGAGCGCATTCCCTCCCTAATCCACTTCCGTCGGTGCTCGATCACCGGAGCCAGATAGTCCATCTCCTCGTCCGCGATCAGCCCTTCGCCGTTCAGCACCCAGGCCGCTTTCGCGCATTCATCGACTTGTTGATGCGAACCCGCTGCAAGCAGGCGCGCCAGTAGGTTCGGCCCATAGGCCGTCCGGTTCATGGCAAGCATGATCTCTCCATTTATTACGATGATCAGGGAGAGATCGGAGCACAAGGCACACGTATCCGTGGCAAGAATTAGCTTGCAGCGGTGGCGTCAATGTGCGAAAAAATCGATGGCTATAAAGACTTTTGCGCACATCATCGTGTGTCACTCGACCCGTCTCTCCGAGGCGGGTTTTATTTTGTCTATGACATAGGACCTCCATCTCACTTCCTGACGAAGCGAGTCACCAGAGTAATTATATTTTACTCATTGACCAACCATAAAGCTGAGCTGCCGCGAAATCGCCGCTTTTAACTCGTGTAGGGGTTGCGCGACAAATGGGCTGGCGGAATCACATCCGCCCGTTCTGCCATCAGCTTATCGAACGCTCCTCCGCCATACTCCTCGAACAGGGATCGAACGTTCCCTCGTCTTCGACGCTGTGCGACGGGAAAAGGAAAGGATGACCGCAAATGGCCAATGAGAGTGCCGCTGAACTCGTGCAATATCTTGCTGAGGAACTTCGACGCCGAGGGACGACGCTCCCTAAATTCGCAGAGATAACGGGTATTTCGGAAGAACGGCTGGAATATCTTCAATCCGGCGCCTGGCGTCGCCTGACTGTCAAGGAAATCGGCACGATCGCGGAGTGCTTACAAGTCGACCTCGATGCAGTTTGGTCAGTTCTTGTCGAGAAGCATGGCAACGGGATGGGTGAAGTGCCCCGACCATAGCCCGCTTCCATTATCCTTGGCGATCGATTCGGCAACAGCGTATGCAGCGGAAACCGGCGTGCCGGAAGGATAGACAGCGGCGAATGCAGCGCCAGAGGATATGAGCGCGGTCCCGACGTCAACCGTTGCATTGTCGAGCAGGGCGGCGCAGACGACAAAGGAGGCATCGTCATTTGCTCGGCCGACAGGCTGGCAGCTGACCGAGCCAGTCGAGAACAGGGCTGCGAGAGATGCTATCGACATCATCCCGCAATCGCTTTCCGCACCGTCCGGCGCACGAAAGACCGTCCCTCGAATACAAGCCTGCACGCCAAACAGCCGGAATTTCCGGCCATCGTATTGCCAACTATCTCCTGTTTCAAAACGCACGGCCGGAGGAAACGAGACAGTTTCCTCCTGTGCGTGTGCCGTTGTCGCCAGCAGCAGAGCCATGCCGAACGAGAGCTTAATCCGCATTCTGGAACCCCATCGATCGTGAAAGCGATTGCGATTCTTCGAGGTCCGGGCGACGGGAGCGGCCGTCCTGCGTCCGCCCGATTGCCGCCAGGCCGAGAAAGACCATGCTGTCGTCATCGTTGACGGTTTTGAACGGCTCGCCGTTTCCACCAACGAGGACGAAGCATGAGGCCGGTATGGACGCCCCGTCGGCAGGTGTCAGCAACAGGGTCTTGCAAAGGATGACGCTGCCACGTCTGTTATAGACCGCATCAGCATAATCGCGTGCGGCATCAGTACAGCTCCATGATTGCACCCGGTTATAAACGACGTTTTCTGTCGGGCAGGGAGCCAAACCACGCAGGGCGATACGATGGCCCGCGATTGTTCGCTCGACGGGGCTGTCGATCTTGATTTTCCCTTCCAGCTTTTCCGCAGACCGCGCCACAAGCCTTCCATCAGCGTCGAAGCGTTCCAACACGAACATCCTCGCCCCTTCTTGCCGGTACTGGCGAAGATAGTTTGGCGAGGGTTCCCTATAGGGATCCTCGCCCTCCGCAACCGCGAGGCTCGCACCTCCGGCCAAGACGTAGGCAGCAAGCCCCATAACCTTGAGTTGTTTGTGCATAGCAGAAAAAGCCATTTCTGAATTGACAGGGGAATCCCATACGAATTAACTATAGTTTATTCCTTAATGCGGCAACCCGGACGATCGAAGTGAAAACCACCCTGCTTATCCTCCTCATCTCCACCTCGGCGATGTCCGCGCAAGCGTGCGAGCCGGTCGATGCGGATCGCGTCCTGGAAATGGTCCGGACGATCGCCACCGAAGAAGAACTGGACCCCGATCTGGCGCTCGCCGTGGCCGACGTCGAGAGCGCCGGTGGCAGGCATCAGGTCTCCGACGCAGGTGCCGTCGGTATCATGCAGTTAATGCCGGAAACCGCCTCCGACTATGGCGTGACGGACCGTTGCGATCCCGAGTCGAATATCCGCGCCGGCGTCCGCTACCTCAAGAAGCTCTATGGCGAATTCGACGATCCCCTCCTGATGCTCGCCGCCTACAATGCCGGTCCCGAGCGGGTCTATCGCAAGGAAGGCATTCCCGAATTCAACGAGACCGCCCAGTACATCGTCAAGGTGATGAACCGCTGGACCCTGACCGCAAAGGCTTCGGCTGCGAAAGAGCGGCGCGGCGGTCAAAGTGCTCACAAAGAGACGGTCGCGATGGCCTCATCGCCCTGGCGCGACGAGCACGTCTGGACGGCCGACTAGCATGGTCGTCCCTCCCCATTCCATCCTCCCAAGCATGAAGGACATTCGAATGAGCATTTTCCCCATCAGGCCGCGCTCGGGCGGTAAGACCGCCCTATCGTTGGCGGTACTTGCGACTTCACTCGCACTGGTCCCCGAATTCGCGCATGCGCAATCCGCAACGCCAATCGAGAGCGTTCTTGACTGGGGTGTCACGGTTCTTCAGGGCAACGTCGCAAGGTCGTGCATGATCATCGCGGTTTGCGCCATGGGTTTCCTGTTCCTCACCGGCCGCATGGCTTGGCAATGGGCATTCTCCATCATCATCGGCATTGCGATCATCTTCGGCGCAGGCGAATTGGTCGACGCAATGCGGTCCTCGGCGGGCATGTGACATGCATGACGACGCGCCCGACGTAGAACCGCTGATCCTGCCATTGACGCGCCCGCCCTTGTATTTCGGCGTCGACATCATCGTGTTCGTGCTCAATGGCATGTTCGGGATCGTCATCTTCATCGCATCATCAAATTTTCTGGCGCCTCTCGTCGTCCTGCCCATCCATTTTATCGCGCTCTACCTTTGCCAGCGGGACATCCACATCGTCCGCGTGGTGCAGGTGTTCCTGTCGATGCGCCGGGCGATCCGCAACAGACGCTTCTGGAAGGCGGGGAGCTACACCCCATGAACATCGTCAATCACGACCTGAAGTTCGGACGCGAACGCGCCCGCGATCTAGGGATCGGCACACACGTTCCCTACCTTCGCCATGTCGACGAGGAAACGATCGTCACCAAGTCCGGCCTGTTGCTACAGGTGATCCGGCTATCCGGCCTCCCCTACCAGACCATGGACCAGGCCGAGATCAACGCGCGGCTCGCGAACCGTAACATGACGGTCCGATCCCTCGGATCGTCGCGTTTCGCGCTCTATGCCACCATCATCCGGCGCAAGATCGCCCCGGCCATCGAGGGCGATTTCGACAACCCCTTCGCCGACGAATTGAACGCCCGCTACATGGACGGGCTGAAGCGCCGGACGATGTTCGTCAACGAGCTGTACCTCACGGTGATCCGCCGCCCGATGACCGGACGCGCCGGCAAGGTCGACCGCATGTTCGACGTCTTCCGCATGGCCGACAATGAGGTCGAGGCCAGGGGCGAGGCACTGCGCGACCTCAAGGACATGGTCTCGGGCATCGCCGGCGACTTCCGCTCCTATCGCCCGGAAATCCTCTCCTGCGTCACCCGCGACGGCGGCCTCTATTCCGAGCCCGCCGAATTCTTCGCCAAGATCCTCGCCGCCGGTGACGAGCGGTCGATGCCCCTGCCCCGCATGTCGCTCGCCGATTATGTCGGGACGGGCCGGATCATGTTTGGCCGGAAGGCTACGGAAATCTGGTCGTCCGACGGCGCGACGTCGAAGGTCGCGGCCATGGTGTCGATCAAGGAATATCCGCCGATGACGACGCCCGGCCAGCTCGACGGCCTACTTCGCCTGCCTTACGAATTCATCGTCACCCACTCTTTCGCGCCGGAAGACCGAACGACGGTCACGGAGGCGATCTCCACCATCAGCCGGCAGATCGCGAACTCCGACGACGGCGGCACGGCGGTCGAAGACGATATCGAGACAGCGCGTGACCGGCTCGCCTCCGGTGAGGTCGTGTTCGGCAAACATCATATGACGGTCGCGGTGCTCGAGCGCGACCTTGCACGGCTTAATCGCGCCGTCGCCGACGTCACTGCGGAGCTGGCCCGCATGGGCGTCGTCGCCGTCCGCGAGGACCTCAATCAGGAAGCGTCCTGGTGGGCGCAGCTGCCGACCAACTTCTCCTACATCGCCCGGCAGGGCCTGATCTCGTCGGTGAATTTCGCCGGGCTGTTTTCCGCGCACAATTTCCCGTCCGGGCAGACGCATAAGGTGCATTGGGGATTGCCGATCTCACTCCTGGAGACCACCAGCCAGACGGCTTACTTCTTCAATTTCCATGAGGCCGATGTCGGGAACTTCACCGCTATCGGGCCGACCGGCTCGGGCAAGACGGTGGCGCTTTCCTTCCTGCTCGCCCAGGGTATGCGTGTCCAGCCGCGCCCGCGCTGCGTTTTTATCGACAAAGACAGGGGCGGTGAGATCTTCGTTCGGGCCATGGGCGGGCGCTACGAGCGGCTTTCGCCGGGCGAGCCGACCGGCTTTGCGCCGTTGCAGCTCGACGATACCCCGGCCAACCGGAGCTTCGGCAAGACCCTGATTTCCTATCTCGTCACACCATCGGATCGCGTGCTCAACGCCGAGGAGATGGCGGTCATATCCGATGCCGTCGATAGCATCTATACCGACTTCGAGCGCCCGCAGCGTCGTCTCGATATGCTCACCGAAGCACTGAGCGGGCGCATGCGGTCCGGCATCGGCGACCTTGCCGACAGGTTGAAGGAATGGACCACGGGTGACAAGGGTTGGCTCTTCAACAACCCCACGGACAAGCTCGACTTCTCAGGCTCTGTGATCGGTTTCGACATGACCGATATCTTATCTGACAAGCGCACGCGATCGGCGGCCCTGCTTTATATGTTCCACCGCATCCAGGAGATCCTCGACGGCCGTCCATCTATGATCTTTCTCGATGAGGGCTGGCGGCTGCTCGATGACGAGGTGTTTTCCGTCTTCATCAAGGACTGGCTTAAAACCATCCGCAAAATGAACGGCATCGTTGGCTTCGGCACGCAGTCGGCGGCCGACGTCGTGAGATCCGATCTGCGCAACACGATTATCGAACAGACGATGACAAACATCTTCTTCCCGAACGCCTCCGCCGACGAGGAAAGCTACCGCAAGGCATTCGGTCTGTCGGAGAAGGAATTCCGCTTCGTCAAACAAGCCGACAAAACAAGCCGGACCTTTCTCATCAAGCATGCGCAGGACTCAATTATTGCCCGGCTCGATCTCTCGGCAATGCCGGACCTGGTGAAGGTGCTGTCCGGCCGACCGGAGACGGTGCGCGAGTGCCAGACGCTCCGCGAAACCTATGGCGAGGCGCCGGCCGCCTGGCTCCCACATTTCTGCGGCTGGACGATCCAGGAGGCAACCGATGCGTAGAGCGATCATTCTCCTGCTGTCTGCGACAATGGCCGGAGCGCCTGCGCCGTTGGCCTGGGCCGATATTCCTGTCATCGATGACGATGTGAAGGACAAACGTGCCGAGGACGAGGAGCACTCGAAGAAGGACACGGAAACGCAAGCCGACCAGCTCGAAGAACAGGAGATCACCAACTGCAACATCTCCCAGAAGGAGAAGAACCGGCGACTCTATCGTTCGCCGGCGCAGGCCGTGAAAGAGGACGCGAAGAACGTCGAGCTGATCAAGCACTATGCGGAAAAATACAATGTGCCCGTCGGCCTCGCTCTTTCGGTGGCGCACGCCGAATCCGGGATTTCGACGTGCTCGGGTTCACCTACCGGCGTCAAGGGCGTGATGCAGCTGACGAAGCGGACTGGCAAGGGCATGGGCTTCGACCGCGACATTAACGAGGAAAACATCGAGGGCGGCGTCAAATATCTCGGGATGGGCGTCAACAAATGCGGCAGCACCGACTATGCATGCCTCGCCTCCTGGTACAACGGATCGACCGCAGCCGAGCAGAAGAACTGGGCGGGAAAAGTTGGACGGAACCACACCTGGTTCAACGCCTATGCCGGCGGCTCGAATATCGAGGATATCGCCTCGCCCTCGTACAAATCCTATGTCGACTATGGCTCGGGCGCGACGCGCAGCTCGAACAGCGCCGCGGCCGGCGCGGTCGACCGGGCCGTTTCAGGGATCGACGCGAGTTCGGCGCGCGTCCAGGAGGCGGGCCGGCGTATCGATGCGCTGTCGGTCTCCGTTGGCGCCTCCGAGATCTACCAGGATGCCTGGGATGACAACACGCAGGCGCGCGCCGTCAACGCCGAGCTTCTGAACAACCTGATCACTGCCCGCAATCTCTTCAACGAGCTGCTGCAGGCGCGCATGCAGATGCGCCTCTCGAAGACGTCCGAAACGGCCAAGACGCTGAAATCGGATTCGAAGGTCAATCCGTATAGCTGCGACCCCGTCATCCTCGAAGAAATGAAGGTGCCGCGCAAGGATTGGCCGCGCTGCGCCGTTGTCGCGGCAGAGGACGCTGATACCGAGTTTCTGTCGTCCGGTGGCTCCAATCGCTCGATCGGCGACAATCTTTCATCTATCCAGAATGCCGCAAACGCGGCAGATTAAAGGGGGTAATTCATGAACAAACTTCTCGTCGTCACCGCCGCCCTCGCCTTCTCGACGCCGGCGCTCGCCGACATTCCGGTGATCGACAACACCAATCTCGCGATTGCCAAAAAGAATGCCGAAAACACCGGCGAGATCATGAAGACCAACACCAACATCCTGGAAAAGACCAAGGAAATCCTCGGCGCGCTATCCGGCAGCCGCGACGGGTCGATGGGGATTTCCTCGACCGGCCTCGGCGGAAATATGTCGGTATCGGCCGCGCCGTCCTTCTCGTCGATCATGAACGGCGGCACGCTCTCCTTCGGCGGCCTTGGCTCCGACGCGCAGAACATCGCCGCCACCCTGATCAACGGCCTTCAGCTCGTGAAGCAGGTCAAGGCGATTGTCGAGGGCGACGACGCCGGAGCGATGAACAATGCGTTCTCGGGTGCCGTCAACACGGTCGCGCTGCTCTCGGCTCTGACCCAGCAGGCGACGAAAGGCGTGACGCAGCGCGAGCAATCGCTGCAATCGGCCACCGGCCAGATCGGCTCTGCCGAGGACGTCAAGGGCTCGGTCGACGCCAACACCCGAATGCAGCTGGAGACCGCGCGCACGATCAACGAGTTGATCGGCGTCTCGAATGGCGCGGTCTCGGCCCTCAACACCGAGATGCAGATGCGGCTGACGCAGCAATCGGAAACCGCAAAGATGCTGCAATACAAAGACATCAACCCGTTCAAGTGAGGCCACATGCGTTTGATCGTTGCCACGACGCTGGCGGGCCTTGTCTTGCTCGCCGGTTGCCAGACGAAGGGCGAGAAGAAAGCCCCCTGCCCGCCGATATCGGGGTATGCGGCGCCCGCCGATGACCTGTGCGGCCCAGCTATGCAGGTCAATGACGCCTTCGCGCCTGTGCTGAAGGAGTGAGCTGTTGGCCGCGACCACGATCATCTCGGACATCTTCTCCAAGCTCGACGCCATTGGTGAGACGTTCATCAAGAACGCCTATGACGGCCTTGCGCTTCAGGTGAATGTCCTGTTCGGGGCGATGCTCACCCTCTATGTCATCTGGTGGGGCTACATGATCCTCGCCGGTCGGGAGGGTTTTTCCGTACCGGACGCGGCTTGGAGGCTCGGCCGCGCCTTTTTTATCTACTATATGGCGACAAATTGGGGAGCGTTTTCCGCCACCCTCTACAAGCTCGTGCAGGCCGTTCCGAACCTGATCTCCGACACGATCATCGAGTCGATCGCCGGAGCCGGCGGTATCCTCGACGGCGGAACGGACGACACGACCGGCGTGGTGAAGATCCTCGATGCCGTGTTTGAGACGGCTGGCAAGGTCTATGAGCAGGTGGCGACCGGCACCTTCGAATATGTCGGCGCATTGATCGGCGCGGTGGTCTTCGTCGTCGCGATGATCTTCATCGCCGTCGCAGCGGCTGCGATCCTCGCCGCCAAGCTCATGCTGTTCATCACGCTGGCGCTTGCGCCGGTGTTCATCATCCTGGCGCTTTACCGCTGGACCTTCCGCTTCACCGACGGGTGGCTGCTGCTGATGGTCAACCTGATGGTGACGCAGACCTTGATGATGGCGTTCCTTGCCTTCCTCTATCAGCTCATCGAACTCGCCATCAACACGGCCAACAACACGGCGACGGAAAGTAAGCTCTCCTATGTCGCGCCATTCGTGATCGTCTGCCTTCTGGGGATCGTGGTCTTCCGTTTCATTCCGTCCTTTGCGAGTGCGATCGTCGGCGGCATGCCACTTGGTCAGGGAGATACACCAGCCCTCGGCGGTTGGCGCTCGACCCTATGGGCGACAAGGCAGGTAACAGGGCGCGCCAGAATCATGTCGGCTGGACTTGCCAAGCGCCGTACCGCCTCGGACGTGAAGGCCGCCCGAGCGAGAGCGATCCAACGCGAGACCGAGAAAAATGGTCAACTTTGAGGTGGAAGATGCCGGCTGGGAGAGTTAAATATAGTTTCAACACAAGGAGGCCGGCATGCGGAATCTCGATGAAGCTCGGCGCCTGAACGGCGCCATGCACGAGCAGATCCGGATCAACGAAGAGATCGCGGAGCAATCCAAATCTGACGCGAAACCGGGAGAAGCCAAGTGGGCTATTCTCTTCATCCTGATCGTCATTCTCATCAAGCCGATCGCTGACTATTGCATCGATCTCTACAACACGCTCGCCGGCTACGCGCAAAGCCTTGGCGGGTTGTTCGGGTTCTGAGCGAGGAGGCTTCGGTATGAAGAAAATAGTGTCGACGATGCTCGCGCTCGGCCTGCTGATCCCCGGCGCGGCTTGGTCGCAAACGCCTAGTTCGATCCTGCCCGTGCTGACGGGCGCCTATGCACCGGCCGAAGGTGGCTGCGAAGCTGCGGCCGCCGCGTTCATCTATATCGAGGATAAGGCCATCGGCGCCAACAAGACCGCCGGCAAGGTTCTTTCCGTCAAGCAGGACGGCAGCTCGTATGTTCTCGATGTCTTGTGGATCGAGGCCGGATCGGACGAGGCAGATGGCGATCGCGATACCGTCAAGATCGACGTGAAGAACGATCGCTCTTTCATCTTCTCCAACACGGCGTCCAAGAAAACGCTGATGCGCTTGTGCAGCTAAGACCTCGTTCGGCTGCACCGAGGAGCTGAACGCTCCTTACACCCAGGCTTGGCAGATCGATCCTAATCACCGACTTGCTCGGTCGAGGAGATCGCTTGGCCAAGTGAATAAACTATAGTTTCCTCGCCACCGATGGCGACCACCGGATACCCCAGATGACGAACGCAGAGCCAGCCGAAAATACGCCCGAAACCCCGCCGATCGACCTCACCGCCTATTGGAAAGCCGGCGCATCCTGGGAGGCTGAACTTTATCGCAAGGAACGCCGCTCGCGAAAGATCGCCTGGACGGTCGCCACCGCCGCCGGAATTTCCACGCTGCTCAGCCTGTCGGCGCTCAATCTCCTTGTGCCGCTGAAGCAGTTCGAGGCCGTGGTCGTAATCGCCGACAAGACCACCGGCTTCGTTGAGGTCGCCCGTTCCCTGGACGAAAGCAAGCTTTCCGAGAACGATGCCATCAAGACTGCCAACATCGTCCGCTATATCCGGGCGCGCGAGACCTACGACCCACGGGCGCTGAAGGACAATTACGATCTCGCCCAGCTCTATTCGACCGGGCAGGCCGCAGCCGACCTCCGCCATGACTTCGAGCCGTCGAACCCGCAGTCCAAGGACAAGGTGCTCGGGCGCAACACGCGCGTCGCCGTCACCATCAAGTCAGTTTCGTTCCTCAACGCCTCCACGGCGACTGTCCGATTCTCGACCGAGACCCGCCGCGACAACACCCTTCGCCGCGAGCACTGGGTCTCCGTGGTTCGCTTCCGCTATACGACGGCGCCTTTGAAGAACGAATATCGCTTCGACAATCCGCTCGGCTTCCAGGTCGTCGAATATAGGCGCGACCAAGAATCGCTGCCAGAGGTGCTGCCAGCGGACAGGGCGGCGCGATGATGCGGAAATCTCTTCTCGCCCTCGCGGCGCTCGCGCTTCTCGCCACGGCGACCAGCTCGTCCGCAGCCGATCCCCGTATCCGTTACATCACCTTCAACAACAATGCCGTGGTCACCGTGCCGGCCGGCCTCGGCGTCTCCACGATGATCCAGCTTGGCAGCTCCGAGGTGATCGAGACCATCTCCGCCGGCGATACAGCCAGCTGGTCGATCGTGCCGAAGAAGGGCTCCGGCATCCTCTTCGTGAAGCCCCTGCGCGAAAATGCCGAGACCAACGTCAACATCGTCACCAACCAGCGCGTCTATGCCTTGCTCCTGAAAGGCTCCGCTGCGGCCGACCTGCGCGCCGCCTTTCAGGTACGCTTCAAATATCCTGATGAAGACGTCAATGCCCGGCTGCTGGCCGCCGCGCAGGAGAGCGCCAAGGATCCATTGCTGAAGGACCTCGATCCGAACCGCCTGAACTACGATTATGTCTTCAAGGGAGACACCAGCCTGAAGCCGCGCGTCGCCTTCGATGACGGCACGCATATGTATCTGGAGTTCCCCGACGAAATCCCCGCAATCTTCGTCGTCGAAGGCAGGCGTCAGGAGTCGCTAGTCAATCTGCGCACGCAAGGCAAGTATGTCGTCGTCGACAAGATCGCGGCGCAGTTCACCCTGCGCGCCGGCGACAAATGGCTTTGCCTCTATAACCGGCAGGCCAATCGCCAATCCTTCGACCTCATCGAGGACGCCTACGGGCCGAAGCGCCTCGGCCACAAAGAGGAGCGCCAGCGTTGAGCAAGATCGACTTCGACCACCTCGATGGACAAAGCAGCGTGGCGAGCGATCGCAATGGCCGCCTCGGGAAGCTGGCCTTGCCGCTCCTCCTTGTCGCCGGCGTCGGCGTGCTTGCCTATGTCAACTGGCCCGCTGGACCGCAGAACCCGACTGTGACAGACGGAACCGGCGAGACCTTCGAGACCTCCAATTCCAGCATCCGCAATTTCCCCGATGAACCCGTCAAGCAGGCCGCCGATCCGAACCTCGTTCAGCTTCCTGTCGAGGAAAAGAAGCCAGTCGATCCCGCAACGGTCGACGTCAAGGTCAATGAGGGCGATGATCTTGAAAAGCTCCGCCAGATCGAGGAGGCGCGTCGCCGCGCTGAGGAAGAGCGTCTTCGAATGGAAGAAGCACGCCGGCGGGCCGAAGAGGAAGCACGGCTTGCCGAACTTGAGGCCAAACGCCGGGAGGACGAGGAAAAGGCACGGTGGGAGCGGCTGCGCTCCGAGCAGATCGTTCTTGACGGCTCGAACCGAGAGACACTTTCCGGCGACCAGGCGGTGACCATCGCCGACGATGGCCAACTCGTCGCTGTCCCCGGCGCGGAAAGCGACGCCAACAAGGCTTTCCTCGCCCAGTCGGAAAAGCAGACGGCCGGCATCGTGAAGGCGACCCGCTTCGACCGGACGGATGCGCTCATCGCCCAGGGCACCATGATCCGGGGTTTCCTCGAGACGGCGATCAATACCGATCTGCCCGGTATGGTGCGCGCCGTCGTGCGTGAGGACGTCCGCTCTCTTGATGGTGGCCGCATCCTCATTCCGAAGGGTTCGCGCCTGATTGGGGAATACAAGTCCGGGCTGGCGCGCGGCCAGAAGCGGATCTTCATCGTTTGGTCTCGCGTCATCCGCTCCGACGGAGTCTCTGTCGAGATCGCCTCTCCCGGAGCTGACCGCCTCGGCCGCGCCGGGCTCACCGGCGAAATCGACACGCATTTCTGGGAGCGGTTCGGTTCGGCGATCATGTTGTCGGTGATCGGCGGCGCGGCGGAATACGTCTCGTCTCTCGGCAACTCCACCACGGAAAGCGCCCGTTCCATATCGACGGTCGATCCGATCACCGGCGCGGTCACGACCATCACCACCGAGCCGAGCCGCACGGCCGCTGAAGCCCGCTCGATCGCCGCCGAAAAATCCTCGGCCATCCTCCAGGACATCGCCAACGAAGCCTTCAAGGAAAGCTCGAAGATCCCGCCGACGATCTATGTCGCCCAAGGCGAGTCCATCATCGTATTTCTGCGGCGCGATCTCGACTTCTCAGCCTTTTATGCCGATCCGGTCCGGCAGGAATTGATGCGGCTGAAGCGTGGCGGGCAAATACGCCGCGCCATCGATCCGACTCCCTATTATCCTGCTGCCCCGGTTTACAAATGAAGCAGTTCCCGTTTCTCGACAAAGCTCTGGAGCGGCTGAAGCCCTTTCTAACCGATGAGCGCGTCTCGGAAATCTCGGTGAATCGGCCCGGAGAATTGTTCATTGAGCGCCTCGGCGTCAGCGGAATGGAGCGTGTCGTCGACGCGCAGTTTTCCGTCGAATGGATCAGGACATTGAGCGAGC
>NZ_BAABTE010000029.1:0-18216 GCF_040371715.1 Brucella sp. NBRC 14130
GCCTCCTGCTTCGCGTTAGTTGGTCGTAATCTGGACCATCATCGGCAGTTTCACAACGTTTTTGAAATCGGAAACAATGTGAAAGGCGGAGTTGAACAAGTTTTGTATGCTAAAGGCGCACATACGAGTTGCTGCGCAACTCTGCCTCTGGCATGTTCGAAAGATGGCGATCTTTCATTGTCAGGTGAAGCCGATATCTCGATCAACGGGCCGCAGCTCCGTAGCTGCTGCCGCGTATCGATCCGGCACGTCCCTGCACAACGAGAAGGAGGGGCACACCTATAACTTTTCCAGCCGGTCTGGGAGCGTCGTTCATTCGGAGATCGTTATTCCGACCGGATCGAACGCAGCATGGGCGTTAGATCGCGGGGCACTCTGGAACGCGGTTGAGGCGAAGGAGAAACGCAAAGACTCTCGCGTTGCGCGAGAGTTTGAAATTGCACTGCCGCATGAGCTGGATGAGGAACAGCGTGTGGAGCTGACGCGTGCGTTTGCCCGAGATTTGGCTGAGCGATTCGGCGGGGCGGTAGACTTTTCAATCCATAAGCCGGACCCGCGCGGAAGCGAGAAAAACCATCATGCGCATATCATGATGACAACCCGGCAAATATCGGATGCAGGGCTGGGCGAAAAGACGGTTATCGAATGGGAGAACAAGAAGCTTCTTCGCCGTAATATGCCGACGACAAGCTTGCAGATGAAAGAGGTTCGTCTTGCGTGGGAGCTGCTAGCGAACGAGGCTCTTGAGCGGGCCGGACATGACGTTCGCATAGATCATAGGTCACACAAAGCACGTGGGCTTGAGATAGAGCCAACCCGGCATGTTGGCGTTCACGCAACTGCCGTAGAGCGCAAGGGCGCTGTGATAAGCCGCGAGCGCATTGACGCCGAAAACGCGCGATCTAATGCGGAGATTATCCGGGAAAAACCCGAGCAAATAATTGACGTTTTAAGTGGAGAAAAAAGCGTCTTCACCAAGGAGGATATCGCCCGCGCCTTGCATCGGTATATCCATGATGATGTCGAGGCGTTTCAGGGTGCTTTGGCCCGTATAATGGCAGCGCCGGAGCTGGTGCCTTTGCGCGGCGATAAGGCTGACGGAATCGAGCGTTTCACGACGCTGGAAATGTTCACGATTGAATCGGACATGATCGAGTCGGCTTACCGACTTGCGGCCGAGAGATCGCATGGAGTTCATCCGGGTAAGGTCGCGACAGCGATGTGGGCGCAGGATGAGAAAATCCGCGCCAGCGTTTCCAAGGCTACAGCCGCGAAGGTTGCGCGTGGCGAGATGACGGAGGGCGAGCGGGCCAAGGCAATAGCCGATGCGGGCTTGTCGGCCGAGCAGCGGCGCGCCGTCGAGCATGTAACCGGTGATAACCGGCTTGCTGTTGTCGTGGGTATCGCTGGCGCTGGAAAATCCACCATGCTTGAAGCGGCGCGTGAGGCGTGGGAGGCGCAGGGCTATCGCGTTTATGGTGCCGCCCTGTCCGGCAAGGCGACTTTCGGGCTTCGGGAATCTTCCGGTATCAAGAGCCGCACCCTCGCCTCGTGGCAGAGCCGTTGGCAACAGGGAAAGGCTCAGATCGGCAAGGGGGACGTGCTCGTCCTCGATGAGGCCGGGATGATCGGAAGCCGCCAGCTTGCCCGCTTTATTCGGGAGGTCGAGGAACGCGGCGCGAAAATTGTCCTCGTAGGCGACCATGAGCAATTGCAGTCGATCGGGGCGGGCGCGGCTTTCCGCGCGATCGGGGAGCGCGCCGGCGTGGCCGAGCTGGTCGAAGTCCGCCGGCAGCGCGAGAACTGGCAGGCCGACGCCACTCTGAAATTCTCCAAGCAACAGACGGCCGAGGCGCTGCGCGCTTACAAAGATCGCGGCGGCGTCGTCATGGAGGAAACGCGGGAAACGGCGCGCAGCGCGCTTCTTTCCGATTACCTAGCTGATCGTGCACAGCGTCCGGAGGGATCACGTGTCATTCTTGCCCATCAGAATGCAGACGTTACCGCCCTCAATGCTGAAATCAGGGTGACCTTGCAGGCGCGTGGCGAGCTGGCGCAGGGCGCGGAGGCTGGCGAGCTGGATTTCCTGACCGACAAAGGCACGCGGGCTTTCGCCGCGGGCGACCGCATCGTGTTCCTTGAGAACAACGACAGCCTTGGCGTCATGAATGGCACCCTTGGGACCGTCGAGGCGGTGAAGCGGGGTCGGATCGTCGCCAAGCTGGACAGTGGCAGGCGGATCGAGGTTCCGACTACGGAATATACCGCTTTCGATCATGGCTATGCGACCACCATCCACAAGTCGCAGGGTGACACCGTGGACCGGACGTTTGTGCTGGCGACGACCAGTATGGACCGCCACATGACCTATGTAGCGATGACCCGTCATCGCGATATGGCGAAGCTCTATGCCGCCCGCGAAGATTTCGAGCGGGGCGGCGGTCGTCTTGTCGAGCATGGGAAAGCGCCGTTCGAGAACAACCCGGAAAACCGCGACAGCTATTTCGTGACAGTCGCCAATGATAACGGCCAGCGGCAAACGATATGGGGCGTGGACCTAGAGCGCGCCGTGCGAGAGGCAGCGCCGGAGATCGGCGACAGGATCGCGCTTGAACAGACGGGGCGGCAGGAAATCACCCTGCCTGATGGCACCAAGGCGCATCGCAATGCGTGGGAGGTCATCGACCCCGACGAGCTGGCCTATCGACAGCTTGAAAAGCAGCTAGGCCGAGACGGATCGAAGGAGGTCACGCTTGATTACATGCCGATCTCCCGCGAGGAAGCCCGGCAGCAGTCAGAGGCCGAGCAGGAGCGGTCAGCGGAGCGGGAAGAGGCTGCACCAGTTCCGTCGCCCAATCTCGCGCCCCGTACGGGCGGAATTGACCGCGCGGCCTATTTCGCCGCTCGCGATAAGGCCCTTGCCCGGGCCACACGTTTCGACAGCGCAGAGACCCGCGCTCCGGCGTCACCCGAGAGAGCGCAGCCTGTAGCGCAGGCAGCAGCTCGACCGGAACCGCAAAACAAGCCTGCCGACCGCGCCGCAGCCTATGAGGTCGCAAAACTCAAGGGAATGCGGGTTATCGGGAACCGGCGAGCCGCCGTCGATGAGGCGCAGCAGCGGAAAGACGCCCAAAGGGCAACGAATGAATTCAAAAAGGACAGAGATGAGCGGTTCGACCGCTAACTAATCCGCAGGAGGCGGGCCGATGAGCAAAATATCCCAGAGCTTCGAAGAGACGAAGCACGAGCATGAGGCCATCGCCCGTGAGAAGAACGACGCGCACCGGGAGAAGGAAAAGGCCAATCAGGACAAGCTGACCGGCGAAAACCGCTCCGCGATGCAAGAAGGCATCGCCAAGAGCGACAGTGCGGATTCCGCCGCCGTCAGCGAAGCGGAATCAGCATGGCAAGCCAAGGTGGCGAGTGTCGAGGCCGAGCATCAAAGGGAGGTCAGCGCCGGGCAGGCCGCGCGACCCTCCATAGACCGGAGATCCGCGTACCTGGCTGTGCGTGAGCGGCAGGAGCAAACCTCCGCTCAGGAAAAAGGTTTTGACCGCGCAGAGGCGTACCGAACGGCCCGAAGCGGCGAACGCTCGACCGAACGGCAGGAGCACGGCACAGGTGATCGAGATGACCGGTTCGACCGATAACAGGAGTAATTGCCGATGCGGGTATCTTTTGAGCATCTGAAATTGCCAGTGCGTTTAGACTTCGGGCTGCACTCTTTTGTGCAAGTTAGATCGGATGGAGACAAGCGGTTCACGGTCTATCTCGAATTGATTGCCAGACCGAGCGATGAGAGTATCGAAAAGGCATATGATAATGCTTGGGGATTGCTTGGTAATGTCGAGGGAGGCGGGTATCGTTTCGAGCGATCTTTCACCGACCCTGATAAACTTCCAAGTCTGTTGGAAACGTTCTTCGATAGAAGCCGCGTAGAGGATGCCATTCGGGCCGTGATGCCGCCGCCCGAGATTGAACCCTCTGGTACACCAAGCCACTTGATATTCATCGACATTGACGGCGTGCTTTTGTCCTTCAGGAGCTGGACCACGGCACACAATGCGCCCCTGTGGCGTTTGCCGGTCGAAAGCCGCATGAAACACCTAGAGCTGGATCAGACCAGCATCGGCTTGTTGGTCAGGCTGTGTGACCGCGCGCGGGCCAAGCTCGTGCTAACCTCAACATGGCGGAAGACGTGGCCCGACGATCTTGAGGCCCTGCACGGTCGCTTGATTGAACAGGGTTTGCGCCGCGAGTTGTGGCACTCGGAATGGATGGTGCCCGTTATCCCTGACGGCACCAAATGGCAGGAGCTTGCGCAGTGGGGCGGTTGGTCGTCTGACGCTATTGCGCTCGTTATCGATGACGAGCTGCCGCCCGAGGACGCGCCCCCGGTGCTGGCGGAACAGGCAGTTATTCTGCAAGCCGACAAATTTGAGGGGTTAGGAGCCTATAACTATTTTGACGCACTGGATGTCTTCGGCGTCGAAGACGGAGCAGTGAAGCCACCGAAGGGATTGCCCCCCGAGCGAGGTGTGTCACCTTACCCCACGATGAAAGCTGTGCGCTCCCGGCTCGCTCCGTCGATGTTTCGCCCATGAGAGCGGGCTTCCGGGGCAAGGCGTCAGTGGGTGTGTAAAATCTAGGAAGCGAGCATGATCATGAAGAACCACCCCCATCCCGGCGAAATATTGCGCGAGGATGTTCTAGCGCCTCTCAACATCGATGTGACTGATGCAGCTCAGCGCCTCGGAATGGCGCGCTCGACGCTTTCGCGTATCGTCAACGGCCGTTCGGGCATCACCGCTGATCTGGCAATCCGATTAGAGCGAGCTGGCGTCGGGACGGCTCGTTCATGGATGGTTTTGCAGGCCAATTATGAGCTGTCGAAAGCAATGGAGCGGAAACAGCCCGCCGTTCGTCTGCTTCAATCGCCAGCCCCTTAAAAAGCCGAACCCCAGACGGTCACCCGTCCGGGGTCGATAGTAAGATAGAAAGAAACGCTTTTGCCGAGCGCCGTTTCCGCCGCAGAACTTACGCTGAGTCGCCCAAGTTTCAAGAGGCCACACAAGCGAGATGGCAACCCGAGCAAGATAACCCGCCCCCTACGGCCCTACAGCCCTATGTGAGAGAGCGGGCCTACGGGGGCTAGTCGTCGGCGGTTGCTGGCCCCGCTGTTATTTCCGGTCGGATCGTAGCCGTTGGATGGTCCATCGGCTGACACCATAGGATAGCGCCACAACGGAAGGCGCTTCTCCCCTGTCCAGCCGCTCAAGCGCTTCCTGCTGCTGATAGGGGGTCAACTTGGTCGGCGCACCGAACCGTACGCCCCGCGCCTTGGCATGCGCCCGCCCTTCGCCGGTTCGAACCTTGATCAGCTCGCGCTCGTATTCCGCAAGCCCGGCAAGGATCGCCAGTAGTAGCCGACCATGCGGGCTTGTGGTGTCAGCCCATGCGTCACCCAAGGACCGGAATCCGGCTCCGCGCTTCGCCACAGTGTCGAGGATCAGGTGCAGGTCTAACGAGGATCGGGCGAGGCGGTCGATCCGCGTTACAATGAGCACATCCCCTTCGTTCAGCTTATTGAGCAGACCCTTTAGGCGGGGGCGCTCACGCGCTCCGCTGGCCACCTCGCGCACAATCGTCTCACAGCCTGCCGCGCGCAGCGCCTCCGCCTGTGCTGCAACATCCTGTCCATCCGTCGAGACTCGCGCGTATCCATAAATCATGGGTCGTTTATGCACCAGATTTCTGCACCGTGCGAGAGGGTGCAAAATCAGCATCTTAGCTCATGGTGCAAAAGTCTTGATTTATGCACCGCTTGCGCGCAGAATCCATGCGTGTAGCAAGGAGCCAGTGTCGTCATGATCGAGGAAGTCCGTAAAATCGCAGGATCGTCAGAAGTCTGGCGTCTTCCGGCAGTTGCCACCTATGAGGACTTTGACAGCCCGTCAGCAACGCAGCGCTACACGGAAACGCTCTACAAAGCAGAGCACTCCGGTTATTACCTCATGATCATGCGCGATCTGTTCGAAGTCTCTCAGGATGCCGCTTTTTCATGGCTGAATAGGCGCGGGTTCAATGACGTGGTGATTCATCTATACTGCGCCCTTGAAGGATCAGAGATCGAGCGAGGGACGGAGAAGGACTATGTTGCGTAATCTATTAGGAAGAGGCCCGGAAAAGAACGCAGAGCTGCCAGACGTGCGCTCGCTCTATGATCCCACGTATTTTGACGGCAGAAAGCTGATTGCAAACCCGGAAAACGAATATGGGGTCTTGCTAAACTTAGGGCTTCAAAATGAGGTTGCCCGCATCGACACCAAAGAGCGGCTTGATACCCTGATCGAGATTCAGCGCGAGCTGCTGGAAACACAAAAAGCCATTCTGGACGCCTTGCAGCGGCCGGAGCGCTCCTAACCTACCTTGCAGTAATGTAGCACCTTCCGGCCGTCCTCACTGTCGATGGTGATGGAGATCGCCAGCCTTCCAATCCGGGTGACGGTCCCTTTTGCCGGGGTAGTGCCGTCGCCGGTTCCGTCAGCCGCCTCACTCTCCACGTTGATCGTGAACGGCACCACGTTGCCCCTGCCCTGCCCCATCTCGACATTGCCGGTCACAGCGGAAACGTCTTGATTATCGTCCCAACGGTTCCCGGCAATGGTCAGGTGCTCAGTGGAATCCGCGAGGTCAGAGGCCAGAAATTTCCGGCAATCCGCATCGTTGCGCGGCCCTCTGTCCGTCTCGGCCGCTGTGCTGGCCAGATAGTAAGCATAGCGGCCATCCAGCGAGCTTTGCGCGGCAATGGCGTTTGCCGGGGCGACAACGGCTAGAGCAAGTGCGGCGGTCCTCATGATGTCGCTCATAGCCCATCCTCTTCCCGTGTCATCAGCATAAGCATGTGCGCAAGCGCGCTATCGGTGTGGCCTTGTAGGTTCTGCGCGCTCGAGGTAGCGGCGCGCAGCTCGAGCGCGCTTTGCCGTGTCATGTTGATGGCGAGGGAGCGGAGATCGGCGTCGGCATTCGCGATGGCACTGCCGCTGCTGGTCATATAGGTGCCCTCACCGCCAGCCATCGCATTCGCGTTGTCACTGTCGCCAGAGCTGGAAGGTGTTTCCGCCACGGTCTGGCCGGGAGTGCAGCTATTCGGCAAAGTCTGGTTGCGACCGGCGCGCACCGCCGCCATGCCGACGACCGGAACACGCTCCTTCAGGTAGCGCTCCGGATTCACATAATACCATGTGTTCGGGGACGCGGATCGCAGCGCGTCGGCCGTCGCATAGCCGTTCGGGTCTTTTTTGTTGCCATCGGCCGGAAAGGCGCAATCGTCCGTGCTCGATCCCGGCACGCACTTTGTTGCGGAGATCGCGCTTGCAGGTACTTGCACCTCGAAATGCAGATGCGGTTTACCGGCCGATTTCACATCACCGATTTTGGCGATTTCCTCTCCGGCGCTTACGTCCCTCGGGTCGGGTCGTGAAGCCGAGTGAAGGTACAGGGTGCGGAACTGATCGCCAGTGACCTTCACACCCATAGAACCAACGGTGAGCTTGCCGTTATGAGCCGCAAAGAGCGGCTGACCGTTTGAGGCATGGCCCTGCGCCCCTTGCGGATAAATGTCCGATCCGCGATGCCAGCCATTTCCCGCGCCAGCGCCAGGTCGATCCCAAGCGCCGTATTCGGAAAAAACCACAGGGCTTGTGACAGGGTGCGCCACCAAGCAGGAACCGGCCCCGCCGCCCTCTCCCCCGGTGCACTGTTCGTTGACCTGATTTTCCGCGACGTAGGTTCCGGCGCAGGTGCCGTTTCCGTCTACCGCGTCGGAGCCTGTGCCCTTGTTGGTGCAGTCGCCGCCGCTCGTCAGCCAGTATTTCAGACCGCCAGCGCCGACGAGATGGCTACCGGCGATTAGTCCGGCCCGCGTGACCGGAACACCGTTTATGGTCTGGCCGATATATTGCTGCCAGTTGCCGAGGTAGCTCAGATTCTTCTCACCATAGGCCAGAAAGGCGTTGTCCTGTGCGGTCGGGTTCGACAGGTAATCATCCAGCGATTTCACGCCGTCCTTGCCGGTCCAGTTGCCGCCAGCGTCCATGTACCCGGCATCCTGCAGGGCCTCATCGCCCATCTGATAGGCCCCATAAAAACCGTTCCCGGTGTTGGTGGAATAGTCGCCGGAGCCTTCGGACTGGCGGATATTGCGCATGAAGCCGCCGCAGTCCGTCGCGGTTGGTTGAGCGTTTCGGGCTTCGGTCAGGGCGGTTGTCGCCAGCAAAATGCTGACTGCGAAAGCGGATCGGCGCAGGATCATGGCAGATCGACCTCCGTTCCGCAGATGGTCAACCTGCCTTCCGTCACGTCGAGCTGATTGAGCGCGCCGCAGGCAGTGAACGGCTTGCCCGAGGTGGCGACCTCATAGGACGGCGTAAGGCGCTGTACGCTCCATGTGCATTCATCCGGCCTGCATGACTCGGCCGACCGGAACGACGACACCAGATATTGTGCGGACCCGGCTTTAAACAGGCCGTAGGAGAAGCTGTAGGCCCGCCCACCTACAGCCTTGATTTCGTCGGCCCACACGTTGCGCATGATGGTGCCGATGCCATTTTTTGGGTCTCGGCTCTCCGGCGCGCGCAGCTTTGTGAGCGTCAGCGGTTCGGCATAGGCCGAGCTGGTGACGAGTATGGATGACAGAGCAGCGGCGCTGATAATCGACCGCAAGAATGCTTTCCTTGGCTTCATTATTTTTTACCTCCTGTGCCGGAGAGCTGCTTGCTATCCCTCTGCTGACGCAGACGGGAAACCTGATTGCCGGTTCCGGCCAACGATCCGCGCCCGCCAATGGCAATTTGCGCTGCCGCAGCAGCAGCCGGATTTCCAAGCATCCCCTCCCCGCGCTGCGCTTGAGAACCGAGGTAACGGCTCATACCGGCGTCGGCCATATCCATCACGTGATCTCCAACACCGTCGATCAGGCCGCAGCAGATGGAGACCAGCGCTACAGCCGCCGAGGCGTAGATCATGAATCCACCTACCGCTAAGGCGATGTTGCTCAACTGCCCCCCGGCGCTGAGCGGCCCGGCATAGGCCATGGCCGCATATGCGTTTCGTGTGAGAATGTTGAGGAAATCCAGCCCCACGCGCATGAGCATCATGCAGAAGATAAGTCCGATGATGATGAGAGCCGGGCGCACCAGCAATGCCAGCAGCACCATCAACGCCCGCGCGATGCTGGTGCCCTGTAGGCTCCCGTCGCGGTTTGGATAGAACATCTGCATCAGCCAGAACGGCGCTGTGATGATCGTCTGCACCGCCAAGATCAGCCACGAGAGCGCGGCGAGAAAGAAATAGATCAGCGGCATATACGGCACGACTACGGCCAGCAAAAATCCGAAGGCGACCAGAAGCCATCCCGCAGGGCCGACTGCTTCCAGCGCCTTCCCAAAGACGAAACCACCTAAGCTTGCTTTGCCGATAGCGGACTCCGCGCCTATTTCACCCGCCTTGGCGGCTGTAACGAGAGTACCACCAGCAGCGAGTATGGCCCCGCCTGTCGTCTGCAATTGCGGGATAGGATCGGCCCAACCTTCTCCGTTCAGGGAGTTGCCTTCATTGTTCTGGCCCATCATCCCAATAATCCAGTCGGTCAGACGGCCCCAGCCCATTCCAGCGCCGCGAATGGCCGCAATGTCGGATGAGTTCGTGCCTAATCCGCTATCGCGGTTTGCGCTGTTCAAGAATGTGCCCGACATCTGATCGAGGTTGGCCACATCAGATGCATATTGTTTGAAGAACACTTCGAGTTCATTTGAGCAGGTTGTTTTCCAGACCGCCCAAGAGCCGGATACGACACAGCCCCATGCAGCCGCGAGATCGCGGGACGCAGGGGTGGCAGAGACAGATATCCCCTTGCGGATGCCGTCGCGGGCAGAGGTCGCATTCACCAAAATGCGCTGATACAGCACCGCATAGAACCAGCCGTTCCTGTTCGAGGCAGACATTGCCTGCGCAGTGATTTGGCGCAGTTCAGGCTCGGATTGCTGAAACTGCGTGTTGATGGCTTGCTTCGCCGCAGCTACGACCGCTGCAATCGATTGGCCTATGGCGTCCACTTCTGCCGGGCCGCGCTTGCGAGGACCATCCGTAGGATAAAGGATATCCGTCAGCTTCTGCGCTTCGGTATCGAGCGACGAGAGGATTGCATCGGCTCCGGCTTTACCTGTCCGCGCGGCGTATTTGCTGATTGTGTCCGCGATCTGGTTCTGAATCGCTAAGTTTGACGGATCGGTGTTCGCGTTCGCCTGTGCGTTCGGGGTCGTCTTCTCAATGGAATAGGTGGCCGTGACGCCGCCGCAAAGCCCGATGCTATCATTCAGCGAAGCAGGAGCTTTGAAGTAGATGCTACGCTGCGCAAATCCTTCCTGTGTATCTCGTACCTCTGCCCCTGAAACCGGGGTAATCTGACCATTTGTCGTCGCCATCGCGGTGAGACTTTTGTTCAGCGAGCGCTTGCACAACTCACCACCCACACGGGCCTGTAGTGCCTGCGTTATAGCCGTCCGCAGATCGGCCTCGGTGCCATCGCCGCCATCACTCCACCAGCCGCTTTCATTCAGGTTCGTGAACGTCTTGTTGACGGCGGTAGAACTCGCCATCTTCTCCCCGGCGAGCCGCCACATCGCATCCCCGAGGCCCGAGGACCAGACTGCTACCTGCATCGTTCCAACTTGCAGCGCACTGTATCCATTAAAGGCCGGGAAGCAGAGGATTGCGCCCACCCCGGCCAAAACAAGCGTCCAGCTTGGGTTCATCGAACGCCCGCCCGCCTCGCCATCATTGGCCGTGTTCTTCAGACTCGCGAAAATCAGGTAAGTTGCGACAACCGCGATCACCGCGAGCATCGCCACGTTCAAGGTGGTGACGAGCTGGGCCAGAATGTCGTTTGTGTTGTCGCAGGTTCCCCCAGTTGGGGCCGCTTGCCCGCCCGGCACCCATAGGTAATCGAACGTGCAGCCGAGGATACGCCGCAGGAATACAAGGCCCGCACTGTAATCTTCGGGTGTGAATAGCTCCGCTATATCTGGTTGATTTTCCATGCCGCCCTCGAATTCGACATTGTTTTTGAAATCAAAAACACTGTGTAATTGCAGTATTAAAAGATTTTAACTCAATCGAGAATCCGAGCAAAGCAAATAGTTTCACAGTGTTTTTGAAATCAAAAACACTGTGAAACTCATATGTACTTTATAATTTGCCTCAGGATTCGCCATCTATTATTGATTGTGCTTTAATTTCTGGATTCGATGTGAACCGGAGCAACAATCACGGAGGCAAGGATGGCCGTTAAACCGCCAGTTCGCATAATCCCCGGCGTTGTAAAGAACGAGCACAGATACGTCGCCGCCGCTGCCCGTACGGCTTTCCGGGTGGATCGCGCCGCCTGTCCGACTTGTACGGACGGGTTACTTCAACCGACCAACGATGACGAGACGCGGCGCTGCGATCATTGCGGCACTGTGGTCACGCTCGACGATCTGGCGATCTTGAACGGGGCGTGGCTGGATGACACAGCGGTGCAGCGCCGCGACTATTGCGAGCGACATGCCCGGCTGCTGGTGCAGATCGATTTAACCAGCCTTGCGCTGGCAGGCGCATGGGGCGCTTTTTCTGGCTCATGGTCGCCGCTCATAGCGGTCGGGATTTTCTCGGTCCCGATGCTCACCCAAGCCTTTATGTTCAGGTATCGCGCTTGGCAGGCAGCAACAGGCCGTGTCTACGAGGCAAAGGCACCGTTCGGGGACTTCATGCGCGACGAGCTGCGCGGCCTCACAGGTGGGCGCGGATGACGTTCTGCGGCTCCCATGGCGCGAAAATCACCCCCTTGAGAAATAAGGGGTTGCAGAATCGGCCAAATCATCGCTTACATGTAAGAATGAAGCAACGTACGGAACAGATTCGGAAGGACGTAGCTGCGCATCGTGCGCGGCAGGCGGCCGCTGGACGTATGTCGCTCACCACCTTTGTTCCTACTGAGCTAGTCGAAGCCATCGACAAACTCAAGGAGCAACGGGGCGTGCAATCGCGCGCACCGATCATTGAAGAAGCTTTGAGGTTCTATATCGAGAACGCACCGAGGGCATAAAACGAAAAACCCCTGACCGTTGGCGCGGTAAGGGGTTTTTGGATTGTCGGAACGACCTTGTTGGGAAGCCCCAGAAACTGCTTTCCAACATAGTCGAGAGACCGCCACCCTGCAAGACATGAGTCTTGCGGGAACGCAGAATCTTTGTCCGCTGTCCATGCCCTCCCGAAGGAGGACGAAGGACTATGTTTGGACAAGTAGGAGCGGTGCTTGCAGGGGCACCGAGAGCGGACGCGTGCCTACGCCCTACAGGCACGAGCGTGGACAATCTTGTTGCTGTGATCCGGGCGATTGCGGGGTACACATCTGAGGCCCAAATAAACGACTTTATCCAACTCGTTCATGGGCCTCTGTCGCAGACGTGTGGCGGGCAGTTCGATGACCGAGAAACATCGCTCCTCCGTCAGATGGCCGAAGTTCGACGGCTCGAACTCCAAAGCGCACGTCAGAAGCGGCTCCCCCCTACGCGGAGCTGGTTTCCACTGCGTGCGAAGTCCGATCAATCGCGAGAGCAGGCCGCTAGCGGCAAGCGCGATCCCGAACGATGGGCGAGGAAGCAGCGTCTAGGCGGGTTAGCCGCCCTACCCCCGGCCGACGATTACGAAGGTTTCACCGAGGGCGAGCGCGCAGCGCTCTATATCGTCGCGGCCGATGTCCGTGAGCTTGGGGCGTGCCGCTGCACCGTCGCAGAGATCGCAGATCGCGCCGGGGTCGGCCAGACGACAGCGCGAAACGCCATCAGGAAGGCAAGAGCGCGCGGTTTGATCAAGGTCGCGCACCGGCCACAGTGGCGGAACAAGTGGCTTTCCAACATCATCACCATCGTCTGCAAGACCTGGCTAAGCTGGTTGAAGCGCTTTCGGCCCAATCTTGGTTTTAAGTTCAAGGGTGTCAAAAAACCGGCGTCCACAGATACCTACGGATTTAAAAATAAAAACGGACAGCCTGATAATCAGCCAAACGGTGGCCCTACGGGCCGCTTTCAGCGGTTTGCTAGCCGCAAACCACCGTCTGGCTGACGGCTGAGACCCCAAGCCGCATCCTCAGCGCCAAAATACCGCAAGATTCGCGCTTGCCGCTGCTGTCGCATGGGCTTTCGAGAGGAAGCGGGCGGATAGGTCGGCGCTCAAACATGAAATCATGCAAACATGCTTGCATGTAAGCATGAAATATGCGATTGTGTTTGTATCGTACGAAACAAAAGAGGCTTTCATGTCCCCCGCCAATCCGACAGCGAAAACCTACGCCGCACTGAATCAGGCGTTCGACTTCTTCAACAAGCGCCTTTTCGGGGGCGAGCTGCCGCCCTGCCTCGTGACCTTGCAGCGCAAGAACAAGGCTTATGGCTATTTCGCGGGCGGGCGGTTTGGATCGAAGGACGGCGCGGAGATCACCGACGAGATCGCGCTGAACCCGTCGCATTTTAAAAGCCGCACCGATGAGCAGAGCCTTTCGACGCTCGCGCACGAAATGGCCCATCTCTGGCAACACCATTTCGGCAAGCCGTCGCGCTCCGGCTACCACAACAAGGAATGGGCGGCGAAAATGCACGCGATTGGCCTGCACCCGTCAGACACCGGCCGACCGGGCGGCAAGGAGACCGGGCAATCGTGCAGCCACTACATCATCGAGGGCGGCTCTTACGCCCGCGCGTATGCCGATCTGGCGGCTCAACCCGACTTTTCCGCCCTCTATGTCGAGCTATGGGACGACGCCGAGGCCCGCAAAAAGCGCAAGGCGAAGTCGGCCAGCAAGACCCGCTACACCTGCCCGTCATGTGACATGAACGCTTGGGCGAAACCCGGCGTCCGCTTGGTGTGCGGCGAATGCGATGAACCGATGGCAGCGGAGGAAACGGAGGACTGATTAACGGTTTTGCAATGCAAACATGCTTTCATGCTTGGCAGAAAGCATGCAATCTAACTTGCATGAAAGGATGCAAACATGATTACAGTAGCGTTCTGCACTCAAAAAGGTGGGACTGGCAAGACCACGATAGCGACGGCGCTTGCGGTCGCCGCCCATCGGGCCGGTAAGAAATCAGCCTTGCTCGACCTCGATCCGCAGACAAACGCCGTGAACTGGTTCGACCGCCGCGAAGGGGACGGCCCCGATGTGGCCTCGATCCAGCCGGGGGCTATCCGGCGCTCGCTAGACGCCTATCGCGGCCTTGGCATGGATTGGGTGTTCATCGACACGCCCGGAAAGATGGACAGCGCATCGACCGAAGCGGCCAAGCATGCCGATATGGTCATCATCCCCACACAGGCACAAATTTTCGCAATCGACACCTTGGAGCCGCTAAAGCGCCTGCTGGACATGGCAGGCAGTCCGCCCGCCTTCGTGGTGCTGAATCTGGTGCACCCGAACGCCGGGGGCAGGGCGGCTGACGACGCGCTGGCTATTGCCGAGCGGTTCAACATGAGTGTTGCGCCGGTCCACATGTCCCGGCTGAAAGCCCAAGAAGATGCCCCGGCCTTGGGCCAGACGGCTCAGGAGCTTGAGCCGGATGGGCGAGCAGCACAGGAGATCGCCGGTCTTTTCGCATTCCTCACTGAACAGGCAAGCATGATTGCAGGCAAGCATGAAAGGATGAAAGCATGAGCCGCAAGCCGTCTCTCTTGGCAAGCGCCATCAAAACCGCCGAGCAGCCAGCGGCCGACGCGCCGACTATCGAGGCCGCTTCCGACACGCTGACCGAGCCGAAGCGTCGTGCTCGCAGCGTCCAGCCCGCAGGGAGCTACGTCGCGCCGTCGCGGGCGAACAAGACGGCCAAGACGCATTATCTCCCGCCTGCCTATTGGGAAACGCTGGAAGAACTTAGCTTCCGAACCCGCGACCCGCAGGGCAAGCGGATTCCACAGGAGCGGCTTGTCGCTGAGGCACTGAACCTGCTTTTCGTGAAATACAATTTCCCCGTGGTTCGCGAGGCCGAGGAATAACAGGCAAACATGTTTTCATGATTGCATGATTTCATGTTTTCTCGATTGCCAAACGATCATGGTTGAAAAATATACCAGAACAGGTATAAGGTTTGTATGAAGCAGGAAGAGCGTCCGCTTGAGTGGATCGGCAGCAGCTACAAAGACCTGATGCAGCTCCCGGCCGATGTACGGAAGTCGGTCGGGTTCGCGCTGCATTTCGCGCAGCATGGCGAGCAGCATCCGGCGTCAAAAGTGCTCAAGGGCTTTGGCGGCGCTGGCGTCTTGGAGGTGGTCGAGAACGATGTGGGCGGCACATACCGGGCCGTCTACACGGTTCGGTACGAGGAAGCGGTGTTCGTGCTGCATTGTTTCCAGAAGAAGAGCAAAAGCGGTATCGCCACGCCGAAAGAAGACATGGACGTTATCAAGGCGCGGCTCAAGGTAGCCGAGGCTATAGCCAAGGAGATGAGAGATGCAAACGCGCGTCGTTAATGGAATCGAGGTGACGAGCAGTTCCGGCAATGTCTTTGCCGATCTCGGTCTACCTGACGCCGACAAGCTCAAGGTGAAATCCGGCCTGATGATCGAAATCACCAAGGCCGTGCGGCGGCTTGGATTGACGCAGGAGGAAGCGGGGCGGCGCATGGGGCTTCCACAGCCGAAGGTGTCGGCCCTGTTGCGTGGTGACTCCGCCAACCTGTCAGAGCGCAAGCTGATGGACGCCCTGAACCGCCTTGGCTACGATATCGAGATCACAGTGCGGCCTACGGCCGATCCGGTCGGGCACCTGACGCTAGCGGTTGCCTGACATGCGGACGCGGCCTAGCCGCGTCGTGGCCCGGAGGCGAACGCGCTTCCACATTGCGCCGTAGAGAGCCGGAGGGCCTTCACTGACAAAGCCCCGGCGCGAAGCGCCGGGACCGCTTATTCCGCCCCTCTGGAAACGCCCGCCACGCTTTACCAGGACGAGCCTTGGAAAAGCGTGGCTCCGTGACCGTCCTTACGCCTCTTGCCCCGGCAGAGGCACTTTCACCTTTATCACCGGCCAGTCACCGGCGAAGTTCAGATAGCCTTCCAGATCCGGAAGCTTCTGGATCTCCGAGGGCAGCACAAGCCGCTCCATCACAATGTTGGCCGAGTAGGTGAGGGAGCCGCCTCCACCAGTTGCGAAACTGGTGTGATCCTCTTTCATCTCCCTGTCCCCGAGCTGTTTCGACAGGTACTCGGCCGCATTGCCTTCGGTGGTGCGCAGCACGAGCTTGTTGCTGAAATTGTTCATCAGCGTTTCGGCCCGGTTTTCGCTGTAGGTCTCGCGGAGCTGCGCGAAGTCCTGCACCGCGACGACGATTGCGACACCTGCCTTGCGCAGGCGGGTCGCGCCGACGAGCAGCGCCGGGATTTCACCGAGGGAGTTCAGCTCGTCAATGATGATCCACGTGGTACGGGCAGGGGAGGGGCCTTCGCGCCGGTTGAGCGCTGACGTCACCATGATATCGACCCACGCGGCCAGCAGATCGCGGGCGAGGGTCATTTCATAGTCGGAGTAGGGGAGGAACATCCATTCGGATGTGTCGGAGGCGATCCAGTCACGCAGCGAGAAATCGCCGTCCTTGACGTAGCGCCATGCCTTCAGGTTGGCGATGAAGCTCATGCGGACGGACTGGAGCCGCCGCGCGTTGTAGTCGTCAGACGCGGCCAGAACCTCGGCCGTGGTTCCGGCGACAAGCGGGGCCAGCTCGTCGGCCTCGGCCGAGATGAGGACGCGCTGTAGCTCGGCATTGGAGAACTTGCCGTCATAGACCTCGAACAGGCCAGCGCCGACCGCCCCAAACAGAGATTTGGCCATGTCGTGCCATTCGGCAGAATTGCCGTTTCCTTCCGGCACGAAGCCGGAGGCGAGCCGGTCCCAATCATGCAGATCGCGCGCCTCGTTCGACAGCCGCCACCCCATGCTTTCCTCATGGAAGGGTGACAGGATCACGTCGCCATCCTGACGGAAAGCGCGCATGAACTCGCTGTTGTTGTCGAGCACGATTGCCCGGTCCCCACGTGCCCGGATCGTGTCGAGCAGGCCGCGCAGCGCTGTGGTCTTTCCCGCGCCGGTCGAGGCGGCGATTGCGGTGTGCATTCGCTCGTGTCCCGGTGGGAACGGAACCCCCGCAATCGCCGCCGCAGGCGGTCGATTGGGATAACGCTTTTCAAGCTCCGCAAGGTAGCTTTCCCTGCTGGCAAAAGCGGCCCCGCGCATGTGCTCCCGGCTGACCCCATCCGGCGAACTCAGAGCGGACCGACCGAGCAGAAAAATGACCAGCAGGAGCGCCGCTGTCGCGACGATGAACGCGACCGTAGGAGCGCCCGCGACATAGGTGTTGTAACCGGGATCATACACCGCGCTATCGCGCAACGTGTTAACGATGAAGCGGGCGACATACGCCGATCCAATGACAGTCGCCCATAGTACGCCAGCGAATACGAGAACGCGGCGAACGCCGTGGTTTCCTTGCACGTACTGACCGACGACACGGGCACCTTGTCGCCGCGAAGCGGCGACCGCAAAAAATCCAAAAACCGCAATCCCAATCAGCCACGCAACGCCACTCATCGGCGCTTTTATGTGGTCTGCTCCCTGACCCACAATCGAGTAAACCGACAAGCCCACCATCAGCAGGAAGGCCCATTTCGCGCGTGTCAGGCTTTCATCCTGATCACCGCGCAGCAATGGCATAAGGCGACTAAGCATGATCGGGCTTGCTGATTTCCGACAGCAGCTCCGCAAAAATCTGGCGGTCATGTTCGCGCGTCAGGTGGCCGGGAAGCTCCTTCGCAAGCCAACCGCGCAGGAGCTTTGATGCCTCGCCGCCGCCCTCGATATCTCGCAGAAGCAGGGTGCCGAGGATTACCTTCCTGCGGGTGTCATTCGCCCGATCTGTTTGGGACTTGCGCGCCCTCAATGCCTTGGCCTGCTCTTCCAGTTCGGCAATACGTTCATCGATTGAGCGCCTAGCCATGCCTTTATCTCAGCCTCCTGCTTCGCGTTAGTTGGTCGTAATCTGGACCATCATCGGCAGTTTCACAACGTTTTTGAAATCGGAAACAATGTGAAAGGCGGAGTTGAACAAGTTTTGTATGCTAAAGGCGCACATACGA
>NZ_BAABTE010000030.1:0-17099 GCF_040371715.1 Brucella sp. NBRC 14130
GATAACGTCGCCATGGACGTGCAGCTGATCGTGCCGATCGCCATGGAAGAGAAGCTCCGCTTCGCTATCCGTGAAGGCGGCCGCACCGTCGGTGCAGGCATCGTCTCCTCGATCATCGAGTAATGAATTTGACTGGCGGTTACGCCGCCAGTCTGGCATTCTAAATGCCGCATAGGGGTATAGCTCAGTTGGTAGAGCGACGGTCTCCAAAACCGTAGGTCGCGGGTTCGAACCCTGCTGCCCCTGCCATTTCAGAACGGGTGCTCATGGCTTGACTATGGGTGCCCGTTTTCTATATGATAGTTCAGGCGGCCATCTATGCCGCCTTACCTTTTCGATGATGGCGCAGGCTTCGGCAGGGCGTCGTCGTGGAAAATGATAATTCCCTGCGGGATTTGTTGGCCGGGCAGGGGAGGATCGCCGCCGCACGATTGGATGGTGCGCCGGGTGATATTCGCAAGGATCGGATCTCCGATAAGCCTGTATGGTATTCTTTTAACCTTTGGGCTTGTTTTTTTCGGGAATCGATTCTATGTAGCGTCAACAGACACGCGGCGCGTGGGGCTGAATTTTCAGCTTTGCGTGCCGTATACGCGTGACTTCAGGCTTTTGATTCGTTTTTGCGAGCTAGAGTTTGGGGGTAGCGCCGGATCAATGACAGAGCGGCAGATGGCATCCAAGACGAATCCGATCACCTTTTTTCAGCAAGTTCGCGCCGAAACGGCGAAGGTGACCTGGCCTACACGGCGTGAAACGGTCATCTCCACCATTATGGTGGTGATCATGGCGTTTCTGGCTGCCGCGTTCTTTTTTCTTGCCGACCAGCTTATGGCCTATGGCGTAGAATTTATTCTCGGCCTTGGTCGATAAGTTAGGATTGGGGAGTTTTTAGATGACGGCGCGCTGGTACATCGTTCACGCCTATTCCAATTTCGAAAAGAAGGTCGCCGAGGACATCGAGGCCAAGGCAAAGCAGAAGGGTCTGTCCGAGCTTATCGAGCAGATCGTCGTGCCGACCGAGAAGATCGTTGAAGTGCGCCGCGGCCGCAAGGTTGACGCAGAGCGCAAGTTCTTCCCGGGTTACGTGCTGGTGCGTGCAACCCTTACGGATGCCGTCTTCTCGCTGATCAAGAATACTCCGAAAGTCACTGGCTTCCTTGGCGATTCCAAGCCGGTGCCGGTTTCCCAGAAGGAAGTCGACCAGATTCTGAACCAGGTTCAGGATGGCGTCGAGCGCCCGAAGACTTCGGTATCCTTCGAGATTGGCGAAAACGTTCGCGTTTCCGACGGTCCGTTCGCTTCCTTCAACGGGATCGTTCAGGAAGTCGACGAAGAACGCGCGCGTCTCAAGGTTGAGGTTTCCATCTTCGGGCGCGCAACGCCCGTGGATCTGGAATACGGTCAGGTTGACAAGCTCTGATCGTTTGCCCGTGAAGGGCTCCACTCCCGGCGAATTTCGGCTGGAGTGGAAATGGTGGAAGGGAAGGCGGCTTAGCCGGTCGCCGATCTCCGGACCACCGAACTGCCCGCCAGTCGAACTGGCGTCAGTCGAGAGCCGGATTTTCCGGCATTAATCGAGAAAGCCGGATTTCCGGCAAAGTAAAAAAGGCAGAAAGCAATGGCTAAGAAAATTGCAGGCCAGCTGAAGCTCCAGGTAGCGGCAGGTGCGGCCAATCCGTCGCCCCCGATCGGTCCGGCCCTGGGTCAGCGCGGCATCAACATCATGGAATTCTGCAAGGCGTTCAATGCTGCCTCGCAGGAAATGGAAAAGGGTTCGCCGATTCCAGTCGTGATCACCTATTACCAGGACAAGTCTTTCACTTTTGTGATGAAGACGCCTCCGGTAACCTACTTCCTCAAGAAGGCCGCTAACCTCAAGTCCGGTTCGAAGACCCCGGGTAAGGCAAGCGCCGGCACGATCACCCGCGACAAGGTTCGCACGATCGCTGAAGCGAAGATGAAGGATCTGAACGCCGCTGACATTGAAGCAGCGATGCGCATGATCGAAGGTTCTGCCCGTTCGATGGGCCTGGAAGTGGTGGGCTGAGACGATGGCGAAGATTTCCAAGCGCATTAACAAGATCCGTGAAGGCGTCGATCGCAACAAGCTGTACGATCTGTCGGCTGCTATCGGTCTCGTCAAGGAACGTGCTGTCGCCAAGTTCGATGAAACCATCGAAATCGCGATGAACCTCGGCGTCGATCCGCGCCACGCCGACCAGATGGTCCGCGGTGTCGTCAACCTGCCGAATGGCACGGGCCGTACGGTTCGCGTTGCTGTTTTCGCTCGCGGCGACAAGGCTGAAGAAGCCAAGAAGGCTGGCGCCGACATCGTCGGTGCGGAAGAACTGTTCGAAATCGTCAATGGCGGCAAGATCGAATTCGATCGCTGCATTGCAACCCCGGACATGATGCCGCTCGTTGGCCGTCTTGGTAAGGTTCTCGGCCCTCGCGGCATGATGCCAAACCCGAAGGTTGGCACCGTCACCACCGACGTTGCAGCTGCTGTTGCTGCTTCCAAGGGCGGCGCAGTCGAGTTCCGCGTCGAGAAGGCCGGTATCATCCATGCCGGTATCGGCAAGGTTTCCTTCGACAATGCCAAGCTCGAAGAAAACATCAAGGCTTTCGCTGACGCCGTCATCAAGGCAAAGCCATCGGCTGCCAAGGGTGAATACGTCAAGCGCGTGTCGATTTCCTCGACCATGGGCGTTGGCGTCAAGGTCGACCCGGCAACCGTCAAGGTCGTCGCCTAAGTTTCAGGGCTCCGGTTCGCCGGGGCCCAAGCCTTTCCGATTGGAGAGGCATGGCTGCCAGCCAGTTCTGGAACAACAGGACGAACGGCAAGAATTCCGGGTCGCAAGACCCGGATAGCCGGATGAAAATCCGGTTATCCTGTCCGAGATTGCAGGCGGATCATCATCTTCGGGTGGTTTTCCTTAAACGCAAAGCCTGCATGAGACGTGGAATAACCCTGTTTCGCACGAATGTGCATGCAAGGTTTGAACCGTAGTTGCCTTTGGGTGAAGCCTGCTTGCAGGTGGAACTGAAGGGGACAGGATCCTCGAACGTCGGACTGACTGTGAAGTTCGTCCGGCAAAGGCAACCCGGCAGGGCCATGTGGTCCTGTCAACTGGAGAGAGACAGTGGATAGAGCGGAAAAGCGCGAATTTGTCGCGTGGCTGAACGGCGCTTTCAAAGAGTCCGGTTCGGTCGTCGTGGCCCACTATACCGGTCTCACCGTTTCGCAGATGAGCGATCTTCGCTCGAAGATGCGTGATGCAGGTGGGTCCGTTAAAGTCGCGAAAAACCGCCTTGCCAAAATCGCTCTTCAGGGCACGGAATCGGAAGGTATTGCTGACCTGTTTACGGGTCAGACGGTCGTTGCTTACGCAAACGATCCGATCGCCGCTCCGAAAGTAGCCGTCGAATTCGCCAAGACTAACGACAAGCTCGTTATCCTCGGCGGTGCAATGGGTGCAACGACGCTTAACGCCGATGGCGTCAAGTCGCTTGCTTCGCTCCCGTCGCTCGACGAACTGCGCGCAAAGCTGGTTGGAATGATCCAGACCCCGGCTCAGCGTCTTGCAGTACTTACCAGCGCTCCGGCGGGCCAGATCGCCCGCGTTATCGGCGCGCACGCCCGGAAGAACGAGGCGGCTTAAGGCCGTTTCTCGCTGTCAAGTTCAAACCTTTATAATAGGAAGTACAAAAATGGCTGATCTCGCAAAGATCGTTGAAGACCTTTCGGCCCTGACCGTTCTGGAAGCCGCTGAGCTGTCCAAGCTTCTCGAAGAGAAGTGGGGCGTTTCGGCTGCTGCTCCGGTCGCTGTTGCTGCTGCTGGTGGCGCTGCCCCTGCTGCTGCTGCAGAAGAAAAGACCGAATTCGACGTCGTTCTCGCTGACGGCGGCGCTAACAAGATCAACGTGATCAAGGAAGTGCGCGCAATCACCGGTCTCGGCCTCAAGGAAGCCAAGGACCTGGTCGAAGGCGCTCCGAAGGCTGTCAAGGAAGGCGCTTCGAAGGACGAAGCTGAGAAGATCAAGGCACAGCTCGAAGCTGCTGGCGCCAAGGTCGAACTCAAGTAAGTTCGGACTATTCTGGCGGATGGTTTTCCATCCGCCAGTTCCCGCCGGACTTTCCCGGTGGGTCGGATGACTGGAACCCTTTTCCTGAGTGCCGGAACGGCTTTCAGGAAACGGGTTTTAGCCCGTTAAGAGCGCCGCGTGTCGGCAACGATGCTGAAGGCCGCTCTGGAAAGTTTGCATATGATCCTTTCGATCCATCCGATCTGAAGGGGCCGATCTGAAGGTTCATGTGCTCGAAGGACCGCCGAAGGGCGGCGCATGATAAAGGCCGCAAGGCGTGAGCAAGCCGCAAGGCTATAGAACGAGGAGCGACGATGGCTCAGACCCATTCTTTCAATGGTCGCAAGCGCGTACGCAAATTTTTCGGCAAGATCCCAGAGGTCGCCGAGATGCCGAACCTTATCGAGGTTCAAAAGGCATCTTACGACCAGTTCCTTATGGTTGAAGAACCATCCGGTGGGCGTCCTGACGAGGGTTTGCAGGCGGTTTTCAAGTCTGTTTTCCCAATTCAGGATTTCTCCGGCGCTTCAATGCTCGAATTCGTTCGCTACGAGTTCGACGCACCAAAATTCGACGTTGACGAATGCCGTCAGCGCGATCTGACGTATTCGGCGCCACTCAAGGTGACGCTGCGTCTCATCGTGTTCGATATTGACGAAGATACCGGCGCGAAGTCGATCAAGGACATCAAGGAACAGGATGTCTACATGGGCGATATGCCGCTCATGACCGACAACGGCACCTTCATCGTCAATGGTACCGAGCGCGTGATCGTTTCACAGATGCACCGTTCGCCGGGCGTCTTCTTCGATCATGACAAGGGCAAGACCCATTCGTCGGGCAAGCTCCTGTTCGCGGCTCGCGTCATTCCTTATCGCGGTTCCTGGCTCGATATCGAATTCGATTCCAAGGACATCGTCTACGCACGTATCGACCGTCGTCGCAAGCTGCCGGCCACCACGCTGCTGATGGCGCTCGGCATGGACGGCGAAGAAATTCTGTCGACGTTCTACAAGACTGTCACCTATACGCGTGATGGCGACAATTGGCGCATTCCGTATTCGGCTGACCGCTTCAAGGGCATGAAGATCATTTCCGATCTCATCGACGCGGACACCGGCGAAGTCGTTCTGGAAGCCGGCAAGAAGCTGACCGCCCGTTCGGCCAAGCAGCTTGCCGAAAAGGGCCTCCAGGCCATCAAGGCGACGGAAGACGACCTGTTCGGTTCTTATCTTGCGGAAGACGTCGTCAATTACGCAACCGGTGAGATTTATCTCGAAGCCGGTGACGAAATCGACGAGAAGGTCCTCAAGACCCTGCTCGACACCGGTGAGACGGAAATCAACGTTCTCGATATCGACCATGTCAATATCGGCGCGTACATCCGCAACACGCTGGCTGTCGACAAGAACGAAAGCCGTCAGGAAGCCCTGTTCGACATCTATCGCGTCATGCGTCCGGGCGAGCCGCCTACGATGGATTCGGCCGAAGCGATGTTCAACTCGCTGTTCTTCGATGCCGAGCGTTACGACCTTTCGGCCGTCGGTCGCGTGAAGATGAACATGCGTCTGGACCTCGATGCGGAAGACACCGTGCGCGTTCTGCGCAAGGAAGACATCCTGGCCGTGGTCAAGATGCTTGTGGAATTGCGCGATGGTCGCGGCGAAATCGACGACATCGACAATCTCGGCAACCGCCGTGTGCGTTCGGTCGGTGAACTGATGGAAAATCAGTACCGCGTCGGTCTGCTCCGCATGGAGCGCGCGATCAAGGAACGTATGTCCTCGATCGAAATCGACACGGTCATGCCGCAGGACCTGATCAACGCGAAGCCGGCTGCTGCAGCCGTGCGCGAGTTCTTCGGTTCCTCGCAGCTGTCGCAGTTCATGGACCAGACCAACCCGCTTTCGGAAATCACCCACAAGCGCCGTCTGTCGGCACTTGGACCGGGCGGTCTGACCCGCGAGCGCGCTGGCTTCGAAGTCCGCGACGTGCATCCGACCCACTATGGCCGTATCTGCCCGATCGAGACGCCGGAAGGCCCGAATATCGGTCTGATCAACTCGCTCGCAACCTTTGCCCGCGTCAACAAGTACGGCTTCATCGAAAGCCCGTACCGCAAGGTTGTCGACGGCAAGGTGACGAACGACGTTGTCTATCTGTCGGCGATGGAAGAAGCCAAGCACTCGGTTGCCCAGGCTAACGTCGAACTGGACGAGCAGGGCGGTTTCGTTGACGAGTTCGTCATCTGCCGTCATGCAGGCGAAGTGATGATGGCTCCGCGTGAAAACGTGGACCTGATGGACGTTTCGCCGAAGCAGCTTGTTTCGGTTGCTGCGGCTCTGATCCCGTTCCTTGAAAACGACGACGCCAACCGCGCTCTCATGGGCTCGAACATGCAGCGTCAGGCCGTTCCGCTCGTTCGCGCTGAAGCGCCGTTCGTCGGCACCGGCATGGAACCGATCGTCGCTCGCGACTCCGGTGCAGCTATTGCAGCGCGTCGCGGCGGTATCGTCGACCAGGTGGATGCGACCCGTATCGTTATCCGTGCAACGGAAGATCTCGATCCCTCCAAGTCGGGCGTCGATATCTATCGTCTGCAGAAGTTCCAGCGCTCGAACCAGTCGACCTGCATCAACCAGCGTCCGCTCGTTCGCGTCGGTGACCCGATCGGCAAGGGCGACATCATCGCTGACGGTCCGTCCACGGATCTGGGCGATCTGGCTCTCGGCCGCAACGTGCTCGTCGCGTTCATGCCGTGGAACGGCTACAACTACGAAGACTCGATCCTGCTTTCCGAGAAGATCGTTTCGGAAGACGTGTTCACCTCGATTCATATCGAGGAATTCGAAGTTGCTGCCCGCGACACCAAGCTTGGACCTGAGGAAATCACCCGCGATATTCCGAACGTTTCGGAAGAAGCGCTGAAGAACCTCGACGAAGCCGGTATCGTATACATCGGTGCCGAAGTGCATCCTGGCGACATTCTTGTCGGCAAGATCACGCCGAAGGGCGAAAGCCCGATGACGCCGGAAGAAAAGCTTCTGCGCGCCATCTTCGGTGAAAAGGCATCGGACGTCCGTGACACCTCCATGCGCATGCCGCCCGGAACCTACGGTACGGTTGTGGAAGTTCGCGTTTTCAATCGCCACGGCGTTGAAAAGGACGAACGCGCCATGGCTATCGAGCGCGAGGAAATCGAGCGTCTCGCCAAGGACCGTGACGACGAACAGGCGATCCTGGACCGCAACGTCTATGGCCGTCTCGCCGACATGATCGATGGCAAGGTTGCCGCTGCCGGCCCGAAGGGCTTCAAGAAGGGCACAACGATCAGCCGCGATCTCATGACGGAGTATCCGCGGTCGCAGTGGTGGCAGTTTGCCGTTGAAGACGAAAAGCTTCAGGGCGAGCTGGAAGCTCTGCGCAGCCAGTACGACGACTCCAAGAAGCTGCTCGAAGCACGCTTCATGGACAAGGTCGAAAAGGTACAGCGCGGCGACGAGATGCCTCCGGGCGTCATGAAGATGGTCAAGGTCTTCGTCGCTGTGAAGCGCAAGATTCAGCCAGGCGACAAGATGGCTGGCCGTCACGGCAACAAGGGTGTGGTTTCGCGCATTCTGCCGGTCGAGGACATGCCGTTCCTGGAAGATGGTACGCATGCCGACATCGTGTTGAACCCGCTTGGCGTTCCGAGCCGAATGAACGTGGGCCAGATTCTGGAAACCCACCTCGGCTGGGCTTGCGCAGGCATGGGCAAGAAGATCGGTGAGCTCATCGACGTTTATCGCAAGACGGCCAATATCGAGCCTCTGCGCCAGACGCTGGAGCACATCTATCCGGACAACGACCGCAATGAACCGGTCCGGTCTTATGATGACGATTCCGTCCTCATGCTGGCCAACCAGGTGAAGCGCGGCGTGTCGATCGCAACGCCGGTCTTCGACGGTGCGGTTGAAGCCGACATCAACGCGATGCTGACGGATGCCGGACTTGCAACGTCTGGTCAGTCGACGCTTTACGATGGCCGTACGGGTGAGCCGTTCGACCGTCAGGTGACCATGGGCTACATCTATATGCTGAAGCTCCACCACCTGGTCGACGACAAAATCCACGCTCGTTCGATCGGACCTTACTCGCTCGTTACGCAGCAGCCTCTGGGCGGCAAGGCCCAGTTCGGCGGCCAGCGCTTCGGCGAAATGGAGGTCTGGGCTCTGGAAGCATACGGTGCGGCCTACACGCTGCAGGAAATGCTTACCGTCAAGTCGGACGACGTGGCAGGCCGTACCAAGGTCTACGAAGCGATCGTGCGCGGCGACGACACGTTCGAAGCGGGCATTCCGGAGAGCTTCAACGTTCTCGTCAAGGAAATGCGCTCGCTCGGCCTCAATGTCGAACTCGACGACACGCGTGACGCTGAACAGCCGGCCCTGCCGGACGCGGCGGAATAAACTTCGAGGCGCGCCATGGTATCGCCGTGGCGCGCCGGTAAACTCGTTTTCGATGACGGCGGTTTTTCCCCGCAAGAGGAAGCGAGACTACGGCAAGCCAGTTCATAACTGCGTAGCACCGCGATTTCTTTTCAGGATGGCAAGGATTTTCAGCTTGTCATCGACGCACAGGGCGACGGATCGCCCTCAAGGAGAACGGCATGAACCAAGAGGTCATGAATCTTTTCAATCCTCAGGCTCCGGCACAGACGTTCGATTCCATCAGAATCTCGATTGCCAGCCCTGAGAAGATTCTGTCCTGGTCATACGGCGAGATCAAGAAGCCGGAGACGATCAACTACCGTACGTTCAAGCCTGAACGCGATGGTCTCTTCTGCGCGCGCATCTTCGGCCCGATCAAGGACTATGAATGCTTGTGCGGCAAGTACAAGCGTATGAAATACAAGGGCATCATCTGCGAAAAGTGCGGCGTGGAAGTCACGCTCTCGCGCGTTCGTCGCGAGCGCATGGGCCACATCGAACTCGCGGCCCCGGTTGCCCATATCTGGTTCCTGAAGTCGCTGCCGAGCCGTATCGGCACGCTGCTGGACATGACGCTCAAGGATATCGAGCGCGTCCTGTACTTTGAGAACTACATCGTTACCGAACCGGGCCTGACCTCGCTGAAGGAGCACCAGCTTCTTTCGGAAGAGGAATATATGATTGCCGTCGATGAATTCGGCGAAGATCAGTTCACTGCCCTCATCGGTGCTGAAGCTATCTACGAGCTTCTGGCTTCGATGGAACTCGAAAAGATCGCCGCCGATCTGCGCGTCGAGCTTGCCGAGACCACTTCGGACCTGAAGCAGAAGAAGCTGATGAAGCGTCTGAAGATCGTCGAAAACTTCCTGGAGTCGGGAAACCGCCCGGAATGGATGATCATGAAGATCGTTCCGGTCATTCCGCCGGACCTGCGTCCGCTCGTGCCGCTGGACGGCGGTCGTTTCGCGACGTCGGATCTGAACGATCTCTATCGCCGCGTCATCAACCGTAACAACCGTCTGAAGCGCCTGATCGAACTGCGCGCACCGGGCATCATCATCCGCAACGAAAAGCGTATGCTGCAGGAAGCTGTGGACGCGCTGTTCGACAACGGCCGTCGTGGCCGTGTCATCACCGGAGCCAACAAGCGCCCGCTGAAGTCGCTCTCCGACATGCTCAAGGGCAAGCAGGGCCGTTTCCGTCAGAACCTGCTCGGCAAGCGCGTCGACTATTCCGGCCGCTCGGTCATCGTGACCGGTCCGGAACTGAAGCTGCACCAGTGCGGCCTGCCGAAGAAGATGGCGCTCGAACTGTTCAAACCATTCATCTACGCACGTCTCGACGCCAAGGGTTATTCCTCGACCGTCAAGCAGGCGAAGAAACTGGTTGAAAAGGAACGTCCGGAAGTCTGGGATATCCTTGACGAAGTGATCCGTGAGCATCCGGTTCTCCTGAACCGCGCTCCGACGCTGCACCGTCTCGGTATTCAGGCATTCGAGCCTACCCTGATCGAAGGCAAGGCGATCCAGCTGCATCCGCTCGTCTGTACGGCGTTCAACGCCGACTTCGACGGTGACCAGATGGCTGTTCACGTTCCGCTGTCGCTTGAAGCTCAGCTTGAAGCCCGCGTGCTGATGATGTCGACCAACAACATCCTGCATCCGGCTAACGGCGCACCGATCATCGTTCCTTCGCAGGACATGGTTCTCGGCCTTTATTATCTGTCCATCGTGGCGGAGAAGGAGCCGGGCGAGGGCATGATGTTCGCGGATATGGGCGAGCTGCAGCATGCGCTTGAAAACAAGGTCGTTACGCTGCACACCAAGATCAAGGGCCGCTTCAAGACGGTCGACGCCGAAGGCAAGCCAGTGTCGAAGATCTACGATACGACGCCTGGCCGCATGATCATTGGCGAGCTTCTGCCGAAGAACGTCATGGTGCCGTTCGACATCTGCAATCAGGAGATGACCAAGAAGAACATCTCCAAGATGATCGACCACGTCTACCGCCATTGCGGTCAGAAAGAGACGGTCATCTTCTGCGATCGCATCATGCAGCTCGGTTTCGCTCATGCCTGCCGTGCAGGCATCTCCTTCGGCAAGGATGACATGGTTATCCCGGACACGAAGGCGAAGATTGTTGCCGACACCGAAGCGCTCACGACCGAATACGAACAGCAGTACAATGACGGCCTGATCACTCAGGGCGAAAAGTACAACAAGGTCGTTGACGCCTGGGGCAAGGCTACCGACAAGATCACCGAAGAGATGATGGCGCGGCTGAAGGCCGTCGAATTCGATCCGGTGACCGGTCGCCAGAAGCAGATGAACTCGGTCTACATGATGTCGCATTCGGGTGCCCGTGGTTCGGTCAACCAGATGCGTCAGCTTGGCGGCATGCGTGGCCTGATGGCCAAGCCGTCGGGTGAAATCATCGAAACCCCGATCATCTCGAACTTCAAGGAAGGCCTGACCGTTAACGAGTACTTCAACTCGACCCACGGTGCCCGTAAGGGTCTGGCAGACACCGCCTTGAAGACGGCTAACTCGGGCTACCTGACCCGCCGTCTCGTTGACGTTGCACAGGATGCAATCATTTCGGAAGTCGATTGCGGCGCCGAAATCGGTCTCACCATGCAGCCGATCGTCGATGCCGGTCAGATCGTTGCCTCGATCGGCCAGCGCGTTCTGGGCCGTACGGCTCTCGATCCGATCCTGCATCCGGCAACCGGCGAAGTCATCGTCGAAGCTGGCCGCATGATCGAGGAAAAGGACGTCGAGATCATCGAGAAGGCTGGTATCCAGTCGATCCGCATCCGTTCGGCCCTGACCTGCGAAACCCGCAACGGCGTCTGCGCCAAGTGCTATGGTCGCGACCTTGCACGCGGTACTCCGGTCAACCAGGGCGAAGCGGTCGGCGTTATCGCTGCTCAGTCGATCGGCGAGCCGGGCACCCAGCTCACCATGCGTACCTTCCACTTGGGCGGTACTGCACAGGTGGTTGACAGCTCGTATCTCGAAGCTTCGTACGAAGGCACCGTCAAGCTGCGTAACCGCAACGTGGTTCGCAACTCCGATGGCAACCTCGTGGTGATGGGCCGTAACATGGCTGTCCTGATCCTCGACGCAACGGGCAAGGAACGTGCGGTCCACCGCGTGACCTACGGTTCGCGTCTGTTCGTGGACGAGGGCGATACGGTCAAGCGCGGCCAGCGTATTGCTGAGTGGGACCCGTATACCCGTCCGATCATGACCGAAGTTGAAGGCTATGTTGAGTTCGAAGATCTCGTCGATGGTCTCTCGGTTTCGGAAACGGCTGACGAGTCGACCGGTATCACGAAGCGCGTCGTCATCGACTGGCGTTCGACGCCTCGCGGTTCGGACCTCAAGCCTGCCATGGTCATCAAGGACAAGGCCGGCAAGATCCTGAAGCTGTCGAAGGGTGGCGATGCCCGCTTCCTGCTCTCCGTGGAATCGATCCTTTCGGTCGAGCCTGGCGCGCATGTGAAGGCTGGTGACGTTATCGCCCGTCTGCCGATGGAAAGCGCCAAGACCAAGGACATCACCGGCGGTCTGCCGCGTGTGGCCGAACTGTTCGAAGCACGTCGTCCGAAGGACCATGCCATCATCGCCGAGATCGATGGTACCGTTCGCTTCGGTCGCGACTACAAGAACAAGCGTCGCATCATCATCGAGCCGAACGACGACACGATCGAGCCGGTCGAGTACCTCATTCCGAAGGGCAAGCCGTTCCATCTTCAGGACGGCGACGTCATCGAAAAGGGTGAGTACATCCTCGACGGCAACCCGGCACCGCATGACATTCTGGCGATCAAGGGCGTCGAAGCTCTGGCTTCGTACCTCGTGAACGAAATCCAGGAAGTCTATCGTCTGCAGGGCGTTTTGATCAACGACAAGCACATCGAAGTGATTGTCCGTCAGATGCTGCAGAAGGTGGAAATCACGGAATCCGGCGATACCGGCTACATTCCGGGCGACCACGTCGACCGCATCGAGTTGGAAGAGATCAACGAGCGTCTTATCGAAGAGGGCAAGAAGCCGGGCTCCGGCAATCCTGTTCTGCTCGGTATCACCAAGGCTTCGCTGCAGACGCCTTCGTTCATCTCTGCTGCGTCGTTCCAGGAAACGACCCGCGTCCTCACCGAGGCTGCGGTGGCCGGCAAGATGGACACGCTGCAGGGTCTCAAGGAAAACGTCATCGTTGGCCGTCTCATTCCGGCCGGTACTGGCGGCATGACCAACCAGATCCGTCGCATCGCAACCGCTCGCGACGATCTGATCATCGACGAGCGCCGCAAGTCTTCCGGTTCCGCGGAAGCCAATGCGATGCTGGTGGACATGACCAACAACGCTGCCGAATAAGATCGGCGGATACGAAACTGAAAAAGGCCGCCCTTCGGGGCGGCCTTTTTGCATTTCGGGATAACGGGAGAGCCCGCATCAGCAGAAGAAAAAAAAACGCCGGTTGAAACCGGCGCTCTCTATGATGCTTATTCTTCTTCCTCGTCGTCGCCGTCGAATTCGATCAGCGCGACTTCACCGCTAAGGGCGGTGGCCCAGGCGCTCTTGTGCGGTTCTTCTTCCGGCTCTTCGGTCAGTGTGCCCATCTCCAGAAGTTCGGCTTCATGGTAGCCTTCTTCGGCAAGAATGCTGAGGACGGTCTGAACGAGATCTTCGTTCTCGTCCGATTTCAAAAGCAGGTGTACTTCGACTGGGGATTCTTCGCCTTCGTTCCAGACATCAGCGATGACGAGATGGACGGTTGGCGAATCGTCGCCCGCAGGTGTGGAATCATTTGTGGATGTGGAAGACATTGAGAAACCCTTAATATTCGGTTGCGTTTCGACTCGGATGTGCTTCAATAGCCTGACCTGAGTGGCTGCGCCATGCTTGCATAGGAAAATGACGGTTTTGATCGCGTAATATTAGCGAATAGTCGTCAAATGCGGCGCAATAACCTGTCCGGGCGGGATCAAAACGCCGGTTTCAGGGCTTTCATTAAAGAAACTTGAGCCGCTGCCCTTGACGAAACGTCGCTAAAGACGTATCAGCAGCCCATCTGAGCCGATGTGAGACAGGCTTTTTCGGGACGACGCGTCCTGAAGTTCGTCTCAAACAGGGTTCGTTTTACGATCGAAATGCAACTTGCCGTTCGCATGAAGCGTCAGCTTCCTCTGCTTTTGTTCGGGGTGGCCACCGGTTGACGAGGGCTGACTCCGAATTTGTGCATGAGCATGCCGGTGAAACGGCCCCTTGGGGCGTGGATACGAGATTTTTTAAAGAGGAAGGTTGTATGCCAACCGTAAACCAGCTTATCCGCAAGCCGCGCATTGCGCCGGTAAAGCGTAATAAGGTTCCTGCACTGCAGGCAAACCCTCAGAAGCGCGGCGTTTGCACCCGCGTTTACACGACGACCCCGAAGAAGCCGAACTCGGCTCTGCGTAAGGTTGCCAAGGTTCGTCTGACGAACGGCTTCGAAGTTATCGGTTATATCCCTGGTGAAGGGCATAACCTGCAGGAGCACTCCGTCGTCATGATCCGCGGCGGTCGTGTAAAGGACTTGCCAGGTGTGCGTTACCACATCATCCGCGGCGTTCTCGACACCCAGGGCGTCAAGAACCGCAAGCAGCGCCGTTCGAAGTACGGTGCAAAGCGTCCGAAGTAAAATTTTCCGGGGATACCGGCCGCCAGAAGGTGAGCTGAGCCCGATGTAATTGAAAGAAGAGACGAAATGTCCAGACGCCATAAGGCTGAGAAGCGTGAGATCAATCCGGATCCGAAGTTCGGCGATCTCGTTATCACGAAGTTCATGAATGCAGTCATGCTTCATGGCAAGAAGTCGGTTGCTGAAAGCATCGTTTACGGTGCGCTCGATGCAATCGAAGCCAAGGCAAAGTCCGAGCCGGTCGCGCTGTTCCATCAGGCGCTCGACAACGTAGCTCCGCACATCGAAGTCCGTTCGCGCCGCGTTGGTGGTGCAACCTATCAGGTTCCGGTTGATGTGCGTCCAGAACGCCGCCAGGCACTTGCCATCCGTTGGCTCATCAATGCTGCTCGTGGCCGTAACGAGACGACGATGATCGATCGTCTTTCCGGTGAGCTGCTTGACGCTGCCAACAACCGTGGTTCTGCTGTGAAGAAGCGTGAAGACACGCACCGCATGGCTGAAGCCAACCGCGCCTTCTCGCATTACCGCTGGTAATCGTCGAAACCTATTCAAAGAGCGACTATCATGGCCCGCGAATATAAAATCGAAGACTACCGCAATTTCGGTATCATGGCTCACATCGACGCCGGTAAGACGACGATGACCGAGCGCATTCTGTTCTATACCGGTAAGAACCACAAGATCGGCGAAACCCACGATGGTGCGTCGACCATGGACTGGATGGAGCAGGAACAGGAACGCGGTATCACGATCACTTCCGCTGCTACGACCACGTTCTGGCAGGGCCGTGATGGTAAGAAGCGCCGTTTCAACATCATCGACACGCCTGGTCACGTTGACTTCACGATTGAAGTTGAGCGCAGCCTGCGCGTTCTCGACGGCGCAATCGCGCTGCTCGACGCCAACGCTGGCGTTGAGCCCCAGACCGAAACCGTGTGGCGTCAGGCTGAAAAGTACCACGTCCCGCGTATGGTCTTCGTCAACAAGATGGACAAGATCGGTGCCGATTTCTACCGTTGCGTAGAAATGGTCGGTTCGCGTCTTGGCGCAGTAGCACTTCCGGTTCAGCTGCCGATCGGCGCTGAAAACGAGTTCGAAGGCGTCATCGACCTGATCGAAATGAAGGCCCTGACCTGGGATGGCACCATCGGCGCAGCTGCGACGGTTGGTGAAATTCCTGCCCATCTGAAGGACAAGGCTGAAGAATATCGCGAAAAGCTCATCGAGCTGGCCGTGGAAATCGACGAAGCTGCAATGGAAGCCTATCTCGAAGGCACCATGCCTACGAATGACGAGCTGCGCGCTCTGATCCGTAAGGGCACCATCGACGTCAAGTTCCATCCGGTTCTTTGCGGCACCGCGTTCAAGAACCGTGGCATTCAGCCGCTTCTCGACGCTGTTGTGGAATTCCTTCCGGCTCCGACCGATGTTCCTGCCATCAAGGGCATCGACGTCAAGACGGAAAGCGAAACCACCCGTGAATCTTCGGATGAAGCACCGCTTTCGATGCTCGCATTCAAGATCATGAACGACCCGTTCGTTGGTTCGCTGACCTTCGCTCGTATTTACTCGGGCAAGCTGACCAAGGGCATTTCGCTCGAAAACACCGTCAAGGGCAAGCGTGAGCGTATCGGCCGTATGCTGCAGATGCACTCCAACAGCCGTGAAGACATCGAAGAAGCTTTTGCTGGCGACATCGTTGCTCTGGCTGGCCTCAAGGAAACCACCACTGGCGATACGCTCTGCGATCCGCTGAAGCCGGTTATCCTCGAGCGCATGGAATTCCCGGATCCGGTTATCGAAATCGCTATCGAACCGAAGACCAAGGCCGACCAGGAAAAGATGGGCATCGCGCTCAATCGTCTAGCTGCCGAAGATCCTTCTTTCCGCGTCAAGTCGGACGAAGAATCCGGTCAGACCATCATCGCCGGCATGGGCGAACTTCACCTCGACATTCTCGTCGATCGCATGAAGCGCGAATTCAAGGTTGAAGCCAACGTCGGGGCTCCGCAGGTTGCTTACCGTGAATCGATCACCCGTCAGGCTGAAATCGATTACACCCACAAGAAGCAGTCGGGTGGTTCGGGTCAGTTCGCTCGCGTCAAGATCATCTTCGAACCGCATGATGGCGACGATTTCATCTTCGAATCGAAGATCGTCGGCGGCTCGGTTCCGAAGGAATACATTCCGGGTGTCCAGAAGGGTATCGAAAGCGTCATGGGTGCAGGCCCGCTGGCTGGCTTCCCGATGCTCGGCGTGAAGGCCACCCTGATCGACGGTGCGTACCATGACGTTGACTCGTCTGTTCTCGCCTTCGAAATCGCGTCCCGTGCAGCGTTCCGTGAAGGTGCGCAGAAGGCTGGCGCACAGCTCCTCGAACCGATCATGAAGGTCGAGGTTGTCACGCCGGAAGATTACGTTGGTGACGTCATCGGCGATCTGAACTCGCGTCGCGGTCAGATTTCCGGCACCGAAGCCCGCGGCATCGCCACGGTCGTCAATGCAATGGTTCCGCTGGCTAACATGTTTGGTTACGTGAACTCGCTGCGTTCGATGTCCCAGGGCCGTGCACAGTACACGATGCAGTTCGACCATTATGAGCCGGTTCCGACGGCGGTCGCACAGGAAATCCAGAAGAAGTTTGCGTGATCTAAGGGTCACGCTCCCAATTAAAAGAATGCCTGAGCAGGCTAAATTTACGGAGAGCTCAAATGGCAAAGAGTAAGTTTGAACGTACGAAGCCCCACGTTAACATCGGCACGATTGGTCACGTTGACCATGGCAAGACGTCGCTGACTGCAGCGATCACCAAGTTCTTTGGTGAGTTCAAGGCGTATGACCAGATCGACGCCGCTC
>NZ_BAABTE010000031.1:0-15006 GCF_040371715.1 Brucella sp. NBRC 14130
CGAGTTCCTCGTCGAGACACAATGCGATCCTGAAATAACCGACCGCATCATGGTCAATGAGATGAAACGCGGCCTATAGCACCCATCTCTCCACACCCGGAAATGCGTTCGCCGGACGCTCACCATACATTTGCCTCTTGATGAGTTTTAGCTTGTTGATCTGTCCTTCGACCTGGCCGTTCGACCAAGGTTCGGTGATGGCGGCAGACACCGCGGCCTTGTCTTTCAGTATCCCGTTGGCGAAGGGAGCAAACAGACTATCGCGTGCATCAGCGATCCACGGGTCGAGTTCTGTCTTGGCCTTCCTTCGGATCATTGTCTGAAACGATCAATTAGGTTGCGAGCTTGGATCAAGGCGGGAACGCCGGCTTCTATGGCCGCAATAGTGATTGTGTCAGCCTTACTCAGTTGATCGCGAGCAGTTGTCATCAATCGGGCAATCCTTCTGGCGGATGGCACTTTTTGAAGTTGCTGTTCGCAGACCCGCTCAGACCGCCGTTGCCTTGCGGCCCACCCCCCAACGACACGAGAACAACCACGGAAGCCTTTGCACTTTAGCTGTCGCCAGAGTTCAGCGCCGTTGTGCTGCCCAGACCCCCAGAGTTGATCCAACAGCGGCAGATAGGCCTCAAGGGAACTTTGTCTGACACGGAACACATCAGTTCTGTGGCCGCGGACGATCTGGCGAACTGTTCCGCGGCTATAGCCGGTCTGTCGCACGATTTCCTTTATTGGCACGCCATCGGAAGCCAGCTTGGTGATTGTCGAATTCACGTCCTCACGCCGTAGATAGCTCTCATATTGCAGTCGTTCAGCGCAAGTGAGTAGCGCAGGATTGATCGTCGTAGCACCAATTGCGGTACGGATCGCCCGCATGGATTTGCGCACGACGTCAAGGAACGCTGCGCTGGCGTTCTCCATCAAATGCCAACGATCTGCGACCTGCATGGCATGGGGTAAAGCCTTGGCAGCAGCTTCACGATAGCCGCCGCCTCTATCGCGTGAAACAATCGCTATTTCGGGGTGCTGAGCAAGGAACGTCGAAACTGTCGCGATCTCCCGATCAGGCAGAAGTTTGACAATCCTTCGCTTCTCAAGATCACATACGACGGTGCCATAGCGGTGATTGCGGCGGAAAGCCCAATCGTCAATTCCGACGGCGTTTAGAGCATCATCCGGCACCATGGATTTTCTTCTCACCGCACGGATGAGTGTGTCATTGCTAACCGGGATCATCAAGCGTTTGGCAATGGCTGCTGCAGGCCGCCCTCCCAGAGCCAACCCGAGATGATGTACGATGGTATCAAGCCGAGCGGTTCGACGGCTGCGCTCCGGAACGATAAGCTCTCCAAACCTTTCGACGAATATCCGGCGACGACAAAATGTCATCTCACAAATAAAGCGCCTTGCTGTTAATCGTAGCTGGACCTTGGTGCCACCACAAGGCAAATCAGCAACTATCCGAACGTAGCGGCTATGAACACGATCTGACATTTGGTTGCATAAAGGGCAGGAACGTTGATCAGCGGCTGCCCGCGCTGAAACAATGATTACCCCGTTGTCCTCGTCGGAACGCTCAACAATCAATCCGACCGGGATCAGGGACGACAGACGAAACTTGGTCGCCATGATGCTGACTCCTTTCTGATAACTGCGTCAGTTTCGACCGCGAAATCATCAAATATGAGTCAGACCCCCGTTTAAACGCCGATTGACAAGATTCAATTCAATGTGTTCAAACCCTCGTTCGATATACCAACCGATCTGCCGCGTTGTCTAATCATCCTCATTAAAGCTATTGTTTCGCTTGCGAACGCTAGCGCACGTTTTTGGTCTTCTTCTTTACGAGCGGTCTGGCCAAGTTCCAGATAATAATCGGTGAGAAGCTCACATAGGGGTAAAGCTTCGTTCGAGGCCGTATTGGGTACTGCCTCCAGCCCCGGAACAGATTGAAACGGCTGATGGTCAATCGTTGAGGACCTATGCTCCGCCTGTGCCGCCAACGCCCTTATTTCCGTTGCCGTAGAAGGTTCGGTATTTTGAGCAAGGGAATAAAGAAGTTCGCTAAGTCGGTTTTCCAGCGCCGGAAGATCAAGGTTCGCCGCGTTCGTTGTCTCTGCGCGTTCAAGGTGAAACGCGCGCCTACGTTGCTGTCGCAACCTAGCAACATGAGTGAGCTCTTCATGTGCCATGCGTTCCGCAGCTTTTGCAATCTCGTCAGATTTTGCGTTCGCAGCAACATACGTCCAAAAGGTGAAGGCGCGTTCCTCATTGCGGACCGCTAACGAGAAAGCCCGATAGGCGCTTAACAGTTCTGCGGGCACGGTTTCGGTACCTTCGTCGTCAAATACAGCTTCCGGAGGTGATATAATTATCGAATGGCCTTGGCCGCTCGTCTGTTCCCATACCTCGATCTGTTCCAGGTGTTCGGTTTCTTCGGCAACTAGCGCTTCGAAGACCAGAGCTAGGTCCGGCCGTTCCATCTCCCTCATGCGCGTAGCGAGGGCTATGTAATGATCAATCGATTCTTGTTCCATCGCTCTGGCAAGAGCCAGCAATTCGTCCATCGATGCAATTTCCCAAGGCTCACGGTATACTTTTATCATTCCAATCTCCTCCATGGATTGAGCTCAAGATTTTTGTCTGGTTTTTAGAAAGATTTGCATTCGCATTTGATTTGAATCATGGTCCGCCTACATTGCCTGAAGGTATCACCTTTCTCGTTTCATATTCAAAAGAACGACTGTCCGATGACGCCTCATTTAAAATCATTGTTCACATTCCTTCTTCTAACCATGCTGGTCGCCGTGCCTGCAAGAGCTGGGGACCTCGCAAAATACCTGCCGGTCGTTGATCCGCAGACCCTGTTCCAAGGCGCTGACAGTATCGGCAAGCCACAGGGAGAGCCGCCCATTGCGCCGGTAAAAAAGGGGAATGAGCTCCTCGGCTATGCGTATCTGAGTTCGGATTTTACAAGCACGATCGGCTATTCCGGCAAACCGATCCACATTGTCGTCGGCATCGATACCAAAGGCGTCATACGCGGCATAAAACTGGTAGACCACAAAGAGCCGATCGTGCTGATCGGCATTCCCGAAGCCAAGGTTGTGGCTGCGCTGAATTCGTTGGTCGATAGTGACATGAGTGCTGTTGCCGCCGGCCAGAGCAAGCCGCCACAGGTGGAAATCGTCAGCGGTGCCACGGTTACCGTGCTCGTCATGGGGGACAGCGTCGTTCGCTCGGCAGTCGGCCTTATCCGCAGTGGGAGGCTCGGAAATACTCCTGTGCAGGCTGTCGCAGCCAATGTGCAACGCGCGGTTGATTTGCAGATTCGTGAAGAACACGACTGGCAAACATTGATCGGCGACGGCTCGGTTCGCAGCCTGAAACTGTCGGTTGGTGACGTGACGCAGGCGTTTCGTGACGCCAAACATGATCGCGCCGCCGAAAACCCTGAAACAACCAATCCCGACGACGAATTCATTGAGCTTTACGTCGCGCCGGTCTCAGTACCGTCTATCGGTATCAGCCTACTCGGGAAAGATGGCTATGAACGGTTACAAAAGCAACTGAAGCCGGGGCGTCAGGCGATCCTGGTCGCCGGCGACGGAGCCTATTCCTTCAAAGGCTCCGGATATGTGCGCGGCGGTATCTTTGACCGTATCGAGTTGATGCAGGACGGGCAGGGCGTACGCTTTCGTGACAAGAACCATACCCGTATCGGCGACATCATGGCCAACGGCGCGCCGCGGCTGCGCGAGATAGCACTGTTTCAGGTCCCGGACGGCTTCGACTTCGACGTAACGGAACCGTGGGATTTGCAGCTCTTGGTGCAGCGCGGCTTCGGTGCGCGGGACAAGGCCAATGTCAGCTATGATCTCGGTTATAGTTTACCGGATAAATATCTGGCGAAGCAACCGGAACCGGCGCCTGTCCAGCCTGCTGCACCAAGCGCTGATGCGCCGCGTCAGCCGCAGCCGGTCGGCGAAGCAAATGCAGCCGACATTCTGGGCGAGGGCAATCCGCTCTGGGTCCGGATGTGGGAGATGAATCGTGCCAATGTGGTCATCACCGCTTTTGCCATCACGGTTCTTGTCGGTATTTTCTTCTTCCAGAATAGTCTGGTCAGGCATCCGCGCTTCTTCACCTGGCTGCGGCGTAGCTATCTCCTGTTCATCCTTGTCTGGCTTGGCTTCTACAACAATGCGCAATTGTCGGTGGTCAATGTCCTGACCTTTACCAACTCCCTGATTACCGGCTTCAACTGGGAATTCTTCCTGACATCGCCACTGATCTTCATTTTGTGGGCATCGGTGGCGGCGGGGCTGCTGTTCTGGGGTCGCGGACCGTTCTGCGGCTGGCTGTGCCCGTTTGGCGCCCTGCAAGAACTTACCAATAATCTCGCTCAATGGCTGAAGGTGCCGCAGGTCAAGCTTCCATGGGGACTGCACGAGCGTCTCTGGCCTCTCAAATACATGATCTTCCTCGGCCTGTTTGGGTTGTCGCTCTATTCGGTTGCGCTGGCAGAAGTGTTTGCAGAAGTCGAGCCGTTCAAGACCTCGATAATTCTCAAATTCGCACGTGAGTGGCCGTTCGTCATTTATGCGCTGACACTTCTGACTGCAGGCCTGTTCATCGAGCGCTTCTACTGCCGGTATATGTGCCCGCTCGGCGCGGCTCTTGCCATCCCCGGACGCATCCGCATGTTCGAATGGCTGAAACGTTGGCCGGAATGCGGTTCGCCCTGCCACCGTTGCGCCAAGGAATGTCCGGTTGAGGCGATCCACCCTGAAGGCCAGATCAACGTCAACGAATGCATCTACTGCATGCATTGTCAGGAACTCTATCACGACGACCAGCGCTGCCCGCACATGATCCAGGTGCGTGTGAAGCGTGAAAAATTCGCAGCCCGTAATGCCCCCCTCGCAGCGGCTGCCGAACGTGGCGGTGGACCGGCCAGACCCGTCATCTCAGTCAAAGGAAAACCGGTTGAAGGCGCAGCCGATACCGGTCCTGCTGCCTGACTTTTCTAAAGGAGAGAAGCATGTCTGAAGAAACCAAGAAAACGCAGCTCAGTCGAAGACAGCTGCTCGGTACGTCGGCCTTTGTGGCTGCCGCCGGTGCAAGCGGTCTAGGGGGGGCGCTGTTTGCAGGCTCAACCGAGCCGGCATTGGCTGCTGCTGGCGACGCTGGTCACAGTGCGGAAGTGAAGCCTGGAGAACTGGACGAATATTACGTCTTCTTTTCCAGCGGCCAGAGCGGTGAGGTCCGTATCGTCGGCCTGCCATCGATGCGCGAATTGATGCGCATTCCAGTGTTCAATCGCGATAGCGCGACCGGCTGGGGCCAGACAAATGAGAGCCTGAAGGTGCTGACCGAGGGCCTTCTGCCGCAAGATCAAGAGTTCCTCAAGGATCGTGGCGGCATATTCCTGAATGGCGACTTGCACCACCCGCATCCGTCCTTCACTGAAGGAACTTATGACGGGCGTTATCTCTATGCCAATGACAAGGCCAATACGCGTGTCTGCCGCATCCGTCTTGATGTGATGAAATGCGACAAGATCATTCAGCTTCCGAACCAGCATACCGTGCATGGCTTGCGCGTGCAGAAATATCCGAAAACCGGCTATGTCTTCTGTAATGGTGAGGATCGCGCACCGATCCCGAACGATGGCAGCAATCTGACCGACACCAAGCAATATCACGCGATCTTCACGGCCGTTGACGGCGAGACCATGAAGGTTGCCTGGCAGATCATGGTTGACGGCAATCTCGACAATGTCGACTGCGATTATCAGGGCAAGTACGCTTTTGCCACCTGCTACAATTCGGAGGAAGGTACGACGCTTGCCGAAATGATGTCGAGCGAGCAGGACTGGATCGTAATCTTCAACCTGAAGCGTATCGAAGAGGCGGTTGCCAAGGGCGATTTCAAGGAAATCAACGGCGTACCGGTCATCGATGGGCGTCACGGTTCCAAATATACTCGTTACATTCCCGTGCCGAACAGCCCGCATGGTATCAACACCGCGCCAGACGGTATCCATGTGGTCGCCAACGGTAAGCTGTCGCCGACCGTTACCGTGTTCGACGTTCGTAAGTTCGACGAACTTTTCGACGACAAAATCCAGCCCCGCGATGCAGTAGTTGCGGAACCGGAACTCGGACTTGGGCCATTGCATACCGCTTATGATGGCAAGGGCAACGCCTATACGACGCTCTTCATCGACAGCCAGATCTGCAAATGGAACATTGAGGACGCCAAGCGTGCCTTCAAGGGCGAGAAAGTCGATCCGATCCGGCAGAAGCTCGATGTGCATTATCAGCCGGGTCACAACCACACTTCCATGGGGCAAACCAAGGAAGCTGATGGTCAGTGGCTGATCTCACTCAACAAGTTCTCCAAGGATCGCTATCTCAATGTCGGGCCGCTCAAGCCCGAAAATGACCAGCTCATCGACATTTCCGGTGAGAAGATGGTGATTGTTCATGACGGGCCGAGCTTTGCCGAGCCGCATGATGCGACCATTGTTCATCGCTCGAAGATCAATCCCGTCAACTTCTGGAGCCGTGAGGACCCATTCTTCGCCGATGCCGTCACTCAGGCTAAGGCCGATGGTCTCGACCTGATGGACGCCAATGAGGTGATCCGGGATGGCAACAAGGTGCGCGTTTATATGACGTCTGCCGCGCCAGCCTTCGGTCTCACCGAGTTCACCGTCCAGCAGGGCGATGAGGTGACGGTTTATGTCACCAATATCGATGAAATCGAAGACCTCACCCACGGCTTTGCCATCATCAACTACGGTGTCAATATGGAGGTGGGGCCGCAGGCAACCGCGTCAGTTACCTTCACAGCCAACAAGCCGGGTGTGTGGTGGTATTATTGCTCGTGGTTCTGCCATGCCATGCACATGGAAATGAAGGGCCGGATGCTCGTGGAACCGAAGAAGGCCTGACTGCCATGAAGTTCCCCCGCCGGTTTCAGTCCTTGAGCGCTGCAATGCTGCTGACCGTCGTTCTGTGCGACGGTTTGCAGGCACGGCAGATCGATGTCGTGGCAGGCGAAGGCGTACAGGCGGCTATCGACAAAGCGAAGCCGGGCGATGTCGTCCGGCTTCTGAAAGGCAAACACAATGGTGCGGTTATGATCGACCGCGCCATTGAACTGACCGGCGAACCGGGCGCCGTTGTAGACGGAGTTGGCTCGGGTAACGCTATAACGGTCAATGCGCCGAACGCTATCGTGCGTGGGCTGGAAGTGCGCGGCTCGGGCGATAACATGCCCGACCTCAATTCCGGGATTTTCGTGGCAAAAACCGCCACGGGCGCACGCGTCGAGAACAATCGCCTTATCGATAATCTCTACGGGATTTATTTGCACGGCGCTGCAAATTCCATCGCAAGTGGCAATGAGATCATTGGCCGTCGAGGCGTGCGCATGGCGCAAACCGGCAGTGGCGTTTCCATATGGAATGCCCCCGGTGCACAGGTTATCGGCAACGTCATTCGCTACGGGCGCGACGGCATCTATACCAATGCCAGCCGCAAAAACGTCTTCCGCAACAATTTGATGGAGGATGTCAGGTTCGCCGTCCATTACATGTACACGGACGACAGCCAGGTCATCGGCAATGTTTCGCGCAACAATTCTGTCGGTTTCGCGATCATGTACACCAATCGCCTCAAGGTGATGGATAACCTGTCCGACGGCGATCGGGATCACGGGTTGTTGCTCAATTATGCAAACAGCTCGGTCATTTCCGGCAATCGCGTGATCGGGCGAATGCAATCGATAGACCGTTGGCTTGATGCCGGTGTTCAGAAAGCTGAACATGGCCTTCCTGCGGAAGACCAGGCGGAGACACTGGCAGGCGAGACCTCGCGGCTCGGCCCGGAAAAATGCGTGTTCATTTACAATGCCAACAAGAACAAGTTCACCGAGAACAGTTTCGAGAACTGCAGCATAGGCATTCACTTTACGGCCGGTTCAGAGGGCAATGCCATGAGCGGCAATGCCTTCATAAACAACCGCAATCAGGTGAAATATGTTGGCACGCGCAACCTCGACTGGTCGGTCAAAGGGCGCGGCAATTACTGGAGCGACAATCCGGCCTTTGATCTCAACAGCGATGGTATCGCTGACAGCCCTTACCGACCAAATGATCTGATCGACAAGGTATTGTGGACTGCGCCACAGGCAAAAATTCTCATTAATAGTCCAGCAATCGAGACGATCCGCTGGGCACAGACCCAGTTCCCGGCGCTTCTGCCGGGCGGTGTTGTCGATAGCCATCCCCTAATGAAGCCGCCGCATCCGGCCGATCCGGCGAAAGGAAAACCAAATGACTGAGACTGTCATTCTTGATCAGGTCACAAAGTCCTATGGCGGGTTCGACGCCATCAGCGATGCGAGTTTCAGCCTTCACGCTGGAGAAAGCATCGCGCTGGTCGGCCATAATGGAGCAGGCAAGACCACGATGATAAAGCTCATGCTTGGGCTGATCCGTCCAACCAAGGGTACGGTTCGTGTGCTGGGTGAGGACCCGGCGACGGGTGCTTTTGCCGCCAGGTTGCGCCTTGGTTATCTGCCTGAACACGTCTCTTTCAATCTGGCGCTGACGGGAGCGGAAACACTTGGTTTCTATGCGCGGCTCAAGAGAATGCCGGTTACCCAAAATATTGAGCTGCTCGAACGTGTTGGCCTCGCCCATGCTGCGAACAGGCGGGTTGGCACTTATTCGAAAGGGATGCGCCAGCGACTGGGGCTTGCTCAGGCACTGCTCGGTCAGCCATCCGTTCTGCTGCTTGATGAACCGACGACTGGTCTCGATCCCGCCTTGCGCCAGAGCTTCTATGAAATTCTCGAAGAGCTGCGGAGCAAAGGCACGACAATCCTCATGTCGTCCCATGCCTTGACCGAACTGGAAACCAAGGTCGGGCGCGTCATCATCGCGAACAAGGGCAAGATCATTGCCGATGGCTCCATCGATACGTTGCGCCGGATTTCACAACTGCCTCTTCGCATACGCGTGCAGACGCCGGACGTTTCCCGGCTGCCTTCGACAACCGCCAATGCGGCATTGTGCTGGCATCGTCTCGGCCCGGATATCTTCGAAACGGAAGCCCCGACGGAAGGCAAGATGGCGCTTGTCCGCGAAATCGTGGCCATGAATGACAATCTGACGGAACTCGATCTTGTTCCGCCGACGCTGGACGAACTTTACGCCCACTTCCTCAATGCCGGGGAAGCGGCCCTCGCGGAGGCAGCGGAATGAACAATATTCTCATAATCGCTTCCAAGGAAATTCAGGAAGGCTTGCGCAATCGCTGGGTTCTGGCGACCACACTATTGCTTGCGGCACTGGCCCTAAGCATGACTTTTCTCGGCAGCGCACCCACCGGCAGTTCGGTTGCCGCGAGCAAGCTGGACGTTGTGATAGTCAGTCTCTCCAGCCTGACAATCTTCCTCATCCCTCTTATTGCCCTTCTCATTTCGCATGATGCAATCGTCGGTGAAATGGAACGCGGCACGATGCTGTTGCTTCTGAGCTATCCGATAAGCCGATTTCAGCTCGTTCTTGGAAAATTCGTTGGTCAGCTTGCTATTCTGTCCTTTGCGACATTGTTCGGGTACGGCGCGGCGGCTGTGGCGCTGATCGTGACCGGGTCCGGCGTGGATGCTGGAAGCTGGCTGTCGCTGTTCAAACTCATTATCTCGTCGGTCCTGCTGGGAGCCGTGTTCATCGCCATCGGTTTTCTTGCAAGCACCTTGGTGCGGGAGCGGAGCACGGCAGCAGGTATCGCCATCGGCGTCTGGCTGTTCTTCGTGCTGATCTATGACGCAGCACTTCTTGCTCTGCTGGTTTTCGATCAGGGCCGTATTGTTGGCGGTGGGGTACTCAACGGTCTGCTTCTTCTCAATCCAGCCGACTCCTACCGGCTTCTCAACTTCGGTCTCGGACAGGCCGGATCTTTAACTGGCATGGGCGGAATAGCCGGTAACGCCACACTCTCGGCTCCAGCTCTGACGCTAGCGCTCGGCCTCTGGGTCATGCTGCCGTTGTCCCTTTCCATGTTGGTTTTCTCGAGGAAAGAATTATGAAACGCGCTTTGTTTCTGGCCCCTCTGTTTCTTGTTCTGCTTGCCGGATGTTCTCCGGATGAAAAGAAAGATGCCGTCGTTGCTCCATTCGCCCTGACAGAAAGCGCAATGGGCCGCTATTGCGGGATGAATGTTCTGGAGCATCCTGGCCCCAAGGGCCAGATCATTCTCGAACCGGCAAATGAGGCGGTATGGTTCTCTTCCGCCCGCGATACACTCGCCTTTACGATGCTGCCTGAGGAGCCGAAGGGGATCGCGGCGATCTACGTTTCAGATATGGCGAAAGCGCCAAGCTGGGAAGAGCCGGGAGCGGAAAACTGGGTCGACGCGCGCAAAGCCTTTTTCGTGATTGAAAGCGCTGCTGTAGGTGGAATGGGGGCACAGGAGGCCGTACCGTTTTCGACACGAGAAGCAGCGGAGAAGTTCGTTGCGGAAAAGGGCGGACGTATTAGCACTTTTACGGAAATACCGGAGGATTACGTTCTCGGCGGTCAGTCGGTGCGGCCTTCCGATCTTGGAGCCGAAAGCCATGCGCATTGAAGGTGGACAGCGTCTCAGTCGTCGGCTTGTACTTGCGGGTGGTGCGGCTGGAGTAGTGTTCTGGGCCATTCCAAAACACGCAGTTTCACTCGACCTTCCTGAGCCCATCATCTGGCGTGGCCAGGCGATGGGGGCACCTGCCAAGATCATACTCTATCATCCTGATCGTTCGACTGCCGAACGGTTGCTACGTGAATCTGCTCAAGAAGCGGAAAGGTTGGAGAACATCTTCAGCCTCTATCGCTCGGATTCAGAACTCACCAAACTTAATCGCAATGGGGCGCTGGCATCGCCTTCGCCTGATCTGGTCGAGGTATTGCGTATCTGCCATGAATGCTGGCAGGCCAGCGACGGCCTTTTCGATCCGACAGTACAGCCCCTTTGGAACTGTCTGAAAAAGCATTTCTCGCAAGAACGTCCTTCTCCCGACGGACCATCGCGACAGCTTTGGGACGAAGCGCTTGCAAAGGTAGGGTTCGGTCACGTTCTATTCGATGAGAACCGTATTGCCTTCTCAAAACCGTCGATGTCTCTGACGCTAAACGGCATTGCGCAGGGCTATGTCACTGACCGGGTGACGGCATTGTTGCAAAGGGAAGGGGTCGAACATGCGCTGGTCGATATGGGAGAGTATCGCGCGCTTGGTTCGAGACCGGACGGTACGGCATGGCGCATCGGCATTGCCGATCTCGAAGCCGGAGCTAGAACCGAAGAACATGTTGATATCCGCGATCAGGCGCTCGCGACATCCAGCTTCACGGGCTTTCAGTTCGATGAGTCCGGACGGTTTAACCATTTGCTCAACCCAAAAACCGGATTTTCAGCAGCACTTTATGGTCGCGTGACGGTGACCGCCGCAAGCGCCGCAATGGCCGATGCTCTTGCCACGGCCTTCAATCTCATGGACTCAAAACAGATAGAGGATACGCTACAAAAACTGCGGGGAGTTTCCGCGCATGTCGTTACCTGCAACGGTACAAACCTTCGCTTTCCTGCTTGATTGATCCAATTCGGTTTGAGGTGATCAGTTTGTACTGCAAACACAGAAAGCGGCACCAAGGGATCAATGGAACATCTCGGTTCCAATAAAGTTAACAAACGGGAAATATGCATGAATATGTCAATCGCAATATGCCAAAGGAGAAATGAAATGAATTACCGTAAATACATTATTGGTTTCCTTCTAGCGACGACTACGAGTGGTTCGGCCTTCGCAGCGGATCATGAGGTCGATATGCTTAATAAGGGCGCAGATGGTCCCATGGTATTTGAACCGATGTTGAGTAAGATTGCGATCGGTGACACGATTACTTTTGTCCCAAAGGACAAGGGGCACAACGCAGAGACTATAAAAAAACTCATGCCAGAGGGGGCTGAGCCCTTCAAGAGCAAAATGAACGAGACGAAAACCTACGCATTCGAGAAACCCGGTGTCTATCTTATTAGATGTACCCCGCACTACAGCATGGGTATGGTTGCCCTCGTTATAGTCGGAGACGACACTTCGAACCTCCAATCCATCAAGGACGCCAAACTTCCAAAACCAGCCCGCGAGCGCGTCGATAAAGCACTGTCACAACTATAGGTAGACGGGCAGCTTTCTAAAGATGATCGGACATGTGGAATCGTCATGCCGATGAATGATAGGATATCTCCCCCTCCCCCGCGCGGATATTACGAACTGCGCGGGTTGCTTTTGATGCATAGATGTAACTGTCTTTCATAAATTGTGGAAGGGTTGTCTCAGTTGTCTCGCATATTGAAAGCCGACTCGAAAATTAAGTTGAGCGATTTCAGGAATTTATGATTCTCTGTGGTTTGCTAACCTGGTTAATTCATAGCGGAATGGATATGGCGCGCATCGTGCAAATTACCGTGTGCCGAAGTAAGCGTTTTTCACAGGGGGACATTCCCCGGTTTTAAACGGTCGTTGTGTTATCTGGGTTTGGAAGTTGCGACGAACGGGTTGAGGTTTCGGGGCGTTTATGCCCTTTTTTTAAGTTGCCAGCTTTGAAATGCGTTCGAGCACGAGGCGCAGGATATTCTGGCCTGGGCAAGAGGTCGGCAGATGGAGACGGATCTGGGTCTTCATTTCGATCAGTCGCGCTGCGATCTTGATCAGGCGCAGCCGCAATGTGTCGAACTGAGCGACGGCGAAGCGTGAGCGTTTCGGCATCGCAGCGCGCAGGCCCCACATCACTCAATAGGCTGAGGTGCCCCGGCAAATGCGGGTATCTGCCTGGGCAGTGCACTGCGCTTGGGTTGGAGGGCAACTGATAAGCAGCGCACTTTTTGACAGTGACATGATTCTATAAAACGGAAAAGCCCCGGTAAGGGAAGGCCCACGGCAGGGAACTCAGGTTAATGAGATTTCGGGCTGTATTTGCATTGACGTGACGGTGTGATTCCTTAGGTGCTCTGATTCGGTTGGGAGCACTGCGATGGATGACTTGGTTGTTCGGTTTGTTGGCGAGGACGCCCCTCGTGCGCGGCTGGCGCTGTTGCTGGAGCATTTTTCCGATCTTTCGGACGATCGCGAACCGCAACGGATCATGTATCCGCTCAACGAAATGCTGCTGCTGGTGACCTGCGCCACCATCTGCTCGTGCGACGATTTCGACGATATCGTCGCCTGGGGCCAACATCATCTGACCTTTCTGCGCCGCTTCTCGGAGTTCCATTTCGGCATTCCCTGCGAGCGTTGGCTGCGTATCCTGGTCAACCGCATCGATCCGATCCTGTTCGGGCGCTGTTTCGAAAGCTGGATTGTGGCACTGTGGCCCGATCGCCACGACCTCATCGCCATCGACGGCAAGACGGCGCGACGCACCCTCGACAAACGCAAGGGGCTGAAGGCACTCCATACACTCTCGGCCTACGCCACCAAAGCGCGCCTGACCCTGGCGCAGCTCTCGGTCCCCGAAAAGACCAACGAGATCACCGCCATCCCAGATCTGCTCGATCAGCTTGCCGAGGCCAGGCAACTGGAAGGGGCGCTCGTCACCATCGACGCCATGGGCTGTCAGGTCGAGATCGCCGACAAGATCGTCGGCCATGGCGCCGACTATCTGCTGGCCCTCAAGGGCAATCACCCGACCCTGGAGGCCGACGTCGCTGCCTATTTCAGCGATGCGCCGACCGTCGAGCTGGTCACCAGAACCACGCTCGAAAAGGCTCATGGGCGCATTGAGACCCGCACCTATACAGCTTCCGACAATGTCTCCTGGATCTCCTCGCAGCGCAGCTATCCTGGGCAGCCGCGCTTTCGCAACATCAAGACCATCCTCAAGGTTCACACCCGCCTCGAATATGCCGACCGAAGCAGCAGTTCTCAGACACGCTATTTCATCTGCTCCGCTGTGCTCGATATCGAGCGCCTCGCCGCTGGCGTGCGCGGACATTGGGGCGTCGAGAGCATGCACTGGTTGCTCGACGTCGCCTTCAAGGACGACCTGTCCCGTTATCGCGCTGAACACGGTGCCAAGAACATGGCCGTAGTGCGCCGCTTCGCGCTCGGCCTCGTGCGCGCCAACAAAGCAAAGGGGAGCGTCAAGACAAAGCGCAAAACCGCCAGCTGGGATCCAAATTACTTGCTCGAAATCCTCCAGCAAAATTGACCGTTAACCTCGATTCCGTGCCGTGAGGGAAGGCCCAGGGCTATCGCATTTGGCCGATGATGGATCGAGCGAAGTCATTGGAGCATCCGGCCCGTTTTCTCTTGGCTCGGATCGAGACATCGGTTCTTGATTTTCTTAGGAAGTTGAGGGCGAGTTTTCGCAAGATTGCAAGGTTTTCCGGTGCGTTGTCCTTGCGGCTGCGGTCTTCTGGTCCTCGTCGAAGACCATGTCGAGGCCCCAATGGAGTACGTACTCGATCGACCAGCGCGAGCGGGCTGCGGCAAGATAGGTTTCAGGGAGAAGAGCGCGGGTTCGGTACTGGCGGTTTTGGTTCCGCAGACCCAACTGAGATCCTGACTGAAAAGGCGCGCCGCACTTCGAGGCGGCCATGATCTGCACCGCTCGTTTCGGCGCTCGGTAAAGTCTGGAGCACCTCGTCCACTGCAAAATAATCGGCAACCATCTTGTGCAAGGCGGGTCTGTTCACTTTCAATCGCAGCAAATAATCTCCGCCCTGATCGAGGATCAGTTGCGCGGTTTCTTCCTGGCAGTGAATGGCATCGGCCGTGACTAATTGCTGTAGGTATGCATTTATTGACTTGTATCAACGACATCCGGGCGTCACGACACGAAAGTGGTGAATCTGTCCGACATTTGAGAACATATGGTGATCAGGCGGCCAGCATGGACGTCTCGCGCCGAAGAGGCCTGAGGTCGAGGCTGTCAGTCGGGGTCCAGATATA
>NZ_BAABTE010000032.1:0-13195 GCF_040371715.1 Brucella sp. NBRC 14130
CCGTCACCAAGGCGATCCAGTCAGTCGACCCCACCGCCAGGGTGGAGACGAATCCGGAGGCGCGGGCGGTCAAGGTTGAGACGACTGCTAGTGCGGGGGCTATTCAGCAGGTTCTCGAAGAAGCCGGCTATCCTGCAACTGTAAACTGACCAGGAGCTGCGTCATGAACAAGCTCACCCCGATCTTCATTGCCGGCGCGTTCGTCATTGCTGGCGGACTCGCCTACGCACAGTCTCAGATGGACGAGCAAGGCCAAGGAGCGACCATGAATCACGGCGAACATGCCGGACACGGCGCCACCCCGCCTTCGGATAACCCTGTCATTCGCGCCTACCAGCAAGTCAACGACAAGATGCATGCCGATATGGCGATCGAGTTTACGGGCGATGCGGATGAGGATTTCATGCGCGGCATGATCTCCCATCACCAGGGCGCCATCGACATGGCTCGTGTCGTTCTCGAACACGGATCAGACCCCGAGGTGCGAGCACTTGCTGAGGAGGTCATCTCCGCCCAGGAGGCGGAAATCGCGCAGATGCAGGAATGGCTGGCCAAGCGCAGCCAATGAGACGGTGAAGGGCGGATCAATTCCGCCCTTTTCCTTTGCCGGTCATCAGCACGAGGACGGTTGCCACCGCGAAGGCGACAAGCGCCCCATCGGTGCGCCTTCGGTCAAGGCAAACGGCTCGCGTGGACGCTGAACCACGTCTGGAACCCTGTTTCGATAATGGTGATGCGTCCGCGGCCTCGACCAGGGATAACAGCGTATCGGCCAGATCCCTGACCGCAAGCAACCCGACCCGAAGCTCTCCAACTGCGGCGATCAGATTCTCGGCTCTGATCTTCATGTCCATCTCCTTCGTTTGGCCCTCCAAGATGAGGGTTCCAACCATTGGAAGGTCAACCCCACTGATGATCGCGACAATGGTGCAAAGCAGACAGAAAGCGCCGGCGAGATTTTTTGATCGGAGGGAACCAAGATGGCTCTCGAACCTTAAATATACCCATACGGGGTATTTTACGGCCATGTGCCAGAAGGACAACAAAGCCCTCCGCGCGAGGCTCAAGCGAATCGAAGGACAGGTGCGAGGGGTCAGCCAGATGGTGGCCGATGACCGTTACTGCATCGATATCCTGCATCAGATCCACGCCATCAAGGCGGCGCTGGCCAAGGTCGAGACCGAAATCCTCAAGACCCACGCCGCTTGCTGTGTCGAGGAAGCGATAGCGGCAGGTGATGCGGACGCGCAACGCCGCAAATTCAGCGAGTTGGTCGAGGTGTTCGCAAAAGCAAAACTCTGAAATCGAAGGACTGACGACATGGCCACTTCCACCGCAAAACGCGCCGACCTGCACAGGATGGTGACCCACGAACATACCTGTCCCTACGGTCTCAAATCGCTCGACCTCCTGAAACGGCAGGGCTACGAGGTCAACGATCATGAGCTGACGTCGCGCGCCGAGATCGATGCTTTCAAGAAAACGCACGGCGTCGACACCACACCGCAGACCTTTATCGGCGGCAATCGCATCGGCGGCTACGACGATCTTCTCGCCTTCTTCGGCAAGGAGGTAAAGGACAAGGACGCCACCACCTATACGCCGGTGATCGCGTTGTTCGCGATGGCTGCGTTGATGGCGCTAGCGACGAGTTGGGCCGCGTTCGGTACCCTTGCGACCGTTGCGGCGGCAGAATGGTTCATTGCCATCGCCATGTGTCTGCTCGCCCTGCAGAAGCTCAAGGACGTGGAAAGCTTCGCTACCATGTTCCTCAACTACGATCTGCTCGCCCAGCGCTGGGTGCGCTACTCCTACGTCTATCCGTTCGCCGAAGCGCTGGCGGGCATCCTGATGATGGCCGGCGCGCTGATGTGGCTGTCGATCCCCGTTGCCCTCTTCATCGGCACTGTCGGAGCCGTATCGGTCTTCAAGGCGGTCTATATCGACAAGCGCGAACTCAAATGCGCCTGCGTTGGCGGTGACAGCAACGTTCCGCTCGGCTTCGTCTCGCTGACGGAGAACCTGATGATGGTCGGCATGGCGATCTGGATGCTACTCAAGCCCATGGGCATCGGTCTCGGACATTAAGCGAAAACCAAGGAGCCACGAGATGACCCAATCGTCCCATAATGGCAAGCACGAACACGCCGATCACGGCGAAGGACGTCCCTACCTAATGTTCTGGATCAACATGGCGCTCGGCCTGATCGTCATGTACGTCGTCATGTTCTCGATGATCGACGGATTTCAAGATTTCCGAAACAATCTCAACATGTTCTACATGGCCGTGACCATGTGGGCGCCGATGGGCATCTTCATGCTGGCAACGATGCCCGGCATGTTTCCGCGAAAAGGGCTCAATATCACCCTCTACGCCGTCTTCCTCGTCTTGACGATCGCCTCATTCGCAGCCACACGAAGCCAAACCCTGATCGGTGACGGGCAGTTCATCGATTCGATGATCCCGCACCACTCGGGCGCGATCCTCATGTGCCGGGAAGCAGACCTGCGCGATGCTGAATTGCTGACGCTTTGCGAAGAAATCATCGCAGCCCAGCGCAGCGAGATCGAGCAGATGGAGACAATTAAGGCTCGTCTCGATCAAAGGCCCTAAGACCTGTTGCCTTGCCCAATAGCGTCCGAGAATGGCAGGTTCAATGAGGATTGCATGACAAAACATCATGAGGATGGTCGCAGCTTCGTCACGGTCGTCAGCAAAAGCCAGCCGTGCCGGACCTGCGGCGGCTATTCGAGACCTTGAATGCCGCTCACGAGGGCTTCTCTTGAGATCTCGCCCATGTGTACCGATTGCAGCGTCCCGTCGCTCTTGAGGAACAACGTAGCCGGCAGGCCCGGTACCTCGTAATGACGACCGAACTCACCGAGTCCGTCGAGCACCACATGCTCAAGCTCGAGATTCTCGGCTGTGAGGTAGCGCTGAATGATCTCCTGGCCTTCACCTTGGTTGACGAAGACAAGTTCGGCAGCGTCCGTATTTGCGGCAACGTCCGCCATCATCGGCAGTTCACGACGGCACGGCGGGCACCACGTCGCCCACAGGTTGATGACCACCGGTTGGCCTTCGAGTCCACTTGGATTGAACCGTTCACCGGCCAGCGTGCGGTAAATGCCTCCGGTTGGCAGCGGGGTCGCCGGCGCGCCGGCGGTGAGCTGCAGCACGAAGAACGCGACATAGGCCGCAGCGGCGCTCGGCAGGGCCGTCCACAATGTGAGCCGCAATTCGCGCCGGAAGCGAAAGAACGTGTGGGCGAACGCCAGCGCAATGCCGGCTTCAATCATGAAGCCGCCCTGCCACATGTAGAATACGCGCAGCGGCTCGGCGAGGAAACTGCTCGCGTGCTGGATGACGTGCCCGACGCGTGCGCCGACCACGAAAGCGACGGTCGCGCCCCAGGCCCAGGACGAAAAGCGCTGATCGACCCTGCGGGCGAGGATCTCGCTCAGCAGGAGAAAGGCGGCGATGGCGAGGATCGCGGCGAAGCGGTCGGGTGCGAAGACGAAAGGCCCGATGGCGACTGCGTTCATCTCACTGCCTCGCCTGAGAGACCGATGTCAGCAACGTATCGGTTGTCACATCGCCGATGAGGCGGGAGCCGTTTGCCTCCGAGGCATTTCGGTTGAAGAAGATCATGGTCGGTGGGCCGACCACAGCAAGATCGCGCATCAGGCCCTGACTGACCTCATCCAGTGCGGTCAGATCCACCTTGACACGCTGGAAGTCGTTCAGTGCGGCAACGATTTCCGTGCTCGAAAAGACGTCGCGTTCGATCGTCTTGCAGATGACGCACCAGTCGGCCGTGAAATAGACCAATGTCGGACGTCCGTTGGCAGAGGCAATCGCTTGCTCGACCTGCGGCGTCGAGTTTGCCTCGATGAATGTCATCTCGGACTGGGCGATCTGCTGGCCTGAACCGGTCGTGACGAAGTGGGCGAGCGGGCGCAGCGGGTCGGTTCCGCCCGACGCAGCCCCGATTGCCAGAAACACGCTGCCGAGGGAAACCCCAAGTCCGGCGGCTTTGCGGAAACGTGGCCAGGCACCCGCATCGGCCAGGAGCCGATCAGCGACGCCGATGAAGACCGCAACAATCAAGAGGAGGCCCGCCCAAAGCGCCAGCGTCACTTGCGGCGGCAGGATTCGGGAGACCATCCAGATCGCCGCGCCGAGAAAGACGAAGCCGAACGCGTATTTGACCTGCACCATCCACGCCCCCGCACGCGGCAGAGCGCGGCTCCCCATCGTGCCAAATGCGATCAGCGGAATGCCTTGGCCGAGCCCGAGGGCGAACAGCGCACTCGCGCCGATCCAGGCATCGCCCGTATGTGCGATATAGAGAAGTGCCGCCGCGAGCGGCGCGGTGACGCAGGGACCGACGATCAGCGCGGAAAGGAAGCCCATTCCGGCGGCTCCGCCCACCGAGCCGCGCGTGCCGGCCTGTACCCCTGCCATCCGGCTGGCCCAGGTGGTCGGCAGTTGCAGTTCGAACAGGCCGAACATCGCCGTCGCCAGCACCACGAACAGCGCTGCGACGGCGCCAATGGCGTATGGCGATTGCAGCACCATCTGGAGGTTTTGGCCAGACCACGCGGCGACGACGCCAAGCATGCCAAACGCTGCGGCCATCGCCAGCACGTAGGCCAAAGACAGGATGAAGCCGCGCCGGGCCGTCAATGCCTCGCCCTCGCGCGCCAGGGTCGCGCTGAGGATCGGATACATGGGCAGCACGCAAGGCGTAAAGGCGAGCAGAAGCCCGAAGGCGAGGAAGCTCACGATCACCCAGATCGCACCGCCGCTGGCGAGAAGCGAGCCGACCATGCCACCGCCCTGCGTGTCCTCGGCCAGGTTGAAGCTGCCGCTTCCCGTCCCTCCGGCAGGGGCGGCCGGAGTTGTAGCTATGCCAAAGCCCACAACGGGTTCGGAAACCTGAAGGTTTGCCGTGTTGATCGTCAGGGTCAGCGGCGGATAGCAGATCGAATCCTTTTTGCAGCCCTGATAGGTGACTGCGACCTGCCCGGGCGCTTCGACGCCAAGACGTGCCACCGCTTCAAGATAATAGACCTCCGAAGGGCCGAAGTTGGCATCCCCTGTCTCCACGACGCCTGGTCGAGTCGAAAGCGGGACCGGCTCGCCGGTCGCGGCATCCTTCGCTTCCAGATGGTCGCGATAGAGATAATAGCCTCCCTCGATCTCCCAACGGAGCTGGATCTGCTGATCCGCATTCCGCTCAACCGAGAAACGGAAGGCTTCCTCGGCTTGCAGGAGATCCTCCTGTTGCGCCGCGGCGGGCAGCGACAGGAAGACGAAGAACAGGACGGCAAGGAGGCGGAGTAAGGGGATTGAGGACATGCAATTACTCGGATGATCGCGATCGGGGGGGAGTATCAGGACGCTTTGCGAGCGTCTGCGACAACTTGGCGGAAGCCGTCCTCGTCGAGGGCGGAGGCGACGAGAAACCGACCGATCAGAAACACAGGCGTGCCGCGCAGGCCCAGCCCCTCGGCCTGCGCGTTGTTGCGCTGAAGCAAGGCGGTGATTTCGGCGTCACGGCGGTTGGCTTCGGTCTCAAGACCCGCCATGTCAAAGCGAGCGCCTTCCAATGCCTGTCGCATCCGCTCTTCCGGAACCCGCGAGCCTTCGACACCCATCAGCGCCAGATAGGCATCCTCGTAGCGGTTCTGATACCTGGCCGCCAACGCCAGCTTTGCGCCATAGACGGACGACTGCGCGAGGATCGGCCAGTCCTTATAGACGTGGCGCACATTGCCGTCCGATTCCAGCACAGCGTTCAGCGGCTCGACGGTGCGCTTGCAGAACGGGCAGTTGTAGTCAAAGAACGAGACGATCGTCAGGTCGCCATTCGGGTTGCCGCCGACCGGCGCCTCCGGGTCGTTCAGGATCATCTCGGCTGACATGTCGTCGGCACGCACGGGCATGGCAAGGCCGGCGGCAGCGAGCGCCGCCAACCCCGAAAGCAAGGTCCGCCGGCTCATCGCACTGCGAAATGGCGGCCCACCGATAGAAAAGGGAAGAAGTGTGGATGTGCGGTGGCGCCGATCGTGCATGGTCAAAGCTCCAGATCATGGATATTGGAGCGAGCACACTCTCCCGAGCTTAAGGCAGCCTTAAGGATCCATCGATCCGAAGATGCGATGGCAGGTTATCCAGACTACGGACTATCGGATGAACGGCCGCAATCGGCGCATGAGATCACGCCTGCTGAACGATCCGACCGAACGGGTGCCGTCGTACTCCCGTCCGGTGGCTGCATCCACGATGAAGAATGTTGGCGGGCCGCTCGCTCCAAGGTGGGATAGGAGCTGGCGATTTCCCTCGTCCATTGTCGTGACGTCCACCCTGACGAGAGGCAAAGCCTCAAGGTGTTGTAGCACAGCGGGATGGGCGAGGATTTCCCGCTCAATACGGTGACACACTGCACACCAGTCCGCACGGATGTCGATGAGCGCGAAGCTATGTGTTCGTGCAACCTGCTCCAGCCTCTCCCCGTGGGAAGCGACGTCCGTGACCATATCAGCTGGATTGGCGGCGGCCATCCCTATGGGAGCCGTCAACAATCCTACCGGTACCACCAGGCCCCCGAGCAGAAGCTCGCGGCGGATCCATTGGCCATTCTTGCGTTGAGCATCAGCATCGATGCCGCATCCAACACCTTCCGCGGACGCTACGGCGTTGTTTCTTAAAAGTCGCGTCCGCATCCTCGTCTCCTTCACAGGACCGGCGGCAAAGCGGGCGTTCCTTAAGGCCCGCTTAAGGGCGGAAAAGTGCTCCTCGCCTGCGACGCAAGCCCGCGTTTCCAACAAGGTGCCCCCACCCAATCGAAAACCTGTTCGGCCGGATCACTTGAGCCGCAGGCCGGCGCCTGAAGTCCCCGCCGCATCGTTATCATCGGCCGCGCTTGCCTTAAGCTGCCCTTAAGACAGGCATCGTGCTGTGCGGCTTGATCGATCGCAAAGCAGAGAGCGTATGAAACGTGACTAAGCTACCGACACCCGCAATCGCGCGACGCGCGTTCCTCATTGGTGCCAGTGCAATGACCCTCGCCGGATGCGTTTCCACGAGGCAAACACCGCACGTCGCGCAGCCGGTCGCGACGCCGCCCACGCCGCCGACGCCCCCAATATACTACGCAATGACGAACGAGCGCTTCCCGATCCCGGAAGTCGACGTTTCCAAGGTCGATTCGAAATGGTGGCGGACGGAAGTCGACTATCCGACCGATGAGCGAGCCGGCACCGTCATCGTCGATACGCCAAACCGTTACCTCTACCACGTTCAGCCTCACGGCCGCGCAACCCGATACGGTGTGGGTGTCGGCAGGGACGGTTTTTCGTGGGCTGGCCGAGGGCGTCATATCGCATACAAGCGGGAATGGCCGCGCTGGACACCTCCCGATGAAATGGTTGCGCGCCAACCCGAGTTAGAGCCCTATTCAATCGCCAATGGCGGCATGGACCCAGGGCTGAAAAATCCACTTGGAGCACGCGCCCTCTACATTCATGAAGGAAACCGGGACACGATTTATCGCATCCACGGAAACCCGGAATTCTGGACCATCGGCCAGGCCGTTTCATCAGGATGCATCCGGATGATCAATCAGGATGTCATCCACCTCGCCGACAACGTTCGTGACGGGAGCCCGCTGGTTGTGATAGCAGATCCGGCTATGGGCCATCTTTTGGTGGGATAGCTTCGTCGCGCGGCGAGAAGATCACTCCCTGCGTTGGCGCATCCTGCTGGCACTCCATCTTCTTGAAGATGAGTTGGCTGCGCCCCGCACCATGTATGTGCAACGGGTCACGCGGCGTTCGCCATCACAGCTTGCAGCCCTCCGCAATCGCGATTCTGAAGTCGTAGGTGCCAACCACTCCGCCCGAGCGCCAGTTCGACGATTGCGAGGCCGAGACCGCTGCCGACCGGTACTTTGTTGCGGCCGCGAAAGAAACGTTCGGTGACGCGGGCCAACTCCTCCTCGGGGATACCGGGACCATCATCCTCGATGATAATCTGGCCCTCTTCGGCGCGACCGGCCATACGACACCTGACGACGCCTCCGGGCGGCGAATGGTTCACTGCGTTCTCCATCAGATTCCGGGCAGCAAGAGCAAACAGATCCGGCTCGATGTCCAGCTCGATGCGGTCAAGATCAGGGGAAACCTCGACCGCAACGCCCCTGGTCGGATCTGCTAATTCGTCCGCGAGCGCTCTCAGTATACTCCCGGGCCATACCTTCCCACTACGCTCGCCCTGGTCGAGCGCCTCAACCGCCGACATATCCAGCAATTGCCGAACGAGCCGGCCGGTGCGGTCTACGCCAACCATGATCTGACGCAATGCCTGCTCGCGGATCGTGCCATCGCCGCTTGCAAGCGCGACCTGCGCCTGCGTCTTGAGGCCGGCCAACGGCGTGCGCAGTTCGTGGGCGGCAAAGGCGGTGAAGTTGCGCTCGCGTTCCCGAAGCCCGGCCACGCGTGCAAACAATCCGTTGAGCGACTGCAAGACCGGCGCAATCTCCTTCGCGGTCTGCACGTCCTCGATCGGGCTGAGGTCGGAGGCGGGTCGTGCTTCCAGGTCGCCTGCGATCTTCCTTAGCGGCTCAAGGCCGCGCCTGACGCTGAGCCAGATCAGGACAGCAAGAACCGGCAACATCAGCAGGGCCGGCAGGAGAAGACCGCGGATGACGTCGTTCACCAACCCGTTACGGATACTCAGATTGTCGCCGACCAGAACGCGAACACCGCGCTCGGTATTGGTGATTGCATAAACCCGCCACCGCTCACCATTTATCACGGTTTCGGAGATCCCGTCGGTGTGCTCCGACATTGCTTGATCGGGCGCCGCATCCGATCGCCCGATCAATGTCCCCTGCAGCGACCATATCTGGCACGAAAGCTGGCGGTCATAGGCGCTGTGGCCGCGCACCGGCAGATCGGACGTGATCGTTTGCGTCGGATCGATGGCGATCTCCTGGCTGACGATCAATGAGGAAACCATCCGGCCGGCTTCCATCAGCCGCGCGTCGAGAACCCGTTCCACCTCCGCGCGCGTGGAAAGGAAAATCCAGACGACCGCCGACAGCCAGACGAGACCGGTGGTCAGGGCGAGGATCAGGAACAGCCGTTTGGAGATCGACGGCATCACGGTTCGTCTCCGAGGCGATAGCCGATCCCACGGACGGTCTGGATCATGCCCGGTCCCAGCTTGCCGCGAAGATGATGGATGTGGACCTCGACAGCATTGCTCTCGACCTCCTCCTGCCAGCCGTAAAGCTTCTCCTCGATCTGGCTCCGCGACAGGATCCGGCCGGGATGGATCATGAGGGCATGCAAAATCGAGTATTCGCGCCGCGACAGGCGGATGGGTTCGCCTTGGTGTTCGACATTCTGGTTTGCAGGATCGAGCCGCAGGCCGCGCCATTCGATAAGCGCCTGCGGCCGGCCAGCGGCACGGCGGACGAGCGCGCGCAGCCGCGCCGCGACCTCGTCGAGGTCGAACGGCTTGCCGAGATAGTCGTCGGCCCCCGCATCCAGTCCGTGAATCCGGTCGGCGACCTGATCACGCGCAGTCAGGAGGAGGACGGGCGTGGCGTCCTGCCGTTCCCGCAGGGATTTCAGCACGTCGAGGCCGGAACCGTCGGGAAGCATCAGGTCAAGCACCAGCGCATCGAACTCATGGTTCGTGAGAGCTGCGCCGGCTTCTTCGCAGGTTTTGACCGCATCGGCGGTGAAGCCGCCAATCGAAAGGCCCACCGTCAATCCGTCTCTGAGGACGGCATCATCTTCGACTATCAGCACGCGCATGGTCATCACCCGAGGTTCCAGGTCGCATTTCTATACGAGGCTTAAGGCAGCCTTAAGGATCAAACTTGAGCGCGCTCGATATCGTTCGGGGATTGGGCGCCTGTGATGTACCTCATCTTACCTGAGCCAAGAGTCGGACGTCTTCGAGACTTGGAATCGCGCCGGCAAAAACGCCGTTCTCGCCCTGATCCTTATGGGCATCTCCAGCCCAGCGCCGAAACAAAACGCTGGCATGGCGGCAGTGTACCCGTCATTCCGACCCTCCTGTCCATCGGGCTGTTGCTGGTCGCGGTGAAGGAACTCGCCCGGCCTGAAACGATACGCGGGTCCACTTGTCTGCCCGAGCCAGTTGGGCAATGCGCATTGGAGACGGACTCGAATCAGTTCGGCTCGCCGAGGCATCGTCCGGCTGGTGTTCAGGCGATCATCCCGTCCTGCCTGCTCAGGCGTCATTCGTGTTGACCAGGTGTTGACCAAGCCCAAAAAGGGAAGGGCCACCCGAAGATGGCCCTTACTTAATCCTTTGATTTCCTTTAGAAATCTGAAGAGAGCGAAGGGATTCGAACCCTCGACTCCAACCTTGGCAAGGTTGCTATGCGGCGGCCCGAAACAGCAAGTTATGATGGGTGCGCCCTCCCGCAACCATCTTTACTTGCGACCCCGTAGCCTCACCCGCTGCGGGGTTTTTGCGTTGTGCGGCAATCGTCAGAATGCCAGCCAGATCGCCCTGGACATCGATTTCCATCTTGCCCTCCGCTGGCGTCAGAACGATCTGGTCCACCAGCGAGCGCAGGATGTCTGCCGCCTCGACCCGCTTCTCTTCCTCTTCGTCCTGCAAGGCTGCATAGAGCTGCTGCACCCGCTTGCGGTATTGCAGCGCCATTGAGGGGTGCAGAAGGGGAGGCGGTTCCTCAGCTTCGGACAGGAACAAGGCCAGTTCCTTCTTGCGCTGTTCCAGAAGGACCATCTTGGCGTTGATCGCGTCGGCCGCGCCACCCTTGAGGATCAGGTTGAGCAGCGTGTCGAGTTCGCGGTCGATCTTCGCAATCTCGGCCTCGGCCGCAGCGATGCCCGCGCGGCCTTCCATGCGCAGCCGGTTCATCTCCTGCGTGAACACCTCGCAGAAGCGGGCGAACATCTCCGGGTCGACGAGCCTGGTGCGCAAGGCGTTCAGTACACGCGATTCCAGTTCCTCGCGACGGATATTGGTCCGGTTATCGCAGGTACCTTTGTTCCGTGCCGTCGAGCAGCCGATCAGGGTCGCCGAGATCGCCGAATAGCCGCCGCCGCAGCAGGCGCATTTGGTCAGCCCGGAGAACAGGTACTTCGGGCGGCGGCGGTGGTTCATCTTGCGGACGTCGGCGATGCCGCTCTCGTCCCGCTCGGTCCGCATCTCGCCCTGCCGCGCCTTCACGGAGTTCCAGAGGTCGTCGTCGAGGATGCGCAACTCGGGTGCGTCCTGAATGACCCATTCCGTTTCCGGGTTGGGCCTGGCTTGCCGCTTGCCGGTATCCGGATCTTTGACGAAGCGCTGGCGGTTCCAGACGATCTTGCCGACATACATCTCGTTGTTGAGGATGCCGTTCCCACGCTTCGGGTTGCCGTTGATCGTGCTGAAACCCCAGTCACCACCGGACGGGGCGGGGATGCCGTCCCGGTTCAGAGCGAAGGCGATGGTCTTCGCCGACTTGCCGGCCGCATAGTCGCGGAAGATGCGGCGTACGACCTCGGCCTGCGCCTCGTTGATCCTGCGGTCGCCGCGGATCGGTTCGCCGTTAGCGTCCAGCTTCTTGACCACGTCATAGCCGTAGGCATTGCCGCCGCCTGACTTGCCCGCCTCGACCCGGCCGCGCTGTCCGCGACGGGTCTTGTCGGCCAGATCCTTCAGAAACAGCGCGTTCATCGTGCCCTTGAGCCCGACATGTAGGTGCGAGACTTCACCTTCGGAGAGAGTGAACATCTTCACGTCCGAATAGGACATGCGCTTGAAGAGGCCCGCTATGTCCTCCTGATCGCGCGAAAGCCGATCCATGGCTTCCGCAAGGATCAGATCGAATCGACCGCGCGTGGCGTCGGAAATAAGGGCTTGGATGCCGGGGCGCAGCAGAGACGAACCAGAGATCGCGTGATCGGAATACTCCTCGACGATCTGCCAGCCTTGCTTCTCCGCATGAAGGCGGCACATGCGGAACTGGTCGGCGATCGAGGCGTCGCGTTGATTATCGGACGAGTAGCGGGCGTAGATCGCGACCTTCAATGCACCTCTCCTTTCGGCATCAGGAGGTGCGCTTTCCCCTTCGCCTCGTCATCTTGACTTCTTCCGCGTAACATTCCCGTGCCGCCTGCCGCGCCAGAAAGTCGACCAGACGCAAAAGCCGCGGGTCGGGATCGCCCCTTGGAGTAAAGGTCAGTTCCGGCTCGCCGATGAGCAGGGATTTGAACCGCCCCGGGTTTGCCGGAGGCTCCAACTTCTGAGAAAGTGGAGCCATCATGAGCAAGACAACCAATAAGTTTTCACCTGAAGTCCGTGACCGTGCCATCCGTATGGTGCTGGACCACGAAGCCGAGCATCCATCACGCTGGGCTGCCGTTTCATCTATCGCTGCGAAGATTGGCTGCTCGCCAGCCACCCTGCACGAGTGGGTCAAGAAGACCGAGGTCGACAGTGGTAAACGAGCAGGCCTGCCGAGCGATGTCTCCGAGAAGATGAAGGCTCTTGAGCGGGAGAACCGCGAGCTTCGTCAGGCCAACGAGATTTTGCGCAAGGCGTCGGCCTATTTCGCGATGGCGGAGCTCGACCGCCCCTTCAAGCGATGATCTCGTTCATTGACGAACACCGTGGCGTGTTCGGGGTCGAGCCGATCTGCAGGCTATTGCCGATTGCCCCTTCAACCTATCACGAGAATGTCGCCAAGCGCCGGGACGTGGATCGTCTGTCGATCCGCGCCCGCAGCGATATCAGCCTGAAGATCGAGATACGTCGTGTCTTCGAGCAGAACTATCGGGTCTATGGCGTTCGCAAGGTCTGGCGGCAGTTGAAGCGTGAAGGCTTCGAAGTCGCCCGCTGCACTGTCGCTCGGCTTATGAGATCGATGAGCCTGCAAGGCATTATTCGGGGCAAGCCGATCCGCACGACATTCTCGGACAAGACGGCTCCGAGCCCGCTTGACCGGGTGAACCGTCAGTTCAAAGCCCCTGCACCAAACAGGCTGTGGGTTTCGGATTTCACCTATGGTGCGCCTCGCCCCAGTCGGGGAGGCATATGACTGGAATGCAAAAGAGAAAGGAGGATGTGAGTATTTGCCTGCCCTCTGCTGTAAGGGGGCATGAGCCCAAGCGGCGGTGACCTGCTGTCAACTGG
>NZ_BAABTE010000033.1:0-12676 GCF_040371715.1 Brucella sp. NBRC 14130
CCAGTTGACAGCAGGTCACCGCCGCTTGGGCTCATGCCCCCTTACAGCAGAGGGCAGGCAAATACTCACATCCTCCTTTCTCTTTTGCATTCCAGTCATATGCCTCCCCGACTGGGGCGAGGCGCACTGTAGCTGATGTCCATGGCCCAGACTTGATTGGGTCTGGTGACGGCCAACTTGCGCAAGAGGTAGGGATAGATTTTGTGACCTGGCGCTGGTTTGGAGGTGTTCGGGCGACGATAGATCGCCTCGATGCCCATCTTCTTCATCAGCGTGGCGACGTGTAGCCGCCCGGTCTCAAACCCTTCTCCTCTCAAAAGCCCTTGCAACATCCGACTTCCGGCAAACGGGTAATCGAGATGCAGCTCGTCGATCCGCCGCATCAAGGCCAGATCGCCGTCGGACACTGGACGAGGCAGATAATAGACGCTTCCACGGCTGAAGCCGAGAAGCTTCGCCTGACGCACCACGGATAGCTTGTGCTCGCGGTCGATCATTTCTTTCCGCCCAGCAATCCCGCCTTGCCGAGCGCACCGGATAAAAAATCATTCTCCAGTGTCAGTTCGCCAATTTTGGCGTGCAGCGTTTTGACATCGACGGTCGGACCCGTTGGCTCCGCCTTCGTTTCATCGCCGAACACACCCGTCGCCCCCTCAAGGAGCTGGTCTTTCCACTGTTTGATCTGGTTGGCATGCACATCGAACTGCTGGTGTCGTTTTGCATTTAATCACAAGACTCCGGAACTAATAGTTTCAACAAGATAGCCCGGCACCTAAATTGAGAACGGGCACTTAATCTGAGATTCCGGGTTCGATTTTGGCACTTAATCTGAGATTGGCCAGCGTGGAAAAGATGACACTCTACAGCCAAGCTGCAGTGAAAAATACCAAATATAACAGAAGGTTATTTCCGAATCTGGGAACGTTAAGCGCCGAAAACCGCGCCGAAACGTCTCAAATTAAGTGGCATGGTCTGTCGAAATGGGCGCATTCTCACAATTAGATGCCAAACGACAACGGCCTTGCCCTGCAGCACGTAGAGGCCGTGCTCCATTACGTGGGTTTCGGCGAACGGAATGACGGCGCCGGGCATCAGCGTGACGATCGTCACATGCATGTCGTGGCGAAGGTCGTTGGGGTCGACGAAGCGCGTCGTCGCCCAGCCGCCGTTCGTGCCGGGCATGGCGTTCGGGGTGATGTCCTTCTCGTTGAGGATCAGCGGCTCGGGATGCGGCAGGCCGTCGACGGCCTCATAGGCCTTGCGGATCCAGTGGAAACGGGCATGGGCGCCGGAGCGGTTGTGCAGCGACCATTTCAGGCCCGGGGGCAGGAAGGCATAGCCGCCCGGCTGGAGCGTGTGCTTGCCGGTCGGCAGCGTCAGTTCCACCTCGCCGTCGACGAGGAACAGCACGCCTTCGGCCTCCGGGTCCTGCTCCGGCCGGTCGCTGCCGCCGCCCGGCGCTACTTCCATGACGTATTGCGAGAAGGTTTCGGCAAAACCCGAGAGCGGGCGGGCGATGACCCAGCAGCGCGTATCGTTCCAGAAGGGCAGGAAGCTGGTGACGATGTCCTGCATCACCCCCTTGGGGATCACCGCATAGGCCTCCGTGAAGACGGCACGGCCGGTCAGGAGGTCGCTCTGCGGGGGATGGCCGCCGAGGGAGGAATAGTAGCTTCTTTGCATCGTCTCAGGCCCTTTGCTGTGAGTATTTCACGATAGTCTTTTGCAACGTCACTTCGCGCCCGCCTTTTCCAGCAGGGCGGCGATCTCGCCGTAGCCGCGTGTGCGGGCGTGCTGGAGCGGCGTCACGTCGTCATTGTCGGCGAGGTCGACCTTCGCGCCGGCCTTGACCAGGAGATCGACAATCTTCTGGTGGCGCGGCCCGCCGTCGCCGAGGATGATCGCCTCCAGGAGGGCCGTCCAGCCCAGCCGGTTGACATGATCGACATCGACGCCGGCCGCGATCAGGGTCTCGACGGTCTCGACATGGCCGCGCTCGGAAGCGGGAATGAGGGCGGTGCCGCCGTAGCGATTGATGCTCTTGAGGTCGGCGCCGTGGGAAAGCGTCAGCTTGAGGATTTCGAGGTGGCCGCGGGCGCCGGCATAGAGGTAGGGACTGTCCTCGATGCTGTCCTTGGCGTTGACGTCGGCGCCGGCCTCGATCAGCGCCCGGGCGGCGTTCACCTTGTTTCCGTGCGTGGCGACCAGCAGCGCCGTCGCGCCGCTCGCGTCGCGTGCGTCGATCGCGGCGCCCTCGGCGAGAAGCGTCTTTACGGCGGCGGCATCGTCGGCCGCGGCCGCCTTGTGGAGTTGAGCGGTCATGGCGTTATCGGCGGCAAGAAGGGGAGGGCAGAGAGCGGCAAGGAACAGCCAGGCCGTGAGCAAAGCGAGTTTCAGCATGCGCTATCCCATTGGTTGTGGCATCAAATTAGCAGGGCACGCTGCTATTAGAAAATTAAATGTGTAAATCCGGATCATTCAGAAGATGGAATTTGGCCGGACCGCCGGCTATAAGCCGCAGGGAAGACCGGACGGAAGGGACCGATCCATGAAGACGGAACAGGGTGTTCTGCGCATTTCCATCGCCGTGACGATCCTGCTTGCGGGCGTCGGCATTCTGTTCGGTATCCTCTCGGGCTCGTTCGCCATCGTCTTCGACGGCGTCTATGCGATGACCGATGCGGCGATGACCGTCGTTGCCCTGCTCGTCGCCAATCTCATCGCCTCTTCGGCCAGCGGGGCCGGCAAGGGCCGGCTCGTCAAGCATTTCACCATGGGCTTCTGGCATCTCGAGCCGATGGTGCTCGGCCTCAACGGCATCCTGCTCACCGGCGCGGCCATCTACGCGCTGATCAACGCGATCGGCAGCATCATGGCGGGCGGGCGGCCGCTCGATTTCGGCCAGGCGATCATCTATGCCGTCGTGACGCTCGCGGTGACGATCGCCATGGCGATCATCGGCAGCCGGGCGAACCGCACGATCCAGTCGGATTTCGTGGCGCTCGACGCCAAGGCCTGGATGATGTCGGCAGGGCTGACGAGCGCGCTGCTCGTCGCTTTCGTCATCGGCTCCCTCATCCAGGGAACGCAATACGAATGGCTGTCGCCCTATATCGACCCTGTCGCGCTGGCGCTGGTCTGCCTCGTGATCATCCCCATCCCGGCCGGCACGATCCGGCAGGCGCTCGCCGATATCCTGCTCGTCACCCCCTCGGACCTGAAAAGCCATGTCGATGCGGTCGCCAGGGCGGTCGTCGAGCGGCACGGCTTTCTCTCCTATCGGGCCTATGTCGCCCGCGTCGGGCGCGGCCGGCAGATCGAGCTCTATTTCATCGTGCCGGAGGATTTTCCGGCGAAGAAGCTGCAGGACTGGGACAGGATCCGCGACGAGATCGGCCTTGCGATCGGCGACGAGGGACCGGACCGCTGGCTGACCATCGCCTTCACCACCGACCCCGAATGGGCGGACTGACAAAGCGAAAAGAAACCCGGAGCGGATCGCTCCGCCCCGGGTTCCTGCCCCGCCCCGAAAGGATGTGTCAGAGGCCTGCTGCCGCGATGGCGGCGTCCATGCGCTCGCGGGCCTTCTTCGGCAGCTTGCCGGTCTTGACCGCGTCGAGATTGGCCGGCGCATCGCCGACGACCACGAAGCCCACCATGCCCATACCGACATGCGGCGTGCACTTGACGCCATAGGCGCCGGCCGTACCGAAGGTGACCTTGTAGTTCTCGTTGATCTTGCTCTTGAAGGCTTCGGCGCCCTCGGGGATCATGCCCTTGATCGTCTCGACATTGTGCCCCTTGTCGGTCGGAATGAAGGTGACCGTGTCGCCGGGCGCGACCTTCACGAAGGCGGGCTCGAACACCATGGCGCCTTCGGCGCCCTTGTTCAACATATGCACTTCGAAATCTGCCGCTGCTGCCGGAAGCGCAAACGCCAGGATGACTGCTGCCGCGCCGACGATGCTCTTTGCCATGATACGCACTGGAATTCTCCTTGCTGACGAACGTCAATCGTTCATGCGCAAGAGGTAGACCCGGAAACACCCTCCTTCTTTGACATTGATCAAACAAGGCCGCGATGGCGCGTGGCGTCCTGTCGCAGGTTCTCTATCGCAGCGCGTGTACCGGCGGCAGCATGCAGCTCCACGGCCGCGCTTCCTCCAGATCGCGTGCGACGCGCACCAGCGTCGCCTCGTCGGCAAAGCGGCCGACGATCTGAAGGCCGATGGGCATGTTGTTGCGGTCGAGGCCGAGCGGCAGGCTGACGGAGGGCTGGCCGGTCGCGTTGAACGTGCCGAGGAAGGTGAACAGCGTCGTGTCGCCCTCGGAAAAGCCGGCGGCGGTGAGGTCGGGTCGGGTCGTGGAGAAGCGGCCGTGCTCCGGCGCCGTCACCGGCGTCGTCGGTGTCAGGAGGATGTCGTAGCGCTGCGTGGCGATTGCGACGTCGTGGCGGATCTTGCGCATGGTCTCGAAGATGTTGACGATTTCGGCCGGCGTCATGGCGAGCGTCTGGTGCATCAGCTTCAGGATCACCGGCTCCAGCATCGTGTCGTCCAGCGGACGGCCGAGGGCGGCGGCGAGCGCGGGCAGTTCCGCAAGGCCGAGGTTGAAGCCGCCCATCACGCCGACCATGATGTCGCGCGGCTCGACGGGGGAGGCGATCTCCTCGACCGTGTGGCCCATGGCGGTAAGCAGGGCGGCCGTCTCGTCGAGCGCCGCCAGCACGTCCGCGGCGATCGGCACGCTGCCCCAGGCGGTGCGCGCAAGGCCGATGCGCAGCCTGCCGGTCGGTTGCGCCAGTTCTTCCGTATAGAGTCTTTCCGGCGCGCGGATGACGAAGGGATCGCCCGGCTCCGGGCCGGCGAAGACGTCGAGTGCCGCCGCCATGTCGCGCACCGTGCGGCAGACGACGAATTCGCGCGCAAGGCCGAACAGGGAATCCTGACCGTCGGGGCCGCCGGAAACCCGGCCGCGCGAGGGATTGAGGCCGACAAGGCCGCACCAGCCGGCGGGAATGCGGATCGAGCCGCCGCCATCCGAGGCGTGCGCGATCGGCACGATGCCGGCAGCGACCGCCGCGGCCGCGCCGCCCGAGGAGCCGCCGGCCGAGGCCTCCAGGTTCCAGGGATTGCGCGTGATGCCTTCCAGGATGGTTTCGGTGAAGCCGGCGAAGGCCAGTTCCGGTACGGCGCTGCGGCCGACGATGCGCAGCCCCGCGGCCTTGGCGCGCTTCGTGTAATAGGCGTCATGAGGAGAGATGGTGCCCTTGAGAAGCCGGCTGCCGCATTCCTGCAGGCGGCCTTTCTCGGTCGCGCCGATATCCTTGCGCAGGAAAGGCACACCGGCAAAGGCGCCTTCATCGGGGCCTGGCAGGGTTTCGGCATCCGCATAGAACTCGACCACGGCATTGATGGCCGGATCCACCTTCTCGAAGGCCTGCCGGGCGAGCGCCGCAAGCTCGGCCGCAGTCACCTCGCCGCGCTGGACGAGCCCGGCAAGGCCGGTGGCATCATGGTTCGCATATTCGGCAAGATTCATGGGAAGGACCTGCTTGAAAAGGAAAGGGCATCGAAAGGGTTTTTACCGCAAGTGGCAAGGGGCGCGCCGTGGCAAAGGCGCGCCCCCGCGATGGTTCCACCCGCTTATTTCATCAGGTCCGTCCAGATTTTCGTATAGAGCTGCTGGACGTCCGGCGGGCAGGCGAGGTTGAACGAACCGGCGGCCTTCGAACCCTCGGGAATGACGACCTCCGGTGCCGTCTTCATATCCTCCGGCATAAAGGCTTCCGAGCCCTTGATGCCATTGGCATAACGGGCAAAGGCCGAGATCATGGCGGCGTTCTCCGGGTCCATGATGAAGTTCAGGAAGAGCTTGGCATTGTCGACGTTCTTGGCGTCCTTGAGGATCGCGACATTGTCCATCCAGACCGGATAGCCTTCCTTCGGGTAGCCGTAGACGATATCGGGGTTCTGCAGGCGCGCGCGGAAGGTGGCGCCGCTCCAGCCGGTGCCGCCGGCAAAGTCGCCCTTCACAAGCTGCTCGATCGTGCCGTAGTCGACGGAGAGCCACTTGGCCTTCGCCGCGACCATCGTGTCGCGCACCTTCTTGAGGATCGTCAGGTCGTTCGTGCAGGGCTCGCCCCCGGCATAGCGGATGGCGAGGAACATGATGTTGGCCATCTCCGGCACGACTTTGATCTTGCCTTCCAGCTCCGGCGGCGGGTCGAGGAAGATCGCCGAGGTGTTCGGGTCGCCCTTGTAGACCGATTTGTTGGTGAAGACGCCTGTCGTGCCCCACTGCCACGGAACGGTGTAGTGGCGGCCCGGATCGAAGGGCACGTCCACCCAGCGCTCGTCGACGTTCTTGAAATTCTCCATCTGGTCCGGCCGGGCCTCGAGCAGCAGGCCTTCGTCGATCCAGATCTGCAGTATGTTGGCGGAGGGCACGACGATGTCGAAGCCGTGGCCGCCCTGGCGGATCTTGGCGAGCGCGGTGTCGTTCGAGTCGTAGTCGGTCACGGAGACCTTGACGTCGAACTCCTTCTCGAACTTCTTGATGAGGTCGGGGCTGGTGTAGTTGCCCCAGTTGAAGATGTTGAGCTCGCCGGCAGCGTATGCGGCGGTGGAACTCAAGAGGGCGAGGCCGAGCGTGGCCGTGCCGAGAATGCGCGTCATGTGTTTTCCTCCCATGGGTTAATCCTTCTTGCGGCTGATGAAGAAGAAGACGGTGACGATGGCGACGGAGAGGATGAGGAAGACCGTCGAGATCGCGTTCATTTCCGGGGTGACGACGCGGCGCAGCTGGCCGAGCATGTAGGTCGGCAGCGTGTCCTGGCCGCGCGACTTGACGAATTCGGTGATGACCACGTCATCCAGCGAGATGACGAAGGCGAGCATCAGGCCGGCGAGGATACCGGGCCAGAGCAGCGGCAATGTCACCCGTCGGAAGGCCCTGAAGGGGGTGGCGTAGAGATCGGCGGCGGCCGTCTCCAGCGACAGGTCCATGGTCTCCAGCCGCGCCCGGATCGGCAGGTAGGCGAAGGGAATGCAGAAGGCGGTATGCGCGGCGATCAGGTAGCCGAGGCCGGAATAGCCGGTTGCCATCTTGATGCGCGAGAAGAAGATCAGGAGCGCGACGGCGACGACGATCTCGGGCACCATCAGCGGCATGTTGATGAAGGCGTACTTCGCGTTGAGGCCGCGATATTGGCGTGTGCGCGTGGTCGCGACGGCGGCCATGGTGGCGACCACCGTGGCGATGACGGCGGCCGCGGCGGCGATCTGCACGGAGCGGATCGAGGCTTCCACCACCTTGTCGTTGTTCCACGCCGCTTCGAACCAGCGCAGCGACGTGCCCTCCCAGGTGGCGATCGACATGCCGTCGTTGAAGGCGAAGACGACGAGCGCGGCGATCGGCAGGTAGAGCAGGAAGAAGCAGAGCACGGCGACGGTCGGGAAGCCGGTCTGGCGGCGGACGTCGAAGGCTTCGGTGGGGTTAGCCATGGGCGTTTCCTCCCTGGCGGCCGGTGAACTTGACCTGGACCATGAGCGCGACCATGACGATGGCGAGCAGCGCCATGGAGAGCGAGGCGCCGAGCGGCCAGTTGCGACCCTGGCCGAATTGCAGTTCGATCAGGTTGCCAAGCATCATCTTGCTGCCGCCGCCCAGCATGCGCGGGGTGACGTAGGAGCCGAGCGATGGAATGAAGACGAGGATGGAGCCGGCGACGATGCCCGGCTTGACCAGTGGCAGGACGATGCGTTTCAGCACGCGCCAGCGGCTGGCATAGAGATCGTAGCCCGCCTCGACGAGGCGGAAATCGACCTTCTCCAGGCTGGCATAGAGCGGCAGCACCATCAGCGGAAAGAAGACGTAGGTCATGCCGAGAAGGATCGCGAAGTCGGTATACATCATCTGGATCGGCGCGGAGATGATGCCGACCTTCATGAGAAGCGTGTTGATCATGCCCTCGTTTCGGATCAGTTCCTGGATCGCGAAGGTGCGGATGAGCAGGTTCGTCCAGAAGGGAATGGTGATGAGGAAGAGCCAGATCTCGCGCGTGCGCTCCGGCCGTGTCGCGATGAAATAGGCGGTCGGGAAGCCGAGCAGGAGCGTGGTGATCGTGGTCAGCAAAGACAGCCAGACGGAACGCCAGAAGATCGACAGGTGTGCGTCGGCGATCGACCAGGTGCCCTCGAAGATATCCTTCTCGAAGAGCACCGAGATCCAGGCATCGGGCGAGAATGTCCAGACGACGTCGCCGTAGCTGCCGGGCATCAGGAAGGAATAGACGAAGACGATGGCGAGCGGCCCGATGGCCGCGAGCGCGATGATGAGAAGTGCCGGCGCCGAGAGGAGCCAGCGTTTGCGGATGTCCTGCGCGTCCACCCGGCGGGCGGCCTCGCTTGCGGTGCTGGTGATCGTGCTCATCGGGGCCTCAATCTTTCAGCACCTGCGCCGCGCCCGTCTCGAGCACGACACCGACGACATCGCCTTCGGCGAGGGGCGTGCCCTGCTCGAGGCTGTTCTGGCGGCGCACGCAGAAGCTTTCTCCGCTTTCCAGCGCGATGTGGAAATGCGTGTCCGTGCCGACATAGACGACGCTTGCCAGCGTGCCGCGAAGATGCGCGCCCTCGGGATTGGCGGTGATGGCGGCGTGTTCCGGACGGGTGACGACGGTCACCTTGCCCGCGGGTGCGAAGCCCTCGGGCAGGCGGGCCGTAACGCGGGTGCCGCCGGGCAGGACGATATCCGCCTTGTCGCCGGCAACCGAAACGACCTCGGCGGTCAGGAAGTTCGTCTCGCCGATGAATTCGGCGACGAAGCGTTCGGCCGGCCGGTCGTAGATATCGCGCGGGCCGCCGACCTGGAGGATTTTTCCGGCCGACATGACCGCGATGCGGTCCGACATGGTCAGCGCTTCTTCCTGGTCGTGCGTGACGAAGATGAAGGTGATGCCGGTCTCGGTCTGCAGGCGCTTCAGTTCGATCTGCATGTCCTTGCGCAGCTTGTAGTCGAGCGCCGAGAGCGGCTCGTCGAGCAGCAGAACCTTCGGCTGCGGGGCGAGCGCACGGGCAAGCGCCACCCGCTGCTGCTGGCCGCCGGAAATCTGCGCCGTCTTGCGGTCCTTGAGGTGCCCCATCTTGACCAGCGCCAGCATTTCCTCGACGCGTTTGGCGATCTCGGCTTTCGGGCGGTCGAGCATTTCCAGGCCGAAGGCGATGTTCTCGCCGACCGTCATGTGCGGAAAGAGCGCGTAGCTTTGGAAGACCGTGTTGACCGGGCGGCGATAGGGCGGCAGTGCGGCGATATCCTCGCCGTGAAGCCGGATCTCGCCGTCCGTCGGATAGGTGAAACCGGCGATCATGCGCAGCAACGTCGTCTTGCCGCAGCCCGACGGACCGAGCAGCGTGAAGAACTCGTTTTCGCGGATATCGACACTCACATGGTCAAGGGCCCTGAACGGGCTGTCACCCGACCCGAACACCTTGCTCACGTCACGGACTTCAATGGCACTCTTATGGGTTCGATCCGTCACGATCGATCATCCTCCCGTTGAGCCGCGAATTGCGGCGATCCCTGTCAAATGCGTTCGGTCCAACCGCGCCGGGGCCGGTGCCGCGCGTTGATCCGGTCTGGTTTTCCTGATGAACCGCTGGATCCATGCTCCTCGCAAGGCATATCCCGCCGCTCCAGCCACTCTCCGGCGCGAAGACCTCCTCTCGGGAAGGTATCACAAATCGGATTTTGATATCACAGTGAAATATCACTGCAATAAAAATTAGTCAACTCGCAATTTCCTCGCCCAGAGTTCGGCGACCGTCACCGAGGACCCTTCCCTCTCCGTCATGTTCATCGTGCCGATGAATGCGCCGGGCGTGAAGATGTTCTGCCGCGTCTCCTATGAGCAGACGGCCGCGACCGCCGCCCATCCCTTCGACTATCCGCTCTCCTCGCGCTTCGACGAGAACGACGCGATCCTCGTGCTCGACAACGTCTTCATCCCCTGGGAGGACGTGCTGGTCCTGCGCGATGCGGCAAAAATCCTCTCCTTCCATCCCGCCACAGAGAACTAAACTATATTTTATTCAACAGATACTGCACCAAACAGACAGGCGCTCTCGACCCACCCGACACGACCGGCGCCTATGCCAAAGCGTCTCCCCATGAACAATTGCCCGTTACCCGCGCTCTGGTTAACAGTGACACCGCGGTTAATTGGCAATTATCCATCAACAACGGTTAGTTACCAGCGGACAATTGCTCGTTATCAACGGTCAATTGATGATTGCCCGTTCACCGTTGCCCGTTGTCGGTGGGCAGCCATCAATCGTTAGTCAACAATGGTCAACGAGCAACGGGCAATGATTTCGTTGCGGAAAGGAGGCAGATGAATTAATTATAGTTAACTGCAATGAAGGAGCCACAATGATCGTCACCATCGCCAACCCGAAAGGCGGAACCGGGAAAACCACGCTCGTCCGGGCGTTGTCTGGAACGGCCGCCCATGCCGGCAACGACGTCTTCCTGATCGACGCCGACAGCCGCGCCAACACGATGCGCTGGGTCACGATGTCAAAGCAGATGAAGGTCTGGCCGGACCGCCTGGAGGCGGAAAGCTGCCTCGACCCAAACCGAATCTACAAGATGGCGCTGGAGCGCCAATTCGAAGGAAAGATCGTCTTCATCGATATTGAGGGAACGACGAACGAAAACCTGTTCGCCGGTCTCTACTGCGCCGACATCGTTCTGATCCCGTTGCAGACGACCCAGGACGATGTGGTCGCCGGCATGCAGCTCGCGCTGAACCACATCCCCGTGGTCGAAGAAGACCAGAAGCGCAAGCTGCCGGCGCTAATCGTCATCAACCAGCACGATCTCGTCACCGGCCGGGCCAAGGCCCATGAACCGCTGCGCGAAATCCTGCGAGAGAGCGGCGTCGCTCTATCCTCGCAGCCGATCGCCCGGCGCGCCGCCTATCAGTCGATCGGCGCCGCCGGCACGCTCCAGACCGCCGCGAAATCCGATCCGAAGGCAATCGCCGAGATGGAAACCCTCCTCGGCGAACTGCTCACCCTCTACAGGTCGACGACGAAAGAGGCTCTGCTATGAGCGAAGGACCAGACAGCAAGAATCTCGTCCTCGGGCTGATCTCGACCGGCCGCGACCGGCCATCCGTCCGCGAAAAGCCCATAGCCTCCCCTCCCCCGACGACGACTGGCGATGATGGCGGCGCATCGCCAATAGCGGCGGGCGGCCGGACTCAGTTCCGCGACCTGGTTGCCAAGGGCGAAAGCCGCGATCCTATCGCCGGTAAGCGCTTCCGCGATACCGAGAAGGTTACGACTGGCATCCATATCCGTGTCGAGGTCCACAAGAAGCTGAAGATCCTCGCCGCCATCGAGCGCCGCAAGTTCAACAGCTACATCGAGGAGGCCATCGACGACTACCTGGTGAAGATCGCCGACCGGATTCCCGACATTTCCTGACACTGGCGGGAAGCAGGCGGTCACGCGCTTCGCTTCTCGTCTCCGCCATTTGCCCTGAGCGCGGCCATCAGCATCGGCCCAAGCCCGAATTCGCCGCGCGCCGCCTTGCGGGTGAGATTGCGTAAATAGCCGCCGGGCGACGTGATGTGTTCGGCGCGCTCCAGGATGCAGGCAACGGCAACCGCAGCGTTTTCGGGTCCCATCACCCCGCACGCCTCCTCGTAGGCCGACGGACTGACCCCTAGCATCGATCGGACGAGGACAGCGGTCGCCATCAGGTCGCGCCAGGTTTCAACCCGGCCGGCCGCCGCATAATCGGCTATCTGCGGGCAGGCTCTCAGCACCAGTGATAACGGGAATGCCTTCAGCGGTTCGGCGATCCGTTTCGGTTTCTGGCTCGGCATCCCGCCCTGCTCTATTTCAGAGCGAGGTTCAAGTTCATGGAAGGATTCGGGTTTTGAATTCTGTATGTGACGTCCGTCATGGCGGTCATTGACGTCCGTTTTTGCTGCTTTTACCTGAATTTCCAAGCGGTTGATGATTTCCTCACGCAAAAGCTCCATTTCTTCGAGCACAGCATCGACGTCTTCGCGGCGAGGAGAGCGCGGAAGGCGTGCCATCAGGCCGATGAACATTCCTTCGATCGTCACCCAATCACCATCCGCACCCTCTTCCATTGCCGCGGAGATCAGCTTTCGGACATCACGGCGGCACAGGGACAGAGCTTCCTTGGCGCGCTTGAAGCGAAGGCGCTCTGCGGCGACCTGTTGCGCGAGGTTCGCAAGCTCGGCGGCGCGCGCAAGCAGGGGCGCCAGGCTGAAGCCAAAGGCCGCCTCGATCTCCCCTCCCCTGCCCCGATGTGCGTAGCGCTTGCCGTTCGGGCTGTCGCGACGCTCGATCAAGCCTGCGTCCACAAGGGCGGCGAGATGCCGGCGCAAAGTCGTGCCGGCGATGCCGTGAGCCCGCAGGGACAACTGGCTGTTCGACGGGAACACGACCAGGCCGCCGCTTTCATCGCAAAGTTCGTCGCTCGGATAGAAGCTGAGCAGCGCCTGCAGGGCGTCACGACACGAAAGTGGTGAATCTGTCCGACATTTGAGAACATATGGTGATCAGGCGGCCAGCATGGACGTCTCGCGCCGAAGAGGCCTGAGGTCGAGGCTGTCAGTCGGGGTCCAGATATA
>NZ_BAABTE010000034.1:0-9787 GCF_040371715.1 Brucella sp. NBRC 14130
ATTTATCACCCAGGAAAACAATGGGCTTGAGATGTTTATATGTCTCTAATACATAATGTTTAGAAACTCCATCAGCCTTAAATACTTCTAAATTATTCCCATCAATCACGATTACGGCATCATAAGTCACTGAAGGCTCGCCATTTTGTCTTCCATCTACTGGTATTTCATTGCCATCACTAGATTTAACAGGGGCTGCGTTCGGTGCTAAAGTTTCCACAATAGCTTTTTCTGCTTCAGCCCATATTTTAATATCATCTATTGATGACGCATTTACACCGTCATGAACGAGCAAGGCAATTTTTCGCTGTTTAATATCAGATGCAGGAAAAGATGAGGTACTTAATCTTTTCGAAGATGCAATTACGGGTTGGTGCAGACTATCTTGCTGTTTAGGGGGAGTTTTAATACCTAACTCTTTAGCAACATATTCAGCTAAGTCCAAGTCAATATTAGCTAAGACAGCGTAAACTACACGTCTGCGGATATCTTCCGATTTAACCTTAGATAATTCAAAAGAATATGCATCCTTAATATGCTGTTGTTCATGTTTTTCCAAACTATGGTAGTGCATTGTGGCTTGCGAGAAATGATCAGCGAAACTTTCTGGTCGAACTCTTAGTTTGCTGCCTTGTACTTCTTCAGTATGTGTCTTGAAGGCACCACTGTCATTAGGTGATTCTCTTGGCCAATTTTCATCAACAGAATTAGGTTCATAATTTGCCTTTCCTTTATAAACTTCGTGATTAGCATAACCACCTCGTCTATTCGTATGAAAAGGACAAACGGGTTTGTTAATTGGAATTTGATTAAAATTTACCGTACCTAGTCTGTGTAAGTGAGTATCCGTATAGCTAAACAGCCGTCCTTGTAAAAGGGGATCGTTACTAAAATCTATACCTGAGACAATATTTGCAGGACTAAAAGCAACTTGTTCTGTTTCTGCGAAAAAATCATCTGTATTTTTGTTTAAAACAAATTTACCTAGTGGAGTGACTGGTACAAGTTCTTCTGGGATTAATTTTGTAGCATCTAAGACATCAAAGTCCCATTGTTTTGCATCTTCTTCAGCGAAAATTTGTGCGCCTAATTCCCATTCCGGGTAATTGCCACGCTCAATAGCATCCCACAGATCACGTCTGTGAAAATCGGGATCTTTGCCATTAATTTTTAGGGCTTCATCCCAGACGACTTGAGCTACCCCTTGCTTTGGAGTCCAATGGAATTTCACTAAGAATGCTTCATTATTCTTATTAATCAATCTAAATGTATGAACACCAAAACCTTGTATAGAGCGTAGATTTCTTGGAATTGCTCTATCAGACATTATCCAAGTAGTCATATGTGATGCTTCGGTGTTTAAAGAAATAAAATCCCAGAAAGTATCATGGGCAGATTGACCAGTTGGAACTTCATTGGCATCTTCTGGTTTTACTGCATGAACAAAGTCCGGAAATTTAATAGCATCCTGAATGAAGAAGACAGGGATATTATTCCCCACCAAATCATAATTTCCTTCTTCAGTATAAAATTTTATAGAAAAACCTCGTACATCTCGAACGACATCAGCCGAACCTCGCCCACCTTGAACTGTAGAAATACGGACAAAGATAGGGGTTTGATTATTTGTGTCCGTTAGGAACTTGGCTTTAGTCCATTTTTCATTACCGGTATAAGCTTGAAAGTAACCATGAGCACCGACCCCTCGAGCATGTACAACACGTTCTGGAATACGCTCACGATCAAAATGAATAAGTTTATCCCTTAGAAGAAAGTCCTCGAGAAGAGTAGGGCCTTTCTCATTAATTTTTAGACTATTTTGATTATCAGCTACGGGAACACCTAAAGAAGTGGTAAGAGTTTTACGGCGAATTCAAACATGAGGTGCGACAGTTTCAAAAGCCATATGATAATCAACAAGCTGAGCAAATTTCTCTAATGGTGTAAGCCAATCTAACGCCTTTCTAGGACGAGTATTCAGTGACATGGCAACTTGATTTAAATAATGCTGATCTGCCTGATTTAAATCAATCCCTTTAGGTAAATATTGCCTAATTAAACCATTCATATTTTCGCATGTGCCTTTTTGCCAAGGTGAATGTGGGTCACAGAAATATACATCTATGCCTAAATCTTCTTCGAGTATTTTATGTTCTGACATCTCGCGTCCACGGTCATAGGTCAACGTTTTACGCAGTTCTGCAGGTAAATATTTCAGAGCTTCAGTTAAAGCCTTGCGCACTGATTCTGCCTTTGCATCAGGTAATGTTGCCAAGATACAGAGCCGTGTATTTCGTTCAATAAGTGTTGCTATCGAACTTTTATTGTCTTTACCTTTAATTAAATCAGCTTCCCAATGACCCGGTATTTTTCTTTCTTGAACTTCGGCTGGGCGCTCATGAATAGTTTTAATATCCTGTAATATAGAATCTTTTTTAGGTTCACCGTTAGCTTTTCGCTTTTTATTTTCATGACGCAGACAGGATAATAAGTCTTTTTTCAACTCACCCTTTGGTAATGCTCGTATCGTTGAATAAATCGTTGTATGGCTTACATTCATTGTTTGATCCAAATCAGGAAATGTCTTTAAACGCTTTGCTATTTGCTGAGGAGACCATAAACAACGGATCGCTTCAACAATAAATTTCCAGAGGATTGAATCGATTTTGAGTTTTCTGTGACCACGTCTACGTCTAGCGAAGGTGTTATCAGAAGCATATCGAGCTTGATAAACGTCATTGATGCTATTTCTTTTAAGCTCACGATAGATCGTACTAGGATGTCTTTTAATGAGTTCAGCAAATTTTCTGGCTGAAAAGCCTTCTTTTCTTGACTCAAGCATTAATGCAGTACGATCTTCAAAGTTAAGATGATGGTATGACAATTTTATAGACTCCATAAACCCTTTAAATTAATTAGGTGGTTTATGTCGCACTTCAAGTTTTACTCTGCCGTGTTTTAAAAAACATCAGAGGTGTTACATTTTAATTTTTGAGTTAAATTGTGTTTGTTTTAAAGGTTTAGGTGTTGATAATAAATGGAAATATATATTTTGTTTTTTACAAAAGGCTAACAATGTTAAATTTTATTCTTAATTCAGATTTATATCTTTTTGATTGGATTTGTGTTTGTAATTTATTGATTTTTTTGAATTTGAAAAAATAAAAATCTGTGTTGGATCAATGAAATAACGAAAGGAATAATAACGGTGCTTGTACTTTCAATAAATAAAGTTAAAAATTTTATAAATTAGATATAATGCTTTTTACTAATTTTAAACACCATAATTTTTTTAATTCCAATGAGTGTGATTTATATCACAGATTGTGAAATGTTTCTTTATTTCAAATATTATAATTATTTACTTAAATTTTTGTATTTTAAAATAAATAAACTAAAGGATTACATTTGTTAACGTTTCTTTTCAAAGTTGTTAATTAATTAAGTGCAAGTGTCAATTATGTTGGTATAAGTTATTTACCGCGAGAGAATTATAATGCCTACTGCAGTAAAAGAGAGAATTTTAAATTTAATAACCGATGCCCATCAGAAATATTTTGAAATAACACAATTTTTTTTAGATCCATCAATGTCACGTTCTGCAAAAGAGTTGAAAGCTTATCATTTCCTAGAAAACGAAATACTTCATTTGGATAGTGATTTCTCTGATTTTCCTACTAATGTTGATCAATTGGCAGTCTGGATGCAGAAACAAAATAAAACACAATTCTTGCATTACAAAGAGTACTTAGAAAGGCGTGAAAATGGGAGTGCAAGGGAGTTTTTTGGAACTACAAGTAAAGCTTATGAATTTTTATACAAAGTAGCACCGACCAAACGTGTAGACGGTGCTTGGCTTTATAGCTTTACGCAGTACTGGAATGATCCAGCTTTTAGAGACTTTATACAAATATATGTTGAGGAGTTGGGGTTAGGTTCTAGCCAAAGTAACCATGTAAAACTTTTCAATAAATTACTTCTATCACTTGGTCTTCATCAATTTTCGATGAATTTGCCTGATGAATATTATCACCAGTCAGCAATACAATTGGCTTTAGCTTATGCTCCATCAGATTTTATACCCGAGATTGCAGGTTTTAATTTTGGATACGAACAACTACCACTTCATTTACTGATTACAAATTATGAACTTAAAGAGTTAGGTATTGATTCCAAATATTTTAACCTACACATTACAATTGATAACTTTGATAATGGGCATGCTCAATTAGCTACAAATGCGATTAAATGTTTAGCCAAACGCTACCCTAATCAATCCGAATTTATTCGTAAATTAAAGATAGGCTTTTTGTTGAATAATCGGGGAGTTAGTTCAGTTCAAATAATAAAGAACCTAAATACTGAGCGAGTGGTTCTGGACATTTTCAAGAGCAAAGCTTTGGTTGGAAAGCACATGCATAATGAGAAATGCAAGTTTAAGAATAAGTCTGTAAATTCATGGCTATCAGAAGAAGAGCAGGTTGAGGAATTCATTCTTGAGCTAATAAAAATAGGATGGATTAAGCTTAATGAAGATCCTGAACATAGCCGATTTTGGAAAATGATCAATGAAGAAGATGGGAAAATGTTTGGTGTTTTCTCTGCTGCAGAAAAAGCTTTTATTTATGATTGGATTGCGGGTGCTAATTTAAGTAGACGCATTAACCCAGTAAATACAGAATATATAAAAAACTTTATAGAACTAAATGATTTTAGTTATTTGTCAGAAAAAGAATTATCGCTGTTACAGCAGCAAATTCAGATATCTACAAATACTGGGCATAAAATTAGCAAATTGATGCCATATTTAGCTCCACATCAACATCACCAAGAGATTGGTTTATGGGCTACGCAAAAAGTAGTTGAGTATATTTTCCCATTCTTAGGCAGTAATTTTAAATAAGAGTAGGCTAACTTATTAATTTATACAGAATAGATGTAGTCTATGACAAATAGATTGCATCTAGCTATTTTTACAAGTATGAAATGAAACACCTATGATTCAAACGGACATTGCGAAGGATTAGGGATTTTTTGAAATTACTTACAAAGAAATAAAGAGTACGATCAAAGTCTAGCCGTACTCTTTATTTTAGGATAATTTAAATAGCTTGCCATTGTTGCTTAACTTCTTCTGAATTTTTAATCAGAACTACTTTGTCATCTTTGACCTCACCAATCCAGCCTGTTGGGATTAAATGATGTTGATCATTTTCATCTCGAGTAAGTTTTAATTGATTATCACCCTCAAGATGGTCAACTGTTCCTACTTTTGTACCACAAGAAGCAATAACATCTGAATGTTTTTTAATATCTTGAATATTTAAAGTACTCATTTCTTAAACTTCTTTTATAAACATTACAATACGTAAGACTTTAAGCTACTGCATATTTCCTCATAATTGTTGGATTTTAAATAATCCTTACATGATGATTTTATAGATTCACTTAAAAATACTGTTTAGTTAACAATGAAACAAAACGAAATAAATAGTTAAATAAGTATCTTTTCATTACAATTTATCTATTTAACTAAACGGATTTTTTCAATTATTATTTAAATAAACTCATTTGAATTAACATTTTAAGAATGAATAGAAAAATATTTATAAAAGGCTCAACTTTAGACATATTAAATCGCTTTGAGCAGTACTCAGCTGAAGAAAAATTAAGTCAACGTCCAATTGTGTTGAAACAGTTGATTCATTCTGTTGGACGATTGCCTGAACCTGCTTCGGGACAAACCTATCAACGCTGGCAAATTTTTGCTCAGATAGCTGGCTTTGACCTAAGTTTAGCTAAGCTTTTTGAGTCCCATTTTGATGCTTTAAGTATTTTGCATGAACTCGGTTATGAAAAAGAAATCGATGAGGAGACATGGGCTGTTTGGGCTGCCGATGGTGGACCAGCGCCGTTACAGGTCAAAAATGGGCTTTGTCATGGAGTTAAGCAGTGGTGTTCAGGTGCTGAATTGATTCATAAAGCATTAATCAGTTTTAAAGATCAACAAGGGAAATCTCAGCTCTGCATTATTGACTTAAACCCATCATCGATCTCGATTGATTCAGCTCACTGGCAAGCTGTAGGCATGCAAGGCACACAGACCGCCAGAGTCAATTTTCAGGAGACCGCAGTCGAGTTTGTTTTTATTTAATAAGCCTTCAGAGGTAAGTCTTTCTAAAATTTGTTGATAGCACCGTGCAATGTCTCCAAGGGTATAGCTTGAATTAATATCTTCAACATTCACTGAAAAGCCATACTGAGGATCAAACTTGGCTCTGACTTTTACCAAGACATTTAAATCCTTTGAAAGTTCTACACCACTTTCTCTTTCAAACTTAAGCACACATTTTCTGTGCTGTAAATTTCCAAATGGTGCCTTTACAACTTGCTATAACTTTATCGGTGTTTTCATCCTTTTCAGCTAACTCAAGATAGTAATGTCCACCCTTAATATTGAGATTGCGGATCTCAGCTTTCACCCATACAGGCTCATTGAAAGTAATTTGAATTACTTCCTGTACTGTGGATAGGTAATCACTAAGAGAAAACTGAGGTTCAGACATTAGATCAATTATTTTAATTGCTTAAGTGAATAGTATTAAAGCAAAGCTAGAAGTGCAAATTGAGAATATTCTAACTTGACCTTGATCATGGTATATGTCGTATTTCTGCTATAGTGGACGAAGTTATAGAAATTCACTTAATTACCGCAAAAAGTTCATCATTTGAAGGACTTTTTTTTGTTGCTAGATAATTTGGAATAAAATGTAAATGAGATCTCAATATAAACCGAGTATATTACTTGGTATTAAGTTCTCCATGATAGTTAATATCAGTTTTCTACCTGCACCTTCCCCAAGTTGCAGGTTTTTTTTGCTTCATTTTTTATTCGATTAGGGTCTGTTGACATTTACTGTTCATAATTAACCCTATAAAGGTAGCCATAAAAATATACAGGCTAAAGCAACAGAACTTTGATAATTTCTTTTGAGCTTGTCATATCGAGTAGCTATTCCTCTAAATTGCTTTAATCTACAAAACATATTTTCAACTAAATGCCTGATTTTATATAAATACCAGTCCATATGGTCATTGTTCGATTGGCTATTTGTTTTCTTTGGTATATTCGCTTTAGTCCCTGTTTTCCTGATCTGTTCACGCAGTGGTTCTGAATCATAGCCTTTATCTGCACATACCACTTTTGTCTCTTTTAAATCTAATGTTGATATTAAATCAGGTGCAACTTTAATATCATGTGTGGTTCCATCGGTAATCATGAAATCAATAGGATTGCCATGTGCATCAACAATCAAATGTATTTTTGAGGAGTTTCCTCCTACACTTTTAGAAATAGATTGATTCGCTATGCCGGCAGAATGTTGATGAGCACGTACATGAGAGCCATCAATAAAAATCCACTCCATATCGGGGCATGAGGCTAGTAATTTGAATAATCTAAGTAACTTACCGCTGCTTGACCAACGATTAAAACGTTTGAAAATAGAGTTTGAATGACCAAAACAACAAGGAATATCTCGCCACGGACAGCCTGTTCTAATTCTATAGAGAATAGCTTCAATAAAATTGCGTAAATTTGAGTTGTGGTGAATGGATAAATTACGCAGAATAACTTTCAACTTTTGCCAGTGTTGATCTGTCAGCATGGTACGAGGCATAGCGAATAGTAAAATTGGGTTTGGCGATTTGATTTTACTACTTCGCTATTTTTTTAAGCTAAAAGTGTCAACACACCCTAAACATTGATCGACTTTATTGGCAAGAGGTATCAAACCTGCTCATAAAAAAGCCGACTTGTTTCAATGTCGGCTTTTGCTGTTTTTTAGGGTGGTTAAAAAATTTTAAATATATGAAAAAACAATATTTTAAAAGATGATTTTGTATAAGCTCTAGGGTCTGTTGAGAATTACCGAGAGTTAATTAAACTCGCGCACAGTTGAATCATGGCTTCAAAACTCGTATCTGTTTTACAACTACGCATCGCTATACGTTTAAATTCTTTTAACTTACAGAAATAGTTTTCAATGAGATGACGCCATTTATACATAATCGTATCAAATCCTCTCATTACTTTTCGATTAGATTTAGGTGGGATCACCACTTTCACTTTACGTTCATTGAGTTCTTGGATGAGCCAATCTGCATCAAATGCTTTATCCGCTAGTAATGCTTGAAAATCAACATCTTCAATTAAAGGTTTGGTTTCTACTAAATCGTGATATTGACCAGGCATTAATCGAAACTTAATAAGGTTGCCTAGACTATCCACTAAGGCAAGAATTTTACAGGTCATTCCACCTCGAGATTTACCTATAGACTGTTTGAAAGTCCCCCTTTTGCACCTTGCCCATGTCGATGAACTTTAACAATCGTTCCATCAATCATGGCGTATTCCAAATCAACATCTTCATTTACAGATGCAAAAATAGTTTCAAATACACCAGCTTTCACCCAATCACGGTATCTTTTAAAGACGGTATTCCATTTACCAAAATGAGGAGGTAGATCACGCCATGGACTGCCTGTACGGGCAATCCATAGGACTGCTTCTAAAAATAATCGATTATCTTTTCCACTACGACCTCGATCGGTCACTTTACCTAGGCAAAAAGGTTCCATTTTTGCCCATTGGGCATCAGTAAGTATGTATCTATCCATAGTACTATTATAAATTAATCAGTAGCCTTTGTTAATTCTCAACAAGCCCTAAAGTAAAATACATAATTTTTTGTATTTAAAAAAATTTAAACAAATGTTTAATACAACCGCATGACACTTGAATTTTTAGATATCTAGTGACATTAGGTATAACATTCATCTAAATTTAAGAAAGCCTCGGGCTTAATATAACAGAGCCACTATAGAAAAAACTATAGTGGCCCCTGATTTTTGTAGTCTTTTGCAAAAACTGTCAGACAATGACAAGTTTTTCGCAAGATTGCTTAAGCACGTGCGCTTGATTCACCGTGTTCACGGTCTAAACCGAAAGCAGTGTGTAGAGAACGTACAGCAAGTTCTAGGTAGTTTTCTTCAATAATCACAGAAATTTTGATTTCTGAAGTTGAGATCATCAAAATGTTGATGCCTTCATCAGCCAGAGCAGTAAACATTTTACTTGCAACACCTGCGTGTGAACGCATACCCACACCTACAATTGACACTTTCACAATGTCATCACGTGTAGCAACTTCGCGTGCACCAATAGCTTGAGCAGTTTCTTGAAGAATTTTTGTTGCTTTTGCAAGTTCGCTGCGGTTTACCGTGAAGGTGAAGTCAGTCGTACCATCTTCTTCAACATTTTGGATAATCATATCCACTTCAATGTTGGCATTACCAATTGGCGATAAAATTTTAGATGCAATACCTGGTTCATCAGGAACACCTAGAATCGTAAGTTTAGCTTCGTCACGGTTAAATGCGATACCGGAGATAATTGGTTGTTCCATGTTGTCTTCCGCCTCAGTGGTGATTAGTGTTCCGACATTCTTTTTAAAGTCTTCGTCGAATGCGCCATCATCGTCATTATCAAAACTTGATAATACGCGTAAAGGCACTTGGTATTTTCCTGCAAATTCAACCGAACGAATTTGTAGAACTTTAGAACCAAGTGATGCCATTTCCAGCATTTCTTCAAATGAAATACGGTCTACTTTTTTCGCTTTTGGTGCAACGCGTGGGTCAGTGGTATAAACGCCATCTACATCGGTATAGATTTGGCATTCATCTGCTTTTAATGCTGCAGCAAGTGCTACACCAGAAGTATCTG
>NZ_BAABTE010000035.1:0-9473 GCF_040371715.1 Brucella sp. NBRC 14130
CGGTGACCATGATCCGGGGTGCACAGCCCTGTGCAGAGAGAAGCTTGCGCATGAAGCGCTTGGCGGCCTTGGTATTACGGCGTTTCTGGACCAGAACATCCAAAACAAAACCATCCTGATCAACTGCGCGCCAAAGAATGTGATGCTCACTTTTGATAGATATTACACATTCATCCAGGTGCCATTTATCGCCAAGCCGCGGTGTGCGGCGACGGATATTACTGGCATAAGCACGTCCGAATTTCTCCGCCCATTCGTACACGGTCTTATATGTGACGAAGATGCCACGATAAGCCAGCATGTCTTCAACCATGCGAAAGCTTAGCGGAAAGCGGAAATACAACCACACCCGCCTCTGCAATAATCTCAGATGGATAACGATGGCGGCGGTAAAGCGAAGAACGAGGTTCGGTCATCACCCGTTATCGCAACTGATGTTTACACTTAGGTTAAGGTAACAGTGCCTACCAGACGAAAATATAATGACCATAGCCGCAAGAATTAACCTGTACATTGAAGTCCTCCTACGATCAAATACACCGGATAAAGGCCAGAACCGCAGGATGGTTCCGGGCCTTGTCAATGTATCCATGGAAACGACAACTTCCCTTCTGGCAAACGTTCGGGACGCTAACAGACCCTATATTTTTATTACTGTGCCAGCCTGACCGGAAAGGAGCGCTGCCGCATCTTCCAGCCGTCCTATCCCGGCTATGCGACCGGGATGAGAAGCAAAGGCGCAAGCCGCTTCGACTTTGGGGCCCATGGAACCAGAAGCAAACTTTTGCGTCGACAGTTCAATCGGCGTCGCCCTGCTGATCGGAAGCTGGTCCGGCGTTCCCCAGTTGCTATAGACAGCGTCCACGTCTGTGAGCATCAGGAAAGCGTCGGCATTGAGTTCTTCTGCGAGAAGCCCTGCCGCCCGGTCCTTATCAATCACCGCTTCGATGCCTTCAATTTCCTCCTGCTCGTTACGAATAACCGGAATACCGCCACCGCCCGCGCAGATGACGACAACGCCAGCTTCAACCAGAAGTTGGATGACTTGGATCTGAGTGATACGTTGGGGACGCGGCGACGGCACCACGCGCCGCCATTTTCCCTCGCTCTCTTCGATGAGCACCCAGTCATGTTCCGCCCGGACACGATCGGCATCTGCCTTGTCGTAGACGGGACCGATGGGTTTTTCCGGATGGGAAAAGGCCGGGTCGTCACTATTCACCTCAATCTGGGTCAAGAGCGTGGCGAGCCGCATTTGCGTGGGCAAGGCATTGGTCAGTTCCTGCTCCACCAGATAGCCGATCATACCGACGCTTTCGGCCCCCAGAATATCGAGCGGATAAGCTGGGACATCCGCATAAGCGGAAGCCTGGAGCGCCAGAAGCCCGACTTGCGGACCGTTGCCATGTGCAACCACGATATCATGGTTACGCGCAAGCTTAGCCAGCGCCTTTGCGGCTTTCCGTACATTGGCGCGCTGAACTTCGGCGGTCATCGGCTCACCGCGTTTTAAAAGCGCATTACCTCCCAGAGCCACAACGATCCGCATATCAGCTTCCCAATGTTGCCACGAGTATTGCCTTGATTGTGTGCATGCGGTTTTCCGCCTGATCGAAGACAATGGAAGCGTTTGATTCGAAGACCGCCTCGCTCACCTCCATGCAGTCGATACCGAATTTCTCAAATATCTTCTCTCCGATCTCCGTCTCGCGATTATGGAAGGCTGGAAGACAATGCATGAATTTTACATGTGCATTGCCAGCCGCCGCCATGATCTCCGGCGTTACACGGTAGGGCGTCAGCAGTTCGATACGTTCTGCCCATACCGAATCCGGCTCGCCCATCGATACCCAGACATCCGTATAGATAAAATCACATCCCTTGACGGCGGCTACGGGGTCTTCGGTGAGTGTAATGCGCGCACCGGTCTGAAGCGCGATTTCCTGACAGCGGTCGATCAGTTCCTGTTCTGGCCAACAGGCTTTCGGTGCGGCAAGGCGCACATCCATGCCGATCTGTGCCGCCCCTGTCAGGAGTGAATTGCCCATATTGTTGCCGGCATCGCCGAGGAAGGCGAAGGTGACTTGCGACAGGTGTTTGCGGGTATATTCGCGCATGGTAAGAAAGTCGGCGAGAATCTGGGTCGGATGAAATTCATCTGTCAGACCATTATAAACCGGCACACCCGACCATTTCGCCAGAATCTCCGCCTGTTCCTGCCCGAAGCCGCGATATTCGATAGCGTCGTAGACACGACCAAGCACGCGGGCTGTGTCTTTCATGGATTCCTTCTTACCTATCTGGGTACCGGTGGGCCCCAGATAGGTAACATGTGCACCCTGGTCATAGGCGGCGACCTCGAACCCGGTACGCGTGCGAGTGGAGTCTTTTTCGAAGATCAGCGCAATGTTCTTGCCTTTCAGCCTTTGATCTTCATAACCGCCATATTTGGCCTGTTTCAACGAGGCCGAGAGCTTTAGCAGGAACCGGATGTCATCCGGCGTGAAATCGAGCAACTTCAGGACGCTACGGCCCTTGATATTGACTGGCATTTTCGTCTCCTCAAACTGGATCGCGTATTAATGGACAGGTCATGCAGTGGCCGCCGCCTCGCCCGCGCCCGAGTTCTGCACCGGGCACGGTGATGACCTCGACGCCTGCCTTGCGCAATTGTGTATTGGTGTAGGTATTGCGGTCATAGGCAATGACCACACCCGGCTCCAGTGCAACGACATTGTTGCCGTCATCCCACTGCTCGCGCTCGGCGACGTAAGCATCACCACCCGTTTCAACAACGCGCAACTTCTTCAGTCCCAGCGCTTCAGCAACGACCTCGGTAAGCTTGCGTCCTTCCGCCCTGACGTCTATTTCATCTTTTGTCTTGCCCGGACGGATCGAATAAGGCTCGATCTTTTCTGCAACATCGGCAAAGAGCGTCACGAGATCACGATCGCAAAAGCTGAACACAGTGTCCAGGTGCATGGATGAACGCTCTACAGGCAGCTTGCAGGCGATCACATGCTCAGCCCCCCCCTTCTGAAACAATGCGCGCGCCAGTTGCCCCACCGCCTGCGGCGTGCTCCTCTCACCCATACCGACAAGAACAATGCCGTTTCCAAGTGGCATGACATCTCCACCCTCCAATGTGGCAAGCCCATAATCCGTATCGGGATCACCCCACCAGACCGGGAAGCCCGCATCGCGGAAATCCGGATGGAAACGATAGATGGCCGTGATATTGACTGTTTCCAGCTTGCGTGCATTCCAACGCATCGGGTTGAGCGTGACACCACCACCGATCCAGCAAGTTGTATCGCGAGTAAACAAATGATTAGGCAGAGGTGGCAGGACGAAATCCTCCGGACGCAATGTTGGCGCGAAAAGCCCACGTCCCTTGATTGGCAGTTCGGCTTTACTCAAGCCGCCCATCAGGATCAGCGACAAGGCATCGGCGTCAATCTCCATGAGGTGGGCTCGCAAATCGTCAGCCAGACCAACGCCTACGGTATTCTCGTTGACACGACGCTCCAGAAGCCAGCGCCGGGCCTCGGCATCCTGCATCGTCTCTGCCAGCATCTCTCGCAGAAAGACGACATCCACGCCACGATGTCGCATGGCGTCGACAAAGGTGAGATGTTCGACACGGGCCTGCTTGACCCAGATGACATCATCGAAAAGCAACTCATGACAGTTCGACGGCGTTAAGCGGGCAAGTGCCGAGCCCGGACGATGGACGAGGACACGGCGCAGTTTGCCAACTTCGGAATGAACACCATAGGTCAAGCTCATATCGTAATCTCCTTCAAGCAAGCAGAACCGCGGCGCTCAGGCACGCCATGATGATAATGGTCAGGATCAAAAGCAGCGGCCACATGAAGCGCAACCAGCGTTCATAGGGGACGCGACCAATTGCCAGTGCACCCATTACGACCGCAAAAGTCGGATTGATCAGGTTCACGAGCCCGTTTGCAGACTGATAGGCGGTGACCACAAACTGGCGGCCAACGCCGGCGAAATCTGCCACAGGTGCCATGATCGGCATGGAAAGGACCGCCAGACCGGACGAAGACGGCACGAAGAAGGACATAAGTACCTGAAGCCAGTACATCACGTTGATGAAGGCCACCTTACCCAACCCGGAGACGGAAAGCTCCGCCCAGTGCAGGATGGTATCTGTGATCTTGCCAGCGTCCATGACCACGACGATGCCGCGCGCCAGGCCAATGATCAGCGCCACGCCAAGCAGGTCGCGTGCACCGTTGACGAAACTGTCGACAAAACTTGCCTCACCAGGGCGTGTGATAAAGCCGATCAGGATGGCTGAAGCGAGGAACAACCCGCTCATTTCCCCCATCCACCAGCCGCCTTTCAACACGCCCCAGATCATGACGACAAAGGTGACACCAAAAACCGTGAGTACGATCTTGTGCAAAAGTGTAAAGTTAGCCTTTTCACCTTCATGCGCACTTAGAAAGTGCTTTTCGTTAGCCGCCTTCATGTCATAGACAAGCGATTTTGTAGGATCTTGCCGCACCCGTTCGGCATAGCGCATCACGTAGATCACACAGGCCAGCCAGCAAAGTCCCAATATGATGCAGCGCAATACGAGGCCGTTAGTGAAAGGTACGCCCGCAGCATCCGAGGCAATGACCGTAGCAAATGCATTGACTGTCGAACCAAGAACGCCGACGCCTGCACCAAGCAAAATGACAGCGACCGCAGTTACTGCATCGAAACGCGCCGCTATCATGATTGGAAGCAAAAGCATATAGAAGGCAAGCGTTTCCTCTGCCATGCCATAGGTTGTACCGCCGAAGGCGAACAGTGCCATAAGCACAGGGATTAGCCATTTCTCTCGCCCCTTGAGCGCAACCATGGCGCTGCCAATGCCAGCATCAATCGCGCCAGTGGAGGTGACGACACCAATAAAACCACCAATAATGAGAACGAACACCGCCACATCAATGGCGTTGGCCTGATTGGTCGAAGGATTATAAAGCCCTCCGATCGGTGCCATGAATATATCTGTAATACCTTGCGGATTGGATTCAGCGACCTTGTAAGTCCCAGCAATAGGAACTTCCTTGTTCAAAGCCGCATTCATGGTTCGCTCGTACTGGCCAGCTGGAATGATCCAGGTCAGCGCCGCAACAATGACAATGAGGCCAAAAAGAATGGTGAATGCGGTAGGAAAACGAAATCGTTTTCCATCGCCGTCTTGTGCGATGTCACTCATGCATTAATCCCGCTCTCTTTCAATGCAACCGACCTGAGTTTATGGGTTGCAAGATAAGCCGCATTGATTTCAATCAAGAAGCATCAAGTATAGAAAAATATCACTCGGATAGTTCTGGTTCCAGATGCTGTCGAAGTCTTGTGTGGAATAGCCCCCTAATTGCCCGGACAGTTTCTGCCACTTAAATAAGTGATAGGACTACTGTTCACATTATGACTGGTAATAGCATTAAGATGGAAATTCTTTCCGGCCCTGAGCGGCGTCGACGTTGGAGTACAGCGGAGAAGCTTGTGATTGTCCACGAAACCTACGAGGCGGACGCGACGGTCAGTCTGGTCGCCCGTCGTCATGGCATTGCGCCTAACCAGTTATTCGCGTGGCGCAAACTTGCATCGCAGGGTGCCTTGGTTGCCACCGCAGCCGAAGAGGAGGTTGTCCCTGCCTCGGAATACCGGGCGCTTCAGGCTCAGGTGAAGGAGTTACAGCGCCTGCTGGGCAAGAAGACGATGGAAGGGGAAATTCTCAAGGAGGCCCTCGAAATCGCCAACGGCCCAAAAAAACGACTGCTGCACTCAATCTCGCTGCCCAAGGACGTTTTGCGATGAAGGCGCTATGCGAGACGTTAGGCGTTGCCCGGTCGAATATCGCTGCACGCGCCACAGGCACCCTTTCCAGAGCCCGAGGGAGACCTCCGCTTCCCGACGCTGATCTGGTTGCTCAGATCAAGGCGGTCATTGAAGAAATGTCGACCTATGGCTATCGGCGCGTTCATGCCATTCTGCGGCGCAAGGCCCGTGAACAGGGCTGTTCATGGCCGAACGCCAAACGTGTTTATCGCGTGATGAAGCGGCATGATCTGCTCCTTCAGCGCCATACCGGAGCTGCCGGTGAACGCAGACACGACGGGCAAGTCACCGTCGAGCGCTCCAATACCAGATGGTGTTCCGATGGCTTCGAGATCACGTGCGACAACAAGGAAAAGGTCCGCGTTGCATTTGCGCTCGACTGCTGTGATCGGGAAGCAATCGCTCATGTGGCCACGACAGAAGGCATCAAGGGCGAAGATGTGCAGGATCTTGTCATCACGGCGGTAGAAAACCGCTTCGGGCGCATCAATATGCTGGCAGAGCCCATCCAGTGGCTTACCGACAATGGTTCATGCTTCATTGCGAAAAACACCGCGTCTCTGCTCCGGGATATCGGTATGGAACAGTGCAGAACACCAGTGCGCAGCCCGCAGTCAAATGGAATGGCTGAGGCTTTCGTCAAAACATTCAAGCGCGATTATGTCCGGATAAATCCGACGCCAGACGCCGAAACCGTCATGGCTCAACTGCCATTATGGTTCGAGCACTATAACAATCTTCACCCGCACAAGGCTTTAGGATATCAATCTCCACGAGAGTTCCTGAGCCGAAATGCTCAATCCTGAAAATGTCCGGTTTTTAAGGGGCAACTCCATTGTGTGAGGTGTTCGCCGAAGCGAAAAACCGGAGCCTGCCTCGAAAGTTATACCCCATCACATCAAAACCCGATATACTTCACTAGTCTGATCTTCTCATCTCTACCCCAAATGGATAGTGGGGTTTCGCACGATGTTAGTGATTAGATTTATGGAGCCATCCACCTTGAGAATAAGACACAATATTAACTCTTCAGGTCATCGAAATGAGTTCTGAAAAAACGAATGTTATAAGCCTTGACGCGTCGACTGTGGTCAGGAAAACACTATTCAATGAACTCTCTGGAGCGATCGCATTCTCGCAATGCAATGGTGTTGATAAAACCATTCCCCAGAACGTTACCATAGCTCGAGAGGGTGACAAAATCGGTCGGATTTACATGGTGAATGAGGGCTTATTAAGAGCTTTCAGAGTCTTGCCCGACGGTCGGCGGCAGATAACACACTTCATATTCCCAAGAGAACTAATAGGGATTATCGACGATGAACACTATTCATCGACAATTGAAACCATCGTAACAAGCAATATTACCTCCCTATCTAAAATTAAATTCCAGGAGTGTATCGTTAGAGATGAAAGAATTAAGCAATATTCTCACGCCGAGACAAAGGATTCGTTAAGGAAGGCGAACTTTATTCAACTCATACTGGGTCGGCTGGCACCAGTCGAAAAATTATCATGCTTTATCATTCTTCTCGCTCAACGGTCCCCCAACAGAGGCTTCGTTCATATTCCTATGCCAAGACAGGATATCGCCGACTTCTTAGGTTTGACTGTTGAAACCGTGAGTAGAAGTTTCACGAGACTGCGCAATCTTGGCCTCATCACCTCGCGGGATCATAGCTGCATAGAGATACTCTCGCTATCTGCGCTACATCAGGTGGCAGGTGTGAATTTGTCTTGATCAGATAGTTTGGTTTGAAAACTTGGAAAAAGCTATTGCCTTTCAGGATTCCCAATGGGTTTGAAGTATAAACAGAATGTATCTTTTAATGAGATGTCAAGGCCGATAAATTGTTTCATGGTTGCTTCCTGTTTGATGCTGGGCCTGGTGCCCAGTCGTAAGCCAGTATTTCATCTTATCGGGAAGCAACCACCTTTCCAATGAGAAGCAAAACAAACGCGCGATCACACTATGTAATCGGAAGACGGTCGATGTCGAAATCACTAATCCCGACCTTGTTCGATTGATTATTCAAAATGCTTCCCGGGTTGTGCTTCAGCTCGCGCGAACATCGTTTTCTACCGCATTGCGAACAACTCTTGATGGAACCGTTTCGCGACCGGTAGGCCCTGCGCCTCAAAATCTCGGCGTAATGACTCTCCGAAACCTGCCGGACCGCAGAACCAGATACTGGCCTCACGCCAATCTGGTACGGCAGCCCGAATGCGATCGCCGGTCAAGAATCCGTCGCGCGAGTCTACCAGGATATGTAGCCGGATGCCGGCAGCCAGCGCATCGGCCTTCAGCTTATTGATAGCGTTCTCGTCGTAATCGGTCGTGGTGTGAAATAGATCGATCAGCTTGTGTGGCGCATCTGGATTTGTAATCCGCTCTTGCGCCAGATGTTTCATGCCGGCAATGAAGGGCGTGATGCCAATACCGCCACCGATCCAGATCTGGCGTAGTTGGCCGTTGTCAAAATCAAAACAGCCATATGGGCCCTCGAGTTTTACAACCTGCCCGACCTTTAACTTCTCGTACAGGCGGTCGGTGTGATCGCCCAGTTCCTTGGTGATGAAGGTGATATGTTTATCTTCTTTATTCCACGCGGAAGCTATCGTGTAAGGGTGTGCTCCTTCTGAACTGTCCGATGTCGCGAATGCGAACTGGCCCGACTTGTGACCTGGCCAGCCTTGTGGGACGTCGATTTCGACCTCAAGTGTCCGTACGCCGGGATAGTAGTGAATTGATGATATCTCGCCCAGAACCTGCTGTTTCCCAGCCACACGTCGCAGAAGTACTTTCACTGCCGCAAAGGTGCCTGAAGCCAAAAGCAATGCCATCACGATGCCGATGGGTGAAAGCCAATATCTGAACGTCATCAGCACTACGGTATGGAAAACGAGCACCAGATAGACGACGGCCAAAAGCCGGTGTGTCTTGTAAAAAAGCCGGTAGGGAAAATACTTGACCAGAGCCAGAACGATCAGCAGAGCTGCTATATAAAATGCCCATTCACCCAGATCTTCTGCAGATCCGCGCAAGCCCAATAAAAACTGCTCGACCGGGTTTTCCAGCGGCGGTCTCGTCCCGCGTACCGGGCGCTCAATCAAGCCCCAGCCAACAGCCCATTTCGGTCCCTTGCCCCACAGCCAGTGAATAGACGAGACGATGAGAACCGCAATGCCTAGCCATTTGTGTAGGCGGTACATCTTATCAAGTCCGCCGAACCACCGCTCCGGCCAGCGGGGGCGAAGTGCCAAAACCATGGCTACGCTCATAGAAGCCATGGCGATAATTCCGCTGTACTGGACCATGGTCCCACGAAGCGCGAAGAAAGTTGTCGTCTCATACACGTGAGGTTCTTCAATCAGCCACAGGACGGTCAAAACTAAAAAAATGCCCCAGAATGTGAACTTGATATGTTGCACGACTGAATACCTTAGTGGTTCGAAATGCCAGCATATGGCGCAAAAGCCGGATGGCGTCACGACACGAAAGTGGTGAATCTGTCCGACTTTTGAGAACGTATGAAGAACTCACGCCGGCTTGACGGTAGATGCGGGGGATTTTTCGGCTTTGAGGGCCTCGTAGAGCGCGGTCTTTCCGA
>NZ_BAABTE010000036.1:0-9226 GCF_040371715.1 Brucella sp. NBRC 14130
GCTCGCTCAATGTCCTGATCCATTCGACGGAAAACTGCGCGTCGACGACACGCTCCATTCCGCTGACGCCGAGGCGCTCAATGAACAATTCTCCGGGCCGATTCACCGAGATTTCCGAGACGCGCTCGTCTGCGAGAAACGGCTTCAGCCGCTCAAGCGCCTTGTCGAGAAATGGAAACTGCTTCATTTGTAGACCGGGGCGACTGGATAATAGGGCGTCGGATCGACATTGCGGCGGATCTGCCCACCATGCTTCAGCCGCATCATTTCCTGCCGGACCGGATCGGCGTAGAAGGCGGAGAAGTCAAGGTCGCGCCGCAGATAGACGACGATCGACTCTCCCTGGGCGACATAGATCGTCGGCGGGATCTTCGAGCTTTCCTTGAACGCCTCATTGGCTATGTCCTGGAGGATAGCAGACGACTTCTCTGCCGCGATCGAGCGCGCTTCGGCGGCCGTGCGGCTTGGCTCGGTGGTGATCGTCGTGACCGCGCCGGTGATCGGATCGACCGTTGAGATCGAGCGGGCGCTTTCCGTCGCGGTATCGCCAAGCGCCGAGACATATTCCGCCGCGCCGCCGATGACTGACAACATGATCGCGGAGCCGAACCGCTCCCAGAAATGCGTGTCGATCTCGCCGGTGAGCCCGGCGCGGCCGAGGCGGTCGGCGCCGGGCGAGGCGATCTCGGCGGAAAGGCCATCCGAGCGGATGACACGAGACCAGACGATGAAGATGCGCTTCTGCCCACGCGCCAGGCCGGACTTGTATTCCCCGATTAGCCGTGAACCCTTCGGAATGAGGACGCGGCTGCCATCGAGCGAGCGGACATCCTCGCGCATGACGGCGCGCACCATGCCCGGTAGGTCCGTGTTGATCGCCGTCTCCAGGAAACCCCGGATCATCGTGCCCTGGGCGACGAGCGCGTCGGTCCGGTCGAAGCGTGTTGCCTTGACGATACCGGCGGTCTGCTTTTCAGACTGGGCGAGGAAAGCCTTGTTGGCGTCGCTCTCGGCGCCGGGGACGGCAACGAGCTGGCCGTCATCGGCGATCGTCACGGACTGGTCGCCGGCCGCCAGGTTTTCGCGGCCGGAGCCGTCGACGATGATCTGGTCCGATCGCAGCCGTTCCCAGCGTGCCTTCTCCTCGTCTTCCCGGCGCTTCGCCTCCAGCGCGGCAAGCCGCGCATCCTCTTCGGCACGCCATCGGGCCTCTTCCGCACGAAGCCGCTCCTCTTCGGCGCGACGACGCTCTTCCTCTATCTGGCGCAGCTTTTCGAGATCGTCGCCCTGGTTGACGGTGACGTCGACCGTTGCGGAATCCGCCGGCTTCTTCTCCTCGACCGGAATCTGCACCAGGTTGGGGTCGGCCGCCTGTTTTACCGGCTCGTCGGGGAAATCACGGATGCTGGTGTTGGAGGTCTCGAAGGTTTCGTCGGTGCCTTCGGTCAGGTTGGAGCTCTGCGGACCACTGGGCCAGTTGACATAGGCGAGCACGCCGGCGCCGACGAGAAGCAGGACGGGTAGTGCAAGCTTTCCGAGCCGGCCGTTGCGGTCGCTCGCGACGCTGCTTTGCCCGTCGAGATGGTCGAAGTCGATCTTGCTCATCGCTGGCGCTCCTCTTTGCTGCCGAGGCGCTTCGGCCCGTAGGCGTCCTCGATGAGGTCGAAGGATTGGCGATTGGCCTGCCGGTTATAGAGGCACAGCCACTTGTCGCCGGCGCGCAGAGTGAACTGCGCTGCGATCTTGTCGACGACCACGTATTTGCCTTGGGTACGCAGGTTGACGAGCGACTCCTGACGCTTGCCTTCGACCACAAAGATCGCGGGGATATCGCCCTGAAACTCCAAATACATATGCGTGCCATCGTCAAAGGCGACGCGTGGCTTCAGGCTGGTGTCGCCCTTGAACACATAATCGTTGTTCAGGCGGTTCGGATCGAGATTCTTCAGCAACGGATCCTTGGCGCTCTCCTGCGCGGCGGCCAACAGCCGGGCATTGACGTCTTCATCAGGATATTTGAACCGCACCTGGAAGGCGGCGCGAAGGTCGGCCGCGGCGGAACCCTTCAAGAGCAAGGCATAGACGCGCTGGTTGGTGACGATGTTGACGTTCGTTTCGGCATTTTCCCGGAGCGGCTTTACGAACAGGATGCCGGAGCCCTTTTTGGGAACGATCGACCAGCTGGCCGTATCGCCGGCCGAAATGGTCTCGATCACCTCGGAGCTGCCAAGCTGGATCATCGTGGAAACACCGAGGCCGGCCGGCACGGTGACGACGGCATTGTTGTTGAAGGTTATGTAGCGAATGCGCGGGTCGGCCGCGGGTGAGGCGGTTGTAGTGGCGAGCAGCGCGAGCGCTGCGAGGGCGAGGACAGGTTTCCGCATCATCGCGCCACCTTGTCCGCCGGCAGGACTTCCGGCAAAGATTCCTGGTCGCGCCTATATTCGGTGGCTTGGAAGCCGAGCGGATTATCAAAACGGTATTCGTTCTTCAGCGGCGCGGTCGTGTAGCGGAAGCGAACCACGGAGACCCAATGCTCACGGCGCAGGGTGTTGTCGCGGCGGGTTTCGGTCGAGAAGCGCACCGTCGCCGTGGAGGAATTGAGGAACGAGACCGACTTGATGGTGACGGCAATCCGCGTATCGCGGCCGAGCAGCTTGTCCTTCGACTGCGGGTTCGACGGCTCGAATTCGTGGCGGAGGTCGGCCGCGGCCTGCCCGGTCGAATAGAGCTGGGCGAGATCGTAGTTGTCCTTCAACGCCCTCGGATCGTAGGTCTCGCGCGCCCGGATATAGCGGACGATGTTGGCGGTCTTGATGGCATCGTTCTCGGAAAGCTTGCTCTCGTTCAGGGAACGGGCGACCTCGACGAAGCCCGTTGTCTTGTCGGCGACCACCACCACAGCCTCAAACTGCTTCAGCGGAACGAGGAGGTTCAGGGCCAAAAGGCTGAGCAGGGTGGAAATGCCGGCGACCGTAGCCACCGTCCAGGCGATTTTCCGGGACCGGCGCTCTTTGCGATACAGCTCTGCCTCCCAGGAGGCACCGGCCTTCCAATAGGCGGAGAGATCGACAGGCGGGGTTTCGGGTGCATGTTCGGCTGGCTCTGCGTTGCTCATTTGGACTTCCGATAAACCGCCAATCCTGCGGAGTTAAATATAGTTTATTCGTCAGGCCGAGCGATCACCTCTACCGGCCAAATCGGTGCTGAGGTGAGGGCTGGGTTGCCTGGATTCGTAGAGCTTCAGCTCCGTGGTGCAGTCGTCCGAAGACCTAGCTGCATCGCTTCATCAGCGTTTTCTTCGACGCCGAATTGGAGAAGTAGAAGGAGCGATCATCCTTCACCTCGATACGCACGGTATCGCGATCGCCATCCGCCTCGTAGGACCCGGCCTCGATCCACAGCACGTCAAGGACATAGGATCCGCCGTCCCGCTTGACCGACAGAACCTTGCCGGCGGTCTTGTTCGCGCCGATTCCCTTGTCCTCGATATAGATGAATGCGGCAGCTGCTGCTTCGCAACCACCTTCGGCAGGAGCATATGAGCCGGTCAACACAGGGAGGATCGAGCTTGGCGATTGGGACCATGCCGTTCCGGGGAGCAGCAGACCGACCGCAGTCATGGTCGAGGCGATTTTCTTCATGGAGAAGTTTCCCGCTCAGAATCCGAACATGCTGCCGACGCTTTGTGCATATCCGGCCAGCGTGTTGTAGAGGTCGATGCAATATTCGGCGAACGGTTTGAAGAAGATGACGGCGCCGATGAAAAGCAGGACGCCGAGACCTCCGCCCTTCTTGGCCTCGGCGCGATCGTTGTCTGCCATCTCTTCGTTGAGACGGTTTTGCGCGTCCATGGCGGCGAAGCGCCGACGGTCATCTTGCCAAGGGTGATCCACGGCTATTCTCCTTCGGATAAATTATAGTTACCAAGAATGCGCATGAGAGACTACCCTAAAGTTGCCCATTCTTTTCGGTTTCTCGCTGGATTGCGCGGGCTCGAGCTGCCTGAACATCCGTCGATGTGCGGCGACGACCAAGGCCGGCACGCAGGAGCCGAGCGCGTCCGCTGACCTGGCGTTCACCATAGGCGACCGAACGCCGGCCGCCGATAAAGGCGGAATCGCCTTGCCCCAAAACACTGCCTCCAACGATGGATGCGGCGAAGGAGGGGATGAAGCGAAAAACGACGATCCCGAGCAGGCAGACGATCACGAACGGAGCGACATAGGAGAGCTTGCTTTCCGTAGCGGTATTGTTGGCCGTGTTGATCGCCAGTTCGATGAGTTGGTAGAGGAAGGCGAGGAACGCCATCATCAAGGTCTGCGTCACCATCAGGTTGACCATCAACAAGAGCCAGCCGTCGGTGAAGCGGAAGGTCCAGCGATAAAGCGCCAGGATGATGAACACCGGCGCCAGCGCCAGCGTAATGAACAGCATCAGCTTGGCGGCCAAGATCGCTGCTGCCGCGACGGCGATGAAGATCATCGCGACGACAAAGACGATCGCACCGATAAGAGCGCCGACATATTCGAAAGTGCCGGTCGCCACCTGCTCGTAAATCTTACCTGCGGTCTCAAAGACGGCGTCTAGGATCTTCACCACGCCCGTCGTGTCGCCCGTGCCGCCATCAAGCGCACCTCCCGAACCAGCGATCGACTCGATGATCGTGTCGGAAATCAGATTGGGGACCTCCTGGACGAGCTTGTAGAGCGTGGCGGAAAATGCGCCCCAGTTCGTCGCCATATAGTAGATGAAGAAGGCGCGGCCAAGCCGCCAGGCGGCCTCGGGCACGGAGAAGCCGTCGCGGCCGGCGAGGATCATATAGCCCCACCAGAGGACGTAAAGCGTCAGCATCGACCCGAACAGGACATTCACCTGTAGCGCGAGGCCGTCATAGGCGTTCTTGATGAACGTCTCGCCGATGGCGTCGAGCTTGGAAAAAATGTCCGAGATGATCGTGGTCGCTGCCATCCGTTTATTCCTTCAGGACGGGCGCGAAGACGTCATTGACCGGCATCGCCGGGCCGCACAGGTCATCGGCCTCGGCATATCCCGAGATCGGCGGGCAGGGGGCTTTCTTCTCACCTTTCGTCTGGCAACCGACGAGCAGGGCGAGACCGGAAAGCATGATGGCAACGGGCATTCGCATGCGGCCTCACTTGAACGGGTTGACGTCTTTGTATTGCAGCATCTTGGCTGTCTCCGACTGCTGTGTCAGCCGCATCTGCATCTCGGTGTTCAGCGCCGAGACCGCGCCATTAGAGACCCCGATCAGCTCATTGATGGTGCGCGCCGTCTCCAGCTGCATGCGGGTGTTGGCGTCGACCGAGCCCTTCACGTCCTCGGCTGAGCCGATCTGGCCGGTGGCCGACTGCAACGATTGCTCGCGCTGCGACACGCCCTTGGTCGCCTGCTGCGTCAGCGCCGACAGCAGCGCCACGGTGTTCACCGCGCCGGAAAAGGCATTGTTCATCGCGCCGGCGTCCTCGCCCTCGACGATCGCCTTGACCTGCTTCACCAGCTGAAGGCCGTTGATCAGCGTCGCGGCAATATTCTGCGCATCCGAGCCAAGCCCACCGAAAGACAGCGTGCCGCCGTTCATGATCGAGCTGAATGACGGTGCGGCCGAGACCGACATATTGCCGCCGAGGCCGGTCGAGGAAATCCCCATCGACCCGTCGCGGCTGCCGGACAACGCGCCGAGGATCTCCTTGGTCTTTTCGAGGATGTTGGTGTTGGTCTTCATGATCTCGCCGGTGTTTTCCGCGTTCTTCCTGGCGATCGCGAGATTGGTGTTATCGATCACCGGTATGTCGGCGAGCGCCGGCGTCGAGAAGGCGAGGGCGGCGGAGACGATGAGCAGCTTGTTCATGGGAACCCCCTTAATCGGCCGCGTTGGCGGCGTTCTGGATGGAAAGAAGATTGTTGCCGATCGCGCCATCCGTCCCGCCCGATGACATGACCGAGGTTTCCGCATCGGCGCCGGCGACCACGGCGCAGCTCGGCCAGTCCTCACGCGGCACCTTCATCTGTTCAAGGATGACCGGATCGCAGCTGTAAGGATTGACCTTGGAGTCGGATTTCAGGGTCTTGGCTGTTTCGGACGTCTTCGAAAGCCGCATCTGCATGCGCGCCTGCAGCAGCTCGTTGAACAGGTTGCGGGCCGTGATCAGGTTGTTCAGCAGTTCGGCGTTGACGGCGCGGGCCTGCGTGTTGTCGTCCCAAGCATCCTGGTAGATCTCCGACGCGCCGACCGAGGCCGACAGCGCATCGATGCGACGGCCCGCCTCCTGGACGCGTGCGGTGCTTGCGTCGATCCCCGAAACGGCACGGTCGACCGCGCCGGCCGCCGCTCTGTTGGAACTGCGGGTCGCTCCGGAACCGTAATCGACATAGGATTTATAGGACGGCGAGGAGATGTCCTCGATGTTCGAGCCGCCGGCGAATGAATTAAACCAGCCATGGTTCCGGCCGACCTTGCCGGCCCAATTCTTCTGCTCCGCCGCCGTCGAGCCGTTATACCAGGACGCGAGGCAGGCATAGTCGGTGCTGCCGCACTTGTTGACGCCCATGCCGAGGTATTTGACGCCGCCCTCGATATTCTCCTCGTTGATGTCTCGGTCGAAGCCCATGCCTTTGCCGGTCCGCTTCGTCAGCTGCATCACGCCCTTCACGCCGGTCGGCGAGCCCGAGCAGGTCGAGATGCCGGATTCCGCATGCGCAACGGCCAAAGCAAGGCCAACCGGAACATTGTACTTTTCCGCATAATGCTTGATCAATTCAACGTTCTTGGCATCCTCCTTCACCGCCTGCGCCGGCGAACGGTAGAGACGGCGGTTCTTTTCCTTCTGGGAGATGTTGCAGTTCGTCACCGTTTGCTCTTCGAGCTGGTCGGATTGCGTTTCGGTGTCCTGCTTGGAATGTCCTTCATCCTCCGCCCGCTTTTCCTTCACATCGTCGTCGATGACCGGAATGTCGGCGAATGCCGCTGGCGCCGGTGCGGTGACGAGCGCGGCAGAAAGCAGGAGCAGGATCGTTCTACGCATCGGCCGCCTCCGGAATGGTCCAGCCACAGAAATGAGGGAGCCACGCGGCCGGCTCGTCGCCATAGGTCTCGCGCAGCGTCTGGCACTCGCGCACCGTCTCCGGCCGCCCGGACAAGACCTTCACCAGGTCGGGCATCGCCGATAGATCGAGCCGCGCGATCACCGAGTCCTGGGCGTGCTTGATGAGGAAGGTGCGGCTCGTCTTGTCTGCCTGCTTCACGAAGCGGAATTCCTTTTCCGACAGGCCGAACGCCTTGCGGTAGCTCTCCTCGTCGGCCGACGCATTCGGGAAGAAGATGTTGGTCATCGTCTGTTCGATGATCGTGTTGCGCAGGTCGGAACGCACCACGTCGGCGGCCGACTGTGTGCCGAAGCCGACTATGCCGTTCATCTTGCGGATCGTCTTCAGCCAATCCTTGATGAAGCCGGAGAAGACCTCGTCATCGAGCAGGCGCCAGCCTTCGTCGAGGAAGATCATCGAGGGGCGGCCGTCGAGGATCTCCTGAATACGATGGAACATATAGAGGAGCGCCGCCGAGCGCGTGCGCTTGTCGGACAGGATCTCAGTCATGTCGAAGCCGATCACCGAGCCGGCAAAATCCAGCCTGTCGGTCGGGTTGTTGAACAGCCAGCCCTTGTCGCCCGTGGTCCATTCCTTCAGCCGGTCGGCAAGGTCGCCGATCCCGGAGCGCATGCGTCCGCGCATGGCAAGAGCCTTCGCATATCCTTCCCGTCGCGCATGCGCATAGCGGAAGCGAAGGAAGGAATTGAAGACTGCAATCCGCTCATGGCCGTAGTCGAGCAGCAGTCCGCCAAGCTTTTCGAACACCGCCGCATTGTCGATATCGACGAAGGAATAGGGCGTGTCGACGTCGCTGCGGCCGTGCACGACGAAGGGAATCCCGACATCGCGCAGCAGCGGAATGCGCGGATCGTCAACGAGCGGACGGGTGATGATGATGCCGTCGACCAGCCTCGATGTCGCCAGCTTGCGAAGAACCTCCTGCTCGTTATCGGAAAACGGCGTCAGGAGCAGGCTGTAGTTGCGCCGCGTGACGACGTCGCTGATGCCGGTCAGAACATCGACGAAGTTCGTTTGGGCCAGTTGCAATCGTTCGAGCGGGAAGACGAGGCCGATCGCCTCGGTCCGGCCCGTCGCCAGGCCGCGGGCGCGCGCATTGGGCTGATAACCCAGTTTCTCCGCTGCGGCGATGACGCGCTGGCGAGTCTTCTCCGGAATCGAATGGTGGGCGCTCAGCGCGCGGCTGATGGTCGACTGAGCGACCCCGAGCTTCGGCACCACCATCGTCTTCGTCACCCACGATCAGGTGGAGGCGATGTCGCTCGCCGACAAGATCGTCGTCATGCGCGACGGACACATCCTTCAGGTCGGCGCGCCGATGGACCTCTACAACCGCCCCGGTGACATCTTCACGGCCCGCTTCATCGGCAGCCCTGAGATGAACATCATCGGCGCGACGTTGCGCGGTGGACGTGCTGAGTTCGGAGCCAACGCGGCCGCCATCCGCTGGAACGCCGCCGAAGGCCTGCCCTCCGGCAGTGAGCGCAAGGTCAGCATCGGCGTGCGGCCGCAGGAACTGACGCTGACGACGCCGGACGACAACCAGGCCGCTTTCCTCATCGAGGGGACAGTCCGGGTCGCCGAGCCGCACGGCTCGGAAACCTTCGTCCATCTCGATCTGCCCGAAGGTTCGATCGTCGCCCGCGCCCGGTCCGAACACACCTATCGTCCCGGCGAGAAGCTGTGCTTCGCCGCCGAGGGCAAGAGCGTGCGGATTTTCGATGCCGCCACAGAGAAGCTGTTGCACTGATCGCGGCCGATTGACCCGACTTGCTCACTCGGATCGGACCGGCTTCGATGCCGGTCCGATCATCCGGTCACCGGTGACTGCGTCTGGTAGATGTTTCCACAATCTTCATTGTGTTTCGTAAGCGGTCAGCCGATGGCGTCAGGCTTGAAGTTCCAGGGCATAAGCGCCTCGATATCCGCTACCGGCCAGCCTTGAGCGATGCGGGTCAAGGTCTGGGATAACCAGTTCAGCGGATCGACGCTGTTCATTCTGCAGGTCTGCAGCAAGGTGGCCAGCGTGGCCCATGTCCGTCCACCGCCCTCACTTCCGGCGAACAGACTGTTCTTTCTCGTAATTGTTTGGGGCCTG
>NZ_BAABTE010000037.1:0-8430 GCF_040371715.1 Brucella sp. NBRC 14130
ACAAACCACCGGCACCCGAAGCAGCCGTCTGGCCTCCACAAAATGGGCCAGCGTCAACACCAGCAGTGGCAAGCAGACCGATCATGCACTAACATTCCAAACGGATCACCTCGTGGGGGCAGGCCATACTCGTTACGCGTTCAATTGGCATACGATATTCAGCAATCGCTTTCACAATATTCTGCGTCGATTGCGGAAGCGTCTTTAGGAATGCTTCTTGATCTTCTGCAATTGGCTTTCCTTTTTCGTCCAGTCCAACAACTGGTAGCGCATCAAGATCGATTGCAGTTCCGCCTACAGTGGCTTTGTTAGCGCCACGTGATTTCTGTTCGAGATTAAATTCCTCAAACGATTTCGGAGTACGACCCGCTTCTTTTTCCTGCTCGACATAGAGATTGTAATTACGCATCGCATCTGTCTGACGATGTTCTTCTTCACCAGAAACACGACCAGAAGCCTTACCGCGCTCAAGTTCTGTTTCGGATTCAACAACGCCGGGAGCGTTTTCATACGAACCATCGGCATTGAGCAAACGACCCTTTTCGCGCTGCTTGTCATCAAGACGCTGGATCATTGCTAGCGTGGCTCTTGAGCCATCTTCGTCGCCGGCTGCAACCTGCTTGCGGAAATGCTCTTTGAGGAACTGTATCGAATATGCTGTATTGCCGGTCGTATCTATTTCATTTGCGTATTCCTGCGCGGCAAGTGCCTGCTGCAACTTGACCTGATCGGCCTGCTTCTTTGCACCCAACGCACCGATTTCAGCGTTATTCTTCATAGCATTCTGATAGCCAGATACGCCGCCACCAACTCCCTGACCCAAAACACTAAGGAAGTTCTTCGGATCAGCAGAAGGACCGCCAGCCGCCATCATGTTAGCGCCAGCGTTTAGCAGCGCCATTGATACGGCTTCTCGTTTATTCGGATCGCTAGGCAAAAAACTACCTAGCAAACCTTTGCTTTCCGATTGTGCAGGGGCTTGCTCTGGTGATTGCTCGGCCTGTGCACCGAGCAAACTTGTATCACCACCTTGCGACTGCAATCGCTTCAATAATGCTAAAATATCAAAACCGGCCATTATGCAGCCTCCATAAATGTATCATTGATAATCATCTTAATGCCGTTGACCTCAACGACTGCATCCGGCAACACTTCCTCGACCTCATGTGCAAGCGGCCCGATAAAGATTTCTTCCGGGTTATCCTTGTAAGCAAAGCGATACATTGGAATGCCGTTCGGGAATTTACCGACGCACTCGAAAACAATCTTGGTGCGCTCGTCACATAGCGAGAGCAAGCCCAATAGACCGCTTGCAATACCGCCGATCTGACCAGCCGTATTCGAGTAAACCGGCGTTGTGGTGTTGTTGTAACCGCCACCGTTAGCCAGGTTGATCATGTTGGCAATATTCGCCAATGGCTGGTTCTGGCTGAAATCGTGACGCTGAATATCTGCATTCAAGACATTCTGTGCGCGGTCGTCTTTCTGCTGCCCGATCTGCTGCAAATACTGCGAAGGCAGATAACCCAACCCATACATATCACCGGCCATACCAGCCGCACCCAACTGAGTGTTAGCCTGCGCGTTCTGATTACCCGCTTGTGAATTCGCTGCATTCATCTGCAAATTGGCGTTGTTGAATTTGTTGTTCACGCCCTGCTGATAAATGTCATTCTGCAAGCCTAAGCCCTGCAACTGGTAATTCTTATCGAACTGGTACTGGCTATTCAGGGAGTTTGCAGCGTCATTGCGCAAGCCCTGCTGGTTCGCACTCGTGTTCGCGAGATTTGAATTGGCCTGCATCTGGTTCTGCTGATCGGTATTGTAGAAATTGCCGTACTGACCAGCCGCCGACAACTGGCGATCCTTGTCCGTGTTGTACTGATTCCCGTACATATCGGTTGCAACTTGCGCCATTGCGGTTGCTGCTGTCTGGTCTGCCTTGTTGCGCTGATTTGCAAAAGCGGCAGAACCCATTCGACCAAGTGATGCGGCCTGAGAGTCAATCTGCGGGTTCGTAACAGTGGCAAGTTGCTCAGCGATCTTGCCTTGCTGTGTCGCAACCATCTGATCCAAATATGGATTGTTGCCGATGTTCGCGCCGGAAGCAGTTTGCTGCAAATAATCCATCGCTGGATTGTTCGATCCTGCAAGCGTGTTCGCCTGCTGCTGCTGCAAGCCGGAAGCGGCGTTCGTGTAGTTTGCACCTGCGTTAAGCGTCGATTGTCCCGGTGCTTGTCCGGTGTTCGCGCCGCTGGCAATGTTGTTAACACCCGCTGTCGCTGGGTTGGTTCCCACATCAACGCCATTCTGCAACTGCGATAGCGTTTGGTTCGGCTGCTGCGAGAAGTTGTTTCCCTGCGTGATGTTGTTGACTGTGTTCTGTGCATTGCCGATTGCAGATGAACCCTGACGCGCAAGCGCTTCCTGTTGGGCCAATGCATCTTTAGTGGCTTGTGACTGATCTGCAACGGTACTGCCCTGATAATATTCAGGCTTGCCGTCCTTATACATTTGGTCGGCTTGCTTCAAATAGTCCAAAATATAAGGCTTTGCACCGTCCCACGGTTCAACCTTTGTTGTGGTTTCCTTTGGTTGACTTCCCATTTTCAAACTTCCTTATAGTATTCGTTTCCTTCTGTCGTGAAACCGTTTTTCGTCAAAATACTTTTCCATCCTTTTCGACCAATACCCAAAACATACTTACATGCATGTTCTCTTGCGTACTGTTCTACCAATGGTAAACCATCAACAAATATATCGCGCATTGCTTTTCCCTTGTTGCCACCTACAAGGAAAAGCACACAAACCTGACTATCTCGCCATTCAGTTAAACTGGTAATGCAAACTGCATTTGGTGCAGTCCAAAGCAGGTAATCCCGCTCAAGTAATCCAATTAGAATATTGTCTTCTGTGTATGGCTTGTCCGAATAAGGTAATGCGTTCAATATCCATTCTCTTACTCGTGGGTATTCCGTATCAAAATCAACTGCTGTATCAATACGTTTAACTGCCATTATACTCCATGTAACACATAATAGAATTTTCTCGTTGTCGTTGCGCTTGCATGTCCGATTGTAAACTGACCAATGCCAACGCTTTGAATGAACCACTGTTCTGCTTTTGCATTTGCATCCGCTGGAATAAGCATTGGAACAGTTGTTTGAACAACCTTCGCATTCATTACGACCGTTGATGTTGCAGACGTTTTCAGTGTAACTGTTCCTGTGTTGTCGAATTGACGAACAAGGTCATTTACAACACGTGCAACATGCTTTGGGTCTTCTGGTTTATAAACACCTTCCATTGCTTCTCCTTTTGCAGCAGATATTTATCTGAAACCTGCTGCATTAGCGTCAATTTGAATTGCGCTTGCTTTGTCCCATTCGCCTCGCAATTGCAGTCGGAAACGATGGAAACGGTCTTGTACTCGGAAGTATGCAAAGCCTGTGTCTGCGTTTGGTAATGATGGATTGCTCCAACGAACCACGCCATTGCTTGTGCTGCGCGATCCCACTGCAACCGATGCACTTGATTGCGATCCTTCGAAGAACGGTCGTACTCCCATGATGTTTGTGCGGTCGCCTACTGCTTTCGGATCGACTGCGCGCAACGTGTTTATGAGCAGAAGTTCTTGCGTCTCGAAGATCGCAGGCAACGTGTCGCCGGAGTAAATGTAGACATTTCCGGTCATATCCATACCCGCGAGCAATGCAGAGCCACCCGCCCAAATTGGATCGTCCCAACTTGCAGGCACATCATCAAGCGTTCCGAATTCGTCTAGTCGGTCGATTGTCCAAGAAAGCGCAATCGTGTTGAACGTGAATTGCGCTGTTGCTTCTGCCTCTGACCATTCGCCTGTCTGGTAGTTGTAGATCATCGTCTTGTCTGGCAGACCGTTCGGCGTGTCTACGCTAACGAATGTCCAATGGATCAAAGATGCGCGAGGATCGACCATTGCGGTCATCAAATGAAACTGCGATGACTGCGCTTTCTGGAGAAAATACTTGTTTACCTTGCCGTTTCCGATTGGCACTAAGTTGCCGTTCTGAAACATGTAAAAGCCGTCATCGCTCAAAAAGAACGTTTTACCTTCTACGGTCACTAGGCTTTCTGGTACTGAACAACCTTTGCCCTCAACACGAGTATCGAAGCGATACACATATGGCGCTCCGATATACTGCATTTGAACAATGCCGTTTTTCAAAAACACCCAAACATTATCCTCGCAGACGATCCCCTGTATCGGGCCGTAGCCGTTAATATCCTGAAAGTCTGCCTGTGTTTGTGCGGAGAATGCCCATTCACTAGGATAACCTTGCCCACTCCAACGAATGCGATTGGTCTTGAATGAGTCAAGCGGGTCCCAAGTGTTTGCGAGAATGACGAACTCCTTGTGAGTGCCGATGTATCTGCCCTTCACAAGCGAAGTCAGGTCGGCAAACTCCAAGTCGATATTCATGTCCACGTATTGCGGTGCATCCGTGAAATTCGTGAAAATCTGATATGGGCCATATTCGACCGAACGCCAGCGATCCGCGCTAACACCATTGTAGCCGTCAGTTCGTGACATGTCCGTCCACTGGCGATCACCCGGCGCTAACTTGTAGAGTTTGCTTGCACAACCGCCATAAACCTTCGCGTTGCCGTACTGGTCTAATCCAACGGCTGTTCCGGTCGGTCTGCTTTCCATTGATGTAGCCGAGTATAAGCGAGCGCGCTTCATAGCGCCGTATGTAACGCTGCTTGCTGTTGCACCTGCTCCCGGTGTTACATTGCGCGCCATGGTCAAACCCGGATTATTCAAATCGGGAAAGTCAGGACGCCAAGGGCCGAACATGCTGTCGATAATCACCATCCACCCCCATAATCTACGGTGGGTTGATTACCGCTAGTCACTGCTCTGTTATGGTCTGCTGTAAGCAATCCAAAGGCTTCACCGAGACTGTTTTTTTCCTGCGCTTCTGCTGTCGGGTCTTTCAACCAACGATAAGCGCGAACAAGTGAAGCATGGAACAAAACAGCAGGAAAACGCTGCAATAGCCAGTTTGTCGGTGCTGCATCCGAAAGCACTGGTACACGAGCAAAATATAGGAGTTTAACGGTTCGTGGCGTTTCGACTTCCGGCAGGATCACATACGAATTGCCGTTCTGGTAATAGCCAATTTCGCCGTTGCGTACCTTCGGATCGTAAGCGCTTATCGGTGTTGCAAGCACACCATCGACAATAATGCGTCGGGCTTCCTGAAAATCATCTGGCAGCGTAACGGTGTTATTCGTGCCGGTTAGTGTGACTTCCTTCTCCTGCATGAAATGACGCACGACAACGGAAACATCATTCTCCGCAAGTGCGATGAATGATTTGATTGGTGCATCTGGACGCAGAATGTAATCGGCAATTGTTTGCTGTAGGTCAGAGTAATTTGAGAGTGCCATTTTACAACCTCAAATTATTCGTGCGGAAACCTGCGTTATCCGAATGGTTCAAAAACTTTTTAAATTCGGTTGGGTCTTGTGCAATTCCCTTTGCATGAAGGTCCAAATAAACACTCGTCGGCATTGATGCGACCTTAGTGTTATTGCTCAGACTACCTGATCTACTGAAATGCTTTGCTTCCTCCGCATTTGCTTCCATGACCGAATTGACTGTTTTATGATATACAACTTGCTTCATGGTGTTGCCTTCGCGAACATAATAAGTCGCGGTGTCGGCGTTCTCATGTGCTAGGTAATGAGCGCCATCTTCCATAACATCGGCAAGTGTGAGTGCTATATAATTCTCAGAATCCATTGTTCGCCTCATTATTGTTTTTCTTATCGGGCGATAAAAATGAGGGCGCATTTAGCGCCCTCACTGTAGCATTACTTTACGTCTGCAATCTTGAAGTGCGAACGTTCGTCAAGAGCCTTGAGCGTTAGTTCCGCAACAAGGGTCTTCTTGTCGCTGTCGCCGGTCTTGCCATGATCGTACTTGGTCCACTTATCCAAGTAGGATACAACAAACTTGGATGGGTCGATACCCAAAACAGTTGTCGTGCTCATCAAGTAGTGAGGGATCACGCTGTAAGTTCCGAAGTCACCAACATACGTATCTACAACGTTGAAAATCTTCTTCTTTGTTGCATCCTGATACATGGTCGAGTTGCCCTTGAAGGAACTAATACGACGCTTTAGACGACCGTTCACCAAAACAGTGTCTGGACGGCCACCAGCAGCCCAAGCCTTCTGCTGCGCATCATTTAGCATGTCTTCGGTGAATTCACGAAGATCGGCTTCGTCTGCGTTTACAACAGAGCCATAAACAGGGCTTGTATAACCCGGAGTATCACCGCTAGCGGCGTGGAAAGCATTTTCCTTGATGGTTGCTTCAATACCAGCAAGACGACCTGCAACAGTACCAGTATGTTCTACCGAACCCTGACCGCCGATAAGAGCCGCTTCTACGTCGCGCTTGACTTCCTTAGAAATCTTATCGAACTGACGGGAAAACTCGTCGTTTGTGCCAAGTGTAATAGAAGAACGCAAAGTACGGGCAACTTCCGCAGTCTTCGAGAAAATCTGTGTGTGGTTGCTGAGTTTTTCAGGAGCAACTAGATTTGCTTCTGGAGCAGCAGCGCCTTCAACCTGTGCGTTGTTCGCATTTGCGGCAGCAAGCGAGTCAGTGAACCAGAAAGCAGTCGTTGCGCCAACGGAGTCAGATGGGCAAAGCGTCTGAACTGGGGTTTCTTCACGAGCAACCGTGGACATTACCTTGTGCCACTGTTCGTTGATCGTATTGGTATCTGTAGTTTTAAATGTACCGGCCATTTTTGGCTTCTCCTTATTCGTTGTCTAATAGATGTTTGAACAAGCCCTGCTTTGAATTGCTTCCCGCATACTCTTTGAGTTTTGCGTTAAAGCCTGTGCTTGGCTTCTTCGATGCAGTTGAACCCGGCATAGTCAGAGCCGGTTTAGCCTCAATCTTCTTCACTGCCTTCGGCATATTCTTTGCCGCTTCCATTCCCAATTTTGCGTAATATGCAAGTTGGATCATGGTTGGATCGACTAGCGTGTTAACCTGATCGTCTGGAATCCCTTGTTCACTAAGGAAATTTCCAAGTTCAATGAGTGCAACATTGGCTTTTTTGTCATCACCGAATACGTCTGGCATTCTGCGAGCAAGTTCCGCACGACTATCAATAATGTCCTGCTCTCTCTTTGCTTCTGCAAACTGCGCATCGCGTTCGGCAATTTTAACCTGCGTATCGTAAATGGCACGAACTGCTTCTTCACGTGCACGTTGCTTCTCGGTCCATGCGGCTTTGTCTTTTTCCCACTGGTAGCGTTTCTGCTGTGTAGTGTATGGGTCGATTTCAAATTCAGCAGCCCAATCGGGTTCTGCACCAAAATCACCCATTTCAAAGACCTGTGCCACATGATGAGCCAATTGGTTCAACATGCTTGCAGATTGTTCACGCACTTGATGCATATCGATTTCCTGAACGATCCACTTTTTGCGATGTTCAGCAAGTTCCTGCATTTTGCGCGTGTAATCGGACTGTCTCAGAAATCCGCGTTCTGCTTCCTTACGTGAAATTGCTTGGCCTTCGAGTTCGAATACAATTTCTTCCGGGTCGCGTTCTTCGGTTGTTTCTGCTTCTTTGTCCTCTGCATCTTCAGTTTCATCTACGTCAACTTCTTCGGAGTCCGTTTCTGGTTGTTCCAAGTTTTCGTCAATGTCTTCATCCGATGTATTTGAAGCAATAAGTGCTTCCGCTTCGGCATCTGTATCTACTTCGGTTGTAGCAGTATCGCTGTCCAGTAGGTTCTTAAATGCTGACTGTGTGTCCATTTCGGACACAGTGCCAGTTCCCTGATCGGGAGTATTGGCTAAATCCATGAGTAATACCTCAATAAGTGTTATCGATATGGATATTTATTGAGGTACTGCTTTTTATGCGTCTTTGAGGTTTTCCAGTTGTTCCTCTGCGTTTAACTCAAATAACGCTTCACTAACGTATTGCTGCAACTGCTTATCTAGCAAATCGAAAGCATATGAGATTTGATGAATACGCTCTCGTTCTTCGGTGTTGCTAACGTTTGTTTTTCTAAATTGGTCAAATAAGTCTTTACGTACTTCATTGGATATTGCTTGAAACTCCGGCATATCCAAAATGCGTTTTGCTTGCTGACCGCGTGTAATTTTTTCCTGTTTCAAATGTCGCTCCCCTTAAAATTTTGGTGCAAAGTATCCCTGTGCTGGGGATTGTTATAAGATGGGGATGCATCCATAGTGTTAAAAGATGGATATGCATTCATAGATAGTGAGCGTCCGGTGAGCTATTTTTGCTGATTGGGCAAATCGGGCGATGTTCTGGCATTCGAACCAGCATTAGTGCTGACATTAATACCAGAACAAAGAGGTTTCATGGCTCGCATGGAGATCATGTC
>NZ_BAABTE010000038.1:0-7692 GCF_040371715.1 Brucella sp. NBRC 14130
CAGTCTTACAAATTTAGATGCTTAGCCTCTGCTTAGGCTATTTATTATAAGCAATAGAAATTTTTTACTTATCCATGCAATCACTTATGGAAAATTTAAATACTTTGGGGTTATGTGACAAAACTGTCTTTGCAAGTGGCTCTACTCACCGCATAAAAATCTAGACTTTTGATTAATCGCCTCTATTTCGCTTAAATAAAGTACGGATTTAACAAAACCATAAAATAGTACCTTCTGTCTCAACTTGACTGTAATTGCACAGCTCAATATGATCTTCTCAGACATTATACCAATGGATATACAGTTTGCTGAATTATCAACGATACTTGCCAACATCTCATATTAAAGCTAAATCTGTTTTAATTTTAACAACAACTTTAATATTTACTGGTTGTGCATCACTTGGTGGCGGTTCCGTAGAAAAGCGTTCAGCAAAATTAGCCAACGGCATTCAAAAGGCATATGCTGTTGAACCAACTACAGCACTACGTATTGCACCTATGATTGTACAAAGTGCAGATCGTTATAATGTGGATCCATTACTAGTTGCAGCAGTCATAAGACAAGAGTCTAGCTATAGAAATTATGCTGTTTCCCCTGCTGGTGCTATTGGACTTACTCAAGTTATCCCACGCTATTGGCAACAAACCTGCCCTGGTGATTTATTTGAAGAGATTAATAATATTAATTGTGGCACCTATATTCTCGCTAACTATAACCAAAAAGCAGAAAGTTGGCCCAAAGCTTTGGCTTATTATAATGTCGGTCCAACAGGATACCATTCGAGCTGGAAAATGAAGCGTCAAGGAAAGAAATATGCCAAACAGGTTAAAGCACATCAAGAAACGTTAAAAGGTGCTCTGTGACCTTGTTAAATATGACATAAAAGTCAGTAAATACTAGCTTTTTAGCATTTAGACCCTTATAGATAGCTTATTTTCGGTTCTTTTCATCTGTTTACTTCTTCTTATTTTTCCCTATTAAATTTTAAAGGCTATCTTTTAGCCGCGTCTTCTACATTCCCTTATTATTTAACCTTCCTTGCATAAAAAATCCCCCTCTGCGTTAAGCGGAGGGGGATTTGAATTAATGAGCTGGCGATGACTTACTCTCACATGGATAACTCCACACTACCATCAGCGCTAAGAGGTTTCACTTCTGAGTTCGGGAAGGGATCAGGTGGTTCACTCTTGCTATTGTCGCCAGCACAACTGTTTATGACTATTCGTTGGGTCTAACCTCAGAGCAGTGCTCTTCGTGCCTAACTTTCATCAAATGAGTTATTAACAGGTATATTTGAGTTGGATATTGTATCTAGCTTTATAACTAAATCAAGTTGTTTGCAGTGATTTGAACCACAACACCAACTGTTTGGGTGTTGTATAGTCAAGCCTCACGAGCAATTAGTATTGGTCAGCTTCACATATCACTATGCTTCCACATCCAACCTATCAACGTCGTAGTCTTCAACGGCTCTTTAGAGGACATAAAGTCCTAGGGAAATCTTATCTTGAGGTAGGCTTCCCGCTTAGATGCTTTCAGCGGTTATCCCTTCCGAACATAGCTACCCGGCGATGCGACTGGCGTCACAACCGGTACACCAGAGGTTCGTCCACTCTGGTCCTCTCGTACTAGGAGCAGATCCTCTCAAATTTCCAACGCCCACGGTAGATAGGGACCGAACTGTCTCACGACGTTCTAAACCCAGCTCGCGTACCTCTTTAAATGGCGAACAGCCATACCCTTGGGACCTGCTTCAGCCCCAGGATGAGATGAGCCGACATCGAGGTGCCAAACACCGCCGTCGATATGAACTCTTGGGCGGTATCAGCCTGTTATCCCCAGAGTACCTTTTATCCGTTGAGCGATGGCCCTTCCATACAGAACCACCGGATCACTAAGACCTACTTTCGTACCTGCTCGACTTGTGGGTCTCGCAGTTAAGCGCGCTTTTGCCTTTATACTCTACGCGTGATTTCCGACCACGCTGAGCGCACCTTCGTACTCCTCCGTTACTCTTTAGGAGGAGACCGCCCCAGTCAAACTACCCACCAGACATGGTCCTCGTCCCGGATAACGGGACAGAGTTAGAACCTCAATATTACCAGGGTGGTATTTCAAGATTGGCTCCACCGAAACTAGCGTCTCGGTTTCAAAGCCTCCCACCTATCCTACACAAGTAAGATCAAAGTTCAATGTCAAGCTGCAGTAAAGGTTCACGGGGTCTTTCCGTCTAGCCGCGGGTACACCGCATCTTCACGGCGAATTCGATTTCACTGAGTCTCTGCTGGAGACAGCGCCCCCATCATTATGCCATTCGTGCAGGTCGGAACTTACCCGACAAGGAATTTCGCTACCTTAGGACCGTTATAGTTACGGCCGCCGTTTACTGGGGCTTCGATCAAGAGCTTCGCTTACGCTAACCCCATCAATTAACCTTCCAGCACCGGGCAGGCATCACACCCTATACGTCCACTTTCGTGTTTGCAGAGTGCTATGTTTTTAATAAACAGTTGCAGGGGCCTGGTTTCTGTGGCTGCCAATAGCTCAAGGAGTAAATCCTATCACCGTCGGCAGCGTACCTTCTCCCGAAGTTACGGTACCATTTTGCCTAGTTCCTTCAGCAGAGTTCTCTCAAGCGCTTTGGTCTACTCGACCTGACCACCTGTGTCGGTTTCGGGTACGATTCCTATGTAACTGAAGCTTAGAGACTTTTCCTGGAAGCATGGTATCAGCCACTTCACTGTACAAGTACAGCTTGCTATCAGTTCTCAGCATAGAGTACCCCGGATTTGCCTAAGATACATGCCTACAACCTTCCACCTGGACAACCAACGCCAGGCTGACTTAACCTTCTCCGTCCTCTCATCGCATTACATAGAAGTATTGGAATATTAACCAATTTCCCATCGACTACGCCTCTCGGCCTCGCCTTAGGGGTCGACTCACCCAGCCCCGATTAACGTTGGACTGGAACCCTTGGTCTTTCAGCGTGCGAGTTTTTCACTCGCATTGTCGTTACTCACGTCAGCATTCGCACTTCTGATACCTCCAGCATACTTCTCAATACACCTTCATCGGCTTACAGAACGCTCCCCTACCACGTGCAATAAATTGCACATCCGCAGCTTCGGCATATAGTTTTAGCCCCGTTACATCTTCCGCGCAGGCCGACTCGACTAGTGAGCTATTACGCTTTCTTTAAAGGGTGGCTGCTTCTAAGCCAACCTCCTAGCTGTCTATGCCTTCCCACATCGTTTCCCACTTAACTATAATTTTGGGGCCTTAGCTGGCGGTCTGGATTGTTTTCCTCTTGACTACGGACGTTAGCACCCGCAGTCTGTCTCCCGGATAGTACTCATTGGTATTCGGAGTTTGCATCGGTTTGGTAAGTCGGGATGACCCCCTAGCCGAAACAGTGCTCTACCCCCAATGGTATTCGTCCGAGGCGCTACCTAAATAGCTTTCGGGGAGAACCAGCTATCACCGAGTTTGATTAGCCTTTCACCCCTATCCACAAGTCATCCCCTGGCTTTTCAACGACAGTGGGTTCGGTCCTCCAGTTAGTGTTACCCAACCTTCAACCTGCTCATGGATAGATCACCCGGTTTCGGGTCTACACCCAGCAACTAAACGCCCTATTAAGACTCGATTTCTCTACGGCTCCCCTATGCGGTTAACCTCGCTACTGAATGTAAGTCGCTGACCCATTATACAAAAGGTACGCAGTCACCGAACAAGTCGGCTCCCACTGCTTGTATGCATGCGGTTTCAGGATCTATTTCACTCCCCTCACAGGGGTTCTTTTCGCCTTTCCCTCACGGTACTGGTTCACTATCGGTCAGTCAGGAGTATTTAGCCTTGGAGGATGGTCCCCCCATATTCAGACAAGGTTTCACGTGCCCCGCCCTACTCGACATCATCATATAAGCCCTTTCGTGTACAGGACTATCACCCACTATGGTTGCACTTCCCAGAGCATTCCACTAGAACTTATATGACTTAATGGGCTTTTCCCCGTTCGCTCGCCGCTACTGAGGGAATCTCAATTGATTTCTTTTCCTAAGGGTACTGAGATGTTTCACTTCCCCTCGTTCGCCTCGTATGACTATGTATTCATCATACGATACCTGCCTTATGACAGGTGGGTTTCCCCATTCAGAAATCTCCGGATCACAGGATATTTGCCGCCTCCCCGGAGCTTATCGCAGGCTATTACGTCTTTCATCGCCTCTGACTGCCAAGGCATCCACCACATGCACTTAATTACTTGACTATACAACCCCAAACAGTCGTAGCACCTACAAGTAGTACTAGGACAGATCGATTGCTCGATCATACAGTTTGTTGTTCTGTGTACTTAAACACTGTACAGCTTCAATTCAATTCACATACCAAAACGCTTGATTCAGTTAATTTCGCTAGTAACTCATTTCTTCAATCTTCATCAATCAGCAATAAATCACTGTTAATGTCGATCTTAAAAACGAGTATGAACAAATTATTTCAACTCAAATATATTCTGTTAATGATTTTTCCAGCCTTCGTCAGGTCAGGAAACTGTGATAAATCACAGAAGTTAATAAGTTATCTACTTACTAATTTCTGTAATCCAACCTATCTGCGCGAAGCATAGCTTCTTGCTTAAATTTCAAGGAAAAGCATGCTTTTCTTGTCTTGAAATTTGGTGGAGACTAGGAGAGTCGAACTCCTGACCTCCTGCGTGCAAAGCAGGCGCTCTACCAACTAAGCTAAGTCCCCAGCTTATCAATAAGTCAATGTCTCTGTTTTTCTGTATTCAGCATTTAACAATGCTTGTTAGTCAGATTTGGTGGGTCTGACAAGACTTGAACTTGTGACCCCACGCTTATCAAGCGTGTGCTCTAACCAACTGAGCTACAGACCCTCAGATACATCGTCATGAAGAACAACTTGTTGTGGATTCTTACCAATCGTCAATCTTTCGTTAAGGAGGTGATCCAGCCGCAGGTTCCCCTACGGCTACCTTGTTACGACTTCACCCCAGTCATCGGCCACACCGTGGTAAGCGTCCTCCTTGCGGTTAGACTACCTACTTCTGGTGCAACAAATTCCCATGGTGTGACGGGCGGTGTGTACAAGGCCCGGGAACGTATTCACCGCGGCATTCTGATCCGCGATTACTAGCGATTCCGACTTCATGGAGTCGAGTTGCAGACTCCAATCCGGACTACGATCGGCTTTTTGAGATTAGCATCCTATCGCTAGGTAGCAACCCTTTGTACCGACCATTGTAGCACGTGTGTAGCCCTGGTCGTAAGGGCCATGATGACTTGACGTCGTCCCCGCCTTCCTCCAGTTTGTCACTGGCAGTATCCTTAAAGTTCCCGGCTTAACCCGCTGGCAAATAAGGAAAAGGGTTGCGCTCGTTGCGGGACTTAACCCAACATCTCACGACACGAGCTGACGACAGCCATGCAGCACCTGTATGTAAGTTCCCGAAGGCACCAATCCATCTCTGGAAAGTTCTTACTATGTCAAGACCAGGTAAGGTTCTTCGCGTTGCATCGAATTAAACCACATGCTCCACCGCTTGTGCGGGCCCCCGTCAATTCATTTGAGTTTTAGTCTTGCGACCGTACTCCCCAGGCGGTCTACTTATCGCGTTAGCTGCGCCACTAAAGCCTCAAAGGCCCCAACGGCTAGTAGACATCGTTTACGGCATGGACTACCAGGGTATCTAATCCTGTTTGCTCCCCATGCTTTCGTACCTCAGCGTCAGTATTAGGCCAGATGGCTGCCTTCGCCATCGGTATTCCTCCAGATCTCTACGCATTTCACCGCTACACCTGGAATTCTACCATCCTCTCCCATACTCTAGCTTCCCAGTATCGAATGCAATTCCTAAGTTAAGCTCAGGGATTTCACATCCGACTTAAAAAGCCGCCTACGCACGCTTTACGCCCAGTAAATCCGATTAACGCTCGCACCCTCTGTATTACCGCGGCTGCTGGCACAGAGTTAGCCGGTGCTTATTCTGCGAGTAACGTCCACTATCCTAGAGTATTAATCTAAGTAGCCTCCTCCTCGCTTAAAGTGCTTTACAACCAAAAGGCCTTCTTCACACACGCGGCATGGCTGGATCAGGCTTTCGCCCATTGTCCAATATTCCCCACTGCTGCCTCCCGTAGGAGTCTGGGCCGTGTCTCAGTCCCAGTGTGGCGGATCATCCTCTCAGACCCGCTACAGATCGTCGCCTTGGTAGGCCTTTACCCCACCAACTAGCTAATCTGACTTAGGCTCATCTATTAGCGCAAGGTCCGAAGATCCCCTGCTTTCCCCCGTAGGGCGTATGCGGTATTAGCATTCCTTTCGGAATGTTGTCCCCCACTAATAGGCAGATTCCTAAGCATTACTCACCCGTCCGCCGCTAGGTCAGGTAGCAAGCTACCTTTCCCCGCTCGACTTGCATGTGTTAAGCCTGCCGCCAGCGTTCAATCTGAGCCATGATCAAACTCTTCAGTTAAAAATCATTAGTAGCTTATGGCTACAAATCTTGGCTCATCAATTTTCTGACAAATATTTCTCAAATAAACTTCGAGTAATTTTTACCATCAATCAATGAAATATTTTCGATCGATCAATCAGTAAAAATCCACACAAGTTGTTCTTCATAATCTCTTAATGATCTTCTTACTGATTCGTCATCAGTAAGCTAGGTCGGCCATACTACTCTCTTTCAAGAAGAAGTCAACTGGTTTTGTTAATTATTTTAAACTCATTCAAGACTTTCAGATTCTACCACTTGGGCTAAATCCTTGTTTCTCAACAAGTTTTAATCAACATCACCGCCGATGGATGTGCATTCTACAGCATTTCTAATCCAACACAACCCCCTTTACTCAATTTTTTATAAAAAAACTCCCACTTGTTTATTTATTCAGCAAAATGACGATTTTTTCTTATTTTTTGAGTGAAAAGTGAACAATTTCTCCAATTTCATTTCGATTTTTTTCTTGCGATTTTTTTTCTTGCCACTTTAATGCACGACAATCCACATATTCACAATAACCACTTTCGCCCTGTTCCTCATAATTATCCATTTTGAGTTGATATTTAAAGCTACCTACATAACCCGCAGCCAAACCAAATTTAAAATCACCACGACTTTGCGCGCAAAGATGAATGTGATGTCCCTGCTCATCTTGATAATGCCATTCAAATTCTCGCGGCAAATACATTTTTTGCCCATTGGGAGTTTTCACAGCAGGGTAAACACGATGAACTTGAAAGTGCACCATCCGATCAAACATATGGGTTTGTTGTTTGTGCAAATCACGTATATAAATACGTGACTGTACAATTCGATTAAACGAATCTCGAATTTGTTCTAACAATAACTGACGCTGATCCAGCAGATTAATGACTTGATATGTGAAAAACGCTAAGGGTAAATAACTAAAGTCGATACTGCGCGCGTATTCAAAAGCTCCCAACTGATCAATGTCATAGCGCTGTTCTTTATATTTAACTTCTCCCTGACATCGACACAATACAGACCAATGCTCAGCAAGACCAAAACGCAATTTGGTGAAATGTGAAATCAGTGGTGTTGTTGTTATTTCAATCTCAAAGCTCAATTCTGTGTCTTTTCTTTGAATTTGAAATTTTGGGAAGGTTCCCATGAGCTGTTCTTTATTGGCAAATTTAAAT
>NZ_BAABTE010000039.1:0-7634 GCF_040371715.1 Brucella sp. NBRC 14130
ACCGTCACGTCGCATTACCATGACGTTGCTATGGCCATGGGCCAAGCTTGAACAGAGAGCCGTATGCGCTGAAAGGTGCACGTACGGTTCGGGGAGGAGAAGCGCATCTGCGCTTCTTACTCCACTCCCCATGGCGCGGGGATTTGTCTATCTCTGCGCCGTCGTGGACTGGTTCAGCCGGAAGGTCCTGTCATGGCGGTTGTCGATCACGATGGAAGCAGCCTTCTGCATCGAGGCAGTAGAGGCTCTATTATCTTTGGCCTAGTGCTTGCCACCCTTGCGGCCGGCTTCAAAGGCATGTTGGCGGTCATCGGCGAAATTGCCCTTGTCGGCCAGTTTCCGGCTCTGACGATAGCATCACCAGTCTTAGAGTATCGGACAAAATAGTATCATATCTTCGCATCTGGCGCTGTAGATGCCGGTTCTATGTCGCATCTATGCTCACCTACGGCAGCTCGTCGGTCTGAGGAGAACTCGGCTGCCTCAAACTTGTGGGAGAACAGTATGACATTAAAGACGATTCTGCTGAGCGCCTGCTCGGTAGTTGCCTTTGCGGGTCTTGTATCGGCTGAAAGCCTGACGATCGCGACCGTCAACAACGGCGACATGGTTCGCATGCAGAGCATGGCCGCCGACTTCACGTCGAAGTATCCCGACATCGAGTTCAACTGGGTGACGCTCGAGGAAAACGTCCTTCGCGAACGCGTCACGACCGATATCGCCACCAAGGGCGGTCAATACGACGTCATGACGATCGGCACCTACGAGGCGCCGATCTGGGCCAAGCAAGGCTGGCTCACGGCGCTCGACGGCCTCGGCGCCGATTATGACGTCGATGACCTTCTGCCGGCGATCCGTGGGGCGCTGTCCGTCGAGGGCAAGCTCTATGCGGCGCCATTTTACGGCGAGTCCGCGATGGTCATGTACCGCAAGGACCTGTTCGAGAAGGCCGGCCTGAAAATGCCACAATCCCCAACCTGGGCCTTCATCGGCGAGGCGGCCCGCAAGATCACTGACCGTTCGGCCGACATCAACGGTATCTGCCTGCGCGGCAAGGCCGGCTGGGGCGAGAACATGGCCTTCCTGCCTGCGCTCAACAACTCCTTCGGTGGCCGCTGGTTTCGACGAGAAGTGGCAGCCGCAGTTCGACCAGCCGGAATGGAAGGCCTCTCTTCAGTTCTATGTCGACCTGATGAAGGATGCCGGGCCGCAGGGCGCCTCGGCACCTTGCGCGTGGCCGAGGCTTTGGCCTCGGTTTCGAACTCAGTCAGCAAGGCGCGGCTATGTCTTTCAGCCAAGAACCAACAGATTCGACATGACTCTTTCCAAACGCAGTTCTTCCTTCCGATCTGAATGTGTTCGTCGTAGTTATCGTTTGATCTTCATCTGCTCGCCCGCGAACTTTACTTTCAATCAATAGTTTCACCTCGCAGGAGACGACAGCCGTATCTAGCGCGCCGATCGATTGGAAACCTCGCCGAAGTTCCATAAATACGGTTATGCTGAAAGAACCACTTAAACTACTATAAACATGTATTTTTCTCTAAGAGACATTGTCCGAAATTCGCGTTGTAGCGGAAGCTGCTTCCGCTTCAACGAACGAGACGCCGATTGCCGGACATCGAACCGAAAATGCTCAGTCCGCGGTGGCAGGCAAGCCTAAGCTTATGTTCGCTAGGCCGACTTGTCATCACACGACAGAAACCGCTTCAAGCTCAAGCCCGCCAACAAAATGTATGGCGGCATGGCGAGTGAATAGTGACCACAGTTTAAACGCAAAATGCTGGCCTTAGCGCCGGCGAGGGTCAGCGTCTGCATGAACCTCTCCGATAGTTCTGGCAACACCACTTTGTCTCTCTTCGCCAGCACAACGTGGAGATTCAGATCCGGGCGTGCCAAACGACTCGCGTAATTCTCCATGTTAAGTGGCGCCCAGGCCCTCCTGAGATCAGCCAGCTCAATATCAGGCTCAAGGCTATTTCGAATTGGTCGTGTCGCGCGACCGGTCCAAACCATATCCGCTAGGCTACCAGCTGTCAGAAACAACGAGGCTTTAGAAACAGCCGCTTCGTGGGCTGCGATGAGTCCTGCTACCCAGGAGCCCAGGCTCATACCGAGAACCGACATGTTTCTGTAGCCTTCGCTCTTCAGCCAACGTATGAGCTTTCGCCCATCCCATACCCCCTGCCTCATAGATTGGATCGTTCGACCGAGATTCGCGCTAAGCATATAATCGGCGTGCGCGGAGCCCGGGCGGCTGCGTTCGAAGTGATAGGGCATAGCAATCTCGACAACCGTTATGCCACGCTGCGAAAAAAACCTGGCAATCTGACTATTTCGCGCGCTTGCATTCCAATGGTGAAAAACCACCAAAGCGTGATCGAGCGACCCGCTATCGGTGATCTTTGCCCAAACTACGTTATTCTCGTCGATGTCGGTCAAGGTGTCCGATGGAAACCTGAGCCATCCATCTCGCATTTGAAAACCTTGATCGCTCCCGTTCGGCTCATCGAAGAAAGTTGGATCAGCCACTGCCTGTTCAGCAAGAAGACAAAACTCGCCGACACTCCCTATCTTCTTCGCGCCTGAAAAGGCCCGTTCCGCGTCAAGCCCCAGGACCGTTGAATTCTTCCCTTCCTCACCGCGCAGCGCCCGCCGCTCATCCCAACGATCAAGCCAATTATGAAACATTCAGATTGGTCCCTAATTCACTCGCCCGCCGCCACCGGCCGAACCCTGGATCGAACAGGCCGTAAAGTGCGAGAAGCACTCCAAGACCCAAAAGGATCGAAAAGCCAGCAAAAGCACCGATCAACAGGTAGCCTGCAACGAGCAACACTACGACCGTCGACATCTTCCACAAAGTCGCACGAGCCCGGTTTTCGACACCTAAACGGATGGCACAAAACAAAAAAACTATGCAGGTGGAGATAACGACAAGAAGGCTGCTGTAGTGCGTCGGCATTCTATAGCCGGTCGCGTCGCTCACATTGTCGAGCCCAAAAATAGCCGCACACATATCACCGATCAACCAAGCCGCAATATTCTCGCCGGCGGATGTCAGGTACGAGCTTTGGCCCTTCATGCATATGGCGACCAAAATCCCCAAAACAGTACACCTGAAAATCCCCCGGATCACCGTCAAGCCAAATTCGTTGAGCTCGTATTGGCAGTCCACCTCAGGTCGCGTTTCCAGTTTCTTTCTGATTTTGCAAAAATCATAAGCGATCGTGTAAAGCAAAATGAGGCCTGCAAAGAAAATATAGAAGGAGATCGCCATGTACAAATATGCAATCCCTGTGAATAGCATCGCCTCCGGCACTGATATGACATCAGGGCGCACGATCGCTAATTTTCCCCAATCCATGGCATATTCACCACCGCCTTTCATAAGTGGGATCAAACACACTTCGATCCACTGAAAAATCCCAGCGAATACAAAGCAAACCAGAAAAACCGCCCAATAGGTAGAGGAAGAGCTTTCTACGTTGCGCGCCCAAGCATCGTGGGAGTCCGTCCCGTCGGCCTGCGCGACAAGCTTCAGACGCCCCTCGAATTTCCAGAAGGCCAGAAGCTCTATCACGAACACGAAGAATAGTGGCAGGAACACCATGAAGACGAATGTCCAATTTGGCGCCCAGAGAAACCCGACCTGCTTAACGACCCCGTCCATACGGTCGTAACCCGCGCTGTGAACCCCGGTAACATAGGACAAAAACCCGAGAGAGGTGGCGCCCGCAAACACCGCCGCTGGCAAATTCAAGGGAGAGCCGGAGCTAAAAAGCGCCTCGGATCTCATCGCCAAACCCAAGCGCCGAACTGGCGTCTTGGCGTCCGCATCCCCTGCCAACCCTACCGAGGGCATCGTCTCATCAAGGGTGGTCGCATTCTGTGTTATATCTGCGGCTCCCGGTGCAACGCTGCTTTCGGCTTTCCTCCCGTCTCGCCTCTTGGCCGTTAATCGAGATTGGGCCTCACTCAACTCCATCTGCCATTCGCTGGTTGCGACCGGATCATCGCACCCAAAAATCCTTGCCAGCCAACGAATGTTGGCGGTGCTGATTCCCTTGTCGTTCTCTTGAAACCAAAGTTGCACCGTGCGCAGGTCGATCCCAATCCGGTTGGCATCAATCTGTGAAATCGCCTCTGCAAGTAGCTCGGGCGTCCATGGTCCTGCTGGAAATCCATCGCTGCCAAGCGGCCGTCCCGCTCCGGCCGCGGCCGTTCGTTTGAATAGTTCTTTGAAATCAGTCCCGTCCTTCGGCGGAGGGAGAAAAAACTTTCCATTGTTCAACAAGGACTTAGTGGCTCGCATTTCGTTTCGTTTCGCTAGATTTCGTATCTTGTCGTGCCTTCGTTCCCAAATTGAGGCCTGTTCCCCCGCAACGGATCCCACGAATACGCAGGCTGTTTTCGGTCGACGGTCATTTGTTTCGATGAACCCCCTCAACCGATCATGCGGCGCGCCGCGGTACTTGGCAGCCGATTGTGTTTTCTCGTGGTCCAACGCTTGTGTGGAAATTCGAGAAGGTGTCAGAATGATGGAACGAAATATGGGCGAGCCTTTGCGTGGTCAGACAGTCCTAGTCACCGGCGCGTCGGGCGGCATAGGGGCGGCAATCGTGGAGCGCCTCGCCTTGGAGGGTGCGCGGCCAATCATCCACTATTGCCAGGACGGGGATGCGGCGGAGGAACTATTGGCCCGTATTGGTGGCGACGGCTTGATGGTGCAAGCCGATCTTTCGACTTCGGAGGGGCCATGCACATTGTGGCGGAAAGCCGTTGCTTTCGCGGGGCGTATTCACGGTGTCATTAACAATGCGGGTATCCGTACCGAAATTCCGATAGAGAATTCAGCCGCGGCCTGGAAGGCCGCATGGCAAATGGAGTTTCAACTCAATCTCTTTGCTGCGGCCGATCTCTGTAGGGAGGCGATCAGGCATTTTCGAACCGAGGGTGGTGGGCGCATCATTAACATGGCAGGCCAAGCCGGTCAGCGTGGCTCCGCCGCCGACATACTGCCTCATGGCGCGACCAAGGCCGCGCTCATCAATCTCACCAAATCCATCGCCTCAAGCTTCGCTCGTGAGGGCGTGATAGCCGTGTCTATCGCACCTGGCCTCGTCCGAACGGAGATGGCAGAGAAATACATCGCCGCCCATGACAAGGGAGAAGCTGTAGAGGACATTCCAATAGGGGATATGGCCGAAGCAACCGAAATAGCTGAACTTGTCGCATTTTTGTTGCGTCACTCTCAGGAGTCGCTCAACGGTGCCACCCTTGATGTCAATGGCGGCAGCTATATTCGCTAACCCGGGATAGCAACCAGGAGCAGTTTAAGCAAATCCGCGTGAAGCCGAAATCATTCATCGGCAAGCGCGAGCGTGACCTCTTTCCGGACCTTGTTCGCCGCCCGCTTCTTCGCGGGACAGCTTTTGAATATGGTCAAGATCTTCTCGATAGATTGGTCTGCCCCGGCCTTTCGTAGAGCGCTTGCGTCCAACGCCGATTTAAAGTCCGGAGCTGGACTTGTGCAGGACGGGTCGCTGTTCTGGCCGGGGCGCGGGGTCTCATTGGCACCCTCGGGCAGTTCATGAAATTGCTCGGGTTCCAATTGACTCGGCGGCTTCCTGAGAACCGCCGAGCTATTCGCTGCAAATTTTGCTCCGGGTATCGATATGATCTGCGAAGCGCTGACAGGAGACGGCCCAGCCTCTGGTACTTCGAACTCGAAATTGCCAACGCCTTCAACCGACGTTTCATTTGATGGCGCTCGCATCTGCAGCCATGCGCGCTTCGTAAGCTCCTTATCAGCATAATAGAAATTCCGTACGCCGAATATCGGCTGCTGATTTCGGAGCTTGATGATGCATCGCGTCTCGTTCATCGAACCCAATTCATCGGGGCGCATCAGGGGCCGCATCGCAGTCTTGTGGGACATGGTAGCGCCCTTGCGATCGAACAGAGTCACGCCGGTCGAAACGGCCTTATCGACCGTAACTTCCTTCCGCTCGCCGAGAAGCTGGGACACATAGCGCTGATCCTCCGGGTCTTGCGCGCCGAGGAAGATCTGAGCGCGGGCGGAATTCACCAGCGTCTGCCGGCCTTCGCGGGTATAGACGTTGTCGATTGATCGCAGCGATTGGACGAAGAACCAGCAGGGTATGCCATAGCCGCCAAGCACCGTCGCGACGGTCAATGCGTTTTCCAGCTTTCCCAGGTTCTGGAACTCATCGAGCAGGACCAACACCCGACGCTCGCCGCGCTTCATCATGTTGCGCGACATGTAGTCCATGAACTGGACCATCAGCACATTGAAAATGGGGCCGATCGAGGCAATCTGCTGAATGCGGAAATCCAGGTAGAGGCTCATATTCTCCCGGCGCATCGCCCGGATGTCGAAGGTCGACCGCGCCGTCGCACGCAAAATCCGATTGTTCTTGAACGGCCGGACGGCGGCGGCGAGCGAACCATAGACACCGTCGAACTGTTTGCTGGCCATGACGGCGAAGCGGGCGAGGGTGGTATAGGTGAAGGAGCTGATCCAAGAGGCGCGAAGCTCCGGATTGGCAACCTCTTCCAGCCACTCGCGAAGCGGTTGGTCGCCACCCTCGACAACATTGAGGACCGTGCCGAGGTTCTTGTCCTTGTCATGAATATCGGGGTTCTCCAATACCCATGAGGTGACGCCGGCGAAGAGGGCGCGGGCGTCGGAGATCCAGTAGGCATCGCCCTTCGGCGTCGGCAGCAATGCCGTCGCGATCGAGTTGATGTCGATATCGCGTTGATCGGGATCGATGGCAACGAAATCCAGCGGGTTATAGCATTCGGTATCGCCGTTTTCGTCGGCCGGCGAGAACCGCAGAACGCGGGAGAATTTCGAGCGATAGCCGGCTGTCGCCTCATAGGTCTCGCCACGCATATCGAGCACGACGATGCTGTCCGGCCAGAGCAGGCAGTTCGGTACGATCAGCGAGGCGCCCTTGCCCGACCGGGGCGGGCCGATGACGAAGCCGCCGACGTCATCGCCGTCGATCCAGAGCTTCTTTCCGCCGAACAGCATTGGCTTCAGGAACCGCCGCCGACCGGAGCCGCGCTGCGTGAAGCCGCCGGGAACCTTGATCAGGCTCCCGCCGATCCGGCCGACAAACACACCACCAGTGCGCGTGAGGCCAAGGGCGCGGGCTTCCAGCGGGCTAAGGAACCGGGCGTCGGTCGATTTCTTCTTGCCGCTCATGGCGGCGACAAGCATGGCGCCGCCGGCGAACAGACCAGCCGCGGCCGCTATTGCCGGCCGATGCCAGTCGCCGGCGGCCAGATCCAGCCTCGCCGCGCGATAGGATGCCAGCATGTCTTCCTGCAGCGCCTGGAACATCCATGTCGAATTGTCGAAGGCATAATAGAGGCCGGCATAGGCGAGCGACGCGACGAATGCGGCCGCAGCCCCAGCGATGACCAGCCCGAACAGCAGGATCGCCGGATTCATAGCATGTCTCCCTTGGTGAAGACGATTTCCGAGACGACGCGCCGCCCATCGGGAAAGCGATACAGCTGGACGACGATAGGTATGACCTCCTTCAGGTAGTCGATGATTTCTCGCTTCCTCAGCGCTACGCCACTTTGCATGACCATAA
>NZ_BAABTE010000040.1:0-7111 GCF_040371715.1 Brucella sp. NBRC 14130
ACTTGCAAAAAACTTATAGATAACGGTGATCGTCCTTTCAATTACTTTGCTGAAAAACAAGAAATGAAGCCATTAGAACAGACAGCAGATGAACACTACAAAAAGGCTTATCTTGAAAATATTGCTCGTTTAGATGCTGAGCGTTACGTAAAAGCTAAAGATGCTGTCGTTAAATCTGAACAAATACCATTAGGTACACCAGTACCAAGAGACATTTCTGGAGCTAATTCATTATGAGAGATCAAGTTAAACATGATGCACATGTATTAAAATTTAAGATGCAGTTTTTCCCTTTTAAACTTTTTTTATTTTCTATTTTCTTATTTTTTTCTTTGGGTATATATCTAGGACACACATGGGGGTTTTATAGTTGTATTGGTTTTAAATCTTTATTTGGTTCATAAGCTTTCCACAAATTTAACTCGATTTTTTATCTTAACTAGCGAAGTCTGTTAAGATAAAAAATGAGTATTCTTAGGGGGAAAATATGTTATCTCAACAAGTTATAGATGAAGCGCAAAGAGTTGCTAAACAACATTTAAGTGGGAATTTAAATGTTTCAATCAATCTTGAGGTTTTACAAAAGATTTTAAGTGATGAAGATATGTCTCATGTTTTTATCACTGAATTTAATAACTATTTAGATAAATATCGAAGTTGGTATTCTAAAGATCAGGCATAAATAAGATGCCGGTAAAGATTTATGCGTGTAAACCCACATTTGTACAAAACTGCAAGCTATGACAGAAACAAGGGCACACTCACCAGAGCCGACTATGAGTACATGCGCGATCTACTAGAGACAGTGCTAGAACAACTGCAAAATTCAGAATTAGACAATGACAAAGAAATAGATCAGCTCAAACAGTTTTTTATCAAGTTAGATCATCACATAGATAGGTTACGTGCTTAAAGCCAATGGTGGCTCAATTCTAACTTTTAGAAATCCTATCCGGTGATTTGAAAATTACGCGCGTAGATTTCGGCATAACGTATATTATGTTCATTAGCTTACTCGGCATTGTGAATATAATTTTACTGAGATTCACAATGTCGAGCTGTAGCACCAACTGAGGTTGCGTAGGCTACAGTCTTGGATATGCTATTTAACATAAAATTACGTTATGCGACATCAAGCGCAAAAAAAGCCCCATCCTATGATGGGGCTTTTTAATTTCCAAAAAATTTGAAAAGTCGGGGAGTCCACGTCTTCTAATGGTGGACTCTAGTGCCAAATTTGGCAGTTTTCACCTTAATTAACCTTCGGTCACTTTTAAAATACCACTCGAACTGAGTTCTACATTATTAATGCATTGCTCAAGAATGATGTGAACGAGCTCACTTTCTTTAATCGGCATTAAGTTTCTATTAATCAATTGCTTGTTCAGCTCAATGCACTTTTTTCTTAGCATTTCTTGCTCTTTGTCATTCATTCTTACGGTAATAGCCATTATTTAAACATTCTGTATTCAACTAACATGTATCCAATAATACTTGTATACATGTAATATGTACTTGCTATTCATGTGAACATGTATTAAATTCTACTCAATGTAATTTGTATACATGTTTAAAACAATGCTAGATCATCTATGTATTAATGCCCCGTTCGAATCAAGCTTCTATTCTGTAGACGCTGAGGGACGTTATTTTTTCATAGATGTAGACCCACATAGCCTAGAAATTCCACTTGCTTCACGTTCAGTTTATAAAGACGAGGATGGGGCAATTCATAATTCTGCTTTATTCCATCCTTTTGAAAGTGTTCCAACACATTACACAGCAATGGCTATGAAAGTCTTTTTCGATTCCTCATATGAGCCATACGTTCAAATCAAGGCAAGCCCTGCAAAACTTCTACAAGGTCATAACGTCTTTGGCAGTGACAACATAGAGCAGGGTGCAATGGAAATGATCGGCTTTCTAGCAGAAGCCTATCCACTTTTATCACGTATGTTGGATTGGACTAAAGCATGGGTTTCGCATATCGATGTTACTTATTCAGCTCGTGTTAAAGATCAGACTACAGCAAAAAAAGTTCTCGAATATTTAGGCAATGTCAGCAATGGCCAAACTCGTATCAGCAAAAAAGCATATGACACATCTCGCTACTGGGGCGGTGAAACATCACGTTTAGTTCAGCACAAATGCTATCTAAAACATGATGAATTCATGGCGCAATTCGCAGACTTAAAACAACAAGCACTAAAAATGGATAAGTCTGCAATTCGAGTTGTTGAAATCATGTCTGATCAAAGACTTGTTGATTGGACGATTGGCTTATTACGTTTTGAATCCCGCCTGAAAAAGCGTTGGTTAGAACGTAATGGCATCCCAACAAATTTATTTGAATTAATCCGCTTCCAAAAGCAAAACCCTAACTTACTTCAAACACTCTGGACAAAAGCTACTCATAGCATATTTGAAGCCCTACGAGGTCAAACTATGAAACTAACTGACGATAAAAGTGTTCTTGAAGCTATCGAACGGTCAGCAGTGGTTATGACCAGTAAAGGTAAGCCTTCACCAACCAAAGTTCGCAATTTATTCGCAATGTATTGTCTCATTCGAGAGAAAGGATTGGTCGAATTAAAAACAACCTATTCCCAAAGATCATTTCATAGATTAGTTGCCGATCTATGTCTATGTGGATTCTCAAAAGCCTATCTTCAGAACCTCCACACTGAAAAGGCTAACAACATCATCCCATTCGTCAAGCTCATTGAAATTGACTTCAATCAACAGTTGCCAGAATGGTACGTAGAACCAAACTCGCAATTTAATTACAAAATAGCTTAGGAGCTTAAAAAATGTCACAAACTCAGACACTAACAGTTATTGGCCTTAAACAATCAAAGGGGGAATTCACCCCTGAAAATGGCAAAAACAAAGGCGTTGCAACGCCTTACGATAATTTAAATATTTATGCAGTTCAGCCATTTCCTGAGGGTGATATGGATGCACTGGGCGCACAACAACAACTTTTTAAAATTAAAGGCTCAGGCAATTTCTACCGTTTCAAAGACATCGAACTGCCTGCGAAGTTTGATTTCGAATTTGAGTTTGATTTCACCAAAACACCGCCTCGTCCAGTGTTGAAAGACATCAAGCTTTCAGAACAACAGGACTATCAATGAAATACAACTTATTTGGAAGCGACATCCGCGAATGTCCCAAATGCTTCAACTTAATGCACAAAAATATTATGTCTTTTCACTTAACCAAGTGTAGAGGTTAAAAGAATTGGACACTGATACAAGCAATACACAATTAGATCAGTGTCTAGCAGATCTCGCTCAGGCGCAGATCGACTGGTGGATGTACTTTGCAATCACTAAACAACAATCAGACGTTATTACGCTTTTGCTATTTAAATTTCTGCTTGCTGTTTTGGTGTTTGCTTTAGTCGTCAAAATCATAAAGTCACTATAGGGGATAAAACCATGACTTTAAAAAATGTAGAAGTGATTGAACAAGAAGTTCATGAAAAAACGTGGTTTCAAAAGTTTCGCGCTAAAGCGTCTCATTTGAATGTTCAAACTGGGTTAGTTCTTTCTGGTGCTACTTTGGGGGTTTCATCAGCAAATGCTGCCGAAACTGGGGGACTTGCTGCAACAATTCTTGAGGCGATTACTGGTGAAATTACAGCCGTTATGAACTCTCAAAAAGCCATCTACGGCTTAATGATTCTTGTAATTATTGGCTTTGTTGTATGGCGCTACTCTAAGCGTACTGTTTCTTCTGCTTAACGGATTTATGCAAATAAATTAGCTAAACAGAAACTGCGCTCCCTGCGGTTGTGCGTCGAGCGCACAAAAGCGTGGGGAGCGCATTTTTATGGAAGAAGCATCAATCTTTTTTTGGATACAACCGATATGTACAGCATTTTTCATGTGCGCTTTGATAGCCGTTGTTACACGTTTTTAGCACTGATTTTAATTAGTATTTTCACGTCTACAGCTTATGCGGGTGCCGCTGAACGTAAAGAATCTATTTATGATGCTGCTATGAAATCACGCAACGGTATTGGTGTTTCAAATGTACGTGCAGCAAATGACATGATTAACGCTGACATTACTCAACGTGTCACTGTAGATGGTTCAAATGCAACAATTAACACAAAAGTCTCAATCCCTGCGAATGATGATTCTTTCAAGCGTAACACCGCCAAACATGCAAAAAACCTTTTAAAAGGTGGTGCTTATGCTGCGGGTGCTGCTGCTGCAATGAAAGTTATTTTGGATGGTGTTGGCTGGGTGATTGATGAGGGAGGCAAAGTAAATAAAAAACCAGTTCAAGACAATACAAATCCACATCTACAGAATTGCTATCAGTGGAACGGAAACTGTGTAGCTTCTATGGCTGAAGCCGTCACTATTTCTCGTGCATATTCAGTTGAGAATTATCCAAGTTATAACATTACATCTCATAAAGTTGTTGGTGGTACTGTTAATTTTTATGATAAGTATGGTCTAACAAAAGATATTTATACTTGGGGATACGGAAAGAATCCAAATTATAACCCCTCAGCACAACCGCCCCAAAATACTCCTGTTTCCGATGGAGAAATGGAAGATGCATTTTATAATTGGTTTAAAAATAATACGCATTCTCTGACTGATCCAGTCACAACCTATATCTATTCGCCAAAAGATTCACAAGGTAACGCCTTACCTAAATCACCTCCAGGTTCTGACCCATCATTTGGCCCAAATGAAATCACCGATGAGATGATGGATAACTATATGGAACATCGTGACGCAAATATGCGAAACCCATATACAACATCAATCCAAGATTCTACGCAAACGGATACAACCCAAAATCCTGACGGCTCAAAAACCACGACGACAACGAATCCCGATGGCTCTAAAACAACAACACGTACAGACACTAAAACCGACCCTGATACGGGTGAAGTGACAACTACTGTCACTGAAACAACGACCATGCCTGACGGCTCAACATCGACAAAAACTGAAACGTCAACACAAACCAAGCCAAAACCTGAAACAACAGAATTACCTGCATTCTGTGAATATGCTGCAACACTTTGTACTTGGATTAACAAAGATATAGAGCACAAAGCAGATGAGAAAAGTCTTTGGGACAAAATCAAAGAGTTCTTTGATGACACACCCGATACAGACAATGACGACACAGAAATCGAAATTGAAGAACCTGAAAAGCCTACTGAGCAAGTTAAATTGCCTACGAGTAATTCTGAATGTCCATCCTTGATCTATAACTTCGATTTAAGAACATTCAAAGCACAAGCCGACTTTTCACCAGTTTGGCTATGTGAAATCGCAGAAGGTCTTTATTACTTCTTTGTTGGGCTTGGTTGGTATTTAGCAGCTTGTATTCTTGGTTGGAGATCATCATGAGTTTATGGGGAAAAATTGCTGATTTCACTAAATCAGCACAACACGGATTTTTATCAAACGCCTTAGGCGGTGCAGGCTTAGCTTTAGGTTCTTATACCCTGCATAAATATTATATAGATGAATACATTAACAACTTTATTTCAGCTAGTGGGTCTTTATCAAATTTTAGTCTATGGCTTCTTAGTGCCAGTGGAATCATTGTCTTAATGCAAACGGTACTTACTGCATTACTCGTAAAAATGACAATGAATCAATCAAAAGTATTCTTGAAACAGGGTAAATAAAAATGATCTTTCTTTTAACTGCTCCTCCTGGTGTTGGTAAATCTCAATTCGCTGTGAATGAGATTGTTAAACAAGACGAATTAAATGAAAAAAATTTAAAGATTACTCAGCAAAATTATTCTTATTTTCTTGAGCATCTCGAAAAAAACAAAGACAAAATGATTACCGTTGACCTCGTTGAGTTTAAGGGTAGTCAAAACATGTTTAAAGCTATCCGTGATGCATTAGACGGCTATGATCAAAAAGAAATCACACTCGAAAAGTTTTTTAAACTTTTTGATCACTGTGACTTTGAACAATTGTTTTCACCTACTATTTTTCCTGAGCATTTTTATAAATCTACAACACTTAATTTGCTTGTTAATTTTGTGAATAAAACTATTCAAACCAAGTTTAAGAACTTCCCACCAGTGCGACAGATCTATGCGGACATTAACGGACTACGCTTAGAAAATGTTTTACTTAGTCCTGACGACTGGAGAACTTGCCCTGATGGTTCAATCATCTTTTATGATGAAGTCCAAAACCGACCAATCTATAAAAATACACGTGAAAAAAACCCAATCATCGAAGAATTAACAGTGCATCGTCATCGTGGTTTTGATATTTGGTTCATCACCCAATTCCCTGTATTAATTCATACCGAAGTGCGTGCTGTTGTTGGTCAGCATTACCATTTATACAGACCGTGGGGACTACCTCAAGCCTACGTTAATGTATGGTCATACGCTGTTATTGACCCAAACAGCGGAGCTAAAAAACGTGTAGCAGAACGAACATTTAAGTTTACTTATTCAAAGAAAGTTCAAAAGCTTTATACGTCTGCAACGATGCATACACATAAGATCAACATTCCTAAGAAAGTATTTCTCTTATGTGCTGTCGGCTTAGGTGGTTTATGGCTTGCTTATGACGGCTTTTCAGGTGGGACATTAATCAATAAAAAAGAGCAAACAAGTAAACTTGATGCTGCTAAAGATGCTCCTATTTTAAATATCAATGGAACACCTAAAGAGGGTGAAAAAACACAAGAAATCACGCCTGAAATCGCACAAAAAGTTAAAACATGCGTAGATCAATTTGGTTGGTCTTATGATGCTTGTCGTGAAGCCTATGATCCGACATTTAAAGTTAATTCAGAAAATCGCCCTGGTGAGGTTTTCATTTATGACCCATCAAAGCCTTATCAAACCTTACATGAAAATGTTTCTTATGAAGTCAAAACAAAACCTGTATTTTCAGGCTGTGTGAAATACGGCAATAAATATACTGCTTATACTCAGCAAGGAACGCTCTTAGAAGTAGATGCATCAACTTGCAAAAAACTTATAGATAACGGTGATCGTCCTTTCAATTACTTTGCTGAAAAACAAGAAATGAAGCCATTAGAACAGACAGCAGATGAACACTACAAAAAGGCTTATCTTGAAAATATTGCTC
>NZ_BAABTE010000041.1:0-6489 GCF_040371715.1 Brucella sp. NBRC 14130
GAAAAATCTAAATTTATTATTAAACAATGAATTAGATTATATAATTATTAAAAATTTTGTAGATCAAGATCTTTGTAATAATCTTTGTGAAAAGATTTTAAATGATGATGTAAAGGGCTATATAAACGCTCCGAGTATTGGGCGTATCGGAATGGCATTCTATGAAGCTGAGAACAAAAAAGATTTAATAGAGAAATATTTTTCATCTGTGGATCATAATATCCAAACTCTACGCAATAAATGTTACCCACTAGCTTCTCCTATCGATATTTTAAGATGTCGCTTAGATGAAGTATGGGAAGCGGGTTCAATGATTGAACGTATAATGGGTAAAAAGATGTTTGTTGGACTAGCACGAGTAGTTAAACCTGAAATTACTTTTTTAGCTCATCATGATATTTTTGAAAAAGACGCTCCCGAGAGTTTTCGAGCAAAAAGCCTAATTAGTCAAATAGCGTGCAATGTTTATCTACAAATGCCGAAGAATGGCGGGGAATTAATGCTATGGGAAAAGGAAATATCTGCTTCTGAGTTTGATGAGATGAGGGGAGAGAGTTATGGTATTCCTGTAGAGGATTTAGGGGAGCCTACCCATATAATTAAGCCAGAAATAGGCGACCTGATTCTTTTCAATTCAAGAAAAATGCATGCCATATCTCCTGGTGATTCATGTCCAAGATTTAGCTTATCATGCTTCATCGGTTATAGAGGTAATCATCAACCTCTGTCCGTTTGGAGTTAATATTTATATATGTTTTATTTACAAGAGTTCCTATTGCTCGCTACTGTACACTTTTTAGCAGTAGTGGCACCGGGACCTGATTTTGCAGTAGTAGTTCAACAAAGTGTATCTTGGGGGAGAAAAATAGGAGCTATAACAGCATTAGGTATTGGAGCTGGTATATCAGTACATGTACTTTATACGATTTTAGGTTTTGGATTACTCATACAAACAAATGAACTAGTTTTTAATGCAGTTAAAATCATTTCTGCTCTTTATTTAATATACTTAGGGTTGAGTCTAATAAGAAGTAATCTAAAAAAAGTAGACCCAGCAAAAAATGAGCAAACAGTTGAATTTCTAAACGACCAACAAGTGCCATCTGCAAAATCTGCTTTTCTAAAAGGTTTTATTACCAATGCAACAAATCCTAAAGCCACTATATTTTTTCTAGGAATTTTTACGACAGTTGTACATCAATCGACTCCTCTTAATATCCAATTCTTATATGGCATTTGGATGTGCTTTGTAAATGCAGCATGGTTTATAGTGGTTGCATATTTATTTACTACTCAAAAAGTCAGAAATGCATTCTTGCAAAAGAAAAAGTGGTTTGAAATTTTTATGGGGCTAATACTTATTTTGCTAGCTATTAGATTGCTCATCAGTTTTAATTTTTCTTAAAACACAGTTTTAAGAAAATAAAATCCATACCTCGATCTTTTTTAGATTGAGGTTTTTCATTTTTTCTAGTGTTCTTTTATCTGAATAAGACTCTTTTCAATATCTCTGAAGTTTCAAGCAAGGTCTGTGGACTCTATAAGCTGTTTTTAAGCTTATAGAATCTGTATTCTGGATAAATTAAGCCAATGACAAATAAGATAGAAAAACCAATCCCTGGCTGGGTCTATACCGCATTTATTATTGATGTATTTTCACGAACAATTGTTGGATGGAAAGTATCAACACGTATGAATACAGATATGGTGCTCGATGCACTTGAACAAGCATTACGTGATCGAGGTATGCCAAAGAATGTGATTCATCATTCAGACAGAGGTGCGCAATACCTCTCCATTCGCTATACCAATCGTTTAAGAGCATCAGTCGGTACAACTGGTGATTCGTACGATAATGCTTTAGCTGAAACGGTCAATGGTTTATACAAAACTGAGGTAATTGAATATTTAAAAGCAGATTGGCAAGGTTTGGCTGATATACAACTTGCAACATTAAACTGGGTAGATTGGTTCAATAAAAAGCGTGTACATAGTGCTCTTGGTTATGTATCGCCTTTTGAGTTTGAAGCAATGTACTATGATAAGATTAACCCGTTAGGTCAGGTGGCTTAACTTAAATAAAAATGTCTCCGACAAACCCGGTACGGTTCATATTTCATAATTTTCCCCCCGTTAATTTTTAATAATTTATGATGCTTATTTGATCATATTTTACTAAAAATTAAAAATATTCCATCAACATTACATACCAAAATCCATACCTCGATCTTGCTTAGATTTAGGTTTTTCTATTTTCTTTTGCAATTCTTTTATCTGGACAATATTTTTTTCAATATCTTTGACGTTTCGTGCAAATTCTGCTGCGCTTTGGCTACTTCTGACGAGACTAAATGCTGTGTGGTTGAGATTCTCTCCAGAACTTCTTCGTTGTCGGCTGTAATCTGGCTCATCTCTCGAACTTTGCCATTGATCTGCTCTGTATAGCTTGCCGTATTGCGTTCTAGATCGTGAAATTGCTTCTGCATTGTGGCTAATAATTTCTGTGCTTGCTGTAAGCTTTGCTGATCGCTCTCGATTATCTTTGATTGAGCCGACAAGGCTTGGATAATCTTGGTTTGCATTGTGTCTAAAGCTTGCTGTTGCTTCTGCAATTGCGCTTGTTGTTGCAGTAACTGTTGCTGTTGTTCTTCGATGATTCTCAATAATTGTGTTTCTAATTCGGTCATCGTTTAGTATCCCATTGGAATCATGTAGCCGTTCTGCCATTCCCCTGCATTCTTGTTGATCTGAATACATAGGCGTTGCTTGTTGTTCGATAGATTCTTGCACGTACTGATATTCAGACTGCCCCCTGATTTGTTTAGGTGATCTACTCTCAACTGTTTCTCGTTGATCACGGTATTGAGTGTCTTTACTTCGCTGTACTTGTTTTTGGCGATGAGACCAAGCGAGAAAATCGCTATAAGCAAAATAACTGCTGCTGAAATCAGTCCCATATTCAAAATGGTAAGTTTTTTCTGTACGGCTTGATTCTGGGCTTGCTGTTCTTGGCTCTGTATTTGCTCGTTTAATTGCGTTAAATGGCTCAATTTCGATTGAAGCAAGCTTTGATAGTGGCTCAATTGCTTCTCGACCGTTTGGGCGCTGTGTTGAATGCTTTGGGCTATTTTCTCGTCCGACTGTTGGATAGCGGTCGCTGTGATATTGGCTCTTGTGTTCAAGCTGTCTCTGATAGTCTGTGACGTTTGTTCGATACCGCTCAGAAGTTGTTCCTCTGTATTCTTCAATTCGTTGTTGTACTTCTTGTCGATATTCGCCAGTAGCTCTAAAGCCTTGCTCATAAATCTCGCCCTCTAAACGGATAGGACGTTTTGCGCCCTCATACGGGTTTTCAATGGATATGGAGTTTTTTACTTGTCGAGTGACATTGATTTGATTCGATTCAAGCCATTGCACCAATTCTTGCCGATCGGCAACTTCACCATTGGCAACCGCTCGGTAAACACGTTGATGTAACTGCTCTTTAAAATCCTTAATATCTTTGGGTAGATTCTTTTTATTTAAAAATAGCTGTCGATGCTCAGGATCATCGGGGTCATACAGTGAATGTTCGGTATTGGTGATCTGCTTAAATAGATCGACTCGATCTAAATCGACTGGCGCATAGAATGGCTGTAGGCGTTTGCCTGTTGAAAGCTCAACATTGGGAATCACAAAATTTAGCTCGAGCCGTGTCTCGCCTGTATCTTGATTTACTTTGTCTTGATGCTGTACCCATAAAATTTGATATTGGTCTTTATCTAGTCCTGGAAATAAACATTCCTCAAAATTTTGCATGATTTTCTGTTTATCCTGGTCAGATAAATCATGCTCATAAAAGGACAAACAACCACTGGTATATTTTTTGGCAAAAGGACTGCTATCAATCAATTGTGCTGTCAGCTCTACATCACCACCAAGCACTTGTGCATGTTCACGCTCTCGATCTTCACCCAATAAATAGTCAAGACAACCTTTTGATAAACCTGAACCATGTCGAAAAAAATCAACGATCATCTGGACGTAACTCCCGAAGCTGTTGATCAATCGAAATCAATAAATGAAGTAATTTAACTTTATCGAAAGCACCAGTACCCGCAATATCTGTATTTACTGCTTTGGCAATCTGATTCACATTATTACCAATCCGACCAAGTTCTAAAATTAATGCTCGCTCTGTCTTGCTATACGAAGATTCGACAACCTTTATTGCTTTAATTTTTTGGTTTTCTTCTGCTTTAGAGTTATGAATTTTAGTAGCTTTTTCTACTGCTGCTTGTCGAAGTAACTTTGCGATCGAACCATAAGGATTATTGGAATCGAGAAATTGATACTCTGATTCTGAAAGTCTAACTTTAAAAGTTCTTTCTCGAACGGCTTTACCTTGCTTACTCTCTTGTTGTTCATGTCCTGACATTTCAATCTACCCAGCTTTGGCTTTTGTAAGCTTTAAATTGGAAAATCTTTGATTTTTCTGTTTAAAGCTTTTCGGGGGTATCGGGGGTGAAGCCCCTGATCAAGGTCACAGATTATCACTGTTTAACGAAGTTAAATAGGGGTATCTGTGTATCCTTGCTTATTTAAAAATGGAAAGAGTTATTATATGAAAATTAAATCAAATGATACGGTATATAAATACTAGAAGGTATTGGCATAAATCTTGTAAAAAGCAATGCTCTTAATCTGCTCTTGTCCCCACCATGCTTCGCTTCGCTCATCATGGGTGGTGAGCTAGAGCAGATTTTCGGTAATATTCACCCTACCTTCGCTAAAATTAGCTCAGGTATTTGAATATCACCGATATACATCACGGTATGGAGCCGCTGTCGCTTTCAAATCGGTACAAAGTGAGATGCGCCCAGATCACTTCGCAAGAGAGTATTTATAGGGCTGAATCCCTATCCCGCACACGCCTTTCTCTCTCATTGGCTTGTTATCTCGGCGAGGGAATTACCCAACATACCACTTAAACAATCGACCAACGTATTCCCTGCGTTCTTCCCCTAGTGCAATACATCAGATGAGGAAGCGGTTATAAACCTTTAGCCTTTGATGCCTGCCGTCACTTGTCCACCTGCACACCAAAGCCACCAAAGACTAAGCCGACATATAAAAGTCGCACTTACTAACTTAATCTTTTGTACAGACGTAGTGAACGAACCAGAAAATGGTTTAAATGATGGACTTAGCAGCGATTAACGAAATTTTTTTACATTTTAGGTCTTGTGTCACATGCCAAAAGCCTTAGAATAGGGACTTGGCGGTTACATAAGCCTTTGTGTGAATATCTGTACGAGCTTCCAACTCTACTGATCTTTCGTTAAACGATGTTGCAAGCATCATTTAACTGTAACGCCAACGAATTTAAGTCAAAAGCCCTTGTGAAAACAAGGGCTTTTGCATTGCGGTTACATAAAAATTTTATTTTTTTGGTTTATAGGCTATTTTTAAATCCAAACTATCCATTTTTTGCAATAAATTAACTTAATAATGCATAAAATTAAAAAATTATCTTATAGAAAAATATAAATATCTTTACGTTGATTTTTCATTAGAACTTCATAAATTTTAGCATTATGCTTTAGTCTAAATTTTATCATCTGATAAAATATATCATTGATCTGTAGCAATAAAAAAATATAATTATGTGAAATTTTATGCATAAGAACTATATGACCATAAGACTGTATTACACCCATAATAATTTAGAGCTAGCAACTAAAGTTCTTTCTACTATTTACGATGAAAATAAAGAACTCTACAAAATAGAAGTAGAAGAAACTATTTTTCATCCTAAAGGAGGAGGTCAAGATCAAGATATCGGTTTCATAAATGACTATCCAATTATTGATGTAGAAATGGATGGCGCCAAGTTTTATTACTATTTAACAAACGAACTCGAAGTTGGCCAGACTGTTAAATTTCGAATTGATTCTGCTACTAGAACCTTAAATTCTCGCCGACACTCATTAGGCCACGTAATTGGATATATTTTAGAAAAAAAAATGTGGATTCCCATTAAGGCATCTCACTATCCAGATGATTGTAAAGTGGTTTTTAAACGTACAGAAAGAAGCTTAGATGATATTGAAATATCAGACTTAACTAGAGAAGTTGAGAATATCTTAAGTGAAGATTATGAGAAGTCTATTTACTACCAAGAGCAAAAAAGAGTTGTTTCATTTGGAGGAAAAGTTACTTACATGTGTGGAGGCACCCATGTAGATAAATTAAGTGAAATAGGTGATTTTTCAATTACTAAAACAAAAATCAAAAAAGATAATCTCACAGTTAGTTATTCAATTAATTAAATCTAATAGACTCGAGAAAAAAATGATCATAGACAATAAAACTTTCAATCAGAAAAATCTAAATTTATTATTAAACAATGAATTAGATTATATAATTATTAAAAATTTTGTAGATCAAGATCTTTGTAATAATCTTTGTGAAAAGATTTTAAATGATGATGTAAAGGGCTATATAAAC
>NZ_BAABTE010000042.1:0-6190 GCF_040371715.1 Brucella sp. NBRC 14130
GACAGACCCCGCTGCCGTCCCACCAGACGATCCGGACACGGTCCGCCCGTTTCGATCTGAACACGTAAAGCGCGCCATTGAACGGGTCGAGGCCGCCTTCCCGCACCAGCGCCATCAAGGATGCGGCTCCCTTGCGGAAGTCGACCGGCTGGCACGACACGTAAACCACAACGCCGGAAGCGATCATGCCTTGCGCACCGCGCCGATAATTCCCGCCAACTGATCCGGATCAATATCCCCGCGCACCCGCACAACGACATCACCCAGAACGATCTCTACGGTCGCGCTGCCGCCCGTCTCAAAGCGCGCGAACTTCACCGGCTCGCTTTCCGACATGGTTCGACCGCCCAATGGCACCGTCAATGGCGCCATCGCCCCCGAGGAAAGGGCCTTCCTGCGCCATGCGTAGAGTTGCGACACGTCCAGTTCATAGGCGCGCGCAACCTCCGCCACCGTCCCTCCCGGCGAAAACGCTTCCGCCACAAGCCGCGCTTTCTCGTCATCAGACCAATGCCGCGGCGAACGTCGCGACGGCGTCGCCGTCAAAACTTCGAATGTCCGAACCTGATTCACCTTGTCGCTCATATGACTCTCCGCATGACTCATGCAGAAAATGAGCTTCCACCGACAAACGCGCTACGTGGGTTTGCCTCACCGCTTACTGTGTTTCAGAGCTGTGTGCGGTTGATCGCATTAGTTTGACAGTTTTGTCGATGATTCGAGAAGCTAAGCGTGGCCTCGCGCGACTCCAAAGTATAGCCACGCGAAGACGGCCGGAGAGTGCGAAGCTGAGGGTGAGTCGACATGCCGCCTCTGCTGGGTCGACTCCATCAAACGGCAACCTAAGGGGTGGAAGCGCAGTGATAAAGAAGATCAGCCCTGGAGAAGCCTATCGCAAATTGTCGAAATTGCCGGGCTTTGAGGCCGACGAGGACGGCATGGGCCACAAGATCGACAGCCTCCGGTGCAGAGTGTGGATACGGAACGCGCGGGCCGGCGATGAAGTTTTTGAAAGTGAAAGCTTCGGTTCCCTCAACATTTCGGAAATGTATCGTCGGTTTGCCGGACAAGAGGGCCGGCCGTGGGAGTTGGCGATAGCGGACGCGGTCAATAATACCGCGAGGTCTGAAATCAACACGACCTACGCGAAGTCTATTCCAAAGGCACGGCTGCAAGAACCGATTATCATCGCGTTCGCGTCGGATGGCTGGCATGTAATCGATGGCTCCCATCGAATACACCGCCTCGCGGCACTTCGCAAAAAATCTGTCTTCGCATGGCCGGCAACGCCCGCGCTCCTGCGGGTCGCTCGCATCCGAAAGTTCGTCATGGGTCTCGACGGCACTTGGAGGGATGACGACACGGTCGCTCAAGCTCGTTTCGAGCATGAGATGCGAGGTGCGGAGCAGTTCCTGAATAGGATGCAAGCAACTATGGCGTCTCGCCAGAATGGCCGGTGATCTGGATGAGCGCGCAAGCAACGAGCATACTGGTGGTCGAGGTGTCGCCCGAAGTCAAAAGGTTGCCTGCCGGGTGCGGTCGTTTTCTTTACACGATGGCAGGAGTTCTGGGGACGAGGCGACGTGCCGTAACCCCTCCGCCGTCTCGGGCAAGGACTTCGATGAGGGCAGAGTTCGGTCCGTTGACGAAGAGATTGTGGAAAACGGATTCAAACTTCGCATGTGAGAACGTCATCTCCGGAAGCTTGATGTCCGCCAGTGTGCCAGCGAGATAGTCGGCAACCCGAATGAATTCAGCGTACTCGTTCTTTCCGTCCCATCCTGGTAGCCCGAAGAGAAATTCCGGCTCGAGGGCGTCCTGACCGTTCATCATCCGGTGAAGATGGAAATAGAGGAAGGCGAGGTCGAAGGCTACCTTGTCGTGTTTGTCGAACATGGCATCTCGGTCGCTGATCCAGCGAATGAATTTCGGCTTCTTCTTGGCAGCCAGATGCCGGCAAACGATCGAGGCAAAGGCAGCGCAGAGGAGGATCTGCCGAGCCAGATTGGAGTTTCGGGAGCGCCTTTTCATCTCGGTAAGGAAGCTTGCCAGCCGCTTGTCCACTGCCCGGTAGTGATCGGCCTTCTGCGGGATCATGGTCGCCAACTGCGAGACGATTTCCCGCATATCCTCAAGAGCGGCGCAGATGTTGTCGTCGGTCATGTAGTCCCGGAGCAGCTTCGATTTCTTCTCGACCAAGTAGCTGATGCTGAAGACCACAGGACATCTCAGATACGAGATGAGGCCTTCCGAGGATGACCGGGATCCCTTAATGTCGCTTGGAGCTACCGCTGCAATGTATTCCGCGATGTTCGCCTGAGTGTCGTGATTGAGAACGATCGCGAACGAAAAGCTGTCGTTCGACTTGTTCGGGTCTCCGATGCAATAGTCAGAGAAGACGTTCCACGCTACCCCTTGAGGAAATTGGTCAAACCATGCCTCAAGATCGGCCGTGATGGTCCGGTACACGGTATCGAGAAGGTTGATCAATTCGAACATGCCGCTCTCACTTCATGCCCGAGGGCTTGGGCTTGTATCCAGGCATGCTGCCAAGGATCTGTGTGGTACGATCCTCGATCTCCGGATCTACCGCCTTCGCGTCCCTGAAGCCGCCATGCACTCGCTTCAGCCCGTAGGCCTCGCAAACCTTGCTGGAAAACAGGCGGTGTAGCTCTTGCGTGTCGTCGATGTCGAAGGACTGGACTTCACCGGAGACGATGACGAAGACCTCGTGAGGTTCGAGGCTGCTATTGTCCACAAGCACGACTTCGTCCGCGATCTTCAGGGCCTCGGATAGCTTTGCCAGCGATCCCCTGTGCCGTCTCCGGATGTCATCCTCAGGGATGTTGTGACCGCCCTTCAGCACACGCTGCCTGACGCGCTCGATATTCGTCTCGACGGAATCCAGAGCAGTGTAATATAGGCCGACCGTGAACCCGGCCGCTTTCGCATCGCGCATCAGCCGGAGGGACTGCTGGCTGCTCAATGTGGTCTCAAAGATGAAAGACTTCCGGGTCTCAATCATCCGAGCGATCTTGTGAAGCGCTGCCTCCGAAGCTCGCCGTTCCTTCGACTTGCCGTCGTCGGTTTCGGACATAGTTTTCGCGATCTCGTCAGCGTTGATCCACTCGCCTTCGAGGTTCAGCTTAGGGAAAGCGGAGGACTTGCCGGAGCCGTTCGGTCCTGCGAGGAGGATGCATGACAATTCCGGCATGAAGCGATTGCTACCTCACGGTAGCATGAGCGCGTTCCTTGCGCTCGGATTTGGCCTGCACCTTCGCCTCGTTCTGGCGATCCTTGGCGGAAATCGCAAGGCCAAGACGGCGGCTCTCAGCAAGAGCTTCCCGGCCGATCTGCTTGAGGGCATCCTTGTTCTCACGGTATTTCTTCAACAGCATGATCGATCTCCTTTCCGTGCCGGGAATATAGCGCTTCATGACCTCGGCTGCAAATTTCGCGTGTTTCAGGTTCCACTGGCCGCAAGATCCTGAACCACCCTGCAAGGCTGAACATGGGCGATTGCTTCACCTATCCCTGTGCGCGAGCATACCGGACCCGGATTGCTTTTAAGGGTGACGACTTCACTTTTACCGACCTCGGTTGGCATAGCCATTAGAGCATTTCCAGCAAAAGTGCGTAGCGGTTTTGCGTCCGGAATTGCGCGAAAACAATAGGTTAGAGCGTTTTCGCGATTCGAAGAAAAGCGGAAACGCTCTAGCAGTGGCTGAGACCTATTTTATCGGCTTGCAGATCAGCGGCCGTAACTCCTGCACGATCACTCCCGCTTTCGGCGATAGCATCGCGCCGATCCAGTTTTCCGAAAATGTTCCGGCCGCATCGGCCGGTGAAAGCCAGATCACCTCGTTCGTATCGAGTTCGATCTTCACCTCGCTGCCGATCGGACTGCCGGCGACGGTCTGCACATAGTGGCGCTTGATCGGATGGGTCTTTCCCTGCGGATCGATCCACTGGTTCTCGCGATAGGCGACGGCGATCGTCCCCGCCTCCCCGCTCGATGCGCAATCGGTCGCCCGCTCGCATCGAATGACCGTCGAAAACGCGCAGGACCAGGTGAAGCCGCTGCGCCACATTGGATTGTCTGCAGCCGACGCCGTGGACGCCGCCAGGAGCAGCGCTGATATCACCGGGTACTTCAAGATGTTGATCCCCTTTTGTCCGAATGCCGTGTTCGGCATGAAACACCTAGGGGCGGTAATTAAATATAGTTTACGAAACGCGCAACTGCGTCAGCACGGCGGCGAAGCCGTGCGGACGATCTATGTCAACCGTCGCTGGATTTGACACCCATCATCAGCTCTTGCAGCGGAACCTTCAAATTCGTGCTGATCCGGGTGATGACCTGCAGGGAAGGGTTCGCTGTCGCGTTGAGAATAGCGAAATAAAAGGGACTGGTGATCTCACAGACGCGCGCCATCTCTTTTTTTGTCAGCTCACGCTTCTCCCGCTCGCGCTCCATGACCATCGCCATGTTTCGCAGGATCATCGTGCCAAGATCAGTGTCAGGCTTCTTACGCTTGCTCGCCATCGTCGGATAAACTATAATTTACGAATTAGTATGTTGGATGAGAAGGTTGCCGATGTCTGCCAAAGCCACACCCGTCAACGTCATCGTCGGAATGCTTCTGACGGCCGCCGTGTTTCCCTCCCCGGCTTTCGCAAGCGAGTGGGGTTGCGAAGTCCTGCTGTGCGCTTCGTCGTCCAATCCATCCTGGAGGGGCGTGCCCGCGTGCCATCCGCCGATGAACCGGCTGATCTCCGCGATGAAGAAACCGGGGTTCGATTGGCCGACCTGCCCCGAAGGAGGCACGGGAGCGCCGGGCTACGAGAGGTATGCGGAATGCCCGGAGGGCTATCAGGTCGGAAGCAGCAGGGACCGCAATGGCTTCGCCAGGAACGGCGACTTGTGCGTCAAGACAGTCAACGTTTGCCAGGGCAATACGCACGGTCTCTATAACTCTGATCGGCAGCGAAGCTGCATACAAACGGTCTCCATGTCCCGACCGCTCAGGTCAGAGCCTTACTATTTCGACATCAAGAATGACACCTCTGGCCAAACCGAGCGGCATTGGTTCGAGTTGCACAAATAAACGGTTTCGAGCAGTTAAGGAAGGTTTAAATCCATGCGAACCGTCAACCGTCACACCCTTCTTGGCCATGTGGGCAATATGATACCGCTCAAAAATGTGCTGAAAGTGAACATCGCGACCAATCGCGAATGGATGGCGGATGGGGATCGGAAAAACGCGACCGACTGGGTCCAGGTGACGATCCTCGACAAGAAACAGGCCGAGTGGATCGAACGCAACGTCGGGCAAGGCGACCTCGTCTATGTCGAATCCCGGATCTCGAATTCCAGCTATGAACGCGACGGGGAGCAGGTCTACACGACCGACGTCATCGCACAGCTCTTCAACCTGGTTTCAAAAAGCCGAGTGCATGATCATTCCTAGACGCGTTTGATCGGATCGAGGGCCACCGACCGCCTCCGGCCAGTGCCACCTACCCCAGCGATATGCGTCTCTCCTGAGACCCTTTGTTTTGACGTACCAAGTTTGGTACATGTACAGCAAGGATCGATCCTTGGAAGAAGTTACCGAGAAGGCTCCACCTCTGCCCGCATTAAAGCTGGAGGAACAACGGATGAGCGGCGTGAAATGAACACGGAAATCGAACGCGGTTCTCTCGGCGACTCCTTCGAGGATTTTCTGAAAGAACAAGGCACCTACGAGGAAACCACCGAACACGCCATCAAAAGGGTGCTCGCGTATCAGCTTGAACAGGCGATGAAAGAGCAGAACATAGGCAAGGCCGAGATGGCGAAGCGGCTGCACACCAGTCGATCGCAGCTCGACCGGCTTCTTGACCCCGACTATCAGGGCGTAACTCTTGCCGTGCTGGCCCGCGCTGCCAATGCCGTCGGTCGCAGGCTTCACCTGGAACTCGTCTGATCACTGATACGGACGCGCCCACCCCCTCGCATGGGGGTGGGCTACCGGCGATCGAGATCCTGCGCTCCTCGTACTGCCCGTCGTCCGATGGAGCAGCCCGTTTTCCAGCCGCAGCGCCGTGAGACGGCGCGGCCGCGGCCGCAGCGAACCGGCCGTGCCGGTGAGCGGAGCAGGCGGAGGAAACCCGCGCTCCCCAATAGCGCCGTAGGGTTTTCCGGAGC
>NZ_BAABTE010000043.1:0-5727 GCF_040371715.1 Brucella sp. NBRC 14130
AGATGGATCTGTCAGTATTTGACGGTGCGGCGAAGGCATTTGACGAAGGTTTCGAGGTGGATATTGTTCACCCGACCACAGGCAAGAAATTGGGCATGAAAGTTCGCGTTGCGTCGTATCAGTCGCAACGCGTTCGTGATGTCCAGCGTCGCCTGGCTAATGCCAATATTCGCGACCAGAAGCGCAATCCGAAGAAAGTTCAGACGGTCGAAGAAATCGAAGATCGCGCAATTGATGTGATGGTGGCTGCTGTACTTTCGTGGGAAGGATTCGAGCGAGGCGGCAAGGCCATTGAATGCACGACGGAAAACGTCCGAGCAGTGCTGACCAACCCGGATTTGTGGTTCATTGCCGAGCAAATCGACGCCGCGGCGGATAATCAACTGGCTTTCGTGAAAGCCTCGCCAGCGACCTAATTTCGTTCGGCGAGGCCGTCTTCGCTAAACGACGGCCTACAGTCCTGCCAGACTTCCCAGACGATTTACGGCACGTCTGGGGCTGGTTCCTCGATCTGAACGCCCGCCGATCAGTCGGCATGTCTGCAAATCCGATCTCGTATGGAGAGATCGACGCCTACAGCCGTGTTCACGGCATTTCGATGCTAACATGGGAGGCCGAACTGATCTGCTCATTGGATAACGCCATTCTGGCAGTCACGCGGGCAGGGCAGAAAACGAAATCCAGCGACCAGTTAAAGAACGAAACTCCAGCCAGTGACGGACAAGGCGTTGCATCGTTGTTGCGCGGGTTTAAAAGAAAGAAACGGGAATGATTGTTGAAGTTCCCTATAAGAGGCGTTAATCGACTTGTTGGGTCTACCTGCTGAGGGTTGGGTTTTTGCGCGCGCCATCAAGTTACGTTTGGAAACGCACGGCGTTGGTTGCCGCGATTGCAGCGCTGATATCGATTTCACTATCGACAGGGATACGTTTCGTGATCGGCGCGCGTTCAGACACGGTCACAATTGTAGTCCGTCTATTGCTTCCGTTTCTTATCGCGATACCGTTAGGCGTTTTCTGGTTTTCACGATTGGAAAAGCTCGAAGAGTCTTACCGCGTTGCGGTGAAAAGAGCGAATGAACTGGCGCGGGTAGCCAGTATTGACCCGCTAACTGGCCTCCTCAACCGGAGAAGTTTTATCCAGCAGTTTAATGCAGCCAACAAGGCAGGTGTTCGCGGATGGTTTTTGATTGCTGATATCGATTATTTAAAGCGGATCAACGATCAATACGGGCACCCGACAGGCGATGATGCCGTAATTTCAGTAGCACAAGCATTGGAAGATTGCTTGTCGAACGACAGCCTGATTGCGCGCATCGGAGGTGATGAGTTCTGTGCGTTCGTACCGAAAGCAGAAACAAGTAACATCGATTCTGTGGTTGCAGATATCAGTTCAAGAGCGTCCGGCCTTTTGAACGAAAAAAGGCCGGACAAAGAATTGCCGTTATCTGTTTCGGTGGGCCTTGCAACTTGCAAGCCAGCTTGCAGCGGTCATCAGCATGATGGAAAACCCGCTACGAGGGCTCGGCGCAGCATTCATGTCCGTCATCTCGCCAGTCAGCCTCTTGACTATCGGTCTTGTGGCGTTGTCCGCGGCTGGCCTGCAGATGGTGGATTGGCCAAAGCGCGCTTCGCAAGCCCTGATTTTCTTAGCGGATAACCTGAAGGCAATAGCGCCATATGCTACTACTGCAGCTGCGGCACTCGCGTTGATCTATGCGCCGAGCGTCATCGCCGGAATGGTAAATCTGATCGCTTGGATGGGCCGCGTCTCTGTAGCTGCCATCAGCATGGGTGCATCATTCGCGCTCGCTAATCCCGCTACCGCTCTGGTGGCTGGTTTTGCCGCAACCGTCATTGCCGCAAATATATTCCGCGACGAACTAACCAAGATCATTGGCTTTGATATCGTCGGAGCCGCGAAGAGCGGAGTGAATTCAATCGTGGCTGTTTTTGTCGGCAGCTACAACGCGATTGTGAACGGATGGTCTGCCCTTCCAGGGGCTTTTGCTGATCTGTCCATTCAGATCGCTAATAATTTTCTCGGTGGCATCCAGTACATGGTGCGCGAGACTGTAAGTCTCGTGAACGGCATGATTATAAGCATCAATGGTTCCCTACGGAACGGCTTTGATGCCTTGGGATTGGATCGTTCAGGTGCGCCGCAGTTTCCGGATCTTGGCCCATTGCGTAACTACAAGATTAGCCAAATCGAAAACCCCTACCCGCATCGTCATTTTCGACGGCCAACGTGGTCGATAGTCAGTATGGATCGCATGCCGCAATCGTGAACTTCGATGGTTCGGGGCAGTTCATCTTTCCCAAGGTGATGTGTAACTGGCCGGAACGTATCACACAGGGTTTCCACCAGTATGTGCGCCTGCCGGGAACCAACGCATGGCAACCGACAAGCCAATCATGCGTGACTGTTGTCGAGACCAATCGGATTGTCATTCATATCAGCCCCGGCGCTCCGACGACTATCGACACCTCAACGGGTAGCTTTATGTACATTCTGCCAGACCCGGGAGGCGTCCGTTACTACATTCTCAGCGCAACGACGCTTTAAGTTCCCAGGAGAAATCTATGGCCACTTTGTCCGACTACACGTCGGGAACGATTTCGCTTGCCAATGGGTCAGTGACCGTTACCGGCACCGGGACACTGTTCGAAGTGACGCGGTTCTGGGAAGGCGACACGCTTCAAATCCAGAAACTGACGGCCGTCATCGCCAGTGTCGACAGCGACACCCAGTTGCCCCTTACTGAACCGTGGACTGGCACGACGATTGTTGACGGTGCATATCGCGCTCGACAGCTTGGCGATGGAAGCCGGGTCTCGACACAGGCCGCAACCGTTATCGAGCTGCTCGGCAATGGCGTTTTGATGAACCTTGCGGAACTCGGCGTCGAGGAAGGTAAGGTGCCAGTTGGCGGCCCGACGGGTGAGTATGAGTTGGCTGATTTGGTTCAAGACCCGAACGGCAACCTTGGCCAGTTTGCGGATCTTTCCCGCGCACCTAACCAATCGCTTGGCACCAACAATAGCGGAAATTTGGTGTTCAAAAATGTGCCAGCCGAAATAATCGCGTCAGATAGTTCTAATACAGCGAGTGCTGGCTGGATAAAAACCGGACTTGGAACCCGATATAGAGAAATAGTGCTGCACATTGATGCGGCTCCGACTGACAATAATGTCTCGATCGGTCTCCAACTCTCAACTGACAACGGGTCGTCTTGGCTATCCACTACGGATGATTATACGGAACAAGTCTTAGTTGTTTCGGGCACGAGCGTGACGGCATCCAATCCAGTATCACCGGCTATCGTATCGGGGAATGTTGCTAGTGCCACCGGAGGCGGGGGTGCGATGATGGAGATAAAGATCTCTGAATTTAATCAGTTCAGAAGGTCGCTCTATTCTGCTTCGATTACCCGAAGAGTGTCAGGAGGAGCGATGCAGTTCCTGTCTCGCAACGGCATTGTGACGCCGTGGTCACCATTTAACGCACTTCGTATCGTTCCCACGTCAGGAACCTTGGCTTGGTATAGGATCGTTTTGACAGGGATTGTAGGTTGAAGGATGTACGCTGCATTATCCTCCCTTGGAGCCAGTATTCCAGCCCGATACAATTATGATATAAAAATTGCTTGTTATGGCGACAGCACAACCGAAGGGTGGCAAAGCTATAATGGTGTTTCCGCGATAACGAAAAATAATGTTCCTGCGCTTCTTCAGTCGTACATGAGGCAGGAATTTAGTTCTTCTGCAGTCGTAATAAATAAAGGTGTCGGAAGCACACAGGCTTCGCAAATCCTGAATGGTACAGATGGACGGAATAAGACTTGGTCTCAAGAGATGATAGAGACACCGGCATCAGTCATTCTCGTCAATTTCTGTCTGAATGATGCATATTATCATGAGGTCCCAACCACAGGGTATGAACGAGAGACGCCTTCTCGATATCAACAGATCATTCGAGAAATGGTTTCCATTGCAAGGGATCAAGGAAAGCAGACTGTTCTTCTTGAGCCGAACCCAGTCAGCAAACCACCGCGACAAGCTGTGTTGCCATACTATGTCGAAGCACTCAATAATGCTGCCGTTCTAGAAGGCGTTAGGATTGTGAAACACTTCGCAGTGATCACTTCTCTAGATAAATGGGAAGCTGGTTTAAGCGATGGCGTACACCCGGGCGATGAAATGTACATAGCAAAAGCGAAAAGAGAGTTCTCAACTGTTGCAGAGATTATAAGACAAAAACTATAACATTCTGAGGTAATCGAAGAGGTCCGGATTGTTCAGAATTTTTGTCACAATATTAATGTTGGCAATTAGCACAGCGAACTCATGGGCAGAGAGTGGTCTGAAAATTGCGGTGTACGGAGATAGCACTACAGAAGGCTGGGTTTCCACTGATGGTGGTGCTTTCCTAACCAGAAAGAACGTACCGGCTCTTTTGCAGGAAATGATCCGGCGAGATATTGATCCAAATGCCGTTGTTTACAACAAAGGTGTTGGCGGGACACAAGCATCGCAAATTCTGTTGGGCGTAGACGGGCGGAATGAAGCTTGGGATGTGGAAATGTCTCAATCGGATGCGTCGGTGGTTATGATAAACTTTTCATTGAATGATGCGTATTTCAACCAAGTTCCAACACCGGGAATGGTGTCAGAAGGGCCAAAAGAGTTCGAATACATCTTGAGAACATTGGTGAAGACGGCTCAAGTGCATGGCAAGACTGTGGTGCTATTGACGCCCAACCCAGTTTGCAAGGAACCACGTCTTTCAGTTCTGCCGTACTATGTTGAGCGCATTAAAAATGTCGCCACTTCTGAACAGGTTTCTTTGGTCGATCACTTCTATGCTACTCAGAAAGAAAAAGATTGGCAAAACCAGCTAGCAGATTGCGTCCATCCCAGTGAGGCAATGTATGCCGATAAAGCGCGGCGAGAATACTCAGTCCTTGTCCCGCTACTATCTTCAATCAATTGAGGTGAAATTTAACCGCCCTTGAGGCGGTTTTTTAATGCCAAAAAAAACCTCGGCGCGGGGAAGGTCGCATCCGAGGTTGCGCTGTAAGGAGAGGGTAACTTCAGCAGCGCACACCAATTATCTCACAAAATAAGGAAACCACCAAATGGCCAAGGGAACCTTTGCCAAAGCGATGCCGCATGTCTCAACGCCAGACCTGTATTACGTCTACCGCCCGCTGCTTGATCTGATCGGGTTCACCGAGGGGACGGACAAGGGCGACGGGTACAACGAAACGCTCGGCTATGGCGCATATACCGGCGGCGATGTTGATCTGGTGAAAATGAGCCTGAAAGAGATTGACGATCTGCAAGGCAAGATGCTGGCGCACCCGAAGAACAAGCTGAATAGCTCGGCGCTCGGTCGATATCAAATCGTTCGCACCACGCTTCGGACAATCAAGCGCACCCTGCAACTGTCGAACAATCTTCTGTTCAATGAGGCGTTGCAGGACCGTTGCGCCTGTTACCTTCTAGGCGTTCGCGGGATCGACAAGTACCTCGCAGGCCGTCTGAAGGAAGACACGCTCATCAACAATCTGGCTCTGGAATGGGCAAGCCTGCCGACTGGCCTGCCCCCACGAGGTGATCCGTTTGGAATGTTAGTGCATGATCGGTCTGCTTGCCACTGCTGGTGTTGACGCTGGCCCATTTTGTGGAGGCCAGACGGCTGCTTCGGGTGCCGGTGGTTTGT
>NZ_BAABTE010000044.1:0-4551 GCF_040371715.1 Brucella sp. NBRC 14130
GAGAGTGGCAGACGGGACGATAACCACGTCTCGGCCGTTTCTCTTCTCGCGTCGGATCGCACCGGCGTTAGCCAGTGATCGGATATTCACCCGAACGGTTTTGGACATTTTCAATCCTTTTCGGATATTAAAAGCCAGCACAGGCAACGGGGGCTGCAAAAATGCTGGATCGCAATTCTTGGGACTAGATGCGCATGATCGAACGCGAGTTCGTGAGAACTCTTGATTTCGTTTCTCTAAGTGATGAGCATGCGAAAGTTCACTCTAACGAGTACGCCAAACTGTTACTGTTGGCAGGGAGTGAAGGAGACAACTTGATGAGCATTATTGCGTCACGGGTCGCGGGGACATCTGTAACAAATGTCAAGAAGTGCCAAACAGTGCTTTGTGCCCACTATAGTGACTTCCATACAGTGGAAATATCTATTCCCCGCAACAATCAAACAGTTCAGCCTTTCGCGGCGTGGGCAAAAAAAGAAAATGCACCCGACTGGTGGATTGCCTACAACCACGTTAAGCACAATCGGCACACAAACTTTCGTGAGGCCAACCAAGAAAACTGCATGAAGGCAATTGCTGCGCTAGTTGTCCTGAATCTTTACAAGTTTGGTGACTGCCTTGAGCCCTACACCGAACTCTTTGACCCCGGGTATCCTCAATCAATTTCCACGTCTGGATCCATCAATCTTCCTGGATTTGTGAATCCTTTGGACGTGTAATAGCCGCCGCCATACCCTCTTCATCGTCCTCACGGTATCGCTGTTCGTCCGTGAGTGGTTCCTTGCCGACTACTTCACGCATCTCATCAGCAGTGAATACCAACTCATTGGATGCGCTCATCTTCTGGTTGGTATCTGCCATCTTGGCTACACGGTCGATCTTCTCGGCCATGGACGTTTCAGTCAGGTCGGCCCAATCCAGATACCAGTCCTTTTCCGGCAGTATGCGGAACTGAACTGCCCCCCATTTCGACCGGACAGTCGGCATAAGCAGAAAGGCTCAAGCACAGGCTTGGGTATAGGCTTATGTCTAACGAGTATCGACACGTTGAATTGCTGACGGGTGATGTTCGCCGCAGGCGGTGGACAACCGAGCAAAAGCTGACAATCATTGAGCAGAGTTTCGAACCAGGCGAGACGGTATCGTCCACCGCTCGCCGCCATGGCGTCGCGCCCAATCTGCTTTATCGGTGGCGCAGGCTCTTGAGCGAGGGAGGTGCTGCAGCTGTGGATTCTGACGAGCCGGTGGTCGGCAATTCGGAAGTGAAGAAGCTGGAAGATCGCGTCCGCGAGCTGGAGCGCATGCTCGGCCGCAAGACGATGGAGGTCGAAATCCTTCGGGAAGCCTTGTCCAAAGCAGACTCAAAAAAACGGATATCGCGGCCGATCTTGTTGCCGAAGGACGGTTCGCGATGAAGGCCGTCGCAGACACGCTGGGCGTATCCCGTTCCAACCTCAACGAGCGGCTGAAAGGCAGATCGAAGCCGCGCGGCTCCTATCACAAGGCCGAGGATGCAGAGCTTTTGCCCATCATTCGCAGGCTGGTAGATCAAAGGCCAACCTATGGCTATCGGCGGATCGCCGCGCTCCTCAATCGCGAAAGGCGAGCCGCCGATAAGCCTGTCGTCAACGCAAAACGGGTTCACCGCATCATGGGCAACCACGCCATGTTGCTGGAGAAGCATACGGCCGTTCGCAAGGGCCGTATCCATGACGGCAAGGTCATGGTCATGCGCTCGAACTTGCGCTGGTGCTCGGATGGGCTGGAGTTCACTTGCTGGAACGGCGAGGTCATCCGTCTCGCCTTCATCATCGACGCTTTCGACCGGGAGAGCATCTCATGGACGGCCATCGCCAATGCAGGCATCACCGGCTCAGACGTGCGCGACATGATGCTGGAGGCAGTCGAGAAGCGGTTCGCAGCAACCCGAGCCCCGCACGCAATCGAGCATCTCTCGGACAACGGCTCTGCTTACACCGCGAGGGACACGAGGCTGTTTGCGCAAGCACTCAATCTGACACCCTGCTTCACGCCGGTCGCCAGCCCGCAGTCGAACGGCATGTCGGAGGCCTTCGTCAAAACCCTGAAGCGGGATTATATCCGCATCGCAGCACTACCGGACGCAGAAACAGCGCTCCAGTTCATCGACGGATGGATCGAGGACTATAATGAAATCCATCCACATTCCGCGCTCAAGATGGCTTCCCCTCGGCAGTTCATCAGGGCTAAATCAAACTAGCCGACCTGTCCGGTGAAATGGGGAGCACTCCAGGAACCGCTCAAGACGGTTGACGAAATCCATAATGTTAGGGCGGACTGTGCTTGTCCGGCGGGACATATTTGTTTTGACCCATTCGTCAGCGTCTTCCGTGCTGGCGCGCTCGCCCGTCTGTGAACCGACAAGGATCTTGACCGGTATCGAGATGGAAGCTGCGAACGCCTGGAGGGCGATGGCAAAGAAGTGTTCCGGGCTCGGCAGTGTGACGCCAAGTGTCTTGGCAGTCATGCCCTGCATCATCAGCAGCTTGTCAAAGCCGCGTTGCCAGTCCTCGACCTGATCATTCATGCGGTCGACAAGTTCATCCACCGGTACGCCCATGATCTTGGCCATTTCGTCAAGCTTGGCCTCGGCGTCGACTTCGAGCACTGGCGCGGACTTCGCGTTCTTCCAGAAGCCCTCGCCGCCTGCGCCGCTGACCTTCTCCAAGGTGATCAGGTCGTTGTAACCGGGCTCAAGTAACGAACGGCAATCCAGCGTTCCATCCCGCGACCAGACAATCACCCGATCTGGATGCAGCATGAACTGGCGGGGCTGGCGAGTTTCTTCTCCTACGCTGGCCTCATTGAACTGATACATCAGCGGCTGACCGTAGGTATCGGAAAGTTCATCCGTATCCCACTGCGAGACCTGCAGCTGGCCTTCCCACGCCGGGAGTACTTCGACCAGCCCCAAAAGACCGCCGGGCACCGTATCAACCGGCTCCGAGAACTTCTTGTTGTCCGCCAGACGAAGGATCAGACCGGAGTACGACCCAACCAATGACCGGCGATCTGTCTCAGCAATGCGTGACCAGATGCGCAGGTCTTCGAACCGTTGACGAATATCGGCTTCAAGCTTCGTCTCCTCGGTTCTCTTGCCCTCTGACCCGTCACGCTGCTTTTCCTGAAGGAATGGATTGTCCTGCCAGGTCTTCAATATTGTCTTGTCAACACCAGCTGCGGCAATACCGTTTCGGCGGTACATGCCATACACCATATCGAACGTCAGGTTTTCAGGATATCCGAAATCAGCGTAATGATTATGCTTGGCAGCGCTGAAGTAGCCCGGGAACATAACGTCGAGCCGACGCGCCGCGGCATTGGCCAAGGCTCGAATTGGGTTCATCGGTGCTTCTTTCTAAGGAACATTGCGACGTTTTTCTCGTCACCAAGCATCAATTCAGTGATTGCCCATACAAGGGCGTCTGCACGGTCGGGTGCCCCATCCTTCCGGCGACAACTGACAAGTGCCATCTTCAAGAATGTAAGCGTGACCGTCTACCCCACGGCCGGCGACAACGATGCCGATATCGTCGCCACCGTCATCACCACGCGTGCCTGATGGATCGACAGCGACCACGATACGAACAAGCTCTGGCGCCTGTTTCACTCGCAAGCTGTCTATACCTGGCATTATCTTGCCGTCGGCAGCCGTGCGGTCATCCAGCGCCCACAAGGCGCCGTTGACTTCACTTGCCCATTCGCCCGCTTCAAAACGAAGCCGCTTTGGTGCTGACATCGAGGCCAGCACGTCGAAATACTCCGCCGGCAGATTATCGGCATTATCGGAAGGGTTAACCTTCATCTCGACGTAGTCGTCGGGATTAGGAAGCGCCTCTTTCGTGCCAGGCTTCATTTTCGCCCGGAATAGCTGAAAGCTCCAATGCAGTTTTGACGGCGGGTTACAGTCGAAATAGGCCTTGAGCGCCAGATACTGCCGTCCGGTGGCTTTCGCTATTTGAGCCGCGAGCTCACACTTCTGGGCCAGTCGGGACATTGCGGTTTCAACCGATGCCCAAGGTATTTGGCTGCTTTCGTTGAAATAGAGCGTTGCGTATTCCTGCCCGAGAATCTTCTCAACGCGCTCCTTGTCGTCCAAGCCCGCAATCCAGACCTGAGAACCGTTCGGTAACTCGACATAGAAGTCAGTCTTATCGAACCGCACGCGCAGCGATGGGAAGCAAAGCTTCAGAACCTTCGGCAGAGTGTCGGACCAAACCGAGGTCTTGGCGTGATTGAACCGGAAACGGAAAATGACATGCCGAGAGCCTGGCGCATTGATTGCCCGCTGAACGATGGCTCGGACAAGCACGAAGGTCTTCCCCGACCGGGAGCCGCCGCGCAGCATGATGTTGCGCGCAGGACCAGCCAATAGGCGGTTAGCCTGTCGCTGTTTCTCCGTAAGTTGAATTGAAGCCATGTCTCACAGTTCAGCGTCCTCTTGCGACACAGTCAGAGATATCCCACCGGAATGCTCGTGCTTCTCAATGAACATCCCGAGGTGTTTACCAA
>NZ_BAABTE010000045.1:0-4447 GCF_040371715.1 Brucella sp. NBRC 14130
GGCGGGCTGCGCCCTCCCCCCTCTGTCCGGGGGAATGTCAGAGGCCATTCCCCCGGAAAGACCGGGGAGGCTTCGCCCAAGGGGGCTTCCCTGCGGGACTTCGGGAAAAAGGAGACAGAAAATGAGCATCTACACCCAGACCGCCCGTTTCGACACCGGCCGCGCCCTGACCGAAGCCGAAATGCGCCGCATCGCGCCGTCCATCTTCGCCGTGACCGCCCATGAGAGCAGGTCCGAGCGCTTCAAGCCCATCCCCACCATCGAGGTGCTGCGCGGCCTGATGAATGAAGGCTTCATGCCGGTCGGCGCCAAGCAGTCCAGCAGCCGCATCGAGGGGAAGGCCGATTTCACCAAGCACCTTATTCGCATGCGCCGGATCGATGACGGCAAGGTCTATCATGTCGGTGACACCGTCTGCGAAATCCTCCTGAAGAACGCGAATGACGGCACCAGCGCCTACGAGCTGATGGCCGGACTCTTCCGCATCCGTTGCCTCAACTCGCTGGTAACGCAGACCGGAACCATCGACGCCATCAAGGTCCGGCATTCCGGCGACGTGCAGCACAAGGTCATCGAGGGCACCTATCGCGTCCTCGGGGAGGCCGAGCGCACCCTTGCGGCCCCGCAGGACTGGTCCGGCATGCGGCTGAAGCAGGAGGAGAAGGAAATCCTTGCCGATGCGGCGCATGTTCTCCGGTTCGGGGACAACGAGGGCGAGACCAAGACGCCGATCAAGGCGGAGCAATTGCTGGTTCCCCGCCGGCACGACGACCGCAATGACGATCTCTGGACCGTCTGGAATGTGGTTCAGGAAAACGCCATCAAGGGCGGTTTGCGCGGCGTCGGCCGCGACGATCTCGGCAGGCCGCGCCGTGCGACGTCCCGCGCCGTCAACGGGATCGATCAGGACATCAAGCTGAACAAGGCCCTTTGGCTGCTCGGCGAGCGGATGGCCGCGCTGAAATCCTGACCGGACCCACAAGAGCGCCGTTGCTACCCGGCGGCGCTCTCCCCATCACCAAAAAATCGGAGGCTCTACCATGAAGCCCGCGCATCCCGTCGTCATCTCCAATTTGCGGGAGATCACCGGCCATGTTCGCCCGATGGCCTTAGCCAATGCAATTCACGCTCGCGTCCCTTCCTCTTGGGGCGGCGCATTCTTCATCACGCTGAACAACATCCGCGACTGCATCGAAGCCGGAGACCGCTGGTTTGAGGAGGAAACCCCGGAAGGGTTCCGGGTTTCGACCGATAGCGGCTTCTCCTGCATCGTGCCGAGACGCCCTGCCTTTTGTTCAGTCCCTCATGCGGCCGCCGAGCTGGTGACGAACCACGAGGACGGAGACCAGATCGCGACCGCATCGAAAGGCGGTGAGGCATGAGCTACGCAATCAAGTGCCGCGTCGTCGGCACGAAAAGCTGGTCATTCCTGAGCAACCGGGGAAGCAACCGCTTGCGCATCCATGCAATCCGGTTTGCGACCGCCGAAAAGGCTCATGGCTTCATAGACAGAAACAGCGAAGAAAATCCGGCATGGGAATGGAAGGTCGTCGACCTCACCACCGGCAGGACCATCCGGGCAATGAATGGAGGTTGCGATGCAGGGGAACGCTGATCCACTTCGCGAAGCCGCGCCCGAGCTGCTGGAGACGCTCAAACTCGCCGTCGCTCGCGTGAAGCTGGCGAACGACGAAGGCGACCCGATCCTAAGCGCATGGCTGCCCGGCGCGCTGGCGACCATCGCCAAGGCCGAAGGCCGCGCCGCTTCCCGCAATCCCCGGTCCATAAGCATCGGAGAAAGGATGCTGGACGCCTTGCAGCGGGCCGAGCTGTTCATGTCGGGGTTCGAGGATGATCCTCTGCAAGAGGGCATTGATGACGATCTCGGCGCGATCAGGTCAGCGATAGCCGACCTGAAGGACGGCGCGGCCACCAGCACAGAGGAAGGTCCCGACCATGAATAAAGCACGCCGCAAGGCCATCGCCGACCTTATCGACCGCCTCGATACCTTGAAGGGGATTGCAGACGAAATCAGGTCCGAGGTCGAAACGATCAAAGACGCGGAAAGCGAGGCGTTCGAGAACCTGTCCGAGAGCTTCCAGGGCAGCGAGCGAGGGCAGGCGATGGAGGCGGCGGCCTACGCCCTTGAAGACGCCGTAGGTGCCATGGACGAGATCGGGAGCACAATCGATCAGGCCGTCGGATATTTGAACACGGCATCGGCATGATGCCGGTGCTTCTGCCGCTCAAACGCTTTCCTCACCACCCACTGAAAGGAGCCTTCTGATGACGAAGGATAATATTGTCCTGTTTGGACCGGACGGCGAAATCCGTGCAGGTCACTACGTCGCCACGGCGACGGTCGATTTTGGCCGCCGCAATCTGTTTTTCATGATGCCGGGGAAGGAGCGCCATATAGCGACCATCGCTGGCCGGTCGCGCTCGAAGCCCCTGCAATTCGACTTCGACGTGAAACGCATGTGCGCGGCCCTCTCCGCCTTCGATAGCTGGAGCGAAATCCCCGGCGTCGAGCGCCCCGAACGGGCAGCGGATGCCTGCCGCCTCCTGATCGAAGCCTATATGTACAATCCCGAACAGGTCGATTGGTCGGATATCCAGATCGCCCTCGATGCCGCGCTCGAAGCCTTCGGTCTACCGGAGGACTACCCGGAGAAAGTCTTCGCGGCCCAGCACGAGGACCTGTCATGACCGAGCCTCTGACCACCGAAGAACATGCCGCCGTCACCACCTACGCTCTTGCCCATGGCGAAAACTGGAAGGACGACCTTCTGGCCGACTGGATGGACGGGCGCACCCAAGGCACCTTGCAGCACCTTCGCAACACGCGCGGCCCGTCCTGGCTCGCGGACTATTCGCTGGCGGACTGGCCCAAGAGCCTGTTTTCCAACGAGCAAAGGGGCGCATGATGGAATCCGGTTCGCACGACTTCACCGCTCACGTCCATCCGGTCCTGGCGGTTGGCTGCCCCGATTGCGGCAAGCCTATCGGAGTCTGGTGCGTCAGGCCGAGTGGCCATCGCGCCAGCGACCTACACCGCAGCCGACGAATGGAGGCGGATCGCGTGTTTATAGACCAGCATGGCGAGAATGCTGCCATCAAACGGACGGCCGATGGCTGGACGATCTCGAAATAGCCTTCACCTTGCGGAACCGCTAAACGCCTGGCCATTGCGGTCAGGCGTCTGTTGCATTGGCGAACCTTGCGGCGGGCGAGCTGGCTGGCCGCGTGCCTTGTCCTCCCCGCGTCGAGCGGATCGGACCAGGACGAGGGGCACCCCGAAGCCCCGCCCCTCGAACTCCCCTGCCCCCCCGCCAAAACGGCGCGCCGCGTGCGGGCGCAGTCGACCCCGCCTTCCCTGCGGGTCGCTATGCTGAGGCTCCTGCGGCTGCGCTTCTTCCGCACACAACGCAGCGAGAATTCCCGAAATCCCGGCCATAGGCCGGCGCTATGCTGATCTCTCCGATATTCGCCTTCTTCACAGGATCGGGCCGCGCTCGCTACGCTGCGTACCGGAGCGATCACGGTGTAGCCTAATCCGGGAATAGGTCAGGATCTCGTTACACCTTTCAGCACGCGCTGGGTCGAAGCCGATTTCACAGCGGCCGCGATCTTCTCAAGAAAAGCCGCGCTCACATTGCCAAGCGGTTTGGTCGACTCGAAATCGAACGCCTTGTCGAGCTCGACGCGGTTGTACTCGTCGAGGATGATCCAGCACGGATAGGCAAGGTTGGTGCGGCGGCATTCCATCTCGGGAAAAGCAAGTGCGATCCGATCCGGCGGCGGCTCCTGCGATGTAATCGGGAACAGGAAGACCGCGCCGGGATTTCCGGGGGTGCGAACGACGATACAGACGGGACGCGCCTTACGGCCGGACTCCTCGCCGGCTTGTGCCTGGCGCGCCCACAGATAATGGAAGCGGACGATCTCGCCGCGTTCAAGCATCGTGATGCTTCCCGTCAAGGATTGCATCGATACCTTCCATCAACTCATCGTGGATATGTTCCGGTGCATCCTCCAGCCGATAAGCCTGCGCTTGGGGTTGACCCTTCAGACGCTCATAGGTTTCCGCCGTCAGGATCACCAGCTTCTGCTTGCCGCGCTTGGTGAGCGCGACCGGCTCGATCAGCGCGGCCTCAAGGATTTCCCCGGACGCACGATTCATATCGGAAAAGGTGAACTGCTTCATGGTTGCCTCGATGACTGTTCTACCTAATATACGTAAATCATGCGAAATATGCAATTGGATTCCGATGACGCAGCTGGGCTGAGATTCTTGGGCCACCGCCCGTTTCGGGCGGCGCGCTCTATGCGAAGGGGCACGGAGCCAGCCTGCGGCCGTCTCCGCCGATGCCGGTGACGATCGCTTGTCCTTCTCGGCTGCTGCGCATCCGGCACTGAGGCCCGCGCGCGGGCCGCATCGTTCGT
>NZ_BAABTE010000046.1:0-3597 GCF_040371715.1 Brucella sp. NBRC 14130
TCAATGCGCCAGGCTCTCGGCATGTCATTTTCCGTTTCCGGTTCAATCACGCCAAGACCTCGGTTTGGTCCGACACTCTGCCGAAGGTTCTGAAGCTTTGCTTCCCATCGCTGCGCGTGCGGTTCGACAAGACTGACTTCTATGTCGAGCTACCAAACGGTTCTCAGGTCTGGATTGCGGGTCTGGATGACAAGGAGCGCGTCGAGAAGATCCTTGGGCAGGAATATGCAACGCTCTATTTCAACGAAAGCAGTCAGATTCCTTGGGCATCGGTTGAAACCGCAATGTCCCGACTGGCCCAGAAGTGTGAGCTCGCGGCTCAAATAGCGAAAGCCACCGGACGGCAGTTTCTGGCGCTCAAGGCCTATTTCGACTGTAACCCGCCCTCCAAGCTGCACTGGAGCTTTCAGCTATTCCGGGCGAAGATGAAGCCCGGCACGAAAGAGGCTCTTCCTAACCCCGACGACTACGTCGAGATGAAGGTAAACCCGTCCGACAATGCCGATAACCTGCCGGCGGAGTATTTCGACGTGCTGGCCTCGATGTCGGCAGCAAAGCGGCTTCGTTTTGAAGCGGGTGAATGGGCAAGTGAAGTCAATGGCGCGTTGTGGGCGCTTGATGACCGCACGGCTGCCGACGGCAAGATTATGCCAGGTATAGACAGCCTGCGAGTGAAACAGGCGCCAGAGCTTGTTCGTATCGTGGTCGCTGTCGATCCATCAGGCACGCGTGGCGATGACGGCGGCGATGATATCGGCATCGTTGTCGCCGGCCGTGGGGTAGACGGTCACGCTTACATTCTTGAAGATGGCACTTGCCAATTGTCGCCGGAAGGATGGGGCAGGCGGGCAGTCGACCTTTATCACCGTTTCGAAGCTGACCGGATTGTCGGTGAGCGGAACTACGGCGGCGACATGGTGCGCTTCACGGTGGCGACCGCCGACAAGAAGGCTGCATTCAAGGAAGTTGTTGCTAGTCGTGGCAAAGCCGTTCGAGCCGAGCCGATCAGTGCCTTGTACGAGCAAGGCAAAGTGCATCACGTGGGCATTTTCCCCGACCTTGAAGACCAGATGTGTAACTTTACGGCCTCCGGCTACGTGGGCGAGGGATCACCCGACCGTGCCGACGCCCTTGTCTGGGCAATCACTGAATTGATGCTGGGCGACGAAAAGAACGTCGCAATGTTCCTTAGAAAGAAGCACCGATGAACCCAATTCGAGCCTTGGCCAATGCCGCGGCGCGTCGGCTCGACGTAATGTTCCCGGGCTACTTCACCGCCGCGAAGCACAATCATTACGCTGACTTTGGATATCCTGAAAACCTGACGTTCGATATGCTGTATGGCATGTACCGCCGAAACGGTATTGCCGCGGCCGGTGTTGACAAGACCATCCTGAAGACATGGCAAGATAATCCTTTCCTTCAGGAAAAGCAGCGTGACGGGTCCGAGGGGCAGCGCAGCGAGGAAACCAAGCTTGAAGCCGATATTCGCCAGAGGTTCGAAGACCTGCGCATCTGGTCACGCATTGCCGAGACCGATCGTCGTTCACTGGTCGGAGCGTACTCCGGTCTGATCCTTCGATTAGCTGACAACAAGAAGTTCTCGGAGCCGGTTGATACGGTGCCGGGCGGGCTTTTGGGGCTAGTCGAAGTCATCCCGGCGTGGGAAGGCCAGTTGCAGGTCTCCCAGTGGGATACGGACGAAATGTCCGATACCTACGGCCAGCCGCTGATGTACCAGTTCAATGAGGCAAGCGTAGGAGAGGAAACACGACAGCCACGCCAGTTTATGCTTCACCCCGATCGGGTGATTATCTGGTCACGTGATGGAACGCTCGATTGCCGTTCACTTCTTGAGCCCGGCTACAACGACCTGATCACCTTGGAGAAGGTCAGCGGCGCAGGTGGCGAGGGATTCTGGAAGAACGCGAAGTCTGCTCCTGTGCTCGAAGTCGATGCTGAAGCCAAGCTTGACGAAATGGCCAAGATCATGGGCGTACCGGTGGATGAACTCGTCGACCGCATGAATGATCAGGTCGAGGACTGGCAACGCGGCTTTGACAAGCTGCTGATGATGCAGGGCATGACCGCGAAGACGCTAGGCGTCACACTGCCGAGTCCTGAACACTTCTTTGCCATCGCCCTCCAGGCGTTCGCAGCTTCCATCTCGATACCGGTCAAGATCCTTGTCGGTTCACAGACGGGCGAGCGAGCCAGCACTGAAGATGCTGACGAGTGGGCCAAGACAAACATGTCTCGTCGGACAAACACAGTCCGCCCGAACATTATGGACTTCGTCAACCGTCTTGAGCGGTTCCGCATACTGCCGGAAAAGGACTGGTATCTGGATTGGGCCGACCTGACTGAAACGTCCATGGCCGAGAAGATCGACCGTGTAGCCAAGATGGCAGATACCAACCAGAAGATGAGCGCATCCAATGAGTTGGTATTCACTGCTGATGAGATGCGTGAAGTCGTCGGCAAGGAGCCTCTCACAGACGATCAGCGATACCGTGAGGACGATGAAGAGGATGTAGCGGCGGCTATCACACGTCCAAAGGATTCACAAATCCAGGAAGATTGATTGATCCTGACGTGGAAATTGATTGAGGATAACCCGGATCAAATAGTTGTGTGTACGGCTCCAAACAATCGCCGAACTTGTACAGGTTTAGAACAATTAATGCGGCAATAGCCTGCAGACAGCTCTCCTGATTAGCGTCGTGAAAATTGCGATAGCGATCATGTTTCACGTTATTGTAGGCGACCCACCAATCAGGTGAAGTTCTCTTCTTTGACCATGTAGAAAATGGGCGAATTGTTCGAGCAATGCGAGGGATAGAAATCTCTACAGTTTCAAAGCCCTTGTAGTGGCTGCATAGAATTGTTTGGCACCCCTTGATACCGGAAATTGGTTTCTCGGCAACACGAGATGCCACAAAGCTCATCAATGTATCAACTTCACTCCCTGCCAACAGTAACAGTTTGGCGTACTCGTTAGAGTAAACCTTCGCATGCTCATCACTTAGAGAAACGAAATCAAGAGTTCGCACGAACTCCCGTTCGATCATGCGCATGTAGTCCCAAGAATTGCGATCCAACATTTTTGCAGCCCCCCCGTTGACTGTGCTGTCTCTTAGTATCCGAAAAGGATTGAAAATGTCCAAAACCGTTCGGGTGAATATCCGATCACTGGCTAACGCCGGTGCGATCCGACGCGAGAAGAGAAACGGCCGAGACGTGGTTATCGTCCCGTCTGCCACTCTCCCAGACAATATCGTCATGAACGACATCATGTACCCGGCTGATGAGATCGCGAAGAGCTTCGCCAGTCTGGAGAGAACTCCAGCACCACTCGGTCACCCAATGATCAATGGTGCATTCGTCTCGGCTCGAGACCCGGAAGGCATCAATCTTGGCTGGATTGGCGCCTGGAATGAAAACGTGCGCCGTGAGAATGGTCGGGTGTACCTCGACAAGGTCATCGATGTGGAAACCGCTAGCCGATCAGACGGCGGAAAGCGGGTTCTGGAAGCCATCGACAATGGCGGGCCCATTCATACGTCAACCGGTCTTCTTGCCCTTCTGGAAGCCGCA
>NZ_BAABTE010000047.1:0-3148 GCF_040371715.1 Brucella sp. NBRC 14130
GTGAGCGCAACGAATAGCCCACGTCTTTCGTGATTGACGGAATGGGTTTCCGGCTGGCAGTCAAAACTTTTGCTTTGCCCGCTTCGGCATAAAATAGGTTCGGATATTGACGATTGCTTCAGCGACGTCAGCGGCATCCTGGCGGGTGGCTTTGCGTTTTGTCTCGCCGAGCTTGCGAATTGGCGCAATGATATCGCCGGTGACGGCATGACCGCGAAGAACCGGCTGCCAAAGTCTCGGCGCGTATCCTGTTGCCAGCAAAAAGCAGAGGTCCCAATCGAACGGATCAAAGGTTTGATCATCGATCCTGGTGAACCTGGGCCGGTAGTCTTTCGGGGTTTCAGAGAGGCTCCCCGAGATACGGTTATATTCCGCAACGATCGTCTGCACGGCCCGATGTTCGGTTGTTTCCATCGGCAGGTTCAGGGCGTCCGGGCCAGTCAGTTCCGGGATCCATTTGCGTGGGTCGATGAACTTTGGGCCAATGATCAGAGCCGTAAGATAACCATCGAGACCGCTCATTGACCAGATTGGCGATGCCGGACGGCGTCCCCTGATAAAGGCTTCGAACGCCGCGTCATCAAGCTTCGGTCGATCCGTCGTCCCCTGGCTGTTGTGCATCATGCCGCCCGTCGCTCCTGCTGCGTCATCGCTTCACGCTCAGCCTTCCAGGCCCACGGCAGGAGACTTTCCATTTCGTTGGCTTTCACTTTGCCGGAGATGATGCGCTCCAGCACATCGGCAAGCCAGACCTCGGGGTCCACACCATTCAGTTTACAGGTGTTGACGAGCGATGCGAGGACAGCGAAAGTCTTTCCACCCCGCTCGTTGCCCACGAACAGCGAATTCTTCCTCGTCAGGGCCACGGATTTCATTGAACGCTCGACCACATTGGAATCGATCTCGACCCGGCCATCATCAAGGCAGGCTGTCAACCCGCTCCAATGGTTGAGCGTGTAGCTGACGGCCTTGCCAAGCGCCGATTTCGCCGACACCTCGTCGCGCAGTTCGGTGAGGTGGACTTTCAGCTCTCTCATGACTGGAGCAGCCTCGCGACGTCTCACGACGAGCCGGGTATCGGCGCTTTCGCCGCGCAGTTTTGCTTCGATCCGATAGACTTCCGCAATCCTGGCAAGGATCGACAAAGCCTCCGAAGAACCCGTCAGCTTGACGACATCGACGAACTTGCGCCGCGCATGAGCAAGGCAGAAGGCCAGCCGCATGGGTGCGACATTGCTCTTGCCCCGACGTTTGACCATGGTTTTATAGGCTTGGTATCCATCGACTTGAAGCACGCCGGTAAACGACGACAATTGCCCCTCGATCTCGCGGGCGCTGCGGCTTTCGGCAAAGATATAGGCCACGGCCGGCGGTGCCGGACCATTCCAGGGACGGTCGTCAACCGCCTGCGCCCATAACTGGCAGACCTTGGTTCGTTTGCGCCCCGGCTCGAGCCGCGGCAACGGCGTCTCGTCACAGAACACTCTCGGCTGCGAGCGGATAAAGGCGGTAAGCGCGTCATAGAGAAGCTCCAGCCACCAGGCGACCCGCATCACCCAGGCGCCAAGCGTACCGCGATCGATGATGACACCGCAGGAGGCCAGCATTTGCGCCTGTCGATTGAGCGGGAGATGCCAGGCAAACTTCGAAACAGCGACATGCGCGGCAAACGCCGTGGTCACCATGCCACCGTCCATCACGCGCGCCGGTGCAGGTGCTTGCACGATGGCACTCTCACAGGCCCGGCATGCATAGCGCGGCCGGATCGTCCGTTTGACCCGGACAACAGCAGGTACGATGTCGAGCGCCTCGCTGACGTCCGTGCCGATGCAATGCAGTTCGAACGAACAGCAGGGGCAAATCTTGCTCTCCGGCTCAATGATCTCTTCATAGCGCGGAAGATGCTTGGGCAAGCGGCCGATATTGCGGGCAGACGATCGCCGTGCCTGTGTTTTGTCTTCACCGGCCGGTGCGGCATCGTCATTGGCTGCAACGGGAATATCGCTTAGATCGCCCAGGTCGAGCGTTGCCTGGGCTGGATCGATGATCGTCATCTTCTCCGATTTCGTCCCGAAGAGCTGGCGCTCAAGGAAGGCAATACGCGCTTTGAGATCGGCATTCTCTTCGTCGAGTAAGAGAATGATCCGGGTCAATTGCGCAGCATCCTGGGGCAAGGGATCGGGTCGAAGCAGCATGACCGACCCTATCATATTAGCCTGAATCTTCAAGCAAAACCAATAGGATCAGCCTACTTTTGAGGGTCGTCTCACCGCGTTTCGCTTGACCGGCGTCCAGTCAATGCCAGCTAGCAAAAGCGAGAACTCCTGGGCACTCATCTGCATCGCACCATCGCGGATCGGGGGCCAAACAAACTTTCCGCTCTCCAACCACTTTGTCGCCAGGATCATGCCTGACCCATCCCAGTAAATGCAGCGAAGTCGATCCAGACGCTTGGCGCGGAAAACGAACACGTCGCCACAATAGGGATCGGCCGCGAGCGCTGACGCCACCAAAGCCACAAGACCATTCATACCGCGCCGGAAGTCGACAGGTTGCGTCGCCACCATGATCTTCACGCCACTCGGCGAAACTCCGATCACCGGCGACCTCGCAAGGCCGCCACCATCGCTTGCGCCAGTTCAGGTGCTACCGGGCCCATAACCGTCATGCGCGCGCCAGCAATCTCGATCTCAATTCGACCCGCGGCAAAGTGGGCGACATCTGACGGCGAGCCTGGAGCCGGCGTTCGATCGCCAACTACCGTCACCGGCACGAACATCGCCTGCTGCGCACTGGACCTCGCAGATCGTTGAGAGGTCAGCCCAGCGTCCCGGCGCCAGACGTTCAGCAAGCCGCGATTGACGCCCCAGCGCCGGGCAACGGCCGAGATGTTAACATCAGGTTCCGCGCTTTCCGCAAGGATCCGCGCCTTCTCCTCGTCAGTCCAATTCCGCCGCTGCCGCCGGCCGGTAATCACCTCGATCCGACGATACTTTCCCTCATGCCTGGCTTCATCCATGTCTTCATCCATGACTTCAAGCATGGCATCAGCGCGTTCTCCAACCATTCCATTCCGCTCCTATCGATGAAGGAGCTTATCTCGCGGCCTCATTCACAAAAGAAAAGGTGGGTTGTTCGTCGCGCTCAC
>NZ_BAABTE010000048.1:0-2802 GCF_040371715.1 Brucella sp. NBRC 14130
GTGAGCGTCCGGTGAGCTATTTTTGCTGATTGGGCAAATCGGGCGATGTTCTGGCATTCGAACCAGCATTAGTGCTGACATTAATACCAGAACAAAGAGGTTTCATGGCTCGCATGGAGATCATGTCCGGTACCGAGCGCAGGCGGCGCTGGTCGGACGAGGCGAAGCTGAGGATACTGGCGCAAGCTGATGAACCCGGTGCTCGCATTGGCGATGTGGCGCGTCGGCACGACATTCATCCAGGCCAGATCCGCTTGTGGCGGAAGTCGTTCAACTATGTTGATCGACCGACGGTGTTCCTTCCAGTGGAAATCATGGAGGAGGCTGGCGTAAGTCAGGCGTCTACCACCGTAGCGAGGCCGGCGATCGTTGAGATATTGCTGCGGAACGGTCGGTGCCTGAAGGTTCCTGCTGAGGTTGAGTTGAAGCTGCTCGGTCCGCTGGTCGCTTGCGTGGAGGCGGCATGATCGGGCCATCGGGCAATGTAAGGGTCTATCTGGCCTGCGGAGTGACCGATATGCGGCGTGGCATTGATGGTCTGTCCGCGCTGGTCGAGACGGTGGTGAAGGAGGCGCCGGGCTCGGGCGCGATCTTCGGCTTCCGCGGAAAGCGCGCTGACCGGATCAAGCTTCTCTGGTGGGACGGCCAGGGGTTCTGCCTGTTCTACAAGATTTTGGAGCGTGGATACTTTCCCTGGCCGACAGCGAAAGAAGGTGTCGCGCACCTGACGCAGGCGCAGCTTTCCATGCTCGTCGAGGGGATTGATTGGCGCCGCCCGGCATGGACGTCCGCTCCTGGCCGAATGGGATAAAAGCTATATTTTGCAAGGGCATCCGAGGCTTAACGCTGGCGCGTCAGAGGCAAATCGGCTAGATTTGCGGATATGGAAACAGCGCCGCTGGACAGTCAGGACGAACTCACTGCTTTGCGCGCACTGGTCGCCGAACAGGCGGCAAAGCTTGAGAGCCAGGAAGCCGAGGTCATCAAGCGAGACTCCATCATAGCGCTTCTTCGCGCGCAACTGGAGCTTCTCCGACATCGGCAGCATGGCGCCTCTTCGGAAAAGATCGACCGGAAGATAGAGCAGTTCGAACTGATGCTGGAGGAGATTGAGGCTTCCCGTGCCGAGGCTGAACTGCGCGCCGGGAAAACACCCTTGCCGGATTTGGACGACGCGCCGGACAAGCCGAAGCGCAAACCATTGCCCGATGGTCTCGCCACCGAAGAACTGATCTATGCGGCTCCCTGTAATTGCCCGACCTGCGGTGGCACCTCGTTCCTGAAGGCGCCCGACAGGGTGGTTCAGGTGCTGGAACACGTGCCGGCATCGGTCAAAATTGTCCGGCACGTGGAAAAGCGCATGATTTGCCGGGAATGCGATACGACGGTAGCTGGCGAGATGCCGACCTTGCCGATCGAGCGCGGCAAACCCGGGCCGGGACTGCTCGCCCATATCATAGTCTCCAAGTTCGATGATCACATTCCGCTTTACCGTCTCTCAGAGATGTATGATCGGCTGCGAATAGACATATCGCGCTCCGTGATGGCCGACTGGGTCGGCCGCGTATCCGCTTTGCTGACACCCATCATCTTGTTGATCAGGGCCCACATCGCCGCGCTTGACCGAATACATACGGACGATACTCCGGTCGATGTTCTCGACCCCGGACGGGGCAAGACAAAAACCGGCAGGGTCTGGGTCTACGTCTTCGACGGCAGTGGCTATCAATCCGCCATTCCCGCAGCCATCGCCTATTACTATAGCCCTGACCGCAAGGGGGCGCATCCGGCTGACCACCTGGCAAGCTTCAGCGGCGTCATGCATGCCGACGGCTATGGGGGCTACAAAAAACTCTACGGCAACCAGATCGTTGAGGCTGCCTGCATGGCGCATGTGCGCCGCAAGTTCCATGATGTGATCAAGCTGAAGCCGTCACCGATCGCGGAGGAAGCGCTGTCACGCATTGGAGCACTCTACGATATCGAGAACCGGATCCGCGGCATGTCGGCTGATGAGCGTCTTGCCCTGCGCCAACACCACGCGAGACCTGTTCTGGACGAACTCAAGGCCTGGATCGAGGCGACACTCTCAACTTTGCCGCAGAAGCAGAAGCTTGCCGAGGCGATGCGATACGCCCTGTCGCGATGGGCAGCCTTGAGCGTCTACATCGACGATGGCCGGGTCGAAATCGACAACAACATCGCCGAAAGAGCCATGAGACCGCTTGGAATTGGCCGGAAGAACTGGCTGTTTGCCGGCTCGGATAAGGGCGGTGAGCGCATCGCCAACATTCTGACCATCATCGAGACGGTCAAACTGCACGGCCATAATCCGGAGGTCTACCTGACAGACGTCCTGACCCGGTTCCAGGATCACCCCAAGGATCGACTTGAAGACCTGCTGCCCTGGAACTGGGCGTCGGCAAAAGTTCGACACGAGGCTGTCTGATGGCTCGCTCAAGGTTTGTCTACACACTCAGCCAAGTCGCCAGCATGATCAGCGAGAACCTCGAACTGATCGAGGAAATCACCGCAAACTTCGACAACATCTCCGAAGGCGAACTGGTTTACGTCAGTGATGGCAGTGAGGATGGCACGAAGGGTCTGACCCCGAACGGCATCGAAGAGCTTCAAAGCCTACTTGCCGACATCAGGACGTGGGACGGCGGTATCCGCGAGTTCCTCGTCGAGACACAATGCGATCCTGAAATAACCGACCGCATCATGGTCAATGAGATGAAACGCGGCCTATAGCACCCATCTCTCCACACCCGGAAATGCGTTCGCCGGACGCTCACCATA
>NZ_BAABTE010000049.1:0-2757 GCF_040371715.1 Brucella sp. NBRC 14130
GCGCACGACACTAAAACGACAAAGGAGAAAACGAGGAACTTGACCACGACCGCAGACCCGAAACATACCTAACAGGCGGGTCAATTCTCGGTGGAAACGCCGGGTCAGTTCTCAGTGGCAATCAACAGAAAAGTAGCCGTTCCTTGTATTTTGCCTGGTATTGGTTTGCAAGCTTAGCGCGTTTGCGCTCAAGGCCGATCTTCTTCCACGATCCCTCGCGCCGCCAGTCCAGTCGAAGTATCACCTCTGGGCTTAAGGGAAACGGGATGACAGCATAAGGATTGCCCAACCCGAACCCATATCCCGGGGGATCAGCAGCCCCGCCCCCTTTGACCCAGAACACTGGATTGTCGCTCGTTGCCAATTGCTGCCGTTCACTGATTTCATAGCTCCAGGTCATCTGGTTCATGACTTGCATCAGCGGCTGAGCTTGCTGAAAAGCGAGAAGCCCGACCCGCCGATCGACGTTCATTGTGAACACCTCATTGTCGTGCAGTATCTTCTGAACGGCTCTATCAGCAGCAGTCACGTCGCCCGTTGCCTCCTTCTCGCAAAATTCGCGATCCATTTCGTGCCGACTACGCCATAAAACCATCTGGCCCATGGTTTGAGCGAACTGTCGGAGCTGCGCCGGGCTTCGTGCGAACATGGTGGCCAGAAACGCCGCGAAATCTAGCTTTGCGACCGCATCGAGAGGCTTGAAGGCCAAAAGCTCAGGATAGATGCTCGCAGCTTGCGATTCGATCGTCGCAAGTGTGTCTTCGATCAAGTCGATCCGGGCTCCGTCTTCGCCCGTCGGGGTGTAGATGTTGGTCTCGTACGCAGTCTTTTCTGGCGTCGATCTACGAGCGGTTCCGGTTACGCAATCGTGTGTCCAAAGCTCGCCATCGGGCTGAGTGAAGTGCCGCATATAGAAGCGGGGCACCACATGCTGTCGTTTTGTTCGCTCGCTCATTCCTTCAACAGACCTCTCTAAAGACGATCTACATTATACGATTCCCCAGGCCCGAAACCTCCCCCTGCCCGTCATCTCGCGCAGGCCGAGCTCCGAGACGATCCGCCGAGCCGCCTGCGGCGTAACCCCGAGCGTTTTCGTGACCGTCCTGGCATGAACAAGCGGCGTTGCCATGACAAGATCAACGAGCTCCGGCAACTTCGATGAAAGATATGCATTCAGCGTTGGCGCTTTCGGCCTTGGGGGATGCGGCATTTAACTGCCGCCACATCATATAACCCTCGGGCACGCCGCATCATCAGCGCAAAAGTGCAACCCGCTTTGCACCTGTTGATTTTAGAATTTGTGTTTTATGTCGGGGATTTAGCACCAATGATCGTAGCTGTTTAGCGTACTCGATCGTAGTTATCGGCTATTGTGGGATAGCATGGAGTAGTAAATGGTTGCGGGGGCAGGATTTAATCTTAACTTGCGATCATCGCATCCACCACATGCTCTACTAAAATCTCTTTCTGCCGGTAACCGCAGCGGCCTATTTCGTACCGCAGCGTAAACCCATGTAAAATCAAGTTCAATGCGAAGTGTCATGCCCCACGATGGGTGGAAGCATGGCCGGACCGTATAACGAACAAAATGTTGCAGATCGTGGAGAATGATCTTTGGATTGCCGCCCCAGGCCATCGAACGAAACTATACTGGGTGACATCAGCTCGCGATTTCGTACACGTCTTCTTGCCTGCATTCCCAAAATTACGCGCTTCTTCGTCTGAGAACACGGAAAAACTGCCGCTATACATTTCGCGCCATACGTTGTCGATGGTTCGAGATTTTCGACTTAGGATTAGCGAGGGCTTCTTCAATTTTTGCAATAAGCAGTTGAGGATTTACCACGAGATCGCGCCACAAGACCCATGCGGCGTAGCCTGAGTCAATGTTGTCTTGAAGTCGGGCAGGCTTCCAAGTCCCATTTCCCTCCCAAACGATACTTGGCAGCCCGACACCAACGAGGCCCATCTCCTGCCCCAGCGAGGCATGAATTTCCCAGTCTACATAGCGGCGTTTTGGAGTTTCGGCGCCGCAGAGCACGATCGTACATGAGCTGCCGTGGAGATGGGTATCACGGATGCGCCGCATGATGTACTCAAAGCTGGTACTGTCGATAGCGCGGTCTAGGGAATTATCGGTGATCGTCTCAAGGCCATCGTGGAAATGAGCAGAGAAGCTATCGTACGCAGCCTGGTCATTCCGATGGTGGTAGCTGACGAAAACTTTGCGGCGCTTCTGGCTATCAAAATAGTGGTCCATTGAAACTAGCTGCGACTTTTTACGAAGCGGCGGGTCGCGTCGGTTTTCACCACGCGATACGAAACAAATTCATGAGCGAGTACCTGATAGTCAACGATCAGCCGTCGTGCCAACAGATAGCTCAAAGCGGGGTTCATTCTCCTACGATCCCAGCCGTACCGTTCAGCCACCTTGCTAGCTTCATGGGGGAACTCATCATCATTGACCAAGTCGGCGGCGATCCTTAAGGCATCCTCCTCAGCCGACCAGTCCATGAAATATTTATCGTAAGCGGTCAGCCGATGGCGTCAGGCTTGAAGTTCCATGGCATAAGCGCCTCGATATCCGCTACCGGCCAGCCTTGAGCGATGCGGGTCAAGGTCTGGGATAGCCAGTTCAGCGGATCGACGCTGTTCATTCTGCAGGTCTGCAGCAAGGTGGCCAGCGTGGCCCATGTCCGTCCACCGCCCTCACTTCCGGCGAACAGACTGTTCTTTCTCGTAATTGTTTGGGGCCTG
>NZ_BAABTE010000050.1:0-2615 GCF_040371715.1 Brucella sp. NBRC 14130
TGAATACATAGGGGTTAGAAGCGAACCTGGGGAACTGAAACATCTAAGTACCCAGAGGAAAGGACATCAAACGAGACTCCGCTAGTAGTGGCGAGCGAACGCGGACCAGGCCAGTGGCTTTTGTGAATGAAGTGGAACGAGTTGGAAAACTCGACCGAAGTGGGTGATAGTCCCGTACACGTAGAATAGCAGAAGTCCTTGAGTAGGGCGGGACACGTGAAATCCTGTCTGAACATGGGTCGACCACGATCCAAGCCTAAGTACTCGTGCATGACCGATAGCGAACCAGTACCGTGAGGGAAAGGTGAAAAGCACCCCGACGAGGGGAGTGAAACAGTACCTGAAACCGGATGCCTACAAACAGTTGGAGCCCAAGATTTGTTCTGGGTGACAGCGTACCTTTTGTATAATGGGTCAGCGACTTAGTGTATCGAGCAAGCTTAAGCCGGTAGGTGTAGGCGCAGCGAAAGCGAGTCTGAACAGGGCGTTCAGTTCGATGCATTAGACCCGAAACCAAGTGATCTAGCCATGAGCAGGTTGAAGGTACGGTAACACGTACTGGAGGACCGAACCCATATCTGTTGCAATAGATCGGGATGACTTGTGGCTAGGGGTGAAAGGCCAATCAAACTTGGAGATAGCTGGTTCTCCGCGAAATCTATTTAGGTAGAGCGTCGACCGAATACCCCCGGGGGTAGAGCACTGGATGGGCTATGGGGACTCACCGTCTTACTGATCCTAACCAAACTCCGAATACCGGGGAGTACTAGTCGGCAGACACACGGCGGGTGCTAACGTCCGTCGTGGAGAGGGCAACAACCCTGACCACCATCTAAGGTCCCTAAGTTATGGCTAAGTGGGAAAGGATGTGAGGATCCCAAAACAACCAGGATGTTGGCTTAGAAGCAGCCATCATTTAAAGAAAGCGTAACAGCTCACTGGTCTAAATAAGGGTCTTTGCGCCGAAAATGTACCGGGGCTCAAGCCATACACCGAAGCTGTGGATGCACGTATGTGCGTGGTAGCGGAGCGTTCCGTAAGCCTGTGAAGGGACAGTCGTGAGACATCCTGGAGGTATCGGAAGTGAGAATGCTGACATGAGTAACGATAAAGGGAGTGAGAGACTCCCTCGCCGAAAGTCCAAGGGTTCCTGCTTAAAGTTAATCTGAGCAGGGTTAGCCGGCCCCTAAGGCGAGGCCGAAAGGCGTAGTCGATGGGAACCACGTTAATATTCGTGGGCCTGCAGGTAGTGACGGATCGCGTGTGTTGTACGTTCTTATTGGATTGAACGTGCAGCGAAGCGGTTCCAGGAAATAGCTCCTGCATATAGACCGTACCCTAAACCGACACTGGTGGACTGGTAGAGAATACCAAGGCGCTTGAGAGAACTGCGTTGAAGGAACTCGGCAAAATGCACGCGTAACTTCGGAAGAAGCGTGACCCTCATATGGGCAACCATGTGGGGGTGGCACAGACCAGGGGGTAGCGACTGTTTACCAAAAACACAGGGCTCTGCGAAGTCGCAAGACGACGTATAGGGTCTGACGCCTGCCCGGTGCTGGAAGGTTAAGAGGAGATGTGCAAGCATTGAATTGAAGCCCCAGTAAACGGCGGCCGTAACTATAACGGTCCTAAGGTAGCGAAATTCCTTGTCGGGTAAGTTCCGACCTGCACGAATGGCGTAACGACTTCCCCGCTGTCTCCAACGCAGACTCAGTGAAATTGAATTCCCCGTGAAGATGCGGGGTTCCTGCGGTTAGACGGAAAGACCCCGTGCACCTTTACTATAGCTTTACACTGGCATTCGTGTCGGCATGTGTAGGATAGGTGGTAGACTTTGAAGCAGTGGCGCCAGCCATTGTGGAGTCATCCTTGAAATACCACCCTTGCCTATATGGATGTCTAACTGCGGCCCGTTATCCGGGTCCAGGACCGTGTATGGTGGGTAGTTTGACTGGGGCGGTCGCCTCCTAAAGAGTAACGGAGGCGCGCGATGGTAGGCTCAGAACGGTCGGAAATCGTTCGTCGAGTGCAATGGCATAAGCCTGCCTGACTGCAAGACTGACAAGTCGAGCAGAGACGAAAGTCGGTCATAGTGATCCGGTGGTCCCGCGTGGAAGGGCCATCGCTCAACGGATAAAAGGTACGCCGGGGATAACAGGCTGATGACCCCCAAGAGTCCATATCGACGGGGTTGTTTGGCACCTCGATGTCGACTCATCGCATCCTGGGGCTGGAGCAGGTCCCAAGGGTATGGCTGTTCGCCATTTAAAGCGGTACGTGAGTTGGGTTCAGAACGTCGTGAGACAGTTCGGTCCCTATCTGCCGTGGGTGTAGGAATATTGACAGGATCTGTCCCTAGTACGAGAGGACCGGGATGGACGTATCTCTGGTGGACCTGTTGTCGTGCCAACGGCATAGCAGGGTAGCTATATACGGACGGGATAACCGCTGAAGGCATCTAAGCGGGAAACCCACCTGAAAACGAGTATTCCCTATCAGAGCCGTGGAAGACCACCACGTTGATAGGCCGGGTGTGGAAGTGCGGCAACGCATGCAGCTTACCGGTACTAATAGCTCGATCGACTTGATCACTCCCATTTACAATATCCATC
>NZ_BAABTE010000051.1:0-2595 GCF_040371715.1 Brucella sp. NBRC 14130
AAGATGGGTGAACGCATCCGAAAATCCCGTTCGGGCGTCCACCTCAAGCAGCAAGTCGGTGATCCGGATCGCCGGCAGGCGGTTTTCCACCTTCGGTTTCAGCGTCTTCGCGATGTCCGGGAACATGGCCTTGTGCGGCGTGACGCTGAAACCCGCGCCGGCCAATTCGACATCGTCGAGCTCACCGGCTTCCGCCAGACGGGAAAGCTCGCTCAACCCGTCGTTCAAAGTCTGACGCTGCTGCTTCAGATAAGTTTCTACATCGGTATCGACGGCGACCGGAAGCGGACCTTCCTCGCGCATCAACTCGAATGTCGGCGCCGGAATGAGGAAGCTCTCGAAGGACTGGAAGCGCTTGGCTCCCTCCACCCAGACATCGCCGGCATCGAGGCGGCGTTTCAATTCGCTGAACAGGCAGAGTTCATAGGCCCTGCGATCGATCTTGCCATCCTGGAGGATGAGCGGCATCCAGCCTTTCGGCGCAAAGGAGATTGGAGCCTTGTCCGGGATCGTGCGTTTGCCCGTGCGGTACAGATCGGCGACCACGGAGAGCGCCCGCAGGAGATTCGCCGCCACGGCGTGGCCACGAAACACAAACGTCGACAGGAATTCCGGCGCCATCTTCCGGATCGTTGGATAGCGCTGAAGCATTTCGATTTTCCCATCGATGCTGTCGGGGGCGATCAGCGTGTCGACCGCCTGGACACTGGTCGTGAAGACCGGCCATTGAATGACCGCTTCGAGCGACCTGCCGATATCCTCGCCCTTCTGCCTGGCCTCGATGATCGCGTGGCAAACTTTCGAAACGTCCTTCAGCGGCTTCTGAACCTCCCGGACGGAACGGGTGATGCGGGCGGTCGCCTGATTGTCGGCTCGCCGCGTCATGGCGCCGATCAGCTTCTTGAACACGTCGATTGCGCAATCGGTTAGATGGCGGGAAAGATGCAGGACCGTTGCTGCCAGCACGGCGTGCCGGCGCTCGGGATTAAGGTCCCGCAAATGCTGCGCGCTCATCCGTGTCCCTTCCGCGGCGAGTTCGTCAAAAACCTTGGCCGGAATGCGCTCCATCAATTCCGTTGGCAGGTTCAGTGACCGAAGAAGCTGAACGCGTTCGGCTATCCTGTCGAGATTGATGGCGGTAGGCGACAATGCCGGTGTTCTCGCCCACGCGAGGATGGTCACGTTCGTCCCCGCACGCGGGTCGAGAAGTTTGTCGAGGCCATGCTTCTGGCCTTCCGAAAGCCCGCCAGCCAGGGCCCGGTGAGCGATGCGGATGCCACGCCGGATCGCAACATGGATGATGGCTTCGAGTGCTCCGCGCGCCGGCAGGAGAATGCGCCGACGTCGCAATTCCTCCACAACCATATCCGCCAAAACATCGGCCCGGCGCAGGGTTTGCGCCGCGGGCGTCAGCCAGCCGGTCAGTGCCCGCACGTCCGAGGGCGCAAACGGGCGCATCTTCATTTTCTCGAACAACAGGGCGAGGTGCTCGCGGCGTGTCTGCGGGCGCTCGAAATATCGATCGATCTCGCGATGATCGGCACCAATCTGCCGCGCCAGGAACCGCAAGGCGCCGGAAGGCAGGATCTCACCATCCGCGAGCGGTCGGCCCGGAAATCGCAACATCGCCAGAACGCAGGCCAAGCCCAGCCGGTTCGACGCCTTGTTCTGTCGCATGACCAGATCCAGATCTGACTGGTCCAGCGTGTAGTGCTTGGCGATCTCCCTATCCTCATTCGGGATCGTGGTTACCTGGCTCCACCATGTTTCGCTCAGCAATGCTCTTCGAGCCATTCATCACCCTCCCTCTCGTTGCGGACGATGCACCGAAAGGGAAAATGCGTGTCCGGCAAACGGTCGTTTCGCGGCGTCCACAGATTTCGTCCGTAAACCTTGCCATTCGACGGCAAACCGGACATTGTCCGACTTCAATGGGAAAGCGGACAAATCACGCCTCATGACCTCGATCGGCTACGCAAGGGTATCCACCGGCGACCAGGATACGGCGCTGCAACTCGATGCCCTGCGCAAGGCGGGCTGCGAGAAAGTGTTCGAAGACAAGGCATCGGGTGTGAAAACCGATCGGCCGGGGCTGACTGAGGCCGTGCGCTATGCTCGAGACGGCGACACGCTTACGGTCTGGAGGCTCGATCGCCTGGGCCGATCGATGAAGCACCTCATCGAGATCGTCACCGAATTGGAGGCCAAAGGCGTCGGCTTCCGGTCCATCACCGAAAGCATCGACACCACGACATCTGGCGGTCGCCTGGTCTTCCATCTGTTCGGGGCGCTGGCCCAGTTCGAACGCGATCTCATTCGGGAAAGAACCCGCGCCGGACTCCAGGCAGCAGAGGAACGGGGCCGCCGCGGAGGCCGCCAAGCGGTTGTAACCCCGGAGAAGCTCGCAAAGGCCCGGCAACATCTAGCATCCGGGCTGAATGTCCGCGAAGCTGCCGCCCGCGTAAAGATCGGAAAGACCGCGCTCTACGAGGCCCTCAAAGCCGAAAAATCCCCCGCATCTACCGTCAAGCCGGCGTGAGTTCTTCATACGTTCTCAAAAGTCGGACAGATTCACCACTTTCGTGTCGTGACGCC
>NZ_BAABTE010000052.1:0-2271 GCF_040371715.1 Brucella sp. NBRC 14130
TACGGCGCTATTGGGGAGCGCGGGTTTCCTCCGCCTGCTCCGCTCACCGGCGGGGCCGGTTCGCTGCGGCCGCGGCCGCGCCGTCCTCACGGCGCTGCGGCTGGATAACGATCGGCACCATCGGGAAACGGTCATTACGAAAAGAGCACGACCAGGCGGAAGAGGAGAGCCTATTCCACCTCTATCGGGCGGGCAGGGGAGACGAGGGGAGGGGCTTCGGGGCTCCCCTCGGACCGCTTCGCGCCCGCTCGATGCGGGTGCCGAACGGTAACGACGCGGTTGCCCCTCCGCAGCCGGAGGGGCAGGAGGCGCTACTTGATGAAGCCGAGCCGTTCGGCGATGGACGGCTCATGCTCGTGGCCTGCTTCTCGCAGCATGGCGATCATATCAGCATGATCGAGATTGCTGACCTCATAGCCATTGGCGCGGGCTTCCTCAATGATCCCTTCCAAGGTGGGAAACTCCTCCAAGACGACGCCGAGCCAGATTTCCGGCGTCCCGCAATCACCATCGGCCTCGAAGCCCTGCAAGAAATAAGTTCGCAGAGGTGGATCGTAGCCGATGACGGCCTCGTGGTCCGTTCGTTCGCCCTTGCGAAGCGTGATCGTGTAGCGGCTCATTCGTAAACCTCATTCAGAATGTCCCAGCCGGTCGCCCACCTCGGATCATCAAAGTCGGGCGCATCGATCGCGCCGCTTTGCAATTCCTCTATGGCGCTTTCTCGATCTGCCGCATCAATCTCGACAGTGATCCGGCGCTCTGCCCGGAAAATCTGGACAATCGTGACTCTGTGCTTGCTCATCGGATTTCCTACTCTCGGTTGATGACAGGCTTGCGATCCAGCCCGTTGCGAAAACATGCGCCAGCAGGCAGGTCCGGCCATCGGTCGGATACCGGCCTGCAAAGCCCTAGAATGCGAAAGCGGTCTGGCCGCTAGCCTGCGTGTAGGTGGCACTTTCGCCCGCCACGTAGCGTTCCCGGCCAAGCTCGGACCATTGCAGATATCCGGCACGGTCATAGCGAAACCAGCCGTCCTCGATGCCGAAGATCATCCCCCATGCCGCGTCCTCGGCGCATTGGCGGCCGGTGTTGATCGGCCAGTGTTCCGCGCCCTTCTCCTGACGGCAAACGCTTGGAGCGGAGAAGGAACGGATGACCGCTCCGCGTTCGCTGGGTTCGGTCGCGCCGATCTCGCGCATGATCTCGCGGGCCTCGGCGGTAGTGATATAGCCAGCGGCCCGTTTGTCGTCATGGCGAGAATAGCGGCAGCCATAGGTGACGGCGTTCATGATGCAGGCGGGTTCGGTGAATTCCTGCGTTGCCAGCAGTTCACGCCATTTCCCGGCTGTGACCAGATCGACGGCGTGCCACCAGCGGGCGGTCGGGGCACTAGTATAACCGTAGCGGTTCGGCGCGCCGTCGCGGGCGATCTCGAAACCAAGCGCCGCTTCGACATGGCGCACGTAGGGATGGGTGGCCAAGCGCGGATGGCGCAGGCCGAGTTTGCGCGGCTGCTCATTGTCAGGGCGGCAGACCTCGATGGGAAACTGGAACATGCGCGACGGCAGGTGCCACGGCGCGGATATTTCAAAGCCGTGCGGGACAGACAACGAATTGTTGATGTCGAGAACGGCAAGGTTGGGTGCAAACCCCTTTTCCACCAGCGCCATGCCGAGGGTGTCGGTGCTCGGGCTGTCCATGGTCATCCTCCTTTCCTGAAATCTCTTTCCTTGGTATCGGCCTGCCCGAAGGGAGCGATCCCCTCGGGCAAACCTGCGGTCGGCTGGTCGATCAATCCCACGGAATGACGGCCATCAGGTCTTCGTCGTCCTGACCGGGGAAGCGGCCGAGATTGGCGTTGAGCCTGCCGTGGCCGGTGCTAACGGAGAGGCTGAGATAGTCGCCGCCGTTCTGGTTCTTTTTCTTCCAGATGCCGCCGAGTTCGAGCCGCCGTCCACGCGGGGACTTGGCATGGATGCGGTAGACAGGCGCGTCCTTGTTGGTACTGCTGAAGGGTTCGCCGGTGATGTCGATGTCGTAGGCGATGGAGGCGATGTTGCCGGTGAGGGTGCCGTCTTCGTTGAAGCGGATGAAGTTGGTCAGTTCGGTCATGGTCTGTCTCCTGAGTTTGCGTTTTCCCGCAGGGGAAGCCCCCTTGGGCGAAGCCTCCCCGGTCTTTCCGGGGGAATGGCCTCTGACATTCCCCCGGACAGAGGGGGGAGGGCGCAGCCCGCCCCACGGCGGCGCGCGGGCGGATCAAGGGGTCGTGGC
>NZ_BAABTE010000053.1:0-2254 GCF_040371715.1 Brucella sp. NBRC 14130
GTGCGCCTCGCCCCAGTCGGGGAGGCATATGACTGGAATGCAAAAGAGAAAGGAGGATGTGAGTATTTGCCTGCCCTCTGCTGTAAGGGGGCATGAGCCCAAGCGGCGGTGACCTGCTGTCAACTGGCAGGGTGACGTAGCCCGCAGGTAAAGGGGATTGAGGCGAAGCCGTTACGCCGAGATGGTTCCCGAGGCTGAAGTATTGGAAGGTTGAGGAACACGAACCGGTTAACCCGCATCTGAGGGCTGGAATGTCGCCTTCGCCTATACGGCTTAACAGGCGGAATGCTGATGATGACGCCTGAGATGTATGCCAGCGTCATCCCAACACGGACGAACACGTAGGCTGTCCGTGGCAGCCATGGGGAGAATGCAGCCAGACCATGGCATCGGCATCGACTTGCGGAAAGCAAGGGAAAAGACTGCGACCGGCAGCCTCACCAATACGCTGACGTCCAGCATATGAACGAGGGAAGGCATGATGGAATGACAACGGAGTATTGCGTCGCAAGGGAGTTGACCCTGATGTCCATCATGTTGGCGGAGTTCTCGTAGTAGTCCGCGGCAGGGAAAGCCTGCCACATGGCGAAGGGGAACAGTTCAAACTGCTTGAAGTGCAAACTATCTGACCAAGAGAGGTGAAGACCTTTGATAATCAGCGAAATGCAGCACAAGCTCGCAACATGGGCCGAAAACGATCCAAACCGAAGGTTTGATCGGCTTCTTCGGCTGATTGCCAATCGGGAATGGCTTGCCGAGGCCGCTCGGATGGTTCTTGCGTCAAGTGGCGCACGAACGCCGGGTATCGACGGAATGGATAAGCAACGGCTGCAGGTCAAACTGGATCAGCATCTGGACGACCTGCGGGCAAGCCTGCTGGAGGAGAGTTATCGCCCCCAGCCGGTCAAGCGCATCTATATCCCGAAATCAAACGGCAAGCTACGACCACTGGGTATTCCGACCCTGACGGATCGCATCGTTCAACGCGCCATGCTGATGGCCATGGAGCCGATCTGGGAAAGCGATTTCCATCGTTTATCCTATGGCTTCCGGCCGGAACGGAGCGTGCATCATGCCGTCCGCACCGTAAGGATACAGCTTCAGGATGGAGCCGACACGACGAGGGGCCGCTGGATCATCGAAGGTGATCTGGCCAGCTACTTCGACACGGTCCATCATCGGCTGCTTCTGAAATGCGTGCGGCGGCGGGTGCAGGACGGGCGTTTCGTTGATCTTCTCTGGCGGTTCCTGAAGGCAGGGCACATTGATCGTGGCCTGTTTACAGCCTCAAGCGAGGGCGTTCCGCAAGGTGGCGTTCTGTCACCGCTCCTTTCCAACATCATGCTCCACGAGTTTGATATGTGGCTGGAGGCGAAATATCTAAGCGACAAGGCCCGCAAGGATCGCTGGGCATGGAACTTCGGCATCCAGCAAGGCAGGCCCATTACGGTTCGAGAGAACCGGCAATGGAAACCCGCCGTTGCCTATTGCCGATACGCTGACGACTTCGTCGTGATCGTAAAAGGAACCAAGGCTCAGGCAGAGGAAATCCGCGAGGAGTGCCGGGCGTTTCTGGAAGGTGAGTTGAAGTTGACGCTGAACATGGAAAAGACCCATGTGACACACGTCAATGACGGCTTCGTCTTTCTGGGGCACCGGATCATTCGCAAGCGAGGGGGACACGGACGGATGTCCGTCGTCACGACGATACCCAAAGAAAAGGCCAAGGGGTTTGTTCGCAGACTTACCGAAACCCTTTCCGGCAATCATAGTGTCAGCACGGTCGACATGATCGCCAGCCTGAACCGCCAATTGGTGGGATGGGCGGCGTTCTACAAGTTCACCGACTTCACGGCGTACGTCTTCCGGCGCATCGACCATGTCGTGTTCTGGAAAATGGCGCATTGGCTGGGACACAAGTACCGATCCCGCATCAAGCCCTTGATGCGGAAATGGTTCAGGGTCCCGGAACCGGGCAAGTCGAAAACCTGGCTCGTGTTTGGTCGCAATGAACGCGGTGCCCCTGTTGGAAAAGCGCTAAAACGGCTTGTCTCAAGCCCCAAAGCGCAATTCCGTTGGCGCAACCCGGAAGAAAACCCATACATCTTCCGGATCGAAAACCGCAGTACCGTCACGTCGCATTACCATGACGTTGCTATGGCCATGGGCCAAGCTTGAACAGAGAGCCGTATGCGCTGAAAGGTGCACGTACGGTTCGGGGAGGAGAAGCGCATCTGCGCTTCTTACTCCACTC
>NZ_BAABTE010000054.1:0-2048 GCF_040371715.1 Brucella sp. NBRC 14130
GCGGTGCGGAACTTGGCGTGCTCTTCCGCAAGGGCGAGGCGCTGCAACTGCTGAAGGACGCGAAGGTCGTCGCCGTCGACAAGACGGGCACGCTGACGGAAGGCAAGCCCGCGCTCACCGATCTGGAACTGGCCCTTGGTTTCGACCGGGCAGATGTCCTCGGTCTGATGGCGGCCGTCGAGGCGAAGTCGGAGCATCCGATCGCCCGTGCGATCGTGGATGCGGCCGCCGGGGAAAACATCCCGCTGCCGGCTGTGTCGGATTTCGAATCGGTGACTGGGTTCGGCGTCAAGGCCGTGGCCGGCGACAAGCGTGTCGAGATCGGCGCCGACCGCTACATGGCAGAACTCGGCCATGACGTGGCCGGGTTCGCTCAGGTCGCCGAACGTCTCGGCAACGAGGGCAAGTCACCGCTCTACGCCGCGATCGACGGCAAGCTGGCGGCGATCATCGCCGTGGCCGATCCGATCAAGGAGACGACGCCCGCGGCGATCAAGGCGCTGCACGATCTCGGCCTCAAGGTCGCGATGATCACCGGCGACAACAAGCGGACGGCCGAAGCTATCGCCAAGCGCCTTGGGATCGACGAGGTGGTGGCGGAAGTCCTGCCGGACGGCAAGGTCGACGCGGTACGCCGCCTCAAAGCCCAGCATGGCAAGGTCGCTTTCGTCGGCGATGGCATCAACGACGCTCCGGCGCTGGCCGAAGCGGATGTGGGCCTTGCCATCGGCACGGGTACGGACATTGCCATCGAGGCAGCCGACGTGGTGCTGATGTCGGGCAGCCTGCAAGGCGTGCCGAACGCGATCGCACTGTCCAAGGCGACGATCGGCAACATCCGGCAGAACCTGTTCTGGGCCTTTGCCTACAATACGGCTCTGATCCCCGTTGCCGCCGGTCTGCTCTATCCGGCCTACGGCATCCTGCTGTCGCCGGTCTTTGCCGCCGGCGCGATGGCCCTGTCGAGCGTCTTCGTCCTCGGCAACGCGCTGAGGCTCAAGACCTTCCGCGCGCCCGCGCAGGCGGAAAGCGGCGCAGTCCGGCCCCGTCGGCCTGAACTTGCGCCTGCGGAATGAGAAACAGGCGAGCCTGCTTCGGCAGGCTCGCCACATGTAAAGGAATGAAGCAGTGACCAATACAGGAACTCCGTCAGTGGTGCTGTATACCACGCCAACCTGCCCCGATTGCCATGCCGTCAAGCGATGGCTTGCTGACCAGGGTGTCCCATTCGAAGAGCGTGACCTGTCAGATCCGCAGATCGCCGAAGAGGCGAAAGCGCGGACCGGCGTGCGCGTTGCCCCGATCACGATCGTCAACGAACAGGTCTTCTATGGCACCTTTGCTGACCAGAAACCTCGTCTGGCGGAAGCCCTGTCATCAGGCGCCGCCTGAGGGGAGATTGTCATGGGAAGACAAATCGAAATTCGGCAGGCGGGGCGCATCATCGACGTGCCGGATGGCCGAACCATTCTGGAGAGAGCGCTAGAAGAAGGGATCGCATACCCGCATGGATGCCGTTCGGGCCGCTGCGGCTCGTGCAAGTCCCGACTGGTCAGCGGCGAGGTCGATCTTCTGCCGCACACGCGCTTTGCCCTGACGGACGATGAGCGGTCTCAGGGACTGATCCTTGCATGCCGCGCGCAGCCGCTCACGGACTGCACGGTCGCATGGCTCGATGAGGAGGAAGAACAGCTTGATCTTCCCGTCCGCACCTATCGCACGCGGGTTGTCGCGATCGATGACGCAACCCACGACATCCGGCAAATCAGGCTGGAGGTCGAAACGGGAGAGGCCGTCGCGTTCAAGGCGGGCCAGTATGCGCAGGTGACGTTCGATGGCGTTCCGGCGCGCGACTATTCGATGGCGAACCAGCCCGGGCGAGACCATCTCGAATTCCACATCAGGCATGTGCCCGGTGGAGCGACGAGCGAACACGTCGCCAGGTCACTCAAGGTCGGTGACGAGGTTTCGGTCCGCGGGCCGCTCGGCAGCTCTTTTCTGCGCGAACAGCATACTGGTCCAATTCTGGCGGTCGCCGGCGGGTCGGG
>NZ_BAABTE010000055.1:0-1885 GCF_040371715.1 Brucella sp. NBRC 14130
CCAGTTCAGCGGATCGACGCTGTTCATTCTGCAGGTCTGCAGCAAGGTGGCCAGCGTGGCCCATGTCCGTCCACCGCCCTCACTTCCGGCGAACAGACTGTTCTTTCTCGTAATTGTTTGGGGCCTGATCGCGCGTTCGACTATGTTGGAGTCGATTTCGATACGGCCGTCCATCAGGAAGCGTTCGAGGGCCTCACGCCGCGTGAGCGCGTAGCGGATCGCCTCAGCAGTTTTGGATTTTCCCGAGACCTTACCCAGCTCCTTTTCCCACAGCTCGAAGAGGCTGGTGACGATGACCGAGGACGTTTCCTGACGGCGGCGGGCTCGGGTGCCGGCGTCCTTGCCGCGAACCTCGTCCTCGACCTTCCACAGTTCGGTCATGGCGACGATGGTGTCTGTCGCCGTCTGCGAGACCCCGCTGATGTGCAGGTCGTAAAACTTGCGCCGAAGATGAGCCCAACAGCCCGCCAGCTGGATCGTCTCGTTGCTCCCGGTCTTGGCCCGCGCCTTTGCCAGGTTGCTATAGGCCGAGTAACCGTCGACCTGCAGGATGCCGCTAAAGCCGGAGAGATGCCGCGCCACGCACTCGGCGCCTCGGCTGTCTTCAAACCGATAAGCAACCATCGGCGGGCTGGTTCCGCCGTAGGGTCGATCATCGCGCGCGTAAGCCCAAAGCCAGGCTTTCGTCGTTTTCCCTGAGCCGGGCGCCAAGGTGGGCAAGGTCGTTTCGTCGGCAAAGACCCTTTCGCCCTCTTTGACCCGCTCGAGGATATAATCGGCGCAGATCTGAAGCTCGAAGCCCAGATGCCCCATCCATTGGGCCATCAAATTCCGGCTGATCTCGACGCCGTCGCGCAAATAGATCGCCTCCTGGCGGTAAAGTGGAAGACCGTCGGCGTATTTGGAGACGGCGATATAGGCGAGCAGCCGCTCCGTCGGCAGGCCGCTTTCGATGATGTGTGCCGGCGCCAGGGCCTGGATCACGCCGTCGCGTGCCCGGAAAGCGTATTTGGGGCGGCGCGTCACGATGACCCGGAACTTCGGCGGCACGACATCCAGCCGTTCTGAGCGGTCTTCCCCGATCAGAACCTTCTCCAGCCCCGCGCACTCGGCGGGGACGTCCGGTTCGATCACCTCCTCGATGCGTTCGAGATGAGCGGCAAAGCCCTTGCGCGGACGCGGGGCGCGTTTCGGCTTGTCACCGGAAGCGCGATCAAGTTCGCTCTGGATCGCCGAAAGGCCGGTCTCGATCTCCTCGAAGGCAAAGGACACTTGCTCGTCGTTGACGGCCAGGCGCAGCCGCTCGGAACGCGTGCCATGTTGGGTGCGCTGCAGAACCTTCAGGATCGATGTGAGGTTGGCAATCCGCTCGTTGGCGCTTTTCTCGACCGCTTCCAGTCGGGTGATCTCGGCTTGTGCCGCGACAAGCCGAGCCTCGTTCGCAGCCCGTTCCTCGGCCATCGCTGATATCATCGCTTTCAGCGCATCGACGTCGTCCGGCAGGTCGGGAATGGGCAAAACCATGGGAGGCAATAGAGCACAAAAGCAGCCGTTTTCCCAACCATTACAGCGACATGATTCATCTTGCCGCAGGCCGATATCAGCCCGTCAGCAGCGGTCGCCGAACCTTGGCCGGACGGATCTTCTTCCAATCCATTCCAGCCAGCAGCGCCATTAGTTGCGAATGGTCGAGACGCACCCGCGCCGCCGATATGCCCGGCCAGCAGAAGCTGTTCTCTTCCAGGGTTTTCGAATAGAGACAGACCCCGCTGCCGTCCCACCAGACGATCCGGACACGGTCCGCCCGTTTCGATCTGAACACGTAAAGCGCGCCATTGAACGGGTCGAGGCCGCCTTCCCGCACCAGCGCCATCAAGGATGCGGC
>NZ_BAABTE010000056.1:0-1833 GCF_040371715.1 Brucella sp. NBRC 14130
GCGCACGACACTAAAACGACAAAGGAGAAAACGAGGAACTTGACCACGACCGCAGACCCGAAACATACCTAACAGGCGGGTCAATTCTCGGTGGAAACGCCGGGTCAGTTCTCAGTGGCAATCAACAAATGTAGCCTTCTGCGCATACTGAACGTTATCGTTAGAGCGCATTGGACGACCTGTCACCGATGATGCAGTGATCTTGTTCTTTACGTTGTCGATATCGGCTTTGCCTGCATATCCCATTTCATCCAAAAATAGGACGTAGTTGCGCCACTGCTCGGTGTTGCGATTATCCTCAATCATTTTGAAGTCAGTGCTACCGACTAATTCCGAAAGTGGCTTCAACAGAAATTCGGTAACAAACGTCGATTTACCTACGCCTTGAGGGCCGAGAATAACTGGCATCAAATGATTGCTAATCGGCAAGCCGATGATCTTACGCTTAACCTGCCAGATGAATTTCGCGAGAATTGCCTTAACGAACTCCGCGTTATGGTCCGCTAGATCGAACTGGCTACAAACTGCATCCCATGCATCGACTTTATCTTTAGCATTCGGTGTTCCAGTGTACGCAATGTCGAGCATGACTTCTTGCACACGGTCGGCAACTGCTTGCTCAAACCACTTGCTGGTAGCGTCGTCGATTTCTTGTGTTGTGAACTTCAGTTTCAATTTCGATACTGTCAATCGCAGATCACGTTGCAATGTATCTGTACGAATTTCGATATTCTCTTGAATGCGCGCAACAGTATCAATTGCCACATCCATACGGGCGTCACTCGAAATGACTTGTCCTTCGTATGTCGGCAATCGCTTCGCTTTCATGCGCTTCTGATAATCGACGGAAATGTTTTCACGCTTGATATAAGCGTCGACAAATTCAATTACTGTCTTTGGATAAAAGCCGAGTTCGCGCTTAATATGTGCGACCTTTACAGCCGCATCCCATTCGCTTTTGGAACAAAACTGACCATTGATAAGAAACGTTTTTACCTGTGTCATGTCGGCAGTGAGATCGGTGTGTATGGCTAATTCCATCACATTGATCTCTTCGCCTTTCGACATCATGTCGCGCAGACTATCGATGATCTCTTTTTGAACGTCCGTTGGCTTATTGAAATTTGCAACGACGATGTTTCCAGCATTCTGATTATTGTTTTGAGTATTCATTTTATTTTCCCATTTCTAAAAAGAGTGAACCTGCTTGCGTCTGGAAAACAAGCAGGTTCAGTGACTTCTTAGAGAAAGGGATGAACAGCAAGTCTTTGACGAAGCGCGAACACTTCGTTTTCCAGACTCGATGTTCACATAACTATTTATCTAAATTACTAAAATAGCCGCTCAAATGCGATATTTTTTGCTCAATCCCTCCAACTCTTTTCCATTGAAACCGCGCCCGCTTTTAATAGATGCGCGCCTTTCTAAGTGACTGAATTCTTTTCGTTTTTAGAGAATTCTTTGCTCGCCCTGATTCACCAACGGCAATAACTCGGAGTTGCAAACGCAAAACGGAGTTAAGAAAATGCAAGCACAAGTTGGTTTTAAGGTGTGGGGCAAAATTGCTGGTGATGCTTTCGAGAAGGTGTTCCCAACTGTAGCAGCATGGAAAGCATGGCGCAGGCTAAACGAACGCAGATATGAGATCGAAGTTTTCGGAATGAAAAGCGAGGCAGCATAATGATGCTGCTAACTGCTCAACAACGGTGAGCGCAACGAATAGCCCACGTCTTTCGTGATTGACGGAATGGGTTTCCGGCTGGCAGTCAAAACTTTTGCTTTGCCCGCTTCGGCATAAAATAGGTTCGGATATTGACGATTGCTTCAGCGACG
>NZ_BAABTE010000057.1:0-1654 GCF_040371715.1 Brucella sp. NBRC 14130
AAATGGTTAGAAAGACTACGCGTAAATGTTGTAATAGCACCTTTGGTACTTGCATAGTCAATTAACTCATCGTGACCTTGATAACTCGTAATACTTGTTGTATTGATAATACTGTCCTCTTCTTTCAAATGAGGAAGTACTGCTTGAGTCAGATAAAACATCGAGTAAATATTTGTTTTAAATGTTATTTCTAATTGTTCTATCGTTATATTTTGAAAGGGCTTTGTTGCACAAACCTATCTGTAAAGGGTTTTTCAGCGATATAATTTTCAAATGAAGAAGCCTACACACAAAATCTACCGCACAACCAATTGGCCCGCATATAACCGAGCACTCATGAGTCGCGGAAATATTGCCATTTGGTTTGATCCTGCTACGCAATGGTATGCGCCATCAAAAGGCAAACAAGGGCGAAATCAAACCTACTCCGACGCAGCCATCCAATGCTGCTTAATGATTAAATCCTTATTCCGTCTGTCTTTACGTATGGTCACTGGCTTTGTGCAAAGTCTGATTAAACTTTGCGGATTAAATTGGACAGCACCAGATTATTCCACCATTTGTAGAAGACAAAAGCATATTGATATTGCAATCAGCTACCAAAAAAGTAGCGATGGGCTGCATCTACTCATGGACTCTACAGGCATGAAGTTTCTAGGTGAGGGCGAATGGAAACGCAAGAAACATGGACCTGAATTTCGTCGCCAATGGCGTAAACTTCATATTGGTATAGATGCTAAAACCCTACAAATACGAGCAGTTCAGCTTACAACCAATAATGTCAGTGATTCACAGGTGCTTGGTGATTTACTTAATCAGATTCCACAAGATGAGCGGATTGACTCTGTTTATACCGATGGAGCTTATGACACCAAGCAATGCCGTCAGGTCATTGCAGATCGGCAAGGGCATGCGGTGATTCCACCTAGAAAAAATGCGAAACAATGGTAAGATACAAAGAGTAGCTCGCTAGAGCGAAATGAATTACTTCGAACAATTAAACGTTTAGGCAGGACACTATGGAAAAAATGGTCAGGCTATCATCGGCGAAGTTTGGTTGAAACTAAGATGCATTGCATCAAATTATTAGGAGATAAACTCAGTGCAAGGAGTTATGATAGCCAAGTGAATGAGATCCATGCACGTGTAGCAGTCCTTAACAGATTTACGGAATTAGGTCGACCACTTACCCAAGTTACGCCTTAAATTTAGCTCAATTAGGGGCGCTTTGCATTTCAAATCTTTGTGCAACAAAGCCCATCGAAAATGGCATTATTGTCCCCACAGATTGGTGGGCAATTGTGTTTAACCCATCCTTCCCCTACCGATTTGCCCATATGGCAGCAGCGGCCTTCCTCGTCTCATCACTTTTGGTGGTTGGCACCGCCGCATGGCATTTACTGAAAGGTCGTCGTGATGAGTTGGTGAAAAAGTCTTTTTCTATGGGTTTATGGATGGTACTGGTCACGTCTTGCCTACAAGTTGTGATTGGGGACAACCACGGTTTAAATACCTTAAAACATCAACCTGCAAAATTGGCAGCCATTGAAGGCCATTGGGAAACCAATCGTGATCATGGTATGCCTTTATTACTGTTCGCTTTACCGAATATGGAAACAGAATCGAATGATTTTGAGGTTGGTATTCCCAATCT
>NZ_BAABTE010000059.1:0-1530 GCF_040371715.1 Brucella sp. NBRC 14130
TCCAGATCGGTGAGCGCGGGCTTGCCTTCCGTCAGCGTGCCCGTCTTGTCGACGGCGACGACCTTCGCGTCCTTCAGCAGTTGCAGCGCCTCGCCCTTGCGGAAGAGCACGCCAAGTTCCGCACCGCAGCCTGTGCCTACCATGATCGAGGTCGGCGTCGCCAGACCCATGGCGCATGGGCAGGCGATGATCAGGACGGCGACGGCATTGACCAGAGCGAATATGAGTGCGGGCGACGGGCCGAACCACATCCATGCGGCGAAGGTGAGGATCGCTACCGCAAACACCGCCGGCACAAAATACATCGTGACTTTGTCGACCAGCGCCTGGATCGGCAGCTTCGACCCTTGAGCTTCCTCCACCATACGGATGATCTGCGACAGCACTGTGTTGCCGCCGACCGCAGTGGCGCGGATCGCGAAAGCGCCCTTCTGGTTTACCGTTCCGGCCACGACTTCGCTGCCGTTTGCCTTGGAGACGGGGATCGGCTCGCCGGTGATCATGGATTCATCGACATAGCTCTCGCCTTCGATGACCTCGCCATCCACCGGGATGCGATCGCCGGGCCGAACCTCAACGACGTCTCCGGTCAGAACGGAATCGATCGGCAATTCGATCGTCTTGCCGTCCCTGCGCACGCGCGCCATCTTGGCCTGAAGGCCGACGAGACGCTTGATCGCCTCGGAGGTGCGTCCCTTGGCACGCGCCTCCAGCAGGCGACCGAGCAAGATCAGCGTCACGATGACGGCGGCTGCCTCGAAATAGACGTTCACCGTTCCGGCAGGCAGGAAACCGGGCGCGAAGGTCGCGACCAGCGAATAGCCATAGGCGGCGAGCGTGCCGACCGCGACCAGGGAATTCATGTCGGGGGCGAGCCGCCACAGGGCGGGCAGCCCCTTATCATAAAAGCGGATACCCGGAACGAACAGCACGATGGTCGTCAACACGAACTGGATGTACCAGTTCATCTGCATGCCGATGGTCGAAGCGATCAGGTCATGCATGCCCGGGACGACATGCGAGCCCATCTCCAGGATAAAGACAGGCACCGTCAGCCCCGCCGCGATGGTGAAATCGCGCGTCAGTTCACGGCGCTCCGCTTCCTTCTTTTCGGTACGATCATCCGTCTCGCCCTGGCTGGTTCCTGCCGCCGTGGCGATCACCCTGGCGTCGTATCCCGCGCCCTCAATGGCAGCCACCAAAGCCGCCGCATCGGCGCTGCCCTGGATCGTGGCCTTCTCGGTCGCGAGGTTGACGACGGCATTGGTGACGCCGGGTACGGCCTTGAGCGCCTTTTCGACGCGTCCCACGCAGGATGCGCAGGTCATGCCCTCGATCGCCACTTCAAGCGAGGCTGCCGTCGGCGCGGAGAAGCTTGCCGCGACCTCATAGCCTACATCCTCCACGGCCTTGACGAGCGTGGCAGGATCGACCGCAGCGTTGGTGGTGATGCTCGCCTTTTCGGTCGCCAGATTGACGACCGCATCGGCGACGCCAGGCACGGCCTTGAGGGCTCTTTCGACACGACCT
>NZ_BAABTE010000060.1:0-1406 GCF_040371715.1 Brucella sp. NBRC 14130
AGACGATGTCGGTCTGTAAAAATTCACGTGCATTCATGGTCATATAACCGATGCCGGCTTGGGCTGAAATGGTTTCGGCAACGATCAGCAGGACCCATACCAAACCCAGTGAAAAGCGTAGTCCGACTAAAATAGAGGGCATCGCACCTGGTAAAATAACCTGAGTTCGATGAAATCCACTTAACCTTTTAGCATATTTTGGAAAGTTGGCTTATTGGGGTTCAAACAATAAGCCACTACAGCAGCCATGATATTCACCATGAAGTTATTTACCGAACGATGACGTGAATGTTCAAGTTGATGTAAATTTTTTAATTGATCATTCACTGTTTCGATCAATCCTCTTCTGCAAAGTAATTGTTTTTCTTCTTCAGTTTGGATGGGTTTATTTTTCATATTCCGACGTGATGGGGTCAATATTTTCAGTCCTCTTGCTGCTAAAGCTTCGGCTTTTGCTTTGCTCAAATAGCCTTTGTCTCCGAGTAGGATCCCTTTTAATTCTTGAGTTAAAGATTCTAATATAGCAACATCATGAACATTTCCCGATGTCAGCTTGAGATTAATAATTTCACCTAAATTATTGATAACGAGATGTAATTTAAAACCATAAAACCAACCCGTACTACTTTTTCCACGACCGGCCAAGCCTTTAAATACACGATGCCTTTTAATCCGAAGATTATGGCAAACTACCAATTTAGTGGAGTCAATGATACTGATTCCCGTATCTTTTCCTTTCACCTGATGGAAGAAACTACTCAGAGCTTGCAAACAACGGGGCATGATTTCAATAAATCGGTTGTAGCTAAGCAGTTTAGGAAAAGCAGATTTCCAGAATGGAACGATCATTTGGCAATAAAAATATTTGAAGAATCTAAAACCGGATTGATGAAATAAAATGACAATGGTCATTGCTTCGGACAAGCTTAAAGCTGACTTTTTCAACTTGGTTTTTTGATTAGAAATTAAAGCTTTCTCTAAAGATTCATTAAATTTTTTGCAGAAATCATCCAAAATACAAAATAATTCGGTAATATGATCCATTGAGAAGCCTTGTTTTATAACATTTTGTCTTGAGAACCAATATGTTACAAAAACAGGGCTTTTTTTCTACTCTTTTTTTATATCGAACTCAGGTTAGATAATAAAACTCCTACTACATTGATGAACTTACCTTTCAAGCATATTTTTTATATAGATTACAAATGTAAATACTATGCTGATGGAGGATTGAAAAAATCTATCCGCCTTTGTAAAACAATAAAAGCCGATTTAGTTGAAGAGGGCAAAGTAATTTACTTAAGTAGTTTTGATCTAGCCTCTATTATGTATCATTCCAATCTAGAAAATTTAAAGAAAGGTAGAACAAATGCTTTAGCAATAGATCTTGAAACAAAAAGATTTTT
>NZ_BAABTE010000061.1:0-1405 GCF_040371715.1 Brucella sp. NBRC 14130
AACTTGCCCGTATAGTCCAGCCCATCAGGCAGTGGTTTAACGCTATGGTAAACTGCGGAGGTTAAATAAGTCAGAGCCAATAAACCCACCACGACACCGACATAACGGGTCGATGTCCAGTTGAGCTTCTGATGTAATTTTCGAAAGATACGCATAACAAAAAACCTAATCCAATATACTCAGACTAGGTTTTATTGTTTGATTTTTCAAGAGGATTTCTGTTGTCAATGTTTTTGCAGCCTCTCCCTAACCCTCTCCTTAAAAGAGAGGGAGCACCCACTGCTGTCCCATAGTTTGCTTTAAATAAAAAAACCTGAGTCCTAACAGTTAAAATATGAGTGCAAACAAACACTTTAACGACCAGGATTCAGGTTTTGTCACATCAGAATACCGTATTTCATGAGCTAATTAAACCTGTTGTGCGACAGGATTTTGAACAACTTGCTAAAGTACACCATGTTGGACAGAAATTTAGAGCGGCTTCCCGGTGGGATCAGTTTATTGCCATATTGATGTCTCAATTCTCTTGTAGGCAAAGTCTGAGAGATATTCAATCCAATTTGGAGTGCCAACAGGAAAAGCTAAGTCATCTCGGAGCAAAGTCTATTCCCCGAAGCACGCTGGCACGAATCAATGAGCAGCAGCCTGCTGCCTTGTATCAACAGCTATTTTACAAGTTGCTTAAATACTATGAACACTCAAAAGTAGCTCATAAATTTCGCTTTAAGAATCCCTTGTATTCCTTGGATGCCAGTCATATTGACCTGTCGCTTTCCTTATGTGAATGGGCCAAAGTTCACGACTCAAAAGCCAGCATGAAACTCAGCATAGGATTGAATCACAGCAATGATATTCCTGAGTTTGTTGCAGTTGAAAATGGCAAAGAAAATGACATGGTACAAGGCCGCAAATTCCAGTTTCCTGCTGGCAGCATTGTAGTTTTTGATAAAGGCTATGTCGATTACCAATGGTATGCAAATCTGACTGCTCAAAATATTGGATTTGTCACACGTTTTAGGCCTAAATCTGTGTATCAGGTGATCCAGCAACATCCAGTGCTTGAATCCAAAGGTATTCTAAAAGATGAAACCATTCAGCTGAATAGCGCACATGCCCTAAAAAGAAAAGCCCCAGTGTTAAGAAGAATTGAATATAGAGATCAGCAAAGTGGCAAGCACTTTAGCTTTCTCAGCAATAACTTTCATTTAGCCGCCTCCACCATTGCGGCGATTTATAAAGATCGTTGGAAAGTTGAGCTGTTCTTTAAAGCGATTAAGCCACGAATTGCGGTGAATGTTCGTCCTGCCGCAAGGGCCGGCTCAATGCGTGCCGTTATAACAAGACGCTTGGCGTGCAGCAGAATGGCGGCCTGGCCGACCAGATCGTGCTGCCTGCCGAAAAGCTG
>NZ_BAABTE010000062.1:0-1325 GCF_040371715.1 Brucella sp. NBRC 14130
TTATGGGATGGACGCCTCCCTCCGAACCTTCAGAATGAAAGGCCAACCAAAGGAGGAAGTCATGACATTCGAATTGCTCGCAATCGATCTCGGAAAGTCGTCGTTTCATCTGCACAGCATTGCTTCAGATGGCGCTATTCTGTCGCGCAAGGTCAGCAGATCGAAGTTGGCCGAGACTGTTAACGCACTCGCACCAAAGACGATTGCTATGGAAGCGTGCGCCAGTGCGCATCACTGGGGACGGCAATTCAAAGATAATGGGCGAGAGGTCCTGCTTATCAACCCTCGCTTTGTGAAGCCCTTCGTTCGCGGCTCCAAAAACGACGCCGTAGATGCTGCGGCAATTTATGAAGCGGCGACCCGGCCGACCATGCGATTTGTGCCGGTCAAATCGATCACACAGCAAGACGTTCAGTCGCTGCATAGAGTTAGAGAACGTATGATCATCCAGCGTACATCGCTGATCAATCATGCACGCGGTCTTCTCGCCGAATATGGCATCGTGTTGCCGCAAGGAGCATGGCGTTTTGTATCCCAGGCACCCGCGGCTGTTGAGAGCGCTGATCTCTCCGATCTCGGGCGCGAGCTATTCCTCGAACTACTCGACCAACTCACCGATGTGAATGACCGAATTGCCAAGATTGATAGGAAGATTAGCGAGATTTGCCGCGATCGAGAGGATTGCCGTCGTTTGTCCGAACTGCCAGGCGTCGGTCCGATCATTGCAACGGCACTCGTTGCTAGCGTTGAGGACGGACGTCACTTTAAATCCGGGCGAGAGCTGGCGGCTTGGATCGGGCTGGTCCCGCGACAATACTCGACTGGCGGCAAACCACGCCTTGGCGGAATTGGCCGCCGAGCGAACCATTATCTACGTCGCCAGATGATTCATGGCGCACGTGCAGTTATCAGCCGACTTGCCAGTCACGATGATCGTCGATCTCAATGGCTGAAAGAGCTCGTCTCTCGCCGGGGTTATAACAAAGCGATCGTAGCGCTTGCCAATAAGACCGCGCGGATAGCATGGGCCCTGCTCACACGACAGGAGCGATACGCCGCACAATAGTCATTTGCCAATCGTTGCCGATGAGGCAATGATGAATGCGGGGTAAGAACTGATGGCGTAACGGCACGGACCGCAGCTTCGGATCCTGATTTACGACAAGGCCATAAAGGTCGATCATGTTATGAGGACAGAGGTAGCGGACTCCCATCAAGGCCAGGAGCGTGATCGCTCCAGCGATAGGCCGGATAGATTCACGCATCCAATGCCGAGTTGCCGCCAAATGTTCTTCTCGCCCGGGAGGCGTCCATAGATTGTCGTA
>NZ_BAABTE010000063.1:0-1292 GCF_040371715.1 Brucella sp. NBRC 14130
TTTACCCGAAGGCGCTGTGCTAACCGCAAGGAGGCAGGCGACCACGGTAGGGTCAGCGACTGGGGTGAAGTCGTAACAAGGTAGCCGTAGGGGAACCTGCGGCTGGATCACCTCCTTTCTAAGGAAGATCGAGAACTGGAAAGACGCAGTCTTCGGACTGATGATCCTTCTCCATCTTATTAGAACATAGATCGCAGAGTAGTCGCTCTGACGATCGCTTGCAGGCGTGCCGCCTTCGTTTCTCTTTCTTCATTGGATGATCTTTTTATCGCTCACGGGCCGCATCGCTTTCCGTTGGAAAGCTGGCCCTGCGCGGGCGCGCCGCATCGGCGGCGACGGACTAGCGTCCTGTATTGGCGCCGACCGGTTGAGGTTGGCGAAAGTATAAGGGCTTGTAGCTCAGTTGGTTAGAGCACACGCTTGATAAGCGTGGGGTCGGAGGTTCAAGTCCTCCCAGGCCCACCAAGTTACTTGATGAGGGGCCGTAGCTCAGCTGGGAGAGCACCTGCTTTGCAAGCAGGGGGTCGTCGGTTCGATCCCGTCCGGCTCCACCATCAAGTTTGGTGTCGAGTGGACGTTTAGAGATTATCCAAGAGAAAGAAACAAGTTTGCGGACTTTTATGAAAGTCTGCCTGTTCTGTATGAAATCGTGAAGAGAAGATGTAATCGGATCAACTATCCAGTTGATGTCGCAATGGCTTGCTCAAGCCTTGCATTATGATTGATGTGTTTAACCGCCGTCACCGATTGTATCTCGAGAAGCTGGTCTTTCTGCTGATACTGTTGAAACAAGCATTTGCAGTCGAATGGCAACATTCGGCGTCGCATAATGCGGCTTTAAAAGCTGTTTTGATGGATATTGGCAATGAGAGTGATCAAGTGTCTTAAGGGCATTTGGTGGATGCCTTGGCATGCACAGGCGATGAAGGACGTGATACGCTGCGATAAGCGTCGGGGAGGTGCGAATACCCTTTGATCCGACGATTTCCGAATGGGGCAACCCACCTTAGATGACTAGAAAATCAGATGTGTCGTTTAAGGCAATAGGGCAATACGGCAGTAGGGCAGTATGTAAGAAACATATTGCCTTATTGCCCTACTGACTTACTGCCTTTTGAGAACGGCGCATGTGGTTTCTAGTCATCAGAAATAAGGTATCTAACCTTGAATACATAGGGGTTAGAAGCGAACCTGGGGAACTGAAACATCTAAGTACCCAGAGGAAAGGACATCAAACGAGACTCCGCTAGTAGTGGCGAGCGAACGCGGACCAGGCCAGTGGCTTTTGTGAA
>NZ_BAABTE010000064.1:0-1238 GCF_040371715.1 Brucella sp. NBRC 14130
ATGATGTTTTTGATCATTGGTCTAAATAACTTCTTCTGCCAACGATATACATTTTCAAAGATCCGCTCAAACTGGTTCTTTTGTATCTCAACATAGGCCATCAAGGCTGAAAAAATATGATTCGAAATCAGTTTAGATCGTCTTACTTGAAACTTTTCAATATGACAAACCTGTTTAATCACTCGGTGATATTGTTCTATTTTCCAATGACTTGAATGTAATTCATGAAAACCCTCAAAGGACAATAAATCATCTTCATCTTGATGCACAATATAAAACCTCTGCTGTTCTTTTAACTGAGTCTTAAATAATTGTACAAAGCCAAAATCTTTGAGCCAGACCACTTGACCCTGATGGAAATTTGGCAATAAACGCAGTTGAAACCATTGTCCTTTTTCTGGGGAAACCTTACGGTTACAGTCGATACCAAACATAAATCGAATACCATGTTTTCTTATGGTTTTTAGATTTCCAGTCGATGAATACCAACTATCACCTGTAATAAATTGAATCTTTGCACCCCAACTGAGTACTTCACTTAACATATCCATAAAGTAATCATTCTTGGTTTTACCTTCAGATTTGTCATAAATTCGGAAATTAATTGGAATATTTTGACCATTTTGATCTGTCGCATACAAGGTAATGAGATTAATACCCTTGACGGATCGGTGGTGTTTGCCTGACCAAAAATAGCTAACTAAGTCCATATGCTGACTATATGGTTTATCTAAAACAGTATCATCAATACTGACTATAAGTTTATTATTATCAATATGTTGAATTGCTTCTTGATATAGGTCGTGAGGTGTGTAGTCTTCACGCTCTAGAAAGCGATTTACACTATCATGCGAGATGTTATAAGTCTCGGCAAGTTGTGTGCAGCTAATAGAGTTCGGTTCTGTCATGAGAAAGCCCATATAAATGGGTAGAGTACAAGTTGCTGTAGAAGCATTTTTAATTCGTCTGATCACAGATACTTTATAAAGTATTTTAATACTTTTTTGAATCCGTCAATGCGTAAGTCCTATCTTATTTATTTGTGGTCTATTGATCTGTTTTGTTTTCATCCTTTTGATGAAGAAATATGTTGACCGCCCTTTCGGTATGCTGGCTGTATTGCTACTCCTCGGTTTATGCCTGTGTAGCTATATCAGCTTCTGCAAATATCAGTTTAAACAGTATTATGAAAAAGCGCTGATTGCACCTGATCAAATTCGGGCTTGTGGTATTTTTAC
>NZ_BAABTE010000065.1:0-1227 GCF_040371715.1 Brucella sp. NBRC 14130
GGGCGTCACGACACGAAAGTGGTGAATCTGTCCGACATTTGAGAACATATGGTGATCAGGCGGCCAGCATGGACGTCTCGCGCCGAAGAGGCCTGAGGTCGAGGCTGTCAGTCGGGGTCCAGATATAATCGCCGGTGAGGCTGATATGCTGCCATCCGAGAGGCGTGATGTGCTTGATCACGTCGGCCGGCGTCGCAATACCTTCGCGATTGAGCTCAGCAAACGTTGGTTCGAGATAGAGCGTATTCCAGTAGACGATGGCGTTGATGAGCAGGTTCAGCCCGGACGCCCTGTAGAACTGGCTCTCGAAGGTCCTGTCCCGCAGTTCTCCGAGCCGGTTGAAGAACAGCGCCCGAGCCAGGGTGTTCTGGGCCTCGCTCTTATTAAGGCCGGCAGTGGCGTTCCTGCGCATTTCGGGGTTCTGCCACCATTGCGGCAGGAAGATGGATCGATTGATGCGTCCGATATCGCGCAAGGCGAGCGCCAGTCCGTTTTGGCGCGGGAATGCGGACAGTTTCGCCAGCAAAGTCGAAGGCCGCACCTGGCCGGAACGGATCGTGGTAACGAGACGCAGGATGTCATTCCAGTTCGCCTTGATCCGCTCGACGTTGACGGATTCACCAATGAGCGAGGCGAGGTTTTCAGGAGGCGTGTCGCCCGGAAAGAGATGGAGCCGGCGATCCTTAAGGCCGCGCAGCCGGGGCACGAGCTGGAAACCGACAAGATGACAAAGAGCGAAACTCATGTCGCTGACCCCGCCGGTGTCGACATAATGGGTTTCGATGGCGAGATCGCTGCCATGATACAGCAGACCGTCGAGAACGTAGATGGCCTCGCTCGCATTGGCGTTCATGGCGATGATATGGAACGCGCCATACTGGTCGGAGGTGAAGCGATAAAATTTGGCGCCGGGGTTAGGGCCATAGCGGGCGTTGAGGTCACCGATCGCCTCGGCATGCCCTCCCGCCGGAAAATACTGCCCGTCCGAGGACGAGGTGGTTCCGTCGCCCCACAATCTCGCGAGAGGCAGTTGCCTCTGGGCATTGACGAGAATGGCATGCGCGCCAGTGTAACCCTCCTCCCGGATATGCCAGTCGTGCGCCCAAGCGAGCTGCCGCATTGTCAGCCCGGGGGAAACATCCGCCATTCTGGTGAGACCGAGATTGATGCCGTCCGCCAGAACGGCGGTAAGCAGAGCAAGCTTGTTGTCGGCCGTGCGCCCGGTGC
>NZ_BAABTE010000066.1:0-1220 GCF_040371715.1 Brucella sp. NBRC 14130
CTTTGTCGACCAGCGCCTGGATCGGCAGCTTCGACCCTTGAGCTTCCTCCACCATACGGATGATCTGCGACAGCACTGTGTTGCCGCCGACCGCAGTGGCGCGGATCGCGAAAGCGCCCTTCTGGTTGACCGTGCCGCCAACCACCTCGCTGCCGTGCTTCTTGGAGACCGGGATCGGCTCGCCGGTGATCATCGATTCGTCGACATAACTCTCGCCTTCGATGACCTCGCCGTCCACCGGGACGCGATCGCCGGGCCGAACCTCGACAATATCGCCGGAAACGACCGAACCGATCGGCAGGTCGACCGTCTTGCCGTCCCTGCGCACACGTGCCGTTTTTGCCTGAAGGCCGACGAGACGCTTGATCGCCTCGGATGTCCGGCCTTTGGCGCGCGCTTCGAGCAGCCGCCCGAGCAGGATAAGCGTCACGATCACCGCGGCGGCCTCGAAATAGACGTTTACCGTTCCGGCGGGGAGGAAGCCGGGCGCGAAGGTCGCCACCAGCGAATAGCCATAGGCGGCCAGCGTGCCGACTGCGACCAGCGAGTTCATGTCAGGGGCGAGCCGCCCAAGTGCCGGAAGCCCCTTGTCGTAAAAGCGAATGCCCGGAACGAACAGGACGATGGTTGTCAACACGAATTGGATGTACCAATTCGACTGCATGCCGATGGTCGAGGCGATCAGGTCATGCATGCCCGGGATGACGTGTGAGCCCATCTCCAGGATGAAGACCGGCACCGTCAGCACCGCTGCGAGGGTGAAATCTCGGGTCAGTTCGCGGCGTTCTGCTTCCTTCTTCGCGGCGCGATCATCGGTCTCTACTTGGGCGGCCCCGGATCCCGCCGCGATCACCTTGGCGTCATAACCCGCGTTTTCGATTGCTGCCACCACCACAGCGGCGTCGGCAGTTCCCTGGACCGTGGCCTTCTCCGTTGCGAGATTGACGACGGCGTTGGTGACGCCGGGCACGGCCCGGAGAGCCTTTTCGACACGACCCACGCAGGAGGCGCAGGTCATACCCTCGATCGCCACCTCAAGCGAGGCCGCCGCCGGCGCGGAGAAACTTTCCGGAACCTCATAGCCTACATCCTTCACGGCCTTGACGAGCGTGGCAGGATCGACCGCAGCGTTGGTGGTGATGCTCGCCTTTTCGGTCGCCAGATTGACGACCGCATCGGCGACGCCAGGCACGGCCTTGAGGGCTCTTTCGACACGACCT
>NZ_BAABTE010000067.1:0-1142 GCF_040371715.1 Brucella sp. NBRC 14130
CTATTGCTACTACCACCTGTGATCACGTTTCCTTCAAGTGCTGTACCGTCTTCTGTCACTGTGCCTGTGTCAGCTTTCGCTTCTGGGGCAGTATCTGTGATGAGAATGACCAGATTCGTCGCTGCTGAGCTTTCATTGGCATTGTCTGTCACTATAATTGGGAAACTATCACTTACGCTGCTATCACCACCGCTGTGGTTTTTGCTGGTGCCACTTTGTTGGTAGCTATAACTGACTTTGCCTGTTACTGGATCATAGTCGGTAAGGGTCAGTGTTCCTTGTGTACCTATGATTGTTTTTGGTGTGGTCGGGGATAGACCCAAGAGTTCGCTGGTCAGAATGGTCGTGACACCAATCGTGTTAGATTTCAGTCCATCTGCTGCGTTGACGGTAAACTCGCCTTGTACTGGGGTCGTTGCATTTTCGGCAATGCTGTTCGCACCAAGCGCTGATCCATTATGATCAGTGATAACCACGTTAGGTGCGCCATCGGTATGTCCGTTAATGGTGATGGTAATGGTCGCTGTCGATTTATCTCCATCTCCATCGGTAATGGTGTAACTAAATACGTCTTGGAGGCTTTGGTTATCTTTAAGGGCATTTACATCCGTATTGTTATTATTTAATTGGTAGGTGTAACTACCGTCAGCATGGAGAATTAATGTTCCGTATTTTCCATTCACTGCTGTATTCAATGCGCCATTTGCTACGTGTTCACCTGACGCAACTGTTCCAGCCTGTACTCCACTGACGTTAGCTTTGTCTGCGCCTTGGGTATCAGCTGTATCTCCACTAGATACGCCTCCTGTCAGTACGTTGCCACTGACTGGATTAGGTACGCTGTCTTCTGTAATGCTATTCGTGTCAGGCTTCGCAACAGGTGCGTCATCTATAATCGTAATCGTTACGGTATTCGTTGTACTATTGCCCTGAGCATCCTTAGTTGTATAGCTAAACGTATCCTCAACATTATCGCCATTTGATGGTTTAGTCAGTGTGTATGTGTAGCGACCATCTTCATCAATGCTGAACGTCCCATATTGAGTCGAACCATTAGTAACGGGTACTGCTTTGACCTCGGATGGTAGGTTCACTGTATCTGTTACGGTATGACCAGTACCCGCAGTTGAACCACCCGCAAG
>NZ_BAABTE010000068.1:0-1101 GCF_040371715.1 Brucella sp. NBRC 14130
ACGAATCTGGTCATTCTCATCACAGATACTGCCCCAGAAGCGAAAGCTGACACAGGCACAGTGACAGAAGACGGCACAGCACTTGAAGGAAACGTGATCACAGGTGGTAGTAGCAATAGTGCAGATGTTGCTGACCGTTTAGGTGTAGATGCAACACAAGTGACAGGAGTCAGCAAAGGAAGCTCAACAACAGAACAAACAGATAATGTTGGTAGAACAGGACTTGCAGGTGACTACGGCACACTGATACTCAATCGCGATGGTAGTTACAGCTATACCGTTGACCCAAATAACGCAACCGTGAATGCATTAAAAGATGGAGGCAAGCTCACAGAAACATTTAGCTACACCATTAAAGATGCAGATGGGGACTGGAGTACCACGACATTAACCATCACCATTAACGGACATACCGATGGCCTACCAAGCATTACACCGAACGATGAGAACGGAAACAATGTTGGTGGTCAGATTACAGTGTATGAAAGTGGTCTAAGTACAGGTAGCAATGCAAATGCAGCGAGCGAATCTGCCAGTGGAACGATTCCGATCAATGCAGGAGATGGCTTAAGCAGTATTAACATAGGCGGACAGACCTTTAGCCTTTCACAATTACAATCACTGAGTAGCAGCAACCCATCGGCAGCGATCAACGTCGTTGGTGGAACCATCGTTCTAAATGGTTTTACGGCAAATAGCAGTGTAGGTGGTATCCCAACTTCAGGTAGTTTGAGTTATACCTATACTTTGAACAACGCCCAGACACATAGCGCTGTTGGAAATGATGGTTTACTTCTGAGTGGCATTCCACTGAGTGTCACAGATGCAGGAGGGGTAACCACAACAGGTAGTCTGGTTGTACAAGTGATTGATGATGTTCCGACTGCTGTGGCAGATACTGGTAGCCTTAGTGAAGGTGGTGTGCTGAGCGTACTTGCTGCTGACGGTGTATTAACAAATGATACTGCTGGCGCAGATGGTTGGGTGAATACTGGTGCAGTGGTTGGTGTGGTATCGGGTGATACTGCAACGAACAGCGCTGGTGGCGTTGGAGGCAGGATAGATGGCCAATATGGCTATATCACTTTAAATGCCGATGGC